>NZ_JAMXLY010000018.1 GCF_024054555.1 Segatella cerevisiae | reverse complement strand
CTCTTCTTGTAGATGGAATGAATGCTTTCGCCGTTGATACGGAACAGGCACAGTGACAAGATCAGCTGAACCGCCGATATGCCACCTTGTTTCTCCAAAGACAGGCGATGCAGAAGATGCCCCAGACCAAAATGGACAAAATATGTCATGATATCCTCTTCTACGTTATTTTTAACACTCAGAAGTTTGCTCAACTCATGGAAATTGGTTATTTTTGTATGCATAAAAGTTTCTTAATAAAAAGTGTTATTTGTTTGATTGATACTACAAATTTACAACTTTTTTGCGAGAAACTTTTATTTTTACAGTACTGTTTTTAGCCTATTTTATGAGGTGGGAAACTTCAGTAACCAATTATCAATCATCAAGGGAGATGTAAAATCTAATAACACTCCGATCAGTTACGCAAAAGTCTATTTAAAAGACAACACTTCTATATCCACACAAACCGATGACCATGGAAATTTTTCATTGTCCGTAGCTGCGGGTAGTTATACTTTGTGTGTGTCATACGTAGGCCATGCTATTCAAGAAACAAAAATCAAGAACCTAAAAGCCAACGAGACGAGGACCGTCCATGTCAAGTTGAATGATGACGCTTTGAAACTGAAGGATGTCGTCGTTGTCGCCAAATCACCTATCCAGCAAATCAAAGAATCTGCTTACAATGTCATCGCCATTGATACCAAAGCACTTCAGAACTCCACCAAGAACCTCAGCGACGCACTCGCTCAGGCTCCAGGCATCAAACTCCGTGAATCCGGGGGTGTAGGTTCCGACATGCAGTTGATGATGGACGGCTTTGACGGGAAACAGGTCAAGGTCTTCATTGACGGTGTTCCCCAGGAAGGCGTGGGCAGTTCTTTCGGGTTGAACAACATCCCGGTAAACTATGCAGACCGCATAGAAGTTTACAAAGGTGTCGTGCCTGTAGGATTCGGAACGGATGCCCTTGGCGGCGTGATCAATATCATCACCAAGAAGCATCCCGAAAACAACTGGTTTGTCGATGCATCCTATTCCTATGGGTCATTCAACACACATAAGTCCTATATCAACTTCGGGCAGACCTTCAAGAACGGTTTCACCTATGAGATCAATGCCTTCCAGAATTATTCCGACAATGACTACCATGTCGATACCCCCGTCAAGGATTTCTCGACAGGAGCCATCAACAACACTGTCATAGAGCATGTGAAGCGCTTCCATGATACTTACCACAATGAAGCAGTCATCGGGAAGATCGGCTTTGTCAATAAAAGTTGGGCAGACCGATTGATGCTCGGTTTAGCCTATTCGCACATGCATAAAGACATACAGACCGGTGTCAGACAGGAAATTGTGTTCGGCGGGAAATTCCGCAAAGGGTACTCGCTCATGCCGTCCCTGGAATACCAGAAGCACAACCTGTTTACTAAAGGCCTCAACGTCACGCTCACGGCCAACTACAACAAGAATATCACAGAAAATGTCGATACGTCTTCCTATGAATACAACTGGCGGGGAGAGAAACGGCAGATGAGGATGCCCGGAGAACAAGTTTACCAGGATGTACGCTCCAAGAACAACAACTGGAATGGAACGTTCACGGCAAATTACTATCTCGGAAAGGCCAATCTCTTCACATTGAATTATGTGATGGACCATTTCAAGCGGACCAACAAATCTCTCTTGAACGAGACCAATACGGAAGATGCCATCGCCAAAGAGACCCGCAAAGGCATAGGTGGACTCTCCTATCGCCTGATGCCTTCAGATCACTGGAACCTCTCCGTATTCGGCAAATATTACCACCAATATGTTGCCGGTCCTATAGCCACGTCAGCAGCACAAGACAAATATACCCGTACCAGCAAGACGACAAATACCTTCGGGTACGGTGTTGCAGGCACTTACTTCATATTGAAGTCACTGCAGGCTAAGTTGTCCTATGAGAAAGCATACCGTCTCCCGACCAACGAAGAGATGTTCGGAGATGAAGACATGGAGAGCGGGGATGTGAAGATAAAACCAGAGAACAGCAACAACATCAACTTTAATGTTGGCTACAACGGCGTATACGGAAAACACACCTTATACGTAGAAGGCGGATTGATCTTCAGATATACAAAAGATTATATCCAGCGCAAACTGGTTGACCTCAGTGGCGGGAAGTCCGGTGCGACTTACGAAAACCACGGACGGGTGAAGACCAGAGGATACAATGTTTCCGCCCGATATGGATTTGCCAACTGGGTGAGTGTCGGGGGCAATTTCACACAGATGAATGTGTACGACAATGTCAAGACCGTTGCTGAAGGCAGCGGACAGAAGAACCTTACTTACGGCACCCGCATGCCGAATATACCATATAGGTTTGCTAATGCCGACGTCACTTTCTATTGGCGGGATCTATGGAAGAAGAACAATCTGCTGACTGTCACTTACGACAATTTCTATGTACACAACTTCCCACTTTATTCAGAGGCATTGGGCAGCAGTTCAAAATTTGTCGTACCTTCCCAGTTCTCTCACAACATCACAGTTTCCTACAGTATGCACCGTGGCCGCTATAATATTTCATTTGAATGCAGAAACTTCACGAATGAAAAGTTATACGACAATTTCAGTCTTCAGAAAGCCGGCAGAGCATTCTATGGAAAGTTCAGAGTTTATTTCGGTAATTGATAATCATTTATATAACAGTAACCAATAACAATAAGATGAAACAGTATTTCACAAAGAGTTTTTTAACAATGATAACAGCGGGGTGCATGCTCGCATCCTGCAGCAGTGACAACGATAGTTCAGAGCCGGTCAACCCTGTGGGTCCTGGATCAAATGCCAGTTATGTGGTCGTCGCAACTTCATCAGATGCCAATTACCTGTTGAAGGCAGAAGCACTTGACACAGGTTCGGTAACGACCTTGCACAACGGGTTGGTGACAGAAGACGGAACATATTGGATATTCCAACAGAACAAGTATCTGTACCGTCTGGTATACAACCAGGGAAATGCTGGCGTAAGTTCCTCTTACATTCTAAATTCCAAAGGCGATTTGCAGGAGCGTGACATGACCTATGAGATCAAGAGATTCACTTCATACGGTACCTTCAACGACTATATCATCACCACCTCCACAGGAGATCTCGACAAGCAGTATGCCGACGAAAACGGTTACTTGCCTAAGGGATTCCTGGTCTCTTACCTGAACGTGAAGGACCAAACTTACACCGACAATCAGGATGTCATGAAGGCCGAGAATTATCTGGGCAATGGTGAGTTCGTCACCTTGGCAGGCATTCTGCAAGTGAACGACAAGATCTTCTCCGCCCCTATCCCTATGGGCTTAAGCCAGTATGGCGTAAAGGCTGAAGGCGGCAAGTATGTCAAATATCCAGATCTCGTAAAGACAGAATCAGGCGGTGTCGGCAGCAGCACTTATGTCAAAGGGGAATTGCAATGGACACAGTATCCCAACGAAGCATGGATAGCCATTTACAAAGACCAGACTTTGAGCAACCCGAAACTGATCAAGACCGACAAGATCAGTTATGCTTGTGGCCGAAGTCGTTCTCAGTATTATCAGATGATATGGGCTGCCGACAATGGGGACGTGTATGTCTTCTCACCCAGTTATGCCAAGACCATGACCTCTGACGAACAGAAGACTACTCTGCCTGCAGGTGTCGTACGCATCAAATCAGGTACGGAGGAGTTTGACCCGAACTACTACTGCAATATCGAAGCCCTCTCCAACGGCAAATCATTTGTCCGCAGCTGGCACCTCACAAAAGATAATTTCCTTCTGTTGATGTATGACAGACCATTGACAGAGAAAGGATTTACAGCCAATCAACTGGCGGTTTACAATGGTGAAAACAAGACCCTCACTTTTGTAAAGGGCTTGCCTGATGCCAGCGTTATCTCGGGCTTTGGTGATGAACCATATGTCGAGAACGGAATCGCTTATATGCCTATCACTACGACTGACGGCACCCAACCTACAATTTACTGCATTAACCCTGAGACAGGCGAAGCGACCAAAGGACTTACTGTAGGTGCTGAACAGATCAGTGGCGTTGGCAAACTCATTCCGGTAGAATAATATGAAAAAGGAAACATACTTTCTTCTTGAATAGATAGAATGAACAGAAACCTCATTATTCTCTTATTCCTCTTGACTCCTTTATGCTTATGGAGTCAGGAGGATATTTGTATTGGCAAACAGTACACCTTGGATTCAAAAGTCTTGCATGAAAAAAGAAGCTATTGGGTTCATCTGCCTGATAACTATGACAAAAACAGTAAAGAGACCTATCCAGTGATCTATCTGCTTGACGGCGACTCTTTCTTCAAGGCAATGGTGGGCATGACCCATGTCCTCTGTTCGGGAAGAGGGAAAAGAATGCCTGAGCATATCATCGTAGGCGTCCTGAACACGGACCGGACACGTGACCTGACACCCACAGCATCCGCTGCAGGGAGGGACGGGAAGATTTCTCCCGGTGCTGCCGTAGAAGGTGGAGGAAGCAAGAATTTCTCCAAATTCCTTACCGGAGAGCTCCGTCATGCGGTGGACAGTGCTTTCAGAACGAACGGTCACAATGTCCTGATCGGCCATTCCTATGGAGGACTTTTTACGATGTACACCTTCCTCAATCATCCGGAGTTGTTTGACACCTACATCGCCATCGACCCTAGCCTCTGGTGGGATCAGGCCAAGTTAGCCAAGTCTGCAGGAAGCCTGATTGCCGGAAAGGATTTCACCGGGAAGAATCTCTTTGTCGGAACGGCCACAAAGAAGCGGACAGACCGTGTGATCACGCATTTCTATGACGCTGATCATCTGCTGTCTACTACTTTGCCGCAGATCAAGGGACTCCACTATTTTCTGAAAGATTTCCCTGATGATACCCATGGTACAGTAGCCATCCCCGGATTTTACTACGGTCTCATGCAACTCTTCAAATGAGTCAGAATGCACCTGCCTCAGGATTAGAGAAGCGTTCCTGCAAATGAAATCTTCCGCCTTCCGGACAGGCCGTTTTCTCTTTTGACAGGCATCTCTCCAGTCATACTTTCAGAAGGTTGAACTCAGCGAAACCTCTTTTGTCAAGTTTCCCCATCAGTTTCATACCTTCTGAAAGTATTTATTTCAAACACTCTCACCAATAACCTCTATTGTAATAAGCAATCCGATTGTTGCCTATAACTGTAATGAAATTACGGAATTCACCATTGATCCATCATCACTATAAGACGACTTTGGCAATAGGCTTGCTAATGGCAATACAGGTAATGTCTAATAACATACCCCTCCACAAACACACGGAGAATCTTAGTCTCAGTCAGAGACGCGCAATATCTAGACTTGAATTTGTCTTTCATGAATAGGACTTACCAAAATGGTGGATAATGGTACACCATTATCCACCATTTTGGTGCACCATTATCGTGCATATTGGTGGGTGGGAATAGGTATTGATAAGATGGATGTCTCCCTCTATCCCGTAAGTATAGGATGCATATCAATTAACTCACTCAAGCAGATGCAACGCAATAAGTGATAAAAACATCTTTGGACTGAATCTTATCCGTAACCCCAAAAAATAGGGAGATAGGAAGGTCTATAGTATCTGAAGAAGGTCTTATAAATCACCCTCATGATGGGTCGGAACGCAATATAAAAAATTGAAAATCAATAATATATAGGAGAGTTAATCGGAAGACAATAACTAATAAATTATGTATAAACAAGCGAAATAAACGCGATATATAGTTAAATATATTTAAACTACAGCGCATTTTTACAGTTATTACAAACCCATATCAAATAATATATTTAATTTTGCACAACTTTTAAAGAGGAGCTCACAGAGCTATTGAAAATGACCGACTTATGAATTTTTGAAATTAGAAATGAACCTAGGCCCAATACCAAAGTTTTGAACAGGATACCAGATAACAAAATCTTTAGTGAATACGTTTTTTACAAGAGAATGAAAAATTTGCTTTTCAGCTTGACTGCTGCAATTGTCATGAGTTTGTTGTTCAGTGCATGCTCAAGTGATGATGCCAACGGTCTGCTTGACGATACTGCCAGATCAGGGAATACTTCCGGTATTACTACCGTAAGCCTGGATATTACCTCGGGAATTGAGATAAAAGAAGATAGCAGTTCATTCTCCACGAATTCTACCAATAAATTGACGAGAGCTATTACAACCAGTTCCGCCAATTTCGCCCCGGTTATCCCTACCCAGTTCACGGCTTATTTTGTGGCAGCTGAAGGCACCAGCGAATATGCCAAAGGTTCTATTGTGAGAAAAGTCACAGTCAATCAAGGCAGCAACCGTATTTCCGTACCCGCCATCAAGTATCATATTTATGTGACCAATTATGAGCCGACCAACAGTCTGGAGGCTGACCGGACTACTGACAGCGAAAGTGCCGTAGAAGCCTTGGAAGACAATCTGCCGGTGAGCAGTACAACTCTCTATCTGTTTGGCACGGACAGCACCGCAGATTTCAGTTCTACCACGGCTGCAGCCAATGCGACAGTGAATATGGTCAACCATTATGCTGCCGTATGCGTGGCTAACAACGGTCATGTCAAAGGAGTCGTCAATGACAACGACCAGACAGATTATGCGCTTGACGACAATAAAGGATGGTATTACATATATGTCAAGGCACCCACAGACGGCACAACAACTACCAATTTCACAGTCATAGTGGAAAACCTTGAGGGAATACCCGACGGGAAAGCCTACGACTTCCCTAAAAGCATCACAGCTGACAACATCTACCAGTACACCGTGAACGCAAGCGGCGGAATTATCATCACTGTGGACGCATTCCAAGGTTCGACACCGACAACTGTACATTACCATGTAGACTGGAACTCTGATAAACTTATAAAGGATAGCTGATAAAGAATAAGCTATCTATCCCCTCATCAGACGATTTTACGATAATGCGTCATATCTACTCAATGATTTTGGGCAGAAAGACGATCAATATATAGAAGTGAATGTTTAAACAGAAAACACATGAAACGAACGCTCTTAGTGTCTGCTATCCTGACAAATATAGTAGTCATGAGCTCTTGCTCGCATCACTCGGGAGGAGATGATGAGTTGGCAGACGCAAAAGTCCCGAATACATTGGTAACGTTAGGAGCCTTTACCAACATCAAGACAGTTGAAAAAGAACAACCGCTCCAAAGTATAACAACTCGCGCAACGGTAGAGGGCATAGATAGCAATACGGTGGCTGTACCCTCGGAAATCACATCCATGCCGGATTCCCTGACAGCCTATATCGTCGCAGACGAGACACGAGGTCAGTATATCTATGGTGAAATCGTGGATACAACAGTATTGAAGGGCAAGACACAAACGAATGCAGACGGCACCGCCACGACAACTTATACGGCTACGGATTCTGTCCCTGCCATGAAGTGCAGGGTCTACGTGTCCAACTACCACGGCATAAAGGAGACTCTCAACGAGCCGTTTCAGACCTCTATCGCCGATCTTCCAGACGCCTCTCAGACGCTTTACCTCTACGGCGCAAGTGATGACGACATCGATTTCTCGATGACAAAGACCACCAGCATCGACATCAACAATTCCTATTCGGCTGTCTGTATCAGGAACGCTGCCCCCGTGAGCAGCACGGAAGCTCCGGAATATGACGATCTGGATAAAGGGAAACAAAAGGAAACACTCTTCTATTACAAGACGGATGCCACGGGCACCTGGTACTATCTCTATATCCGATGCCCTCAAGACAACGTTTCCTCTATTTCTGCCAAGACGCTGGTCAATCTAGAAGGTGTCGCAAAATTCGCTGGTCAACCCTATGCACTCGAGCAGCCGATCATCGGTAACAATGTATATACGTTCACCTTCCATACAGGGACTGACACAACTGATGCAGGAATCAATATCATTGCTGATCCTTTCCAAAAGACGATCAATGAGGTCATCAATATCTTTTCGGAATAGTCGTGTTATGAGGCAAGACGGGTTCACCGAAATTCAGTATCTGTCGACTAAGGTTGATCACCAGTAATAGGTATCATACTTTTTCCCCAAAAAGGTATATTTCATAGTGAAAAAGAAAACTTTCAGAGACAAACCTCTATATATATAAGGTGTAAGGAGTAATCTGATTAATCGAAAGTTAAATTTAAGGTAATAACAGTTATAGACTATTAAAATAACATTTTTTCAGGCAAGACCGAAATCGTTATCTCACGAAAAATAGATAACTTTATAGGTACGAAATAACCCGTATCCAATGAAGATAACCCCAAAAGGGATAACGATAACATTTTAAAATAGGAGGTCTTATGAGAAAATTCATGTTAACCTTTGTTATACTTCCGATTTTTATCAGTTTTTCCTGCTCCGGCGGAGATGCCGTTCCTGATCAAATAATCAATAACTCAGAAAAAGATGTAACGATACAACTCCGTACAAGTTTGGACATTACGGAACAAACCAGTTCTTTAGCCCGGGTACAAACCTATAAAGGACTCACCCGTGCAGGCAGCGCTTCTTCCGACAGTTCCTTCACCCCAGACCTTCCGGCCGCATTCAAAGCCTATTTTGTTGCAGCAGAAAACAAGGGGCAGTACAAGAGCGGCAAATTGGTCAAAACCGTATCAGTCAACGATGGCACAAATACCATTACAGTACCGGCAATGAAATATAAAGTTTTTGTAAGCAACTATGACAGCAACAAGGTTTGGAGCACTACTGACCCAGCCTCAACTCTTCCCGAAAGTACCACAACCCTCTACTATTATGGTACGCAAGAGAAAGACCTGCTCAGTGACGGTAACACCGTGGACATAACACTATCTACACCCTACGCCGCAGTAGCCATCTACAAGAATAGCTATGTGTCAGGAAAACCGGTTTACAAAGACGGCAATGCTTATGATGAAAAAGGCAACTGGTATTATCTCTATATCCGAAATTCGGAAACAGACACAGAGATTCCAATCAACCTTGACGGAATGGGAAACCAGACCTACACTCTGCAAAAGGATATTGCCGCCAATCAGATTTATCAGTATACTTTAACAGCAACGGAGGCTTCTTTCATCGTAAAAGTGAATGGATTCTCACATACTTACAGTTCTGATATTAATATTTAAGAACGTTGCTTATCAGCAGATGTTAAACAGATATAAAAATGCAATTTGTTTATAACCATTACAAATAAAATACCTACCTTTCCTCTTTCGGATGACTGAAAGAGGAAAGTCAGACATTGAATAGAAAAGAGGTTTTATGACCATAGAATAACGATGAGAACTGAAAATACTAAGAAAACCGGAAGGATGAAAAAAGCTTCATTCTTTCTTGCCATATTGTTTGCAACTTTCTTGTTTGCGGGTTGCTCTGACAATGATAATTCAACAGGACCTGCCTTGGAATATGTGAAAGTCAATCTACAGATTGGAACAGACTCCACTCTTGACCTGTCCGGTAATAGCACACCTTTCATATACAATGCCGGAACCAAGTCACTCGTTAAAGGTAATCCGCTTGCAATAACAAGAAGTTCGGACATTGTAGATTTTGTACCGGTCATACCTACAACATTCACCGCTTATCTGGTGGCTTCCCAAGATCTTTACACGTCAGAAGGTCAAGCCATTATCACGAAAGGGACGGTGCTAAACAGTATAACAGTACATACCGGAAGCAACTATATCTCCGTTCCTAAATATGGCTGTAATATCTACGTCACCAACTATTCCGATGGTACAGAGACGCAGCAGTATTCCTGGATTACATGGAAAGATCCATTGGATCATCTCCCGGCAGGAACTACAAAATTGTATCTCTATGGCAAGAACGAGGCACTGACTGAGGAAGAAAATGACACCTATGGGGAGATCCTTACCGGCGAGGTAAAGATGAGCAATCCCTATGCAGCTGTATGTGTGTATAAGAATGCACAAGTTACAGGATATCCTACAGACTGGAGTGGGACGGTCGGATTAAGTGGAGCATGGTTTTACATCTACAAGAACTGCTCCAAAGGACTGACAAATTTAGGTCTGATCATTCCCCTACAGAACAATCAGCAAACTTATCTATCTGACGAAATCTCTGCCAATCATATTTATCAGTACGTCATTGATGAATAGACTGATCCGGCAGCGGACTATAAACTTGAGGTTATTTAGCAATAATAAAGGATGAATCGACTCGAAAGTTGGATTCATCCTTTCTTCGTACAGAAAGACTTTGAGAGCGCCTTCAATGAGAAACTTATAGAAGTTTTTCCCCTCCCTTTTATACTCCAAATGTCTTGTTCATCATCATTTTGTAACCTTCCTGTTATCCAATCGTAATATTTCTGTTCCACTAATGAAATTTCAGAGCCCTACATTTGCGGTCGAAATCAAACATAGTAAAGGAACAAAATGAAGGGTAACAAGAGCAAACTGATTGGTTCATTATTTATTTTTTTCGTTATTCTATCGGATTTTTGCTGGGGATGTCCTGAGGCTCATGCCCAGTCTGTCTCCGTTTCCGGGAAAGTAGTAGATGCCGAAGAGAATACACCTTTGATCGGGGCAACCATTAGACAGAAAGGTACAAAGTTCATGACCGTCACAGATACTGACGGTAATTTCTCCTTCAAGGTCAATGACATCAAAACGCCTCTTACCGCATCCTATATGGGATACAAGAAGGCGGAATTGCCCATCGATCATATGACTGACCCGACGGCTCTTGTCATCAAGATGCGCCCTGATGGGGTTACCCTGAAAGGTACGGTCATTACTGCCCTTGGCATCAAGCGGGAGACCAAGTCTCTGGGCTATTCCGTCGCACATATCGGTTCTGATGAAATCAATGAGAATCTCTCCGGCAACTGGCTCAACGCGCTCAACGGGAAAGTGGCAGGACTGAGTATGTTGCAGACCGGCAGTGGACCGACATCTTCTGTCCGCGTGACCTTGCGTGGCGACCGCTCCCTGAATTATGGCAACAATGAGGCTCTGTTTGTCGTAGACGGTGTCCCTATCAATTCAGGCGGAACGACAACGGGCAGCGGTTCTTCTTATTCGAACAGTGATGCGCCTGTAGATTTCGGAAATGACATCAGTCAACTGAATCCTGAAGACATCGCCTCTGTAACTGTCTTGAAGGGTGCTTCCGCTGCAGCCCTCTACGGATCACGCGCAGCTAACGGTGTCATTCTTATCACGACAAAAGAGGGGCGGCTCAATAAAGGCCTTGGCATAACACTCAATTCTTCCGTACAATTCGACAAGGCCATCCGCTTCCCTGATTTCCAGACTGAATATGGACCTGGATCTGACAACGGTGCTTCTCCATACAGTTTCTGGACTCTTACCTCCTCGGAAGCACCTGATGGAGTGGCTATCAATGCCCACACTTCTTCTTATGCTTTCGGTGAGAAATATGACGATTCCAAACTGCGCTATCTTTACGCTTCAAAGGACTGGACTACCGGAAAATATACGGCCTTACCTTTTGTCTATCAGAAGGACTGGTATACCGGACTTTTCAAAACTGGTGTAACGTATAATAATACGGTGACTATCGATGGCAACAATGGCAAGGGCACAACTGGACGACTTTCGTTTACAGATTCCAAAAACAACTGGATCATGCCTAATACCGGATACCGGCGGGATGCAGTGGCATGGGCATTGAACAGCAAACTGAATCCTCATATCAGTATCAGTTCACGTATCAACTACATCAGACAGACGACTGACAATACCCCTGCAGGAGGATACGGACAGAACAACCCTTTATATCAGTTGGTCTGGGGAAACCCTACCAGTAGCATCAAGGACTGGAAAAACGAATATGACAACGGCCGCTTCAACTATACGAACTGGTCATCTACGGATAACTCGGGAGGTGCGGCTCTGGTCTCTGGTTACAATCCCTATCGCACATTAAACGAGGAACTGAACGGTTCTGTCGTCAACAGGGTGTATGGCACGGCACAGGTTACAGCCAACCTCTACAAAGGACTGACGCTCAGTATGCGCACGGGAGTAGACTGGAGTGACCAATTCAGAACGATCCAAAAACCGTTCTATACTTCCTACACTCAGGGATTTTATCGTGAACAGAGTATCCGCGAACTGGAGTTCAACTCCGATTTTCTGTTGAGTTATAAGAATGACTCCTGGTTTGACAACAAACTGATGTTCAACGCATCATTCGGAGGCAATGCCCGCTCCAACTATTATTACAACAACAAAATAAGTTTGGAGAAACTCGAGGTTGAAGGGGTATACAACCTGAACAACTACCCCTCAGACGTGGTACCTGATATCTATACCTATCGTTCCAAGAAACTCGTCAACAGTTTTTATGGCCTGGCAGACTTGGGATGGGACAACACCTACTTCCTCGACATCACTGCACGTAACGACTGGTCCAGTACACTCTCCAGCGACAACTGGTCATTCTTCTATCCTTCCGTCAGTGCCAGTGTCTTAGTAGACAAGATGCTGGGTATCAAGACCTCTTGGATCGACATGCTGAAGTTGCGTGCTTCATGGGCCAATGTGGGTAATGACACGAGTCCTTATTCCCTTCAACAATATTACGGCTCTACCAATTTTGCAGGAGGATATGATATGCCGGGCACAGTCTACAGCAAAAACATCAAACCTGAGCGTACCGAGAGTTGGGAAGGCGGAATAGACGCTCTACTGTTCCGGGGACGTGTCAATCTGGACTTCACCCTGTATCGTGAAAACGGATATAACCAGATATTGAGCGTCGACCTTGACCAAGTGACCGGAGCTACCGGAGAGATGATCAATGCCGGAGAAATCCGTAATGAAGGCATCGAAATATCCGCTGGTTTTGTCCCAATCAAGACGAAAGACTGGGGATGGTCTTTCAACCTCAACTGGTCAGCTAACCACAAAAAACTGATCAAACTTCAAGACGGTTGGGATCCTTCCGAACCTCTCCAGGCCAGTATGGGCACAACGATAGGAAGTCGTACTTACGTCTATTCTTATGTCGGACAAGAGATGTACTATATTTACGGTCGAGGCTATCAGCGGGCACCTGAAGGTTCCTACTATCTCGATGACAAAGGGAACAAAGTAGACTGCTCAGGGATGAAACTCGTAGATGCCAAAACCGGAATGCCCAAACTTGACGATTCTCCTACCCGACGCATCGCAAAAGTGAACCCGAACTGGCGGGCAGGCATGTCCCAGAGTCTCCGATACAAGAACTTGACCCTCTCTGCCAGTTTCTCCGCTCAGATGGGCGGGCACTGCTTTTCGGTCACCAATTTCAGTCTCTCTTATCAGGGAAAACTGAAGAACTCTCTTGCCGGACGTGACGACGGTCTGACGGTCAGTGGCGTCAATGCCGTAACAAATTCTGACGGGACAGTGTCATACCAGAAGAACAGCACCGCTGTAAGCAGCATTGTCACCTATTATAATAAGTATGTTTGGGTGCGTGACAATACGGAAGAGAATACTTTCAGCACAGATTTCTTCAAGTGCAAGGAAATCCGTCTTGACTATACGGTCCCAAGGAGCGCACTGAGCAAACTGAAATTCCTGAAGAATGCTCACATCGGAGCATGGGTAACCAACGTATTCTGCATCACCAAGTTCCCTCAGTATGACCCGGAAACGGGAATGCTCAACGGTACGGATATCTACAACGGCATCGAGAGTATGTCTTATCCTATGACCCGCTCTTACGGCATGGATCTGGTCCTCGCCTTTTAATCAACGGAATATTCAAGAATCTTATATCACAAGAAAGATGAAATTGAAAAAACAGTATATTTCCTTATTCGTCATGGCGCTTGTCTCCACCATCACCATTTCCTGTACTTCTGGTTTTGAGGATGCCAACGAGAACCCTAATTCTATCAGTACTGACGTCAATCTCCATGCCTACAACTTCTTTGAACCTATCCTGTATCGTACAGCCAGCCAATGGCTCAACTATACTTGGTACTGGAACGATGAACTCATCCAGTTTACTGCTTTCACAGGCGGTACCACTCGTGAGGAACACCGCTACAAGATTTCTGACCAGGACTGGAAAGGCGTCTGGAATTTTTATTCCGGATATGCCAACGATGACATGCAGATGATCAAACAGGCAGAGAACGACGGAGATGCTTCCCTGCATGCCATCGGCCTCACGCTGAAAGTTCTCCTCATGTCCAATCTGACGGATATGTATGGTGACATTCCCTACTCTCAGGCCTTCAAGATTTCCGAGGGTGTCTCAAAACCAGTATTTGATTCTCAGGAAGAGGTCTACAAGGAAATGTTCGCTGACCTGGACTCTGCCAATACCATCTACAATGCACATCCTATATTCCAGAAAGCCAGCCTTGACGGCATGTACAACGGGGATATGTCCAAATGGCAGAAATTCAACAATTCTCTCTATCTGAGATTGATCTGCCGTATCAGCGGACGCAGTGGGATGGAACCTGCAAAACTCTTTGCCCATATTCTGGACAATCCCGCACAATACCCGATATTCACGTCCAATGACGATAACGCTACCGTCCATTTCAAGAGCACGGACCCCTACAGGAGTTTCTTCGCTGACTACAGTGAAAACGATTTCACTTCAGCAGGACGTAAACTCACTCAGCAGTTGATCAAGATGACGGTAGAATACAATGCCAAAAACACCGAGATCTATGAAGATCCGCGCCTGGCTATCTGGGGAAAGAAAGCCAAGAAATACACCACATGGAAAGGTACCGTCTCCGGTTGTACGTCTGAAGAGCAAAACAAAGTTGATATAGGGACTTCGTGGCTGAACACTGAGGTATTCTGCCGCGATGAGATGCCGGCTGACTATATGGATTATGCTGAGGTGAACTTCATTCTCTGCGAAGCAGCCTATAAAGGGCTCATCTCCGGGGGTGAAGCCAAAGCCAAAACTTACTATGAGGCAGGTATCACCGCTTCCATGCAGAAATGGGGTGCTTTAGGTCAATTCAGTGCGACACCGGTGACGATCACTCAAAGTGATATAGACACCTATCTCGCCTCACCGCTCGGCTCTTGGGACAGCAATCCGAACAAGGAAGAATTGATTGCCAACCAGAAATATCTCGCATTGTTCTTCGTCGGGATGGAAGCTTACCACGAATACCGCCGTACAGGTTATCCGATACTGACCATCGGCGCCGGCACACTCAATGACCATGTCCTTCCTACACGTTTCGCCTACCCTACCGTTACGATGGCAACCAACAGTGACAATGCCAATGCTGCTCTCAAACGAATGGGAGGTGCCAATGACATGAAGACACCTGTCTGGTGGAGCAAACAGGCGATCGAAGCTGACGGAAAATAATCTTTGCAGCGAATGGCAGCGTGGAATGTCGAGTCAAAGACAAACTTCTCCAAACGATTGTCGATAGTTTTGATTAATTTTGTAAGTTCTATTACTATTCATCATGAACAAGAAATTATTGCATATTTTTCTGGGATTAATGGTCGTTCCGTTCTTCTTCGCCTCCGTAGAAGGCATGGAGAAGAATTCCACATCAAGAGACGAGAGTATCCATGTCTCTTCAACGGTCGAGAATGTGAATGTGAAGGGCACAGTTGCCTGTGACGGAAAAGGTGTCCCCGACGTGGAAGTTTCTGACGGCTATGAGGTGACCCTCACTGACACAGAAGGCCGATACGAGTTGCATTCCAAAAAGCAAAACGGATACGTCTTCATCTCCATCCCTTCAGGCTATGAGGTTGCTTCAGAGGGGAGTCGTCCTATCTTCTTCCAGTATTTGACCAAAGGGACTAATGTCGTAGAGACGAAAGACTTCAATCTAAAAAGGGTGGACAACACTCATTACTACATATTGTGTTTCTCTGATGTCCACCTGGCAGCCCGAAATAACGACACGGAAGTTTTTGACCGGTCATTCATTCCTGATATCAATGCGACCATCAAACGCTTGAGAGCCGGTGGGGCTAAGGTTTACGGCATCGCCTTGGGGGACCTGACATGGGATCTATATTGGTATAAGAACCATTTCGGTTTGAAAGAATACCTGCCGTATATCAACAAAGTAGATTGTCCGGTGTTCAATGTCATGGGAAATCATGACAATGATCCCTATTCTACAAACAATCCGGCAGATGGAACTGACGTTGACTGGAATGCCGCACGTCCTTTCAAGAAGATTATCGGTCCTTCTTACTATTCCTTTAACTTGGGTAAGGCGCATTACGTCGTCTTGGACGATATCCAGTATCTGAACGATGGCGGTTCTGACGGAACTGTAGGCGCCCGCAATTACAGGAACCGGATCGTAGATGCACAGATGGATTGGCTGAAGAAAGACTTGGCGACAGTCAAGGACAAGAAAGCGCCTTTGGTCATTGCCATGCATATCCCCTTGTATAACAATCCCAAACTGAATGGGCAAACGCAAAAAGACAGTTATCAATTGGAAACGGACAATGCCGAAGCCTTGAAACAACTGTTGTCCGGTTTCAGCAATGTCCATCTCTTCACCGGTCACACGCATCTGGACTACAATGTGACCAGAGACTCTAATCTCTATGAGCACAACACGCCTGCGGTCTGTGCAACGTGGTGGTGGACCAGTAAGAACGGATACGCTGGCAACATGATCTGCAAGGACGGTACCTCTGCAGGATACGGCATCTATGATTTCGATGGCGACAGTCTCACCTGGCAATATAAGGCAGTCGGGTATGAACCGGACTATCAATTCAGAACTTATGACCTGAACAGATGCCAGATCACAGCGGACAAGTATGCTCCGTCCATAGATGAAACTGACGTCGCTCCATACGCAAGTGTCTATACCAAGAAGAATCTTCAGAATCAGGTTCTGATCAATGTCTGGAACTATGATCCTTCATGGAAGATAGAAGTGACGGAAAATGGTGTCGAATTGCCTGTCAAACGGGTTTTCAGAAAGGATCCCCTTCACATTATTTCCTATGAGATGATTCGTTTGAGGAATGGCGACAGACCTACGAAAGACTTTGTTACGACCAAGACGGCACACCTGTTTCTGACTCAGGCCTCCAGTCCGATATCCACTCTGACCGTCAAAGTTACAGACCGTTTCGGCAATGTCTATACGCAAGAGATGAAACGCCCTAAAGAACTCTCATGTGATATGAAGTAAGATACTTATTCTATCTCTTTTGTATCTGTGGGAATGCCTTAAAAAACATGACCACAGATACCGAAGATAAAATAAAAATCACTGCAAAAGTCAAGTTGGTATTGAACTTGCTGGAATTTCATTGCAAAAGAAAAACATTAAAAAATTCCACAATGAATTTCAATAACCGCTCATTCAATATCAAAATGACTTCCCGAACACAATCAACAAACTTTCTTAACCCCTTTTAAAATTGCCGTTAAGATTCCGTAACTACTTTAATTTCTTCAAACTCGCTTCCAACTTTTTCTGACTGATTCCTATATATCCTTGGGAAAGGTTTTCTTTCTGTCCTTCAGTCAGTACATACTTGAGAAAAGCAATGACAACTGGGTTGGTCGGTACATCTTTAGATACCAAGTACAAATCACGTGCCGGAGGGGAAGGATACTTACCGTCAGCAATTGCCTTTACCAATTTGCTTTTAGTATCATAAAAGCGTTCATCCGGATCAATCTTCCCATTTCCGTTAATGTCAATCGGGAGTATGGACAAACCCGGATTCAATTTCCCTGATTTGCCATCATAAGCATAACTGAGATTATTCAAGCCTATCCCATTCTTGTTCTTTTGGACAGCCTGAGCAACACCAGGGTCTCCGAACACACCTACACCTTTCAAATCCTCCTGCTTTTTGCCCAGATATTTCGCCCAAGTACCCGCTGCTCCACAAGCATCACTACGGGTATAGACAGCTATAGGTGTAGAATTGGCGTCCTTCGCCACCTGGCCCCATGTCTTCAACTTCCCCGTGATCCAAATCCCGGCAAATACTTGACGTGTCGCGCCTTTTGTCAACAGGTCTTTCAGTACAGGGTTCTTGACATTAATCGTAGGGACAACAGCATCTTTGGCTACGGTAAACCCAACAGCACCATGTGAGATTTCCGACGGATCAAGTTCACGGCTCACCATCCCGAGGTCAACGGCATTCGACAAAGCATCAGTGATACCCTTACCTGCTCCACCTGCCGAGATGTCTATCTTCACATCCGGATGAAGTTTTCTAAAATCATCTGCCCACTTGACGACAAGTGGATACAAAGCGAATGCCCCTGAAATAGAAATTTCACCTGAGAGATTTCCCCCTCTTAAGTTCGCCTTCTTACTCTTGCTTCCACAAGCACTTAAACTTACTGTCACCAAAGCAACCAAGATGACAGTTAAAAGACTCCATAATTTTTTCTTCATTCCATTTCCATTTAAAACTGTACAAAAATCTGAGTTTCCACTTGATTCTTATCCTTTGCTACTTTGTTAGCTTCGTACGTGTATGCAGCCTGAATACGGATATTTTTCAATGGGAAGACATTTATGCCGACCTGATAATTAGTCTGTCTTTCCTCAGCATCACGATCCGGTTTGAAAGTATCATAGCTGAGTACAGGTTCTATGATCGGTAAGACTTTCCAAGCTGCAAAAGCATACACACCATCACTTTTCTGTCCAGCAGTGTTACCGGAAATATATTCACTGCGCACAGTCCATCGACTATCCTTCCATTCAGCTCCGGCACTTGTACGAATTCTGACATGTTCTGCTCCTTTTGCGCCATAACTTCCCTGGTAATGACCTACTGTCAAGGATAAAGCCGAAACAGGTAAAAAATACAAGAGTCCGGCAAAATCCTTTTTATTGTTATCATCTTTTGCATTAATGCCGTTGCCATTGAAAAGTCCGGCATTGTACTTGACGAAATAATGTCCATCACGAGCCTTGAATAAATCCCCATACAAGAGGAGACCGATATCCCTACCATTGGCTTTGATTCCACTGATGTCATTATAGCCATTGAGTTGATCAACGACTGCCGGGTTCTCAATGGTCTGCCAAGTGGTTGGCCCATAAAGATTCTCCTGAGAATAAGGCAATTTACACTCTCCAAATTCAAGATTGAACTCAGGGCGGATTTTCCACCTTAAATAAGCATCCAACACTTTAGCACTAGTTTCATACTCAGCCTGAAACTTGTAATCGACCTTATCACTTAAATTCCCTGTAGCTGATATACGTACACGACGTATGTCGAAACCTTGCACATCATCATCTGCGTCATCCCAGGAATAACGTGCATTGATAAAACCTGAGAATTTCGGTATCTCTATCTTCTGTGCCTGTACTGGCAAGATCTCAGATACGATGAACAAGATCAAAATCTTTGTTTTCAAATGCCTTTTCTCCATATATATCACTTTTATGCAGTTCCTTATCCAGAACTACTATCAAATTATTTTTGAGCATTATTTTATTCAATCAGGTTCTGCAAATTTACTGCGGATTTTTAGTCTGTACAATCGCTATGAAGGGGTATTTCCAATCACTAAAAAGGGTGAAGCTGATTCAGATAAACTAATGAGAAAGATAACAAAGGTTTGGCATCCGACTGATCTTCTTAAGTTCAATCAATATCTGAGGAATTCCTTCTTGGATGGACCAATTGGCCGACTGAAATTATTATCTGTATACAAACAACCTATTTATTTAGATATACTCCTTGGCGGAATTAAATGACTAAAAGATTGATGTTCAAAAGTTACACATATCGTTGATAGTTAGTCACCTCACCGTGATATTACATCTCAGCCCAGTCGAACGTATTCACAACTTATATTCAAGTTTCGTGAAGACTTTCGGCAGCCTAAAGGATTTATCGAAAGATTTAGTCAATAAACGTGGTAATACCCCCCTTCTGAATGCCATGCAGCATCTTGCTGACCTGTAAGCCAAAAACGAATCCGTTCCCCGCCAATTTCCTCTCTGTTCCCTGCCGTCCCTCTCCGTTCCTTATTGCGTTTTTTAGATCAAACCGGTTGAGTCAATCTGTTGACAGGATGAGCAGGGTGTAAAGACGTACGTCATTAGGGGTTCATGTCGTACGTTATTAGGTTGTAAGGACGTACGTTATTAAGGTATAAGGACGTACGTTATTAGAGTGTAAGGACGTACGTGAACAGAAACCCCAAAAACACGTGGACAGAACCTTAAAGAATTCGTCTACGACATTCATGGAGTGGTAAACAGAACGTATAGTCGTGTGTCAACAAAATTCATGGATAAGTTGTCAATGAAATAATAGACGTGCATCTTCAGATGCGGAGATGTGTACCGACAGAAATTCAAAGTATCGGAATTCGTAGGATATGATATAACAAGATGGAAATCAATCCAAGATTTCAGAGAGTTACCTGGCAAGAGATATTAACACGGTGTCTTGGCAGAAACAAGAGTTACTTGAGAAACAAATAACTACAAAAAGAGAGGAATCAAAATTAAAACACAGACTGAAGGCTTCGGATATTTTCAAGTATTAGACCCTATATTCTCTAAATAAAAAATCTGGAACGGAAAGTCATCCCGGTCCAGATTATGATTGTTTGCTAAATGAACTTATCGCTTGATTCGACCTCCCGAAGCCGTGATATTATCAAGGATTTCATCTTCACTTACCAGATTCTGATCACCTGATATCGTATTCTTCAATGCGCTGGCAGAAAGGGCGAAGTCCAGATTACGTTGATTGTCCTCAGCGCATTTGATAAGTGCATGAATGTAGGCTGCGACAAAGGCATCCCCTACCCCCATAGGATCTACAATAGGTTGGATATCGTACAGACGGGAAGTATAAAGGGTATCCTTCTCTGCATCATAGAGCAACCCGGTCAGGATGTGATGCCGGCTGCTTAACTGGTTGCGCAAGGCCATCACCATCTTCTTGCACCGCGGGAACAATTTGTGCATTTCATGAAAGTAGGCTATATAGGCATCTCGGTCAATCTCAAAATGACTGTCCTTTGCCGTAAATGGAATATGACTTACCCCACTGGCCACTTCCCATTCATTCTGATCGCCAAAAATCATGTCACTATACTGCAACATCTGGAAAAGAACATCTCGAGGATTCAACCCATAGTTCCACAGATTACCTCTGTAATTGATGTCCGCTGTGATATGTACACCAAGATGATCAGCTTGAGCCAAGGCATCAAAAGTCGTGTCCATCGCATCCCGGCTGATCGCACAAGTGATACCCGAACAATGGAAGTAGGCAGCATCCTTCAAAATCTCTTTCCAGGGGATCATTCCCCGTTCCAAGGTATAAAACGAAGACCATTTGCGATCGTATACAACTTTGGAATTACGCATAGCTGCTCCACGTTCGAAATAATAGGTTCCAAGACGATCTCCACCTCTGACGACATGACCCACATCCAGCCCGAACTGGCGAAGGTGCATCAAGGCTGCATCCCCCATCGGATTCTGGGGAACCCGAGTGACGAACTCCGCATCATCACCTAAATTGGCGAGTGATACCGCTACATTCGCTTCACTCCCTCCAAAATGACCTTCAAAAAGACTGCCCTCTGTCAGTCTGAGATAGCCCGGTTTGGAAAACCTCAGCATAATCTCCCCAAATGTAACGATCTTTGTCCGTTTCATATTTTCAATTTTAATCTCATTTCCGGATATGCCTGCCTCATCACACAGACAAGGCGTTGCCCTCTAAAGGGGAGCATGACTAAATGCATGCATACTCATTCTTAAATAAAACAAAGGCTCAGTCTCTTCCAAGAAACCGAGCCTCAGAGTATCGTTCTTGACTACTTTCGATTCTCTTGCCGGCCCTCCCGAAGAATACTCCAGGAAAGGAGGCTGAGCAATCAGAAAGCATCAATTCTTCGTATTCTTGACGAGTTCCATTGTGTCCCTTGCGATGACAATTTCCTCATCGGTAGGGATCACCATAACCTTTACCTTAGAATCAGGTGTGGAAATAGGACCTTCTTTTCCAAGGACCATCTCCTCGTTCTTCTTCTCATCAAACTTGACACCGAGGAATTCCAATCCCTGGCAGGCTGACTGACGCATATCGGTCTGATTCTCTCCGACACCTGCCGTAAAGATGATGATATCTACACCACCCATAGCAGCTGCATAAGAACCAATATATTTCTTGATGCGATAAGCATACATCTTCAGAGCCAGTTGTGCACGTTTATTTCCACTAAGTGCAGCGGCATCTACGTCACGCATGTCAGAAGACACTCCGGAAATACCCAGTACACCACATTCCTTGTTGAGGTAGTCAGCCATTTCCTGAGGTTGCTTATGCAGTTTTTCCATCAAATAGGTTACTGCAGAAGGATCTATGTCCCCAGAACGGCTACCCATCATCAGACCGGCAAGAGGAGTCAATCCCATAGAGGTATCAATGACTTTTCCGCCTTTGATGGCTGCTACGGAAGCACCGTTGCCGATATGGCAAGAGATGATCTTCTGGTCCTTGATGTTCACTCCCAGGACCTCGCAGGCACGATGGGAGACATAACGATGGCTCGTTCCATGAAAGCCGTAACGACGCACATGATATTTCGTATAGAGTTCATAAGGTACGGCGTACAGATAGGCATAGTCAGGCATTGTACTATGGAATGCGTTGTCAAAGACCGTCACCTGAGGTGTATGAGGCATCAACGCATCTACGGCACGAATACCTTTCAAGTGACCTGCATTATGGACAGGTGCGAGATCACAGAGACTTTCTATGCCAGCTTCAACCTTCTTGTCAACGATACAACTTTTCTCGAATATATCTCCGCCCTGCACGATACGATGACCGACAGCATCGATTTCACTCAAGTCTTTGATAGCGCCGATCTTCGGATCGAGCAACATCTTGAATACGAAATTGACACCTTCCTTATGGTCGGGCATATCATGCATGATCTTCTGGCTCTTTCCGTCAGGCAACTTCACTTTGATGAAGGCATTATCGAGGCCGATACGCTCTACACCGCCTTGGGCTAGAACAGACTCATCGTCCATGTTGTACAGTTTATACTTGATGGACGAACTACCGCAGTTTAACACTAATATTTTCATCGCTTATCTTTCCTTTAATTTGTCATCCAAATATTTCGATTCAGGCATTCTTCTTGGCAAACTGTGCCTGGCAGGAAGTAACAGCGATCATATAGTAGATATCACTCACTGAGCAACCACGAGAAAGGTCGTTGACCGGGCGAGCGATACCCTGCAGGATCGGACCTATGGAAATGGCTCCACCCAGACGCTCTACAAGTTTGCAACCGATATTGCCGACGTCAAGATTAGGAACGACGAGCACATTGGCCTTGCCGGCGATCTTACTACCCGGAGCTTTGCGTGCTCCAACAACAGGATCAAGAGCAGCATCCACCTGCATCTCACCGTCTACCTTCAAGTCAGGGAACTTCTCCTTGGCAATCTTCGTAGCATCTTTGACCTTATCGATGATATAGACACTCTTGCCGGTCTTCTTATCTATGGCATCCTTAGCACTTCCCTTGGTGGAGAAACTCAACATGGCGACGCGGGGTTCCTTGAAACCAGCTACACGAGTAGCAGTCAGTGCGGTAGTATAAGCAATCTGAGCGAGTTGGTCTGCATTCGGATTAGGTGTCACTGCGACATCACCCATCAACACGACACCATTCTCACCATATTGTTTCTGATGAGTGACCAAGAGCATCGCACCTGATACACAGGTAATGCCCGGTGCGCATTTGATGATCTGCAATGCAGGGCGAAGGGTATCGCCTGTCGTACTCAAAGCACCCGAAATCTGACCGTCAGCACCTTCTGTCTTGATGATCATACAACCCAGATAGAGGTTGTTATGCAGGACCAGGTCACGGGCCTTTTCTATCGTCATGCCCTTCTTCTGACGCAACTCCGTCAGCAAAGCTGCATATTCTTCAGCCTTGGGGTTATTCAAAGGATCCACGATCTGAGCTTTGGAAATATTCTTCAAGCCCCATTTCTCAGCCAACTCTTTGATACGTACAGGATTGCCGATCAGAACTAAGTTTGCAAGGTCATCTCCCAATGCCTTGTCAGCTGCCTTTAAAGTACGCTCCTCTTCTGCTTCAGGGAGCACAATGCGCTGCTTATCCGCTTTGGCGCGTGCAACGATCTGATTTAATAAGTCCATAGTTTGTATTTTATAATTCTTAGAAATTCACAAATCTTTCTACTATTAACAAGAAGTATCGTACCTCCATAAAACAAAAGGCACGTCACTTTCCAAATTGTCATTTCAATATTGCAAATATAGTAAAATTTATCGATAAAAAAAGCGTTGGTTGGATAAATTTTACTAAATACTTATGACATTTCACGCGTGAGTATACTCTCCAACTCCTCAGCTGAAAGCCTCAACCGGAAAGTACCTTTAATGGCTACGGAAATCTTGCCTGTCTCCTCTGAGACGACCACGGCAATGGCATCACTATTCTGAGAGATACCCATGGCTGCACGGTGGCGGAGACCCAATTCCTTCGGTATATCCAGGTTGTGTGAAACCGGCAGGATACAACCTGCAGCCTTGATGCGTTTTTTGGAAATGACCATTGCACCGTCATGCAAAGGTGAATTCTTGAAAAAGATGTTTTCGATCAACCGCTGGTTGATACGGGCATCTATGATATCCCCCGTATCTACGATGTCATTCAGAGGTACGGAACGCTCAATGACGATGAGAGCACCGACAAACTTCTTGCTCATGCTCATGCACGCAAGGACGATCGGCATGATGGCCTCTTTGTCTTCTTTCCTATCATTGCCGTTTCTGGAAGAACGCCTGAACAACTTCACGAATTTCCGGATACCTTTCTGAGAGCCGAGTTCGTAAAGGAATTTCCGGACATCTTCCTGGAAGATGACGATAAGGGCGATCACTCCCACACTGACCAGTTTATCCAGTATCGCCCCCAAGAGTTTCATCTCCAGAACCCGACTGACAAACAGCCACATCAGGATAAAAACCATAATGCCGACGAAGATGTTAAGCGAGCGACTCGCCTTCATCAGTTTGTAAACATAGTACAACATCAGAGCGACTAGGAAAATGTCGATAATGTCTTTAAGTCCGAATTCGAATGGCATGGTTTTTATCTTAAATCATCGGTCATATTATTAATTGCCGGTATCCTCTTTTTTATGGTACTACAGAAACCTGCGTTTGTGCCACATCATCAGAAGAGATCAACTCTGCTTCATTTCCTCCACGATTTTCACAGCCTCTACGGCAGGTTTCACATCATGTACACGAAGGATGGAGGCACCTTTCATCAGCGCTATCGTATTGAGAACGGTCGTGCCGTTCAATGCAGTCGTCGGATCACCGCCGACCAACTTGTATATCATGCTCTTGCGTGAAACACCTACCAAGACCGGAAGATGCAGGACTTCCAGTTTCTCAGCTTCTCCAGAGAGGCGGTAATTGTCTTCCAGAGTCTTCCCGAACCCATATCCAGGATCCAGAATAATATCACGGGCACCTACATCACGCAATTCCTGCACCTCAGCGGCAAAAGCGACCAGCATATCATGCAGATTGGATTTGACGGACATGAGGATATAAGGCACTTTCAAGTCACCCACGACATCAAACATCCGTTCTTCCTCATGTATCGGCGTATTGACAATACCTGTCAAACCGCCTTCGGAAACATCATTGATGATGTCTGCCCCCCAGTCTTCGATACAACGGCGGGCAACAATGGGACGATAAGTGTCTACAGAGACAATTGCATCAGGCAACTCACGGCGAATGACAGCCATGGCTTCCTTCAGGCGGCGGGACTCTTCCTCTTCACTGACAACGGTAGCCCCGGGGCGTGTAGAAAACGCACCCACATCAATCATCGAGCCTCCTTCATCTATGATTTGCAAAGATCTCTGAGCTATCTCCTTTTCAGTCTGTTTCCTGCTCCCTACATAAAAACTGTCAGGAGTAACGTTGATGATCCCCATGACTTGAGGAGTGGACAAATCCACTAACCGGCCACGAACATTCAACGTAAAATTTGTTTTTTTCATCTATAAACTCTCATTTCTACGCAACGATCAAGACTGATTGCCGAAAAGCTCCGGAAATACTCACGCCGCTTTGCAAAAATAATCATATTAACTGAGATAATCACCACTTTTCGAGAAAATTGCCACCACTTTTTAAGAAAATTGCAGTAACTTTGCAAGAGTTTAATGATATTATGATGAAAATCTCTGATTTATACAAGATCTATCAGCAGCACCCTGTCATTACGACAGACAGCCGCAACTGTCCCAAAGGGAGCATATTCATAGCCCTCAAGGGTGCGTCTTTTGACGGCAACAAGTTTGCTGCCACTGCTTTGGAAAAAGGTTGCAGCTATGTTATCGTTGATGAACCTGACTGTTGTAAGGCAGATGATGACAGGTATATTCTGACAGACAACTGCCTCAGAACTTACAAAGAACTGGCACGCGAGCATCGCCGGCAATATCAGATTCCTATCATCGGCATCACAGGAACTAACGGCAAGACGACGACCAAGGAATTGGTCTCCGCCGTTCTCCAAAAGAAGTACCGGGTCATGCACACGGAAGGCAACTACAACAATGACGTCGGCGTGCCTAAGACTTTGCTCCGCTTGTCTGACCATGATCAGATAGCAGTGGTAGAAATGGGCGCCAGTCACCTCGGGGATATTAAGAAACTCATCGAATACGTCGAACCTACATGTGGAATGATCACCAACGTAGGAAGAGCTCACCTGCAAGGCTTCGGGAGTTTTGAAGGTGTGATGAAGACAAAGGGCGAACTTTATGATTTCATCAATGCACATAGCGGTCTGATCTTTATCAACCATGACAATCCTCACCTGATGCAGATGGCTCAGGAGCGCAAACTCCACCGGACCATTTACTATGGACAGAAAACCGATGACGCTCTGGCAGTCTGCGGGACGGTCGTGAGTTGCGCACCCTTCCTGAAATTCACTTGGACTACAGGAAAAGCTTATGAGGGACAACCTGCAGAACGTGTACATACCGTACAGACAAAGTTGATAGGTGCCTATAATCTCGACAACATGTTGGCTGCCATCACAATAGGAAGACACTTCGGAGTCAGTGACGAAGACATCGACAATGCGCTGGCTATGTATGTTCCTACGAACAACCGCTCACAACTGACGATTACCCCCCACAATCACCTGGTCGTGGATGCCTATAATGCCAATCCTTCCAGCATGAAAGCTGCGATAGAAGCATTCAAACTGATGGAAGTCCCCGACAAGATGGCCATACTTGGAGACATGCGGGAATTAGGAACTGTCTCAGGCGAGGAGCATCAGAAAGTGATCGGGGAATTAAAGGATGCAGGAATCACCAATGTATGGCTTGTAGGACCCGAATTTGGAAAGACCGATTGTGGATTCCGAAAATTCAAAGACGTCGATGAAGTTAAAACTGAGATTGCACGTCGGCAACCGCAGAACCACTATATCTTGATCAAAGGCAGTAACGGCATCAAATTGTTTGAACTACCATCCCTCTTGTAGAGAGTGGTTCAGACCGATCCTTTCAGGGAAGTTACGGTATTCTGAAATCTTTGATTTTCTCAGAGAATTACCATTTTTCTCAAGGAAAATGCACGTATTTCAGAATTTTGCAGTACCTTTGCACGTGCTTAGCGGGATTTAGCGCAGTTGGTAGCGCACTACGTTCGGGACGTAGGGGTCGGGCGTTCGAGTCGCCTAATCCCGACTCAAGTTTTATAGTCGGCCATCAATCCGTAAACCGGCAACAAAGAAACCACGGGAGTTTTCCCGTGGTTTCTTTGTCTTTATACGATACGCAATCCATCATAGTCATTGTTTTGCACAGGGATAGGGATGCCGTGATTGGATTTTACCACCCCAATCACAAAGTTGCTATGTAACCTGCCAATGCTCTCTATGACACCCAAGGTATTGAGGACAAAATCCTGATAATGCTTCATATCCCTCACATATATTTTCATCAGGAAATCATAATTACCCGAAGTATTCCAGCATTCCACTATTTCATCTATATCCTTTATGGCAGCCATAAACTCGTCACCCCATCGCTTGCCATGCTGTTTCAATTCTATACCGCACAAGATTGTCAGTCCATTCCCAACCTTCTCTGGATTGACAACAGCCATATACCTTTCTATATATCCCTCCCGTTCCAAACGTTTCTGACGCTCGAAAACAGGCGTTGGTGAAAGATGGACTCTCGCTGCCAATTCTTTAGTCGATAATTTGGAGTTTTTCTGCAATTCTTTCAATATCTGCACATCAATATCATCCAATTTTTCCATTTTTGCATTCTATATATACTACTAAATAAAAAATAATATTCTACATATCATCCATATGTTATGCAAATATAGATATATTTCCTGAATTATACGGATAATTTGTCTGTTTTATAATTTATGCTTAATTTTGTCCCCAGATAGAATTCTTACACAATTCGAATCGACGACAAGATAGAAACCGGTCATAGACACAGATTATATACCAGTATGACCGGAATACTAAAATAAGAAAACAATGAAAAAAGCAATCACACCTTCGAAATTAAAGACACAAGTATTAGGGTACCCTCGGATAGGTGCCCACCGGGAACTCAAAAAGGCTTGTGAGGCGTTCTGGAAAGGAAAGATATCTGAAGAAGAACTCCTTGACGCCGGACGTCAGATCAGAAAGGCCAACTGGTTGACACAAAAAGACAAAGGAATTGACCTGATTCCAAGTAATGACTTCTCTTTCTATGACCAGGTACTGGATATGTGTCTGATGCTGGATGCCATCCCTTCGAGATACCGGGACTTGAAAGACAACAAGTCAGCTCTCTATTTTGCGATGGCCAGGGGAATGCAGAAGGATGGAGAAGATGTCATTGCCATGGAGATGACGAAATGGTGGGATACCAATTATCATTACATTGTACCTGAATTCACCAAGCAGCAGCAGTTCAAACTTTTCGACGACAAGGCTGTACGGGAGTTTAAGGAAGCCAAGAGTTTGGGCATACAGACTGTCCCTGTCCTGATCGGCCCGATAACGTTTCTCTTGCTGGGTAAAGAAAAGGAATCTCATTTTAACCGGTTGGAGCTCCTCAACCAACTGCTGCCTACCTATATCCAACTGCTCGAACAACTTGAAAAGGCGGGCAGTGAGTGGGTCCAGATCGAAGAGCCGGCTCTGGTAACAGACCTCCCGGAAGATGCGGCAGAAGCCTATCGCCTTGCCTTTGAGAAGATACACGAGGCTACTCATTTGAAAATTATTTTGAACACTTATTTCGGTGATTTGAAAGACAATGCTGACCTGGCGTTATCACTGCCTGTCGCCGCAATCCATCTGGATTTAGTCAGAGGACCGAAACAGATCCAACTCATATCCCACTTTCCGGAAGACAAGATACTCTCCTTGGGCGTCATCGACGGACGGAACATCTGGAAGGACGACCTTGAACAAGCCCTATCCCTTATCAGAGAGGCCGCAAGCAGATTAGGCTATGACCGGATCTTCATCTCTCCGTCATGCTCATTCCTCCATATCCCCTATGATCTGCAACTGGAACAGAACGAAAATGTCCTGCATCCTGAAATCAAGAGATGGCTGGCTTTCACGTTGCAGAAAACCGAAGAACTGACCACGCTGAAAGGCTACATCAACAATGATACGGAAGCCATCAAACACGTGGTGAGTCAGACCAGAGACCTGAAAGAACGCGCCCAATCGCAAAAGGTCCACGACAAAAAGATCGGTGAACGCCTCAAGAAAATTACTGCTGATGCCTATCACCGTAAGAATGCCTACCCTGTACGCAGAAAACTCCAACATGAGAGACTGAACCTGCCACTGTTCCCCACTACGACAATCGGCTCATTTCCCCAGACAAAGGAAGTCAGAACCTGGCGATCCAAGTTTCGCAAGGGCGAAGTTTCGATAGAAGACTACCGGAAATTTCTGAAAGAGGAAATCGCCAGATGCATCAGTTGGGAGGAAGAAACAGGACTGGATGTCCTCGTACATGGAGAATTCGAGAGAAACGATATGGTCGAATATTTCGGAGAGCAACTCTCCGGGTTTGCATTCACACAAAACGCGTGGGTTCAGAGTTATGGTTCGCGCTGCGTGAAACCCCCAATCATTTATGGAGATGTCTTTCGGCCTCAACCCATGACAGTCGACTGGATCACCTATGCCCAGTCACTGACGAGCAAACCGGTCAAGGGTATGCTCACCGGTCCTGTCACGATTCTGGAATGGTCCTTTGTCCGCAATGACCAACCCCGTTCGGAAACGTGTAAGCAGATTGCCCTGGCGATCAGAGATGAGGTCCAGGATCTAGAGAAAGCCGGTATCAAAATCATTCAGATCGATGAACCGGCCATACGTGAAGGTTTGCCTTTAAGAAAAGAAGAGTGGCCCGACCACCTGAAATGGGCTGTCGACTGTTTCCGCCTTGCTTCAAGTGGCGTGAGGGACGAGACACAGATTCACACCCATATCTGCTATTCAGAATTCAACGACATCATCGCGGATATTGCCCGTATGGATGCAGATGTCATTACGATAGAGTGCTCCCGGTCACAAATGGATCTCCTCGACGTCTTCCACCATTTCCGTTATCCCAACGAAATAGGACCAGGCATCTACGATATTCACTCCATCAGAATACCATCAGTGCAAGAAATCGTCAACCTGCTCAAAAAGGCTGCCGCACTGATCAATCCTGAATATCTGTGGGTCAATCCTGACTGCGGACTCAAGACACGGGGATGGGAGGAGACAAAGCCATCCATCCATAACTTGGTCGAAGCAGCCAAAATACTCAGAAACGACTATAAGAAATAAGAAGATACTCCACTTTCTCTAAGACTTGTCCATCTTCATTGAGCGCAAGTCAAATGATAGCCGCAGCCCTTCGCTCTTAGTACCCCTCTTACAAGCCATAGTCAATATAAGGAGCGAGTCTGGCTATCTCTGCAGGTGGAAAATCCCGGTCATTCGCCAGTTGATTCAAATTCTTGATCGGTCCGTGCAGGCGACGGTAATCATAGATCGTACGTGCTTGATAAAAATTGATATAAGGATGACGGCGGAGTTGATTAACAGTCAACTGATTGATTTTAAGCCGATGAATACCTGAGGGTGAAACCTTCAGGTATTTTTCGGCTTCAGGAGGAACCCCGCCTATCTCCTCAATCTGTTTGACACTGTAAAAGCCGCCTAAACGATTGCGGTAATTGATGATAGCCCGAGCATAAGCACTGCCGATACCCGGAATCTTCTGGAGGGAGGAGGTGTCGGAAGCATTCAGGGATATCTGTTGTCCCAGTTTCAATTTCACCGGATAACTGTAATGGATCGTATCCTCATGCTTTAGGTCTTCAGGGGAACGGTTACCGGTCTGCGAATACAGGCCTGCGGCAGGTGCATAGTCATCAGAGATGCGGATGTAAGGCGCTAAAGTCCTAAACTGCTTCTTCGTCAATCCGTACAAGCGGGCGAAATCAGAAGGTTTCCTGAACATTCCACCCTTCGCACGATAATGATAGAGGCTCCTCACCTGCCAGGGAGCAAGCCCGAGATGAAGCAGTTGTGTACTGTCAGCCGTGTTCGGATCAAAAGGAGCCAATTGCAGTCCCTGTTGTGAGAAGCTACCGCCATATCCTTTGGAATAAGGATAACCCTGTCGCCATCTTCCCTGTTGTCTCAACGGTTGATCCAAAGAATCGGTCAAAGACAAAGAGCGACGGTTCCTTCCGCCAATGAAAAATACCGCTGCCAAGGCGACCACTACCACGACCAGAATCACCAGAATAGCACGACGGTCATTCCGTTGAAGATAAAAAAACTGATTCAGGAACAAGACAACTACGATTTAAAATCCGACCAACAGAAATAAAAAAGCTGCATAGAAAGAAGCAACATAAGTGACGCCGGAAGACCGTTTGTCTGCAAACTTTCGGAAAAGTTTCAAGATTAATAATTCGTGTTTCATCGTATTAGACTTTAGTATTCATGATTTCAGGATACCCTATTCTGAAAAGCGGGAGTCAAAGCTCGTTCAAGTTGATAACGCAACCTAACCACTTATATTGCCCCGAATTGATGTAAAAAGATAGCGAGAATGCACAATGGGCACAAGATGCGGACAGCGAAAAGATATAGGCCGAAAGTCCGTCCCTTCAATGTTCCCCAGTTAGTGTACTCATCCTGAACCATCTTCTTGGGTATCAACCACCCCACCAACAAGCAAGTCAGCAGAGAGCCCAAAGGCAGGAGGATATCAGAGGTCAGATTATTGCAGAAATCGAGAAAAGACATGCCTAAGACCTTGAGACCCGACACAGCCCCACAAGACAAGGCACAAGGTACTCCGATGACACAACAACAGGCCGTCTCTATCCATGCCCCCTTCTTCCGTGTCAGATGAAATTCCTCATAGAAGAAAGACGTGCCGATCTCATGCATCGAAATCGTAGACGTCAGTGCAGCCAACGCGAGCAAAGTATAGAAAAGCACGGCTACAAGATAGCCGATGACCGGAACTGATGCGAAAGCCTGCTGGAACACGCCGGGCAATGTCAGGAAGATCAACGCAGGACCACTATCAGGATTGACGCCTACTGAAAAAGCGGCAGGGAAAATCATGAGACCGGCTAAGATGGCAACACCGGTATCAATCAGAGCAATCTGGGTAGCAGAAGTACCCAGTTTTGTCTGCCGACTGAAGTAAGAAGCATAGGTGCAAAGGCATGCCGACCCAAGACTCAAGGAAAAGAAGGCCTGGCCTAAGGCGTCAAAGATGACATGAGGTGTCACCTTAGAGAAATCCGGTTTGAAGAGGAAGATTATCCCCTTTGAGGCATTCGGCAGAAGACAGGATGCAACAACGATCAGGATCAGGATGAGGAACAGTGCAGGCATCATAATACCGGAAGCTCTTTCCAGTCCCTTCCTCACCCCTTTGACGACAATGAAATGCGTCAGCATGATAAAGACAATGGTCCAGAGGACAGGTTTGAAAGGATCTGCAGAAAAATCTTGGAAATAGTTTTTTACTTCCTGTGCATTGCCGTGGATCTGTCCTATCATGGAACCGAAAAGATATTGCAGGCACCACCCCGCAATAACGGCATAGAAACCTAAGACGATCATTGACGTGAAAACACCCAGATAACCGATTATACCCCCGGGACCACCTTTAGAAACTTTGCGATAGGCCCTTGCGGCATTCGCAGCAGAATGACGGCCGATGATAAACTCACTGACCATGCCGGGAATGCCGAGAGCCAGCACACAACCGATATACGCCAACAGGAAGGCGGCTCCGCCATCATGCCCTGTCATATACGGAAAGCGCCAGATATTCCCTAATCCCACAGCAGAACCTGCCGTAGCCAAAATCGCGCCTATCTTTGTACCGAAGTTTTCTCTTTCTTTTCCTGGCATTACATTACTAACTATTAATGTTGATATACAGCAAAATTACAAAAATAATATCTATTTGACAATAATTAGGAAGTAAATATAGGAAAGCAACTGAAATAAAAGTTGTTTTTCAATACAAATGACCTATCCCAGGCAAAAGGGCATAAAAAAAGGCAGGTATAAAATCCCCACCTTTAACCGAACCCAATTACAAACAAGGAACACCCATCACTTCAGAGGTACATAGCCGCATTTCATGACGATCTGCTGCCCACGCTGAGAAAGAAGGAAGTGAATAAAAGGCAATACCCTGGACGACTTATCCGCTGTATAATAATAGAAAAGCGGGCGGATAATCGGATAGATACGTTTGTGACCGGTCATCATATTCGGATAAACGAACCTCCTGTTGTCATAAGAGACGTGCAGTGCCTTGACATACTTGTTGACATAAGCGAGTCCGACATATCCTATCGCTCCCCTCGTCTGCCTCACAGACTGGATGACGGCACCTGTCGCAGGCATAGACAAGACACCAGCCATATAGTTCTTTTCTTTCAACACACTCGTCTTGAAAAATTCGTATGTCCCTGAAGAAGTTTCACGGGAATAGACAATGATCTTCAAGTTAGGTCCCCGTCTGTGAGTAACCGGGTCCACCAGTTGTTTCCAATTCGTCAATTTGCCTCTGAAGATCAGTTCCAGTTGAGCCCTCGTCAGATGAGAGATAGGATTTGAAGGGTTGACAACCACGGCCAAAGCATCGTAAGCGACGATGACCTGCCGGAGTTCTTTATGGTTCTTCTTCAGGTTCATCCTTTCCCCGAACTTGATGGAGCGGGAAGCCATAGCGATGTCTGTAGTCCCGTCAAGAAGAGACGAGATTCCTACGCCCGAGCCGCCGCCCGTTACCATCAAATGCGCATTCGGATGAGATTTCATATAGGTTTCAGATGCTTCCTGAGAAACAGGCAATACGGTATCACTACCCTTGATTTTCTGTGCATCGGCAACTCCTGAAAAGACCAGGAGCAAAGCAATCAGTACAAAATTGATTATTTTCATATCCTATTTATTTTCTGCAAAATAAGTCTTTCCGTATTACAAGCATTTTGCGAACAGATTACATTCGGGTTACAAAACCTATAAAAACAAGAAATGTAACAAGATCGTAACGTTTTCTTTACACAGAATTCACATCCCATACCTACTTTTGCACTCAAAGTAACAAGTAAATGTATGAAAGCATTCTTTGAAAAAGTAATCAGTGGTATTATTACATGCAGCGGTTTTCTGACCAGTATAGTCATCGTATTGATTATCGTATTTCTTTTTTCTGAGGGTTTCGGATTGTTTTCCCAGAAGTCAATAGAAGACGGTTATACATTGGTCGTCAACAAGTCCAATCCGGTCAATGAGTTGAATGCCGACCAAATCAACAAGGTATTTGACCAAGACATCAGCAATTGGAAGCAATTAGGCGGAAAAGACCGCCCCATCAAAGTTTTCAGGTTTGACGATATGCTCTCCTATTTCAGTGAGAAGCAACTGGGGAAGAATTATGAAAACGCAGGGAAATGCATCAACCAGTTAGTGGAGACCTATCCCGGTCTCATCGGTTTCGTGCCCAAGGAATTCGTCCAAAAGGATTTCAAAGGCAAGCAATTGAAGGACCATCACATCTCGTTTTCCGAAACGCTTTTTGGGAAGCAATGGTTTCCGACAGCGACACCTGCAGCCCAGTTCGGGTTCTTACCTCTTATATTAGGGACGATATGGGTGACCTTCTTCGCGATCTTGTTCTCCCTGCCTTTCGGTCTATCTGTCTCCATCTATCTTTCGGAAGTCGCCAGTCCGAAGATCCGGGCATTCCTCAAGCCGATCATCGAACTCCTGAATGGCATCCCTTCAGTGGTCTACGGTTTCTTCGGACTCATTGTCATCGTGCCCCTTCTGCAGGACATCTTCCACTTACCGGTAGGGGAAAGCGGACTGGCAGGGAGTATCGTACTGGCAATTATGGCATTGCCTACCATCATATCGGTGAGTGAGGATGCCATGCAGAACTGTCCCCGGGAAATGCGGGAAGCCAGTCTTGCCTTAGGCGCCACGCAATGGCAGACTATATATAAGGTGGTGATCCCTTACTCCATATCAGGCATCACATCCGCCATCGTACTGGGTATCGGCCGTGCATTCGGAGAGACGATGGCCGTGCTGATGGTCACAGGCAATGCAGCCGTCATCCCGACATCTCTCACGGATCCCCTCCGGACCATACCTGCTACCATCGCAGCTGAATTAGGTGAGGCACCTGCAGGCGGCCCTCACTATCAATCCCTCTTCCTGCTCGGCATCATCCTGTTTATCATGACGATGATCGTCAACTGGAGTGTAGAGTATATTTCTTCAAAAAACAAATAAACGCGATATGAATCAGTTTGTATTTCCACAAAATGCACATCAGCATAAAAAACTGGCACAGAATGTAGCCTTCGGAATATTCAGGCTACTCAGTATCATCATCGTACTGATACTCGTCGTCATCTTAGCCTTTATCATCAAGAAAGGTATTGGCGTCCTGAACTGGGATTTCATCACGACCTTCCCTTCTGACGGGATGAAAGGTGGTGGAATCCTCCCCGCCATCGTCGGCACCCTCTGTCTGATGGTAGGAGGAGCGATCTTCGCTTTTCCCCTAGGCATCATGAGCGGGATCTATATGAACGAATATGCCACAAACGGAAAAGTCATCCGGTTCATCCGAATGATGACCAACAATCTTGCAGGCGTACCTTCCATTGTCTTCGGTCTGTTCGGAATGGCGCTTTTCGTCAATTTCTTCGGATTCGGAGACAGCATCCTTTCCGGGTCACTGACACTCGGACTACTGGCACTGCCACTGGTCATCCGCACAACTGAAGAAGCACTCAAAGCCATCCCCGACAGTTTCAGGGAGGGCAGTCGGGCACTCGGTGCCACCAAACTCCAAACGATATGGCACGTCGTCCTGCCTATGGCTATGCCGAATATCATGACCGGTCTGATCCTGTCGTTAGGACGAATCTCAGGGGAGACGGCCCCGATTCTGTTCACCTGCGCCGCCTACTTCCTGCCCCAACTCCCCCACAGCATCTTCGACCAATGTATGGCACTCCCCTATCACTTGTATGTCCTCGCTACCAGCGGAACAGATATGGACAAACAGATGCCTATTGCTTACGGTACAGCACTGGTACTTATCCTGATGATCCTCATCATCAACTTGATTGCCAACTTCCTCCGCATTTATTTTCAGAGAAAATTAAAAAAGAACTAAGATGTATAAAATTGAAGCAAAACATGTCAATTTCTATTATGGTACTTTCCAGGCATTGAAAGATATCAGCCTGAAAGTCAATGAGCATGAAGTCGTTGCCTTCATCGGGCCTTCAGGGTGTGGCAAGTCCACATTTCTCAGACTGTTCAACCGAATGAACGACCTCATCCCCGGAACCAGACTGGAAGGTGAGATTGACATTGATGAACATAACATTTATGATAAATCCGTCAATATCGACTTATTGAGGAAGAATGTAGGCATGGTTTTCCAGCGCCCTAATCCTTTTCCGAAAAGCATCTACGAGAATGTAGCCTATGGCCTTCGCGTGAACGGCGTAAAGGATGAAAAATTTATCCGGGAGAGGGTCGAGCAGACGTTGAAAGGCGCAGCGCTGTGGGACGAGGTCAAAGACAAACTGAAACAATCTGCCTACGCCTTGTCAGGCGGGCAGCAGCAGCGTCTCTGCATCGCACGGTCAATGGCTGTCAATCCGGACATCCTGCTCATGGATGAACCGGCCTCAGCCCTAGACCCGATATCCACGACGAAGATCGAAGAACTGATCTATGAGATCAAGAAACAGTACACGATCATCATCGTCACCCACAACATGCAGCAGGCTGCACGTGTCAGCGACAAGACCGCATTCTTCTATCTCGGCCAACTCATCGAGTTTGACGACACCAAGAAAATCTTCACGAATCCTTCTAAGGAAGCGACACAAAATTATATCACCGGTCGATTCGGTTGATACAGACTAAGAAAATAAACTGATTTTTTCCATATTAATCATTTGTAAATTCAATAATTATGGTAAAATTTATCGAAGAGGAGTTGATGACCATCCGCAAGGAAATCCTGGACATGTGGGCATTGGTCTACGACCAGATGAAAACGGCGTGCGATGCTATCCCCACCGCAGACAAGAAGAAAGCATGGAAAGTCATCATCCGTGAAAAGAGAGTTAATGCTTCAGAGTTGAAAATAGATTGTGATGTAGAGGACTTCCTCGTCCTGTACACCCCCGTAGCCATTGATCTGCGGTTTGCCTTGGCAATGCTGAAGATGAACGCAGACTTGGAGCGCATCGGAGATTTCGCCGAAGGCATCGCGCGCTTCATCATCAAAGATGAAGGAGACGAGACACCGGATCCGGAATTGCTCAAAAAACTCCGGTTGACTGAAATGGTCGAACAGGTCCTGTCCATGATGGACACAGCCCGGCAGGCGCTGGTACGCGAAGATATGGACTTGGCCAACAGTCTCTTTGCAAAAGACAATATCGTAGACGAGATCAACGGGAACGTCTCAAAGATACTGGCAGACTACGTACATAACAAACCCGAAAAGGCTCAGTTCTGTTTCGATTTCAAGAGTGTATTCCTCAAACTGGAACGTGCCGGAGACCATACCACGAACCTGGATGAAGAGATCATCTTCTACATTGACGCAAAAGTCATGAAACACAGCTATGACAATTCCAAAAGTGACGAGGCTCTCCACCACATCATGAACGAAGGCAAGAATTAGATCCAAAGAGGACAAGCCCACACGACCTGCCCTAATGAAGAGCATTTTGCAGGCAAATGCCAATACTGTCCTGACAGACACACTGAATTATAGCGGATTTCAAACCCGTGTGTTGAAAAATAATTGTAACTTTGCATAGAGATAAAAAATAAGTATTTTGATGGATGAAAATAAAGCAAGAATACTCGTTGTAGATGATGAAGAAGACTTGTGCGAAATACTCAAGTTTAATTTGGAAACAGAGGGTTATGAGGTAGAAACCGCCAATTCCGCCGAAGAAGCCTTGGAAAAGAACATCGCTTCTTTCCAACTCCTGCTGCTGGATGTCATGATGGGAGGAATGTCGGGATTCTCCATGGCAAAAAAGTTGAAGGAGAACCCTGAGACCGCTCACGTCCCCATTATCTTCCTGACCGCAAAGGACGCTGAGAATGATACAGTTACAGGTTTCAATCTGGGTGCTGACGACTATATCTCCAAACCTTTCTCTATTCGGGAAGTACTGGTCAGGATCAGGGCCGTTCTTCGACGCACACATGAAAAGGAAGAATCCTCGGAATCACAGATCCTCAGTTATCAGGGATTGATCATGAACCTGGACAAGAAGACCGTATCCATAGAAGGCCAGAATGTCCCGTTTACCAAAACAGAGTTTGAGTTGTTGCACCTCTTGCTGAATGAAAAAGGCAAGGTTTTCTCCCGTCAGGAACTGATCAACCGCATCTGGCCTAGAGACGTCATGGTCCTCGACAGGACAGTGGATGTCAACATCACCCGACTGAGGAAGAAGGTCGGACCTTATGCCAAATATATTGTCACGCGCTTAGGTTTCGGCTATTACTTCGACGCCTGAGACCCTCAGGCCGTTTCTCTCATGACTGACCTTCTTTCGGATTCTGACACGTGCTGTCAGCATCCCGGTCACACTCTTCCCGCGCACAGCAAACGCTCTGTCGCCTTTTCCGTTCAACGCTTAATTCGAAAACTCCTGTCTTATGCTCAAATTGTCAATCGGAAAAAAGTTATTCTATAGCGTTCTAACTATTTTCCTCACTTTTGTAGCGACCTTTATTACCTTTCAGCAGATACGTGAAAAACAATATAAAATAGCCTATCTGAACCAAAGATTGCAGGATTACAATGCCCGCATGAATGATGCCCTGCAATATATCGGCAATCTCTCTGAAAAGGATCTGTCAGCCTACGTCCGTTCCCACTCTATCAAAGACCTCAGGGTCACTCTGATTACGGACAAAGGAAAGGTCTTGTTCGACAATGTGCATAAGAACTACAGGAATATGAGCAACCATTCCAATAGACCTGAAGTCCGTCAGGCATTGGCAACCGGTTCCAGTTCAACTGTAGAAAGGGAAAGCAAGACCCTCAATCACGAGTATTTCTATTCCGCCACCTATTTTCCAAGTGAGCATCTGATTATCCGCAGTGCTCTTCCTCACAATAACGACCTGGCCAAAACACTCCGTACCAACCGACTCTATCTCTGGTTTGCACTGGTCATCCTCATCATCCTGACGACTTTCCTCTATCGCTTCATGAGCCGACTGAATGCAAATGTGGACAAACTGAGGACCTTCGCTTATCGGGCTGAACATAATGAGAGCCTGGACGTGGAAGACTTGGCGGCCTTCCCTGACGACGAACTGGGTGAAATAGCGGAACGAATCATCAAGATGTACAAGAACCTGAGAAGCACGCGTCGGGAACAAGATATCTTGAAGCGCCAATTGACGCAAAATGTCGCCCATGAGCTGAAAACACCGGTAGCAAGCATCCAAGGTTATCTGGAGACGATCCTGGACAACCCGAAGATCGATGAACCCACGAAGGAACAGTTTTTGACCCGTTGCTATGCCCAGAGCCAGCGCCTGACTAGTTTGCTGCATGACATCTCGACCTTGAACCGCCTGGACGACGCTTCATCCGAGATGTTCGATTTTGAATCCGTGGACATCTCTCAGATGGTCAAGGATATTCAGAAAGAAACAGCCTTGTCTCTGGAGAAGCACAAGATGACCTTTGACGACAAACTCCCGGACCATATTACGGTAAAAGGCAACCGCTCCCTGCTCTATAGTATCTTCCGTAACCTCACAGACAATGCCATATCTTATGCCGGTGAGAACACGACGATCATCGTCAAAGGGGAACAGCAAGAGAACAAGTGGCATTTCATATTCAAGGACAATGGTGTCGGCGTGCCTGTAGAGCATCTTGCCAGATTATTTGAACGCTTCTACAGAGTAGACAAAGGCCGCAGCAGGAAGATGGGAGGAACAGGATTGGGACTGGCCATTGTCAAGAACGCCGTCCTCCTCCATGGAGGCTCCATCCGGGTCAAGAACAATCCGGAAGGCGGCCTTCGGTTTGATTTCACGATCAAAGCATAACAGAAAACCGGTCAACCGCTGGTTCAGTTTTCCATGAACTTCTTCGCTGCGCGCAGTTGATGCCGCATCACACTCAGGAATTCCTGACTTTCTTGCAAGAGATTGAGGTAGAGCAGGTTGATCTGCATCTGACTGTTATCCCCTTCTTGTATACGGTTGAGATGCTTCTTGCGAAGGATAGACAACTCATCCTTACATTCATCAGCCTCGGCCAGAATCTCCCGGTAATTTTCATAGTGGTCGCCGGAAATTTCCGCTTCCGTATTTTTCATCAAGTCATTGATACGCTTCTGCATCGGTTGGAACTCCTGGACATAGGCTTCAGGCAAAGGACTGAAACTGTTGTCCACATGCTCTTTGATCGGGTCCAGCATACGACGCAGACTATAGAGAAACTGCTGATTGGCATTGGCTCCCAAGTGGAACCAGGTGTTTCGCTCAATAGCTATATTCAAAGGACTTTTCTTCAGACCCAGCATTTCCTGGCGCCTGTACTTCTTCAGGTTATGCTGCTCGTTCTTCAACTCCTTATCGGCATGCCGGAGGGCTTTCACATCCTGATGTGCAAGTCCGCTGAGGATCTGGTTATACTCTTTCAGGGCAAAACGGTTCTCATAACTCTGAGTCCTGCCGACATACTTCCTCAGGATGTCCCAGACCAGTTCAGGGTCACGGGTGCGCATCATCAACTGGAATGTATCTTCTTCCTCTTCTTCTTTCTTTTCCTTCTTGGCAAACCTACGATTGGAATGAATCAACAAGACAACAACGAGCACCATGAAAAGCAGTTTGACGGGGAATCCTCCGAAATGCATCAGCAGGCAGACGAGACCGGCGACGATGAAAGCCACGCCGGCAGTAATGAACCAGCCTCCAATGACACTCAGCACACCAGTCACACGGAAGACCGCACTCTCACGGCTCCATGCCCGATCAGCAAGAGAAGTACCCATGGCAACCATAAAAGTGACATAGGTTGTAGACAGTGGCAGTTTATGATTCGTACTGATGGTGATCAGCATCGCACTCAGGACCAGGTTGATGGAAGCGCGCACCAAGTCGAAGGCTGCCTTGTCATCAGCAAGGATGACATCATTCTTATCGAATCGGGTATCTATCCAGTGAAGGAACTTCTCCGGAAGTACTCTCCGGAAAAAGGCATCAGTATTCTGAGCAAAGCGGACGAGTGCACGTGCTGCCCGCGAACTCCCGAACATCTCGTCACCTTCATCCTGACGGGACAAGTCTACGGAAGTCTTGATCACGTGCTGTGCCTTCTTGGAAGTGGCCAACGCAACGATCATGATCAGACCGGCAATCAAAAGGTAAACGGGAGGCGTATCGGCACTCGACATCAGTGAGCGCATCGTAAAGGCAGTAGGTGCTACCCCATGCGCATTGGCCATGAAGTCCTGATAGGAACTGAGACCTGCAAGAGGGACACCTATCAAACTGACAAGGTCATTCTTGGCATAGGCCATTGCCAGTGCAAAAGTCCCCATCAACACGATAAACTTGAAGATATTCACATGCAGGATATGGAGGATTTCCATGACAACCGTCGAGACGATAAAGGTATAGACCAAGAGCAAACTGATATTCTTGTCAATATAATCCCGTGTGGCCTCAGAGATATAAGAACTCGTCCCCACCCCTTTCATAAAGATAAAGTAGGTCAGGACCGTAAAAGCGACACCGCCGAAAATAGCAATCAAGTATTTCAGGTTCTTCTTGTAACTGAACGTAAAGAAGACTCGCGTGATCCACATCACGACAGCACCGAAGACAAAAGCGATGGCGACAGACAGGAAAATGGCGATGATCATACTCAAAGCCTTACTGGAATTGAGCAAGACACCATAGGACAGAAAACTGTTATCCGCCATTTTCACAGTTGCCAACGCAAAAGTTCCTCCCAAGAGTTCGAATACCATCGACACTGTCGTAGAGGTAGGAAAGCCCAAGGTGTTGAAAACCGTCAGGACCATGACATCGGTAACCATCATGGCAAGAAAGATCGTCATGACCTCGTCAAAAGAGTAGTGATCCGGCATCATTACCCCATGTCTGGCAACATCCATCATTCCAGAAGACATAAAGGCTCCGAGAATGACGCCTATGGAAGCGGTGAAAAGAATGGTGCGGTACTTTGCGACTCGTGCTCCCACGGCCGGTTGAAGGAAATTCACAGCATCATTGCTCACACCTGCGAGAAGATCAAATACTGCCAGACAGAGCAGAAAGATCAGGATGCACAAATAAATCATATTCATAAAACCATTGCTCTTTTTTGCGTGACAAAAGTATGACAATCATATTACAAGAAGTTTAAGTACACGTTACAATCATGTTACAATCTTCTTTCAGGTGATCATAAAATCCCGGAGACAAAAGTTAAAAACAACGGTTATGCGTCCTATCGGATCGGTATCCGACAGGATAAAGGGCGGTAAAAACGAGCATAGTAAGTCCTTGTCCGGCAAGAACAAGAAGCCGGACAAGCTAATGAAGAAATTCAGCAGGGATCGTGTCTTTCCATTCGCTAAAAGGGTGCTCCAACATGTGGGAGTTGTAAAAACGGCCGTCACCGGTCACCTCTTTACCGATAAAATCCAACTTGGTATAAGGTTCATCTTCAGAGGACAGTTCAACCTCTGCCATGACGAGTCCCTGATTAGCGCCATAGAACTCATCCACTTCAAAGGTATGGTTTCCGCTCGGGACCAGGAAACGCCGCTTGTCAATGATTCCACCTTTGCAAAAAGCCATCAGGTGCTCAGCCTCATCAAGGGTGATTTCCTTCTCAAACTCATACCGCGTCATGCCGTGGTCTACAGACTTGCCCTTAATGGTCAGGTAAGCTTTCTCATCCCGTATACGCACACGCACAGTAGCTCCCTCACAAGGAATATATCCCTGTCTGATATGGGTACTGGACCGGGCTTCGCGCTTGAAGGCATCACCCTTTTTGACCAGAAATTTCCGTTCTATCTCAAGTCCACTCATCAGTTGTTTACAAAAATGAGAATCATAAAAATAATCGCTAAAATGATCAAAGCACCGAAGATAATGTACACGATCATCTTACCTTTACCTTCTTCTTTCTTCTCATAAGCTTCATGCTTGGCTTTCCGTAATGCTTTGTTTGTACTCATAGTCTTATCTTATTTAGGTGAATAATCATTCTCATTGATCTTCGTCCGTCGTATGGAATTCCATCAGGTAAGCCTTGATAAAACCGTCAATGTGCCCGTCCATGACCGCATCGACATCAGAGGTCTGAAAACCTGTACGGTGGTCTTTTACCCGGCGGTCGTCAAAGACGTAACTGCGGATCTGACTCCCCCATTCGATTTTCTTTTTCCCGGCTTCGATCTTTGCCTTGGCAGCCATCCGCTTCTTCATGGCACGGTCGTACAACTGGCTTTTCAAGAGCAGCATAGCCTTGGCACGGTTCTTGGGTTGGTCTCGTGTCTCCGTATTTTCTATCAGAATCTCTTCCTTTTCGCCTGTATCAGGGTCTTCATACTGGTATCTCAACCGGACACCCGATTCCACCTTGTTGACATTCTGACCGCCTGCACCACTGGAACGGAAAGTATCCCACGAAACACGGGCCGGATCGACAAAGACTTCGATGGTATCATCCACCAAAGGAGAGACGAAAACTGACGCAAAACTCGTCATCCGCTTGCCCTGGGCATTATATGGCGAGACACGGACCAGACGGTGCACGCCGTTCTCGCTCTTCAGATAGCCATAAGCATATTCGCCCTCGATCGTCATCTCTACACTCTTGATGCCGGCTTCATCACCATCGAGAATATTGGCGACTTTCACCTTATAGCCATGAGCTTCACTCCAACGCATATACATCCGCATCAGCATGGAAGCCCAATCCTGACTTTCGGTCCCGCCTGCACCGGAATTGATCTTCATGACAGCGCTCATCGGATCCTCTTTCTGGCGCAGCATGTTTTTCAGTTCCAAAGCTTCTATCGCCTTGATGGCCTTGGCATAATCTGCGTCTACCTCTTCCTCTGTCACCATCTCCTCCTTATAGAAGTCATAGGCGAGTTTCAATTCCTCAGCATCCTGGCAAACTTCCTTATAGTCTTTCAACCATTTTTCTATGGTCTTGACTTTAATCATCTGAGCCTGGGCACGCTTGGGATCTTCCCAGAAATCCGGAGCCTGTGTCCTCAACTGCTCCTCTTCGTACTGTACTTTCTTTTGGTCTATATTCAGATAGCGATGAAGCGCTTCCGTGCGCTCCTGCACATCTTTCAGTTGATCAGCTGTTATCATTTAGTTTTCCTCAAATCCTTTTCCTAATATATTTTCCCGGCACACTTCCTGAAACGTCCGCGTGCGGAGAATTCATTCTTCGTACATCTTGTCTATCAGAGCCTTGTGATTCCTGACAATCACCGACCGCTTCATCTTCAGCGTACTGGTCAGTTCTCCTGACTCTTCTGAGAAATGGTGCGGCAGAAGCGTAAAACGCTTGATCTGCTGATAAGGTGCCAGCGTCTGCTGAAGCGTCGATATCCGGTCCATCATCATTTCATTAAAGCGCTTATTGGCACACAGGTCTTCCCTGGAGCCAAACTGTATCTTATGGTTGCGCGCCCATTCTTCGGCTATCCGGAATTCAGGCACGATCAGGGCAGTGACAAACTTCTCCTGATCGGCTATAACGGCAGCCTGATCAATGAACTTATCCACCATCAACAATGCTTCTATCTGTTGTGGCGCAATGTATTTGCCATTACTGGTCTTGAACAGATCCTTGATACGCTCCTGAAGATAGAGTTCACCGTCTTTCAGATACCCGGCATCTCCTGTATGGAAGAAACCGTCTTTATCGAATGCTACGGCATTGATGTTGTCGCGCCGATAATAGCCCCGGGTGATCGTCGGTCCTTTGAGCAGGATCTCGTTATTTGCGCCAATCTTGATCTGGATGCCCTGGATAGGACGCCCTACAGACCCGATGGTGAAAGGTTGGTCTTTATAATCGCAGGAAACGGTAGCCAGACTCTCTGTCAAGCCATAGCCTACTATCATATCAATGCCGACGGAATGAACGAAACTCTCCACTTCCGGAGACACATAGGCTCCTGCCGTAGGAAAGATATTCGGATGAACCAAACCGATCTGCTTACGGACCAGACTCAGGACGGTACGGTCAAAAAACTGGTATTGCAATTCCAGGGCGATAGGCACATGCTTCCCTCTTCCCTTACAGGAGACATTCCGCTTATGCCCTACTGCCAAGGCATGACGGAAGAGTTTTCTCTGGAGAGCAGAGGAACGGTCGATCTTGTCCTTTACAGCGATATAGACCTTTTCCCAAAAGCGAGGCACGGAGCACATACATGTAGGATGCGTCTCTTTCATCGATTCCTGAACCTCTTTCGGGTAAGTATTGACTATCATACAGGCACCTTCCGTCAGACACAGATAGGCCCATCCGCGTTCGAAGATATGCGTAAAGGGCAGGAAATCGATCACCCTGTCTTTCTCCCTGACCGGTACACAGATATTGTTAGCCTTGAAGGCTGCATCATACTGACTGTAGGTAAGGATCACGCCTTTGCTGTCACCCGTCGTCCCACTCGTATAGAGAATGTCGCAGACATCATCCATACTGGCCTGAGTCCAAAGCGCCTCCACTTCCGACTGGCGAGGGAGATTCGCTCCGAGTTTGATAAAATCATCAAAATAGAGAGCATTGGGGTCATGCGTGGAAATTCTCACGCTGCGGTCATAGATGATGATACGCTCCAAAGACGGGCAGAGGGCGAAGATGCGATGTGCCTTATTGTACTGCTCCTGTTCTCCGACAAAGATGAAGCGGACCTGAGCATCATTGATCATATACTGGATCTGCTGCTCACTGCTCGTAGCGTAGAAAGGTATCGTAATCAGACGAACACCATAGGCGCCGAAATTGGTATAGAGATACTGGACGCAGTTCTGGGAGAACACGGCAATGTTCTCCTGAGGTTTCGCACCTATATTCAACAATGCATTGCTGACCTGCTTTACTCTAAGGGAAAACTGATTCCAAGAAACAGATTTCCATTTCAGACTTCCAAAATTACGGAAAACCAAAGCTGGTTTGTTCCCGTACTTCTTGGCTTGTTCATGAATCAGCACCGAAAGATGACATCTTGTTTGCATATACAACTATTCTTAATGTATGCAAAGATAAAGGAAATCGTCAAGAACACAAAATAAAACAGTTCTTTTTTCCGAATTCTTCACAATTGGCAAGGTCTGTATCATTCTTTTTCTTAACTTTGCAGAATGAAGGGTCTGGTGCAAGATACCCCTGTAGACAAGAATCCTCCGGAAACGGTAAATCTGGGGACAGAAGCCGTCACCGGACAAAGTCCATACAGACTCCAATAAAAGAAAAACATAGACAAATTCTACGGAGGTCTATCATTTGAAAATGATCAACAAAATTATGGATACTAATAAGGATTATACGACCGAAGCCATCGGACTTCTGAAAAAACTTATCGCCACACCTTCTGTCAGCGGAAAAGAGGACAAAGCTGCCGACATCATCGAAAATGCGCTGAAAGAATACGGCTATTCTCCCCATCGGGAAGCAAATGACATTTGGGTGTGCGGACAGAATTGGGATGATCAACTCCCCACGCTCCTTCTCAATGCCCATATAGACACGGTCAAGCCCGTCGACTCATGGACCAAATCGCCTTTTACACCTACTCTCGAAGGGAACAAACTCTATGGTCTCGGGGCTAATGACTGTGGAGGCGGACTGATGTCCTTATTGCAGGTATTCCGCTTTCTGAATGCCAAACCTCAAAAATACAATCTGATCTATCTCGCTTCTGCTGAAGAAGAAATCTCCGGCAAAAACGGTATCAGCCGCGTACTCCCGCTACTCCCGAAAATAGACTTGGCCGTCGTAGGCGAACCTACCGGCATGCAACCTGCCATTGCAGAGAAAGGCCTGATGGTCCTCGACGTCATCGCACATGGGAAGAGCGGACATGCAGCCCGAAATGAAGGTATCAATGCCATTTATAAAATTCTGGATGACCTGGTATGGCTGCGCGACTACCGGTTTCAGAAAGTCAGCCCTTTCCTCGGTCCTACCAAGATGACCGTCACGGTGCTCCATGCCGGTACGCAGCACAACATTATCCCCGACCTCTGCACTGCGCTTGTGGATGTCAGGACGAATGAATTTTATGACAACGAGGAGGTCTTTCATTTCATCCAACAGCATCTCAAAAGTGAATGCAAAGCCCATTCCTTCCGTCTGAAATCTTCCAGGATAGATCCCAGCCACCCGATAATCAAAAGATGTATTGCGTTGGGAATGAAACCTTTTGGATCGCCTACCCTCAGTGACCAAGCTCTGATGAACTTCCCGTCTTTCAAACTCGGGCCGGGGGAATCTTCAAGAAGTCATTCTGCTGATGAGTTCATCACGCTCGATGAAATCTCCGCAGCCATCACCACCTATATCAAATTGTTGGATCAAACTGAATTCTGACGTAACAAAGCTATTGGAAGGGGGATTGGCTGTTTCGAGAAACTTGACGCCAACTTTCTCGAAACAGCGGTCTCTCTTTCTCGAAACTATGCCCGCTTGTTTCTCGAGACAGCCAAGAGCTGTTTTTGATCGGATCAAATCAGCGATAGACAGAGGTCAGGACAACTGCCCCGACATTGACAGGAGTAATGACAATACCGGCAGTCCAATAGAAAAAAGGAGATAAATACTCACTTGGGAAATAAGACTTTATTTCGAAAGCCTTACAAAAACACGCGTTAACATTTTTACGCCTTTACAGTCATTCATTTAGAAAGCCATCTGCAAAAGCATCGACATCAAGAACTATTCTAGAAATATATAGCGGCATATTCTGTCCGATTGATTCATCCATCAAAACAGAAATGCCGCTATCATCTGATTCATGCCGTTTTATTTCAGTTCCAAGCGAGGTTCTGTCGCTGATCCAGCATTACCTTCCCAGCCAAACCTCAGGATTAAGTTTCGCCGTTTCCTTACGCAACTGGAACTGGAGGATATGATCTGTGCCGACAACTCCCAATGCTTGGCGCGTCTGCACTCTCTGTCCCTTATGAACAGAAACGGACTTCAAATTACAATATACGGAGATATAAGCTCCGTGACGAACCATCACAACCATTGAACCACTATAACCGAAGACATAACTCACCACGCCGTCATAGATCGAACGGGCCATGGCCCCTGCACCACCTAAGATATTTATACCTTTATTGTCCAAGGTGACGCCCTTCAATCCGGCGACATTATACTGTCCGAAATGGCTGACGATACGGTAATTTCCAGTTATCGGCATCGGCAGTCTGCCTCTGTTCGCCTCAAACCCATTGCTCATCATCCGGTCCACAGTTGTCAGATTGTCTGCATCCCTATTCTGCTGCTGAGCCACGGCAATCTCTTTCCGGCTTCTGGCAGCATCGGTCTGCTCCTTTCTCTCGGCGGCCTCACGGGCAGCCTCAGCTTCACGGGCAGCCTGATCAGCGGCAGCTTGACGGGCGTTAGCGGCAGCCTGAGCTTGCTTGGCCTCATTGGCAGCACGGGCAGACGCAGCCTGTTCGGCCTCTTGTTCTGCTTTCTTCCTCGCGGCGGCGGCAGCACGGGCAGCTTCAGCGGCTTGAGCCCTCAACTGTGCCTCACGGGCCCTTGCTTCTGCCACTCTCTTCGCATTCTCACGTGCGGCAGCAGCGGCAGCGGCTCTCTTCTTGGCCAACAGTTGTGCTCTCTTCTTGGCAGCCGCAGCAGCGGCAGCTTTCTTCCGCGCTTCAGCAGCGGCAGCAGCTCGCTCACGGGCCACTTCCTGTGCGACGAGACGGTCGATCTGTGCATTCAAGACCGCATCTTTCTTATGCTGTTGAGCAATGATAACCTGAATGGTTTTCTGTTGACTTTGTAAACTCTGGACGACCTTTTGCTGTTGTCCGTGTTTGACCTGCAGATTCATTTTCTCAGCCTGTCCTTTGCCCAACAAGACATTCTTGTGGCCTTTCACCTTCAACAGTTGATGGTGCTTTTGATTGACCTCAAGTTGTTTGGCCTCCACAATCTTGCCTTGAGCCTTCTGATAGGCAGAATATTGGCGGATAAACTGCAGGCGCCGATACATCTGGGCAAAATTCTTGGCGCTGAAGATGAACATCAGTTTGTCTTCTACGCTATGGTGCCTTGACATATAGCGCATACTCTTGATATATTTAGCCTTACGATCCTGAAGTTGCTGTTCGAGCGTCCTCAGTTGTCCTTTCAGGATGCCTATATTTCCGTTGATATGAGTGATATCTTTTTGGATACCAGTGATTTTCTGTTGACTTTGATCGATCTCACTATTGATGACCAGCAGATCCTGCAGCCGTTTATGCACCGCATTCTGGTTAGCCTGAAGCGCTGCTTCCTGTTGGCGGAGTTTCTTTTGGATGGCAGCCCGTTGCCCCTGGAGATTACGTATGGAGGCATTCGAGACAACTGCCTTGCGCCTCCAAGTACTTTTCCGCTTTGTATTAGGCCTTGCCACATTCCGACGAGACGAACTTTTCTTTGTGGTAACTGTTGTTTTTGCCTTTGTCTTCTGATGCCTGTTTTGGGCAAAAGGATACAAAGGTAGAGATAAGGCGAATAATATCAACAGTAATCTTCTCATTACAACACGATCATTTATTCAAATTCAGATTTATCATTGGATTGAAGGCTGATGCGCTAAAAACTCATAATCTTACCCAAGACCATTTCCGGAGTGACCTGCTTGTACTTGTCTGACACCTGGGTTTTGACATCCCAATTGCTATCCGTGGTCACCTGATCCATTACGATGTTCATCTTGATGTTCTGAGCCTTCTGTGTGGCATTCGTATTGATGGTATAGTTCTGTGTTGCCGGGAAAGTTTTCACGCCGACACTTTGGAAATTGCTGTATTTGACGGCCAGACTGGTCTTGGCGTCTTTGCCGCCGGCATAGTCGATGTCCAGTTCGTTGATTCTCCCTGTTGTCCGGTCAGCCTGCCATTGGTAGAGCATCTTCCCGTTCTTATAGGTTACCGGGAGATTCTGCGAAGTTCCGTCAAGATTGACATCAAACTTCTTCAGATCGGATTCAGACACGCTTTTGTTTCCCGGCAGCAGGAGTTGATTCCAGAACAGTGCCTGAAGAGAATAGAAGGTAATGCCTTGTTTCTCCAGGAAAGGTACCTGACTGTAGCCTGCCTTTACATATTCCTTATGATAACGGTCTATCATCAAGACAGAACCCGGATAGAAATCTATTCGGACTATCTCCGTCCCCACAAGAGGAACGCACAGTTGGAGTCTGATCACCTGGTCTTTACGCATGCGCAGGTATCCCGGTACGGTGATATTCTTATCATCAGACTGGATGGTAAAGGAAATATGCCCCACGATATTGGTGGCATAAACCCGATTATCAGAAACCTTCTGTACAAACGTCAATTTCTTGATGGCTAAAGTCGGATCAGAATTCTGATCCACCCGAAGCGCTGCCTTTTCAGTATTCCCCGTTCCATTTTCAGAACCGGCAACCCGTGTCCGACCACTCACGAAAGAAGGGACGGACATCAGCACCGTGATGGCGAGAACATTAATGAATATTGCTTTTTTCATCTGTAGATTTTATATATTTTCTTAACCTTATCTTTTTCAAAAGGGCCTTGCTCTTGTTCCCCATCTTCAGCGACTGTTTCCAGAGAACTACCGCCTTTTCTGTATCTCCCGACAAAGCATAAATATCTCCCGCATGCTCAGGGATCACCTCACTGGAAGACGTGGAATCCATATTTGCCATGGCCTGATCGATATATATTTTAGCCTCTGCATAGCGTTTCTCAAGGAACAGAATATAGGCATAAGTATCCAGGTAAGTCGAATTTTTAGGCTCTGCCTTGACGGTCTTATAACTCATTTCCTCTGCTTTCTTCAAATTCGTATTCTGAAGACTCAGATAATAGGCATAATTATTCAGGCAGACAATATTGTCAGGTTTCCATTGCAGACAACTGTCATAAGCTGTATAGGCCTCTTTGTAAAGGCCTTTATCATTGAGGATGTCTCCCATGATGGCATAGAAATCGGAAACCATAGCCGGGTTGCTTTGGGAATTGATCTGTGAAACGCCATGGCGGAAATCATCCAGTGCAGCATCATTCTCTTTCTTCTGGTAATGCGCCATACCGCCGTAATAATAAAAGGCCATCTCATCAGGATTGTATTCCCTTGCAGCTTTGCAAAGTTTAATGACACCGTCAAAGTCTTGCTTGTCCCAAAGATACTGGATCACCTGCAGACGTGCAGATGCATCATCAGGGGACAACTCCAAAACTTTCATAAAGGCTTTGGCAACTTGGTCTTCGGGCATTTTCTTAATACTCATATAAGCAGCTTTCAACTGCGCTATGGTCGCATCCTCCTGGGGAGTGGCAAGAATACTGTCCATCAAAGCCAAGACCTTAGTGGAATCTCCTCCGCTCTGCTCATTCTTCTGGATAAAAGCCCGCATCAGCAGACTCTTCGTATCCGAGGGGGTGTCCTTGCTCAGAAGCAGTCGGTTGAGGTAGACTTGTGCCTGTGCTTCCTGGTGGGTCGCATTATAGTAGTCATACAGGGAAGTCTGGGCGACATTGTTATTGGGCTCATCCTTCAAAACTTCCGTAAAGAGATCATAAGCCTCTTTATTGCGGTTGTTCTGCATGAGCCAGTTGCCCAGCATATTCTTGTAGTTCACGTCATTGGGATGATGGGTCACGAGTGATTTCAACTCCCGGTAAGCCTGTGTCTTGTCATCCATCTGCTCATACACACTCATCTTGGTCAGAGTCAGCCGCTCGGAAGTCCCTTCCTCTAGTTCGAGACGATTGAGGACATCCAGCATTTTCTTATAGTTCTTCTGCTGCTGATAGAGTTTGAACAGAACATCCAGGGCGTCCGTATTGTCATGGTTAGACGCCCAAAGATTTTCATAGGTCAGAATGGCCTTGTCATAATTCTGCAAGTTGATGTAATATTCGCCCAGCCGTTCCTGATAAATCGAATTTTTAGGATTCAGAGTTGCCGCCCTTTGCAGACAGACCAATCCCAACGAATCGTTTTTCATGGCTGAATAGTAAGAAGACAATCCGAAATAAACTTCCGGTGCATGAGGGTGAACCGTCAAAGCATGCTGCAAAAGGTCAAAGGCGGCATCATAATGTCCCGCTGACTGTTGTCGGGATGCTTCTATATAGAAATACTCAAATCGGAGTTGGTTGTCCCGCGAAAGGACTGATACGGAATCAGGGCGTTTCTCCGGTTGTCTGCTCTGACGAGGAGAAGCCTGTAATGTACCTCCCGCCACGAACGAGGCAACGACAACTATTATGAAAAAAAAATGTTTCATGTTCAAACTACCCTGTTGATTAAATTCTCATCGTATACCGGTATGACCATAGCCGCCTGCTCCTCTTTCCGTCTGATCCAGATCCTGCACCTCAGTGAGACGGGCTTGCTCATGACGGGCAATGACCATCTGCGCGATGCGCTCTCCTCCATGTATGACAAAATCTTCCTGAGAGAAATTGACCAGCAAAACTTTCAACTCGCCTCGATAATCAGCATCTACAGTTCCGGGACTGTTCAACACAGTGACTCCATACTTCAAGGCGAGTCCTGACCTCGGACGAATCTGAGCTTCGAAACCTGCAGGAAGGGCTATGAAAAGGCCGGTGGGAATCAGTCTGCGGTCTAGGGGGTGCAGGACCACAGGTTCTTCGATATCCGCACGCAAGTCCATACCTGCACTTTGCAGGGTGGCATATTGAGGCAACTGCTGATGCCCTTTGTTGACGACTTTAATATCTATCATACCTTTTTAAAGTCCATTTTAATTGCAAAAATACAGAATTCCATTCACATAACTGCATCTTTCAGATGAAAAAGCCAACTTTTATCGATTTTTTGCATTACTTTTGCAGTATGGAGTGGACACAATTGATTTCCAATAAGCGACTTGGACAGGAGCACAAACACGCTGAGCGGCATGACGACCGGTCTGAATTCAAACGGGACTATGACCGTCTCATCTATTCGGCTCCTTTCAGGAGACTGCAGAACAAGACACAGGTTTTTCCTCTGCCTGGCTCTGTATTCGTGCACAACCGATTGACACACAGTCTGGAAGTATCCAGCCTCGGACAATCGCTGGGCAATGACGTGTGCCACCAATTGAAAATCCGACACCCCGAACTGGCTGGCACTCTTTTCGAGGAAATAGGGACTATCATTTCAGCAGCGTGCCTCTCACATGACATGGGGAACCCTCCGTTCGGGCACTCCGGAGAGAAAGCCATCCAAACTTTCTTCACGGAAAATGAAGGAAAAGAACTGCAATCTGAGCTCTCTCCTGCTTTTTGGTCGGACATCACTCATTTCGAAGGGAATGCCAATGCTTTCAGACTCCTCACTCATCAATTTATAGGACGGCGTGCAGGCGGCTTTGACATGACTTATTCCATGCTTGCCAGTATGGTCAAATACCCTTACGAGAGTTCTCTCGCAGGTGAACACGGCAAATTCGGATTTTTCACTTTTGAAAAGGAGACCTATCAGAAGGTTGCGGAAGAACTGGGTATCAGTTGTCTGTCATCTCCCGGAAAGCCTCTCCGCTATGCGCGGCATCCGCTCGTCTACCTCGTCGAGGCTGCCGATGATATCTGCTATGAGATCATGGACATCGAAGATTCTCACAAACTCAAGATCCTTTCCTATGAAGAGACACGCGACTTGCTGCTGAACTTCTTTAAAGAGGAACGTCGGGAGTCCATCCTCCGCAGAATTCAAGACGAAGGAATAACGGATGAAAATGAACAGGTGGTCTATATGCGGGCTTGTGTCATAGGTGTTTTGGAAAAAGCCTGCGTGGATATCTTCGTCAAACATGAGGAGGAGTTGCTCGCCGGCACCTTCCAAGGCAGTTTGATCGGACATATTCCTGAGCAACAGAAAGCGGCGTATCAGCATTGCCAGAAGATTTCATACGAGAAGATTTACAACAGTAAACCGGTACTGGATATCGAACTTTCGGGATATAAGATCATGGAGACGCTCATGCGCATCTTCATCGGAGCAGCTGTCCATCCGGACAAGTTCTATTCCCGACAACTGATCCGAAGGGTAAGCAGTCAATATGACATCAACAGCCCGGAAAAGGAGAAACGCATCATGGCCGTTCTGGATTTTATCAGCGGAATGACTGATGTCTATGCTCTGGACCTCTATCAGAAAGTCAACGGCATCAGTCTGCCTATCGTCTGAAACTCTGAAGTAAGGACTGTTTCTCCATTCTTTCCCCTTGTCTCATGAGACCTTTGGCCGCTAAAAATCAAAGGTGCATAGATGGAATGTGTCTCTTTCTTTCATATGAGGAAAGGGGGACCACCACAGACAAACTATAAAGACAACTTATGAGAATGAAAAAGCCATTAAGCCAATTACAAATTATCTAAAAAATTCATGGAATAACTTGCAAGAACAAAACTAAATCCATAAATTTGCCAATGTGTTTTTATAGTATTAGATTAAAATTTTGGTGGCTCTCCTCGGGTCAGTCCATAATCTTGGGGATTTAACATAAGAGTCTATTGATAATTTTTTATCTTTGTAGCATGGAAAGCAAAAAGACAACAGACTATAAATCCATTCTATCCATGTTCCTACCGAAGGGCATG
>NZ_JAMXLY010000017.1 GCF_024054555.1 Segatella cerevisiae | reverse complement strand
CTACCTTTGCCTTAAAACTTGGTTCAAACTTACTTCTTCTTCCCATTTCTGTTCCTTTCTTACTTAGTGCAAAGATAAACAATATTCTTTAACTTTAGCACCTGTACTAAAATTGGGGAGTATTATAGATGAAATAAATATTTCTGTGTATTATTAAGATAATGTATATGCTACAATTAACCATTAAAATATGTACGATGAATCTATCGTAGGCTGCACACGTATGTGAGCAAATACTTAAAATACTTTCTAAATGTTAATTCAAAATCAATTAAATATTCTGAGGAATTTCTGAAATAAAGAAATGATCTCAAATCAACTAAAACAATTTTAACCTTTTCTATTGCATAAATAATTAGTAGAATACTTCAGAAACTGAATCTAATAACAATTTGATCAATAATAAAACAGTAAGTCTATGAATTCAAGAAGTAGAATCAATTTCTATTTTCCTGTTCTGATTGCTTGCTTTGCTTTCCTTATGTTATTCGTGAATAATGATAAGGTATATGCGCAAGCGCAAAATCAGATTACAGGTACGGTGGTCGATGATCATGGCGATCCGGTTATCGGTGCCACAGTTTCTATCGGGGGTAAAGCAAGTGCTGTAACCGATTTGGATGGCAATTTCCGGATTTCAGCTAAACCAGGTGCGAAACTAAAAGTCTCGTATGTTGGTTTTAAACCTAAAACCTTTATTGCAAAAACCGGGAAAATGCACATTGTCTTGGCCTCTGATGTCAATCAGATCCAAGAAGTGCAAGTGGTCGGTTATGGTGTACAGAAAAAGGTTACCGTTACAGGCGCAGTATCTAGTGTAAGCGGGGAAGCTTTGACGGAAACCCCTACAGGTTCTATCAGCAATATGCTGGCTGGTGCCGTTACAGGACTTAGTTCCGTCCAAGTAAGTGGAGAACCGGGATCAGATGCTGCCACCATATATATTCGCGGTAAAGGTACATTCAATTCATCTGGCCAGGCTCCTTTGTTGCAGGTAGATGGTGTGGAGCGTTCATTCAATGATCTTGATCCTAATGAAATCGAGAGCATAACAGTTTTGAAAGATGCATCAGCTACAGCTGTCTATGGTGTGAGAGGTGCTAACGGTGTTATCTTGGTAACGACCAAAAGAGGTAAAGAAGGAAAGGCTAAGATATCTTTTTCCACTAACTGGAGTGTTGTAGCCCCTTCAAAGCCTTTGAAATTGGCAAACTCCTATGAGTATGCTACATTCCGGAATCTACGGGATCAATATGATTTTACGCCGACTGAAACTAATCCTACTTTTGTCCCCGTTTTCTCAGATGCTGTCATAGAAGCTTTCAAGACACACAGTAATCCTGTCCTTTATCCGGACTTAAACTGGATTGACTTAGTTTTGGATAAGTCAACACTGCAGACGCAGCATAATATGAATATTTCCGGAGGTACGAAATCAGCCCGTTATTTTATTTCTGTAGGAGCTTTTACCCAAGATGGTATGTTTAATAAGTTGACTCAACCTTATGATAATAACTACAGTTATCAGCGTTTTAACTATCGTGCTAATCTAGACTTGGATGTAACTTCTTCTACGATGCTCTCCATGAATCTGAGTGGTATCGTAAGTAATAAGCGGAATCCTCAGGGATCGCAAGGACCTACAGGATTCTTTAAAAACCTCTACTATGCGACACCATTCTCCAGTCCTGGAATCATTGACGGCAAGTATGTCGTTTTTGACGGAACCTCCAGTTGGTTGCCTTTTCAAGGTGCTACAGGCGCCAACTATTATGGCGCCGGCTATTATAAGCAGAGTGTGAACACTCTGGATGTCGATATGATCTTAAAGCAAAAGCTTGATTTTATCACTCAAGGACTTACCTTTCAGTTGAAAGGCTCTTATAACAGTAATTTCAGTTACAATAAGACTTGTACGCAAGCTCTGCCTACCTATACTCCAGTCGTCACGACCAATGCTGACGGTACACAGAATATTGCTTATAAGATGAATGGCTCATTGGACGTAATGAAGTATTCTACTGGTTCAGGTAAAGGCCGTAATTGGTATATGGATGCCAGTATCAATTATGATCATAATTTTGGCTTGAACCATATAGGGGCTTTAGTCCTTTACAATCAAAGTAAAACCTATTATCCAAGTTCTTATTCTTCCATTCCTACGGGTTATGTAGGTCTTGTGGGACGTTTGGCATACGATTGGAATAACCGTTATATGGCTGAATTTGATTTTGGCTATAATGGATCTGAGAACTTTGCTAAAAACAGGCGTTTCGGTAAATTCCCTGCCATCAGTTTCGGATGGGTATTCACAGATGAACCTTGGTTGAAACCGATGACCAAAATCGTTTCTTTCGGTAAACTCCGAATCACTTATGGTGTAGTAGGAAATGATAAGATAGGCGGAAAGCGCTTTATGTACTTACCTGATCCGTATTATATCAATAACAGTGCCTTATTGAATCGAAATGGATTTGCTTATGATTTCGGTATTAGCGGGGCCATACAGAATGCTGCCTATGAGGCTGCCCGAAATAATCCTGATGTCACTTGGGAAAAGGCACGCAAACAGAATTATGGTATTGATCTGCGCTTCTTTAAGGACAGATTAGGGACCAGCTTTGATTACTATGTAGAGCATCGTGACCATATTCTGCTTTATGACCAAACGGCTCCAAATCTGATTGGTTTCACTCTCCCTGCTGCTAATTTGGGTAAGGTGAAAAGTTGGGGATGGGAACTCTCCCTTTCATGGAATGACCGGATAGGTAAAGATATCAGTTATAATGTAGGACTTAATTTCTCAAATAATGAGAATAAGATTTTGGAAGAGAAAGAGGCACCTCAAGACTATCCTTACCAAATGGCAAAAGGTCATCGTATCGGAGCCCGGTCTCTGTATAAATTCTGGCATTTCTATTATCAGGGTTGTGAAGATGATTATAAGAAGGAGTTCGGAGAACCATTCCCTACACAGTTCATTTCAGACCTCCGACCTGGTGATGCAGTCTATGTGGACTTGAATCACGATGGAAAGATCGATGCGGATGATGCCAGTCGTGAATTGAGCAAGAACACGGATGATCCTCATTATATTTTAGGTTTAAATTTGGGCTTTACTTGGAAAGATCTGAGTATTTCTACACGTTGGACAGGTGCATTCGGCGTTTCAAGAATGATGGGAGGAACTTTTATGCGTCCGTTCCATAGCAATGCGGATAACGATACAGGTGGGTTACTTCAGTATATGTACGATAATACATGGACGGAAGACCACACAGATGCGTTCTATCCTCGTCCTACAGGGGATCGTGCTGCTTCTCAGAATTATATCAATTCTACTCTTTATGAGGTTAATGCAAGCTATTTGCGTTTGAAATCTTTTATAGTCTCTTATAATCTTCATTTTCCGTTCTTGCAGAAACTGAAGATTCAGAAGTGTGTCTTGTCCTTGAGTGGATATAACATGCTCACTTTTACGAGTTTCAAGTGGGGGGATCCGGAGTCTCAGATAACAGATGCTCCGAAATATCCATTGACGAAAACCTATTCTTTGGGTCTTCAAATTAATTTCTAATCCTAAATACAAACGTCCTATGAAATTAATAATAAAAGGTATATTTACTGTAATGTCCGGATGTCTTTTTCTGGCTGCAGTGTCTTGCACTGATGCCATTAAATTCGGGAGTGATTTCCTGGAAAAGGCCCCAAGTGGTGATGTCACAGCTGATACCGTTTTCAACAACGCAGAATATACCAAACAGTTTTTGGCAGGAATCTATTCCCTGCAATATTACGGATTGCCCTATAGGCATGTAACATCTTTCCCCTATACTTATGATAACTATTGTTCTAAATTTGATGATATGACTGACTGTTATCTCAGCAATTTCTCCAATGAGGGAGTTAGTGTCAAATATTATACGGGGACATTGAATTCCAATGATGGGGGAAACAGTATGCTGTTTGATTACCGTACGAATAATACATTTGAAGCGATCCATTCTTGTTGGCTGCTTTTGGAAAATATAGACAAGGTTCCTGATATGGATGAGACGACAAAAGCCGAATATAAGGCTGAAGCAAAATGCTTGATTGCTGCCAAGTATTTTGACGCTTTCAAGTTTTATGGCGGAATGCCTATTATTAAAGGAACTTTCAGTGGTACGGATAACTCCTATCATCTCCCCCGGGGTACAGTAGAAGAGACGGTCAACTATATGGTAGGTCTTTTGAATCAGGCGATTCCTTATCTGCCTTGGACTGTAGCTAATCCGGAATCAGATGCGGGACACTGGACAAAGGCAGGTGCAATGGCTTTGAAATGTAAAATTTGGCAGTTTGCTGCTTCACCTCTTTTCAATTCCAGCAATGGGTACTATGGTGGAACTACTGATGCAGAGAAACAGCATTTGGTCTGGTACGGAGGTTATAAACCTGAATTATGGGATTCTCTCTACGATGCTTGTAGGGATTTCTTTAAAGAGTTGGATGCCCGTGGAGGATATGCCTTGGAACAAGCAGAAGGCCATCGCCCTCAGGACTATTGCAATGCCTTTAGAAAGGCTTATTTCAATGCCAAGAGCCATGAAATTCTGCATTTTACACGTGTAAATAATATGGATGCTTACAAATCGAGTACTTATACTTGGCATTCATGGCAGACTATTGGTCGATGCAGCACTAATCCCACCTTTGATTATATGACAATGTTCGGATGGGCTGACGGCAGACCATTCAATTGGGATCAGATGTCCGATGCACAGAAAGACACGATGTTTACGACCGGAGGTGGAGATGCCACTCATGTGCACTACACGCGTGATCCTCGTTTGTATGAGACCATGCTGGTCAATGGGGAAGCTACGAGCATGGATGAGGCTACCGGTAATTTGAGTGGCCGTATGCGAGAGATGTGGATTGGTGGTGGCGCTTCCGGCGTTAAAGGTGGATATAGTGAGGCTGCCTTCGCCAATGCTTCCATCAACGAGGCAACGAGCCAGTTTGGTACAGGTTTGGGGAATCAGAAATATTATTGTAATACAGATGGTATCCGATCTCCTTATCAGATCCAATGGTGCTATTTGCGCTTAAGTGACATTTATCTGACCTATGCTGAGGCTAAACTTCAGAAAGGTGATCTCCAAGGTGCTATAGCATTGATAGACAAGATCCGTGCTCGTGTAGGTTTGAAAGGGCTGGAAGCAGCTTATCCGGACAAACACCTCTCAACTGACAAAGAAGCGCTCTTAAATTGTCTTCTTCAGGAACGGGTATGTGAACTTGGCTTGGAGGACACCCGATATTTTGATCTGATTAGATATAAGAGGTCAGACATTTTTGAAAAACCTGTACACAAATTGCTGACTTATCCGCTTCATGATGATGGGACGCCTTATGGAGACAAGGAAGAGACGCGTTGGTTTGGTTATAATCAAAAACATCATATCAATTATCCTGTGAAGTTCAAATATGAGACAAAGGTGGTCAAGCGTACTCGCATTTGGTGGACTGATGGATTTGATCCGAAATGGTATTTGCAGCCTTGGCCTTTGACGGAAGTCAACAAAGGATATGGATTGGTTCAGAATCCTGGATGGTAATCCTTTTCATATGAATTCAAGTATGAACATTAATCGTTAAGTTTGAAGATAATGAATAAGAAAAATATATTGGTTCCATTATTCGTTGCCCTTTCTCTGCCGATAATGGCTCAGAATGAGACTGTCAATGGAGTGGTACTTGATCGATGGAACAAACCTGTATCAGGAGCCATTGTTATAGATGTCAATGATCCTGAAAGAACTGCTTCTACAGCAGAGGATGGTACTTTTACCATTTCCAGTGGTCGGATATTGAAGGTCCAATCTCCTGACCAAAGTGAGAAATTGGTGAAGGTGACGGGTAAAAAATCTGTTGTCGTAAAATTTGATTATTCCTCCAAACCGGTAGACATTGGTTCAGGGAATATTCTGACAGAACGTGAATCGACCGGTAGCATTGCCAGTGCATGGGGGGCCGACATCAACAAAAGATCTACAAAGGATATAGGACAGGACCTCTTCGGGCAAGTTTTGGGGTTGCAGACATTGCAAACGTCTGCACGCTATGCCGGAACTTCTACTTCCAATTATATCCGGGGAATACAAAGTACGAGCAGCCATCCTCTGATTATCGTGGATGGTATCGAGCGTGAGATTACTGATATTACTCCGGAGGAAGTGGAGAATGTGACGGTACTGAAAGATGCCGCAGCAGCTGCCCTCTATGGTTATAAAGGCGCTAATGGTGTCCTTGTCATCACGACAAAACATGGACTGTATAATAAACGAGATATCCATGCTTCCTATGAGCATTCGTTCAATTGGATGGAACGGCGGCCGTCTTTCGTAGACGGTTACACTTATGCCAGTGCCGTGAATGAAGCTCGTGCCAATGAAGGAGCTACACCGGTGTTTGATGAAAATTCCCTGAACGCTTATAAGAATGGTACCCTGCCGTACAATTTTCCGAATGTCAACTGGATGGATGAGGTTTTCCGAGATGTCTGTTCGACGGACTATTTCGATCTCAGTTTCCGGGGAGGAGGGACAAAGTTCCGATATTATACGTATTTTAATCTGGTCAACAGTAATGGGTTTACGAAACACCCGAATGAAAATGACGGTTATTCTACTCAGGAAAAGTATCAGAAGGCAAATATCCGTTCTAACTGGGATATTGACTTAAGTCCGAAAACCAAACTGGCTATTCATTTGTTGGGGACATTGGCAGAGTCTAACTACCCGGGAAATGACGCTGATCTTTGGTCGGATATTTATAATGTTCCTTCTGGTGTATTCCCGATTAAGACAGCAGACGGCACTTGGGGTGGAAATTCTCAGTTTGCCGGAACTCTGAATCCTGTCGCTCAAGCTGTAGGTGCTGCTTACAGTAAGAATCATCGGCGCACTTTTGATGCAGATATGGTATTGACTCAAAATTTTGATTCTTGGTTGAAAGGGCTCGTAGGGTCTTTTCGATTGGCTTATGATAACACGTCATTGGTTACAGAGGATCACTCCCGCCTGTATAACTATGGAATGCAAAGCGTTACAGGATGGGAGGCTGACGGCTCGGTCGCTTCTACTTCGGATTATTTGTATACGGTAAATTCTACAGCTATGAATGAAGGTTCGAGCCTAAGCAGTTATAACAGATTGTTTAACTATTATCTTCAGTTGGCTTATAACCGTACTTTCGGTTTACATTCTATCTATGCCCAAGCCCGTTGGGAATATGAATACAAAAACTCTGAGGGACTGAACACAACAAATTATCGTTTGGGAGGTTCCTTTTATACGCATTATGGGTTCAAAAACCGTTATTTCTTTGATACTTCATGGATTTATGAGGGGAGTAATGTACTGGCTCCGGGGCATAAGTGGACCCTTTCACCTGCTTTCTCAGCAGCTTGGCTGATCTCCGATGAACCTTGGGCAAAGAGTTTGGATTGGCTTGATTTCCTGAAACTTCGTGCATCTTGGGGAGTCCAGAATGTAGATGCCATCCCTGCGGATGATTATTGGGAACAACTCTATCAAGGATCGGGAAATGGCTATCGTTTTGGCACAGATTTCGGCTATGGCAATTCGCGTTACGAGATGGCACGTCTAGCTAGTGAGGCTAAAAAGCATGAACGGGCTTATAAGTTTAATGTCGGTTTTGATGCTACTATCTTTGATGGGCTTGACTTGACCTTTGATTATTACCTCCAGCATCGTAACAATATTTGGTTCGAAGCTTCGGGGGAATATACGACTGTTTTAGGCGAAGATGCACCTTATGAAGCAGCAGGCCAAATTAACAGTCATGGCATTGAGTTTGGTGTCAACTGGATTAAAGTGTTGTCTGATGGTTGGACATTCAATCTCGGGGGTAATTTTACTTATAACAAGAATACTGTTAAGAATATGTTGGAAGAGCCCCGTGCTTACCAGAATCTGGTTATGACGGGCAAACCCTATGGGCAATTGGAAGGGCTTCAAGCCATCGGCCTTTTTAAAGATCAGGCAGATATTGATGCCAGTCCGAAACAGAATTTCGGTGCTGTTTACCCGGGTGACATCAAATATAAGGATGTCAATGGAGACGGTGTCATCGACGGCAATGATGTCGAAGCCATAGGTTATAATACAACTAGCCCGGAGATTTACTATTCTTTTAAACTTGGTGCGGAGTATAAAAATGTCGGAATAGACGGCCTCTTTCAGGGAGCCGGGCATTATTCGGCAATGATGAGCACTACGCTCGTCCGTCCCTTGGCTGCCAGTAACAGCATTTCAAAAGAATATTACGATCATCGTTGGACACCTGATAACCAGAATGCCAAATATCCGCGTTTAGCTTACCAGAGCAGTTCCAACAACTACAGGAACAGTAGTTTCTGGCTTTTGGATCGGTCTTTTCTGAAACTCCGCTATGTTGAGGCTTATTACAATTTCCCCACATCTTTACTTCATCACCTGAAGGTTGTCAGTAAAGCTAAGTTTTATGTGCGTGGCATTGACCTCCTCTGTTTTGATCATATCAAGATAGCTGATCCTGAAACATATAGTACATTGCGCCCGTTGACCAGAAGTGTAGTGGCCGGGATCAGTTTCAATTTCTAATGTTGGATGATATAATATAAGACACAATGAAAATCAATAAAAACATATTAGGTATCACTTGCATACTCCTTGGGCTGGCTTCCTGTAGCGACCAACTCAACTATCATGAGTATGACAATGTGAATAAAGACTATATCTCCCGAATCTATGATCGGGTAGATGGATTGGTTTCGAATATCTATAGTCAATTGGATTATGATTATGGGGACAGTTACGGTGGTGGAATGCTTTCTTCAGCATCGGATGAGTCTGTATATTGCAATACCAGTGCAACTGTCAACACTTTCTTCAATGGATCCTGGAGTGCATCGAATCCGTTGTCTTCACAGTGGAGCGCAAGTTATTATGCCATAGCAGACTGTAATGATTTCCTGTACAACTTCAAAGACCTGGATTTTGAGGACCAATTAAATACGGATAATTACTATCGTAATTTGGCTCAGTACGAGCGTTTTCCGTATGAGGTCAAACTGCTTCGTGCTTATTTCTATTTCCTTTTGGTCCGTCAATATGGTGACATACCTTATTACACGGCTAATCTGACACCGGAGGAGCGGAATACCTTAAAACGTATGCCGGCAGAGGACGTCTTGGATTCAGTCATTGCCACTTGCAATGCTGTTCAGGATCACCTTCCTATAGACTATACGAATTTAGGTTCCAATACAATGAGTCCCGCCGAGACTGGTCGTTTCAATAAGTTAGTCGCTATGTCTCTTAAGGCACGTGCGGCATTGTATGCTGCCAGTCCCCTGTTTAATGCGGATGGTTCTCATAACGACAAGTATCTTTTGGCTGCCCAGACTTGCCAGGCAGTGCTTGATTCTGCAGCTTTGCAAAATATTCATTTGGGAAATTATACGAGTAATTGGGGACCAAGTAACTTTATGCCTGGAAACAGTAACAACCCTGAGATGATCTATGCCCGTCGTGTGGATGATTACAATAAACCCGAATCTCGGAATTTTCCGGTAGGTATAGGTAGTGCCGGAGCAGGCGGCAATTGCCCGAGTGAAACACTCGCAGAAGCATTCCAAACCAAGAACGGGTATGACGTGATCCTGACAGATAATGGTTTTGAGAGTCAGGACCCGACCTTTAATCCTGAAAAGCCGTTTGATAACCGTGATCCTCGTTTTGGTATGGTGTTTGCTGTAAACGGTGAAAAGAAATGGCCTACCGTGAATGGAAATGCACTCGAAACTTTCTATGGTGGTGTCAGTGGGGAGCCTAAAGTCGGGGGAACTCCTACAGGATATTATTTGAAAAAACTCCTTGACGGAAGCTTGGACTTGTCTTCAACGGGTACCAAAAAGACATCGCGTCATTCCTGGATGACATTCCGACTTGGTGAGATCTATTTGGATTACGCTGAGGCTGCTTTCCGCGCAACTGGTTCCTATACAACTGTTCCACAAGGATGCAAACTTACGGCTCTTCAAGCTGTTAATATGATCCGTGAGCGAACTGGAGTGAATATGCCTGCTCTGCCCTCGAATATGACAAACGATGAGTTTTGGGAAAAGTATAAGAACGAGCGATTCGTGGAGATGTGCTTTGAAGATCAGCGCTTCTTTGATGTCCGTCGCTGGAAAGAAGCTGATCAGTATTTCAAGAAGATAAAGGAACTCAAAATTACGAAAAACGCTGATGGATCTCTCTCTTACCGTCCTGATTATCAGGTACGTGAATGGGATGACAAAATGTACTTCTTCCCGATTCCTCAGGTTGACATCCTTAAATCAAATGGCAATCTGACTCAGAATCCGGGATGGAAATAATAGAGGTATTCTGAGCGGACTGTACCTGTCTGCCGGAATAGTTAATGGTTGATTTAGTTGGACCGGGATTTATTCCCGGTCTTTTTTATGATAATAAATGGTCATTGACGGTTGGAAATGAATTCGGTGTGATATCCTGTCTTTTTGTAGCGTTTATCCTTTCTAAACAGACGATTTGTTAAAAATGTGTGTTAGAAGTCTTGAGTTGAGATGAATTGGTATCAGTTTTGAAGAAAATGTGATAAAAACTATTAAAAATGTTGCTTTATTCTGAATGTTTTCTTAAATTTGTCATCGAAAGGAATATTCTACATAGTAATATGCGTTTCCTATGAAAACCATGAAAACAGATATGACCGAAATGAGAATGTCTTGGCAGGATTTTCTTGCTGCCGGTGCTTTTTCGGAGGAAGAGTTTTTGTAAGAAAGTATTTTTACAATATTGTTTAATAGAGGAGGTAGGCATGAAGAAGTGGTTCTTCTTTTTTGTACTGTGTATTGGTTTTGCCGTAAAAGCTAACGCGCAAGAGAAAATAGATTTATCCGGTTATTGGTGGTATGCTACTGGCAGGATTACGGACCCCTCTGCTTTAGTCAAAATGACTGGTGATAAAATCGTTCTGCCCGGGTCTATCCTTACTGATAGCAGGGGTAGTTTGATGCCTCTTCAGGCTAAAAATACAACTTTTTTGACACCTTCTTCTAATAAAACGGACAGTTCCTCATCAGGATCCAATCAATTTTCAGAACCTAAACTGGCGTCTTTATCGAAGTCGGATGCCCATTACACAGGAACAGCATGGTATTGGAAATCTTTTTCCGTTCCCAAGGATTGGAAGAAATCCCGTGTATTCCTTTGTGTCGGTCGTCCACATATCCAGACAACGGTTTATGTCAATAATAAACTGTTGACTTCTTCTGCATCAGGTGCTTTGCCTTTCCAATATGATATCACACCTTATATCACTTGTGGTTGCAAGAATCAGATTGTTATGAAGGTTGACAATGAAAAGGGACAGGAGACTTTGGCTCAAGATACAAACTCTGTTTCATCGGGACTATCTGATGAATGGAACGGAATAGGCGGAAAAATGGAACTCCAAGCCAGGTCTTTGCAGACAATATATAATGTTAGAATTGGAAAGTATGATGCCAAAAGGCATTCTCTTCAGGTTTTCCTGCAAGGAGACAGAGGATTCGGGAAGAATTTGAAGTTCTTGCTTGAAGATAGTCCTGTTAAGATGTTGAGTGAGAAGAGTCAATCTATACAAGGTGAACAGGAAACGCTGGAGTATCATCTGACGTGTTACTTGGATAAATGGGATGAATTCCATCCGAATACTTACGAGTTGGGTATGGTCATCAAGAAAGATACCGTTCGCACTGTTTTCGGTATCCGGGACATCAGTACCAAAGGGGGAATGTATTATATCAATGGGCGCTCTGTGGCTTTCCACGTTGCGAATGCAGATGGAAACATTCCATTGTCTTCCTATCTTTCTGCCGATGTAGATGCCTGGTTCAATCTGCTTAAGCGTTATAGGGAAAAAGGTGTCAATGCGCTTTGTTTTAATCGCTATTGCCCTCCTGAAGCAGCCTTTACCGCTGCTGACTATTTGGGATTCTATCTGGAAATGGGGAGCCCTTCTCTCTCGGCACAAGTCGGAAATGAGTATAGCGGACTTCCGAAACATCAGAATACGCTTAAGGAAACGAAATATATCGTGGACCTTTTCGGAAACCATCCGAGTTTTGTGATGATGGTTGCCTCTAATGATACTTTTGGAAAATCGATCATGAAAGAGGATAGTTGGATCAAAGAAATGAACCAGTATGATCCGAAGCGGATTTATTGCAATAACGCTGATCCCCAGGTTTTGGCTTGGAACGACTCCGGTGACAATACGGTTAAAGAGGTTCGTGGCTATTAAGTCCTCTAATGTTCGGGCGTTCTTAGGTGTGAAGAGCATGGATGAATGGTGGCTTTGACCTTAAGAGGGAAGGTAGGGGATGCTAGAACACTTTAACTTGTTCATCGCCTTATTGCAGTATACTTTTAGTTGAGGTTAGAACCTGCAAAACTGATATCTGTCATGATCATTTATGAAGTTTCTTCTCCCATTTATGTGTTTTGCAATCAACTCGGAATGATAGTTCTTCTTTTTTATTGTAATTAACCTGGAGTTTATACTCGAAAATTTGTTGGTGGTAGAATACAAATTTAGAATTAGTGTTTTCTCTTCTTCCTCTTAATTTATCCGGCAATCTTTTGTTGTTGTGCCTTTTAAGTTGTCTTTTTTGTTTTCTAGTAAGGGCGATATCTTGTAATTACCGATTTTAAGGTATTGCAAAAGCGATAATATTATTTTACTTTTGCAAATTGAAAAATTGATTGCTACAAAGATCAAGAATGGAATGATCAAAATCAAATTTCCGGTTGACCCAAAGTCTGTCTGGCTGTCTTTCCGGTGTGTTATCATGACTTCTGTTAAAAAGCAAGCGCAGGTGGTTGTGGCAGTGCCGTGAGATAAAAGATCAGAGAAGTGTCTGCCCTGTTATGGTATTTGCTGCCCGGTTTGTTGCAAAAACAGGCAGATACGAAGATGTGGGATCAAATGTATGTTTACTTTGCCTGCAGACAATGCACTTATACAAGGTAAACGGGTATCATGTAAAGTTAAAACGGATTCGTGTAAGATGAAGCGCACATTTTGGAGAAAACAACATAAATGGTTCGGTTTGATATTTTGCTTTTTCATGTTGATGTTCTGTCTGTCAGGCATTGTGTTGAACCATCGGCAAGCAGTGGCAAAAGTGGATGTCAGTCGGAAATGGCTCCCCGAAGACTATCGTTATCAAAAATGGAACAATGGACTCCTGCGCGGTACGTTGGCTTATAGTGATAAGGATTCAGTCAGAAATGTATTGATTTATGGCACGGCCGGGATTTGGAAAACAAATCCTTCTGCCTCATCCTTTTCTGATTTTAATCGGGGATTGCCTGAGGGTGTAGATTACCGGCAGATCAGGGGGATGGTGCGCACGAGTCAGGGCCGCCTGTTCGCTGCGGGTCTTTTCAGCCTTTATCAATATTTCCCACATCGGGGTTGGCAGACCGTTCCTCTACCTGCCGGCAGGGATGAGATGTTGAGTGATGTGACGCTTCAGGGAGACACATTGGTGGTGGCGAGCCGTTCGTATCTTTATTGCTCTGTCCCCCCTTATCATTATTTTCATAAGATACAACTCCATACCCCGAAAGATGATGACGGCAAGGTATCTCTCTTCCGTACTGTCATGTTGATGCACAGCGGTGCACTTTTCGGGATATATGGTAAACTTCTGATGGATGCTGTGGCTGTTGCCCTCATGGTACTTTGTATTTCAGGAGTACTCTACTGGCTGTTGCCGAAGTATATCAGAAAGAAAAAGAAACTCGGATATCGTGCGAAAAAGGCGGCAGCTTTGATGAAACTGTCAATGCTATGGCACGATAAGGTGGGGCGTACGACAATCATATTGACTCTTTTCATAGCTTTTACAGGATGGTGCCTGCGCCCTCCTGTGCTGGTTGCACTTGCCCAGGCCAAGACATCTGCTTTGCCTGGTACAGTGCTCAGCACAAATAATGTGTGGAACGATAAACTGCAGATGATTCGTTATGACTCTGCTTGCCGTGACTGGCTCCTAGCTACTTCTGACGGGATATATGCGTTGAAAACGCTTGACTCCGTGCCTGTGAAAATAAAGACGGCGCCTCCTGTGAGTGTGATGGGACTCAATGTGTGGCAGAAAGATCGTTTCGGCCGTTGGCTTTGTGGGTCGTTTGAGGGCTTGTTTGTCTGGGATCGGCAGCGGAATACGGTGACTGATTATTTCACACATCAACCGGCTACAAAGAAGGCCGGGCCTCCTTTCGGGCAGAAAGCCGTATCCGGATTCAGTAGTGATTTCAGAGGTCAACCTTGTGCCGTAGAATATTCCAAAGGTACGGATCGTCTGCCTCAACCTGCAGGCATGTCTGGTTTGCCCATGTCGTTGTGGAACCTCTGCCTGGAAATCCATTCAGGACGTATTTATATTGGGGCGGCTGCCACACTTTTCTTTATCTTCTTTGCGGGAATGGCTGCCATGTGGTGCCTTTGGTCGGGGTATAAGATCAGATTGAAGAAGCGTGCCAAAAGTGCCCGACCTTGAGTCTCAATAGTTCTTCGGATAATTTGACTCCTTTTGTTCTCAGGTTGCAGTTGTATGATGTCGCTTGCGTTGACGCTCTCTTCTACCTGATTCTATTCTTGTTTTATGAAAGAAAGCGCAATAAAGTCAGAACTAATACAGGAGTTGAAAATTATTTTTTATATCTTTGCATAAGAATACGGTCCGAGGATTGTAAGGGCTGGTCGTATGTATTTAATCAAACTAAAATGAATCTTGTCTATTGGGCAGAGAGCGACGACTTCTACCATTAGACTTTAATATTTTTGATACTTGAAAAAACTGATATTCATCTGTTTATTGGGAGTTTTGTCTGTGTTGATGGCAAAAGGCCAGGGGAAGATCAACTTGTCAGGCTATTGGAATTTTACAACTGCTCCTGTTTCTGAGTCGATGCTTTCATCCGTGAGGGGAGAGAAGATATTTCTGCCCGGATCGATGCTGACGAATGGCAAGGGGGATGAGGTGTCCATCGATACAAAATGGACTTGTTCGCTGTATGATTCGAGTTATTACCATAATCCTTATATGGAAAAATACCGTCAACCGGGACATCTGAAGTTTCCTTTCTTTCTGACTCCTGCCAAGCATTATGTAGGCTCTGCATGGTATTGGACAACGGTCAGGATTCCGGCAACTTGGCGTAATAAACGGATCATCCTTTTCCTTGAGCGACCGCACATAGAAACGACCCTCTATGTGAATGGAAAAGTTGTCGGTCATCTCTTGTCGCTCTCTACGCCTCATCAATATGACATAACACCGTTCGTGGACTTCAATGAGTCCAACCGGATTGCGGTACAGGTCTATAACGGAATAGAAAATGTGGGGGTAGGCAGAGACTCTCACAGCGTGACGGATCAGACACAGGGTAATTGGAATGGTATCGTTGGAAAAATAGAATTGTTGGCTTGTGCCGAAAAATCGGTCGAACGGATCAGAGTGGAGCGATATGATGAGGCGAGCCATTCCTTGCAGGTTGAATTGCAGGGGAAGAAAGGATTCGATAGGTCTCTCCGGTTCTTCATTGATCATCGCCCTGTGAGAGTCATCCGTTCCGAAACAGTTTCAGGGAAACCGGATGCGCGACTGTACCGATTGGCTTGTTCTTTGAAAACATGGGATGAATTTCACCCGCAAGTTTATCAGTTGGGCATTGTTGCGCGCGGAGATACGTCACAAGTGCAATTCGGAGTTCGGGATATTGCGGTCAAAGGTCGTCAGTTTTATATCAATGGCCGTCCGATGTGGATTCGGGGAACTGTCGAAAATTGTGATTTCCCATTGACCGGTTATCCTCCGACGGACGTAGACTCTTGGCTTGCGATCTTTAGGAAATGCAAGGCTTATGGATTGAATGCGATGCGTTTCCACAGTTATTGCCCTCCTGAAGCTGCATTTACAGCTGCTGATCTGGTGGGATTCTATCTTCAGCCGGAGGGACCTTCGTGGCCGAATCATGGCGTAAAACTCGGACAGGGGATGAAGATCGATACTTATCTGAAAGAAGAAACCAAGCGTATCGTTGATGCTTATGGCAACCATCCGAGTTTTGTGATGATGGCAGCTGCCAATGAACCTGCTGGTAATTGGGTAAAATGGTGTGACGAATGGGTCAAGGAAATGAAACAGTATGACCCGCGTCGGGTGTATTGCGGTGCTTCTGTTGGCGGAGGCTGGGCTTGGGACTCCGGGAGTGATTACCATGTGAAGGGTGGTGCACGGGGACTGGATTGGAATAGTCATGCGCCTCAAAGTGAGGATGATTACCTGAACGATATCCTGCATCCCCGTCATTTCACAGGATCGGGCGAGAACGATACGCCTATGATTGCCCACGAACAGGGGCAGTGGTGTGCCTTCCCGGATTTGAAAGAGAGGAGTCAGTATACCGGTGTCTACAAGGCAAGGAATTTTGACATCTTTGCCGACTTGCTTCATGATCATGGAATAGCAACGATGGCGGGGAAGTTTCTTTCTGCCAGTGGAAAATTGCAGGTCCTGTCCTATAAATATGAAATAGAGCGGAACCTACGGACTAAGGACTATTCTGGCTTTTTCTTACTCGGACTGAATGATTACAGCGGTCAGGGAACTGCACTCGTGGGACCTTTGAATGTTTTCTGGAAAGAGAAGGGGTATGTCACTGCGCCCGAATGGCGGGAGTTCTGCTCCCCGATAGTCCCTTTGGCCCGTTTCCCGAAATTCGTTTTCTCTAGCCAAGATACGATCAGGATACCTGTAGAGATGTACAATGCTTATTTTGAAACTTTCCAAAAGGCGCGTACTTCCTATACGATTACGGAAAACGGAGATACGCTCTCTTTAGGCCTTCTTCGAGTTGGTGATATTCCTGTGGGTAAGAATTTTCCCTTGGGGACAGTCGTCTTCCAACCTTCGCAACTCCTCCATCCCACAAAACTCACATTGACAGTATCTTCTGTTTCAGACAGTCGTGATGGGAGTCAGACCTCTGTCGGCAGAGTGAAAAACCAGTGGGACTTCTGGGTCTATCCTCCTGTTGCCCTGCCTCATTCTGATGGAGTGTATATCTCTGATACATTAGACGCAAAGGCTATACGCATTCTTCGCAAAGGCGGTAAGGTCTTGCTGATTGCAGCAGGGAAAATAAAATATGGTGACGATGTGAAACAGACGTATTTGCCGGTTTTCTGGAATACGAGTTGGTTCAAGATGCGTCCGCCTCATACGACCGGCTCTTATATTCAGAACGATCATCCTGTGTTTGCTGAGTTTCCCACGGACAACTGGCAGAACCTAAACTGGTGGGAACTGGTGAATAAGGCACAGGTGATGAACCTCTCTGCCTTTCCTGTGGATTACCAGCCGATAGTCCAACCTATTGATACCTGGCATATCAGTCGTAAACTCGGGATGCTTTTTGAGGCGAAAGTGTTGAACGGCAGACTGATGATGACGACCATCGACCTATCGAATCATTTGGATACACGTCTCGTTGCTCGGCAACTCCTGAAATCTGTTCTGGACTATATGGATGGTCCCTCTTTCAATCCTTCCCTCAGTTTGCCTTTGATGACGATTTCAGATCTTTTCGAGAAAGAGGCGCCGCGGGTGGATATGTATACCAATGACTCTCCGGATGAATTGAAACCTAAATTGAATTAGATCTCCTTATTTCTTTTCTGATGCCTTATTCTGGAATTTAGGGATAATGCAATTCTCAAAACTTGGTGCCTGAATACATTTCAGATTGTTTTCCAACTGACCTGTACTGCTGGCACCAACTAATACGGACGTCACACCCTTCTGTGCCAAGATCCATGAAAGTGCCATCTCTGCCAATGACTCATGGCGCTGCATGGCGATGGCATTGAGTTGCTTCAGATATTGGAGCATTTCCGGGGTGAGGACAGACTGGCTCAGGGAGTTGTGCTGTGCCATCCTACTGTCTACTGGTATGCCGTGTAAATAGCGGTCTGTCAACAGGCCCTGTGCCAAGGGTGAAAAAGAAATGAAGCCGATACCATGATCGTTACAATACTTGAGGATGCCTTCTTCCTCCGGTGCCCTGTCAATGATGTTCAGCCGTCCTTGATAGATGAGCAACGGGACATCCCGTTCACGGAGATAGGCATCGGCAAACTCGAGTGCTTTTAGCGGCCATCGGCTGATGCCGATATAGAGTGCTTTCCCCTGTTTGACGATGTCAACAAGAGCTTGAAGCGTTTCTTCTAGCGGTGTGTTCGGATCGTACCGATGACTGTAAAACAGATCCACGTAGTCCAGGTGCATGCGCTTGAGACTCTGGTCAAGGCTGGCTATGAGGTATTTCCTTGAGCCCCAGTTGCCATAAGGTCCGGGCCACATGTCATATCCGGCTTTGGTGCTGATGAAGAGTTCGTCCCGATAGGGGCGGAAGGAATCGTCTATCAGTCTTCCTAAGTTCTTTTCTGCCGAACCGTAGACAGGTCCGTAGTTGTTGGCTAAATCAAAGTGGGTGATGCCGTGGTCAAAGGCAAAACGGGTGATCTGCCGGGCCTTTTCGTATGAATCGACACTTCCGAAATTGTGCCAGAATCCAAGACTTACTCTTGGCAGAAGCACACCGCTTTTCCCGCATCGCTGATATTCCATTCCGTTATTGTAACGGTTATGGTCGGCTGTATATTGATCTGGAATCATAGTGAAATATTTATTGTTCATGCAAATATAACAAATAAAACACATACAACCTTGATTTTGACTATCTTTAAGACGATGGAATGACTTGTTAGACTTTTTAGCCATATCCATGTCACAAATTGTGGGGTTGAAATCAAAAATTATAGTTTGGTTGTTGAAGAATATTTGTAACTTTGCAATTGGGAATGGTCTTTGATGACTTGACTAATCAAAGTTTATACTGTCAATTTAAGACGGGTGGTCGTTTCTCTTAAGTTCGCCGCCGTCTTGTTATGACCATGAAACAACTACTAAAAACTAATTGATGATGAACAGACATTTAGCCCTATCTTGCCTTACTGCTTTGTTGGTTACCACTTTCTTTCTTCCTTCATTGTTGAATGCTCAGGTAGCGGCTCCGATGAAAGATGTCAATCATGTCGTGGATTTGACATACGATAGTTTGGGTAAGGCTCAGTCAGCCCGTCCTGTCCCTGGGTCCAGCAGAAAAGGAAATCATCCTGTCCTGTTCCTCGTAGGCAATTCCACAGTTCGTAACGGTACTTTGGGCAATGGCAACAACGGTCAGTGGGGTTGGGGATATTTCACCCATATCTTCTTCAATCCGGAAAAGATAACTGTTGAGAATCAGGCTTTAGGGGGCATGAGCAGCCGTACCTATTACAATAAATTGTGGGCACCGGTAAGAGATGCCATTCGCCCGGGCGATTGGGTCATTATTTGCATCGGGCACAATGATAACGGACCTTATGACAGTGGCCGTGCTAGGGCAAGCATACCGGGAACCGGCACTGATTCTCTCAATGTGGTTATCAAGGAGACAGGCGTTCATGAGACGGTCTACACTTATGGGGAGTATATGCGTAAATTCATCCGTGATATCCGCAGTCGTGGTGGCCATCCTATTCTGCTGTCTCTGACGCCCCGTGACGATTACGATGCCAAGACGGGTAAAATTGTCAGGAAGATCCATACACAATGGTTGGAGGAAGTGGCGGCTACGTATGGAGTGCCCTTTGTTGACTTGAATGAAATATCGGGTAGAAAACTCGACAGTTATAGCCATTGGAAAGAGAAATACATGTTTTATATTGACCATATCCATTCAAGTCGGTTTGGCGCTATGATGAATGCCCGCAGTGTGGCTGAAGGAATCGCTGGAAGCCCCAATCCTGCCCTGCAACCGCTGCAGCAGATGTTGCTGCCGCTGACCTTGCCGGTAGAACCTGTGAAACGTGAGAAAGGCAAACCTGTAGTCTGGATCACCGGTGACAGTACGGTGAAAAATGAGGACAAGGACAAGAATGGCATGTGGGGCTGGGGCTCTCAGGCCTATACCGTCTTTGACCGCAAGAAGATCACTTGTTACAATGCTGCACAGGCGGGCCGCTCTACACGTACTTATCTGAATGAAGGCCGTTGGGACCGTGTCTATAACAGTCTCCAACCGGGCGACTTCGTGCTGATCCAGTTTGGTCATAATGACATCGGTCCTATCGATCATGACAAGGAGCGTGGGGTGATTGCCTGTGCCGAGGACACCAGTCATGTCTATCGGTCTGCTCATGACGGTCATTATGAAGTGGTCTATAGTTTCGGCTGGTATCTGAAAAAATTTATCGATGATGTCCGCGAGAAGGGCGCTACTCCTATTTTGGTCTCCTTAACTCCGCGCAATGAGTGGAAGGATGGGAAGATCGAGCGCCGCAACGACACCTATGGCAAGTGGTATCGTGAGGTGGTCAAAGCGACTGGTGTGGAATTCGTGGACTTGCACAATATTACGGCTGACTGGCTGGACAAGCATTGTGGCAGTAAGGAAAAGGCAACTCAATATTTCAATCACGATCATACGCATACGAGTTTGATAGGTGCCAGACTGAACGCAAAAGATATTGCTGCAGGCCTGAGGATCATCAAAAGTCCTTTGGCCAAATACTTGAAGTGAGGAAAGATATTAATAACCCATTTGTCATATACAATGAAGAAGACCTTAATTTTTGCAGTGTTGTTTTTCTTGGTTCTATCTGCCGATAGCCAGACTTTTGACCTGACTGAACCGCAACCTGTTTACTCGGAAAGAGTGGGGTATGGGTATGACATCCTGCCTGCTCCTGCGAAGAAAAATCTGAAACCGTTTTTCTTTTCTGTCAAAGTTCCTGACGGGAATTATAAGGTCACAGTGACTTTGGGTAGCCGGTACAAGGCTGCCCAAACTGTCGTGCGTGCTGAGAGCCGCAGGTTGTTTTTGGAAAATACGCCTACTGCCAAGGGGAAGTATAAGACATTTACGTTTATCGTCAGTAAACGTTCTCCATCTATTTCTGATAGAGAACAGGTGAGATTGAATCAGCGGGAATACGGTTCTTTGGACTGGGATGAGAAACTGACATTGGAATTCAACGGACCTGTTCCTGCTGTAAAAACAATAACAGTGGTACCTGATACGACTGCCGTCACGGTTTTCCTTTGTGGAAATTCTACGGTGGTAGATCAGGCTAAAGAGCCTTGGGCGAGTTGGGGGCAGATGATCCCGCGTTGGTTCGATGACAGAATCGCCATTTCCAACCACGCAGAAAGTGGGTTGACGGCAACGTCCTTTATTCATCAAAACCGCTTGGATAAGGTCCTCAGTATGTTGAAAAAGGGTGACTGGGTGTTCTGTGAATTCGGGCATAATGACCAGAAAGAGCATGACCCCGGCGCCGGAGCTTGGTATAATTTCAGTTATGCTTTGAAAATATTTATCGATAAGGTGCGCCAGGCAGGTGGCCACATAGTTTTCGTCACGCCTACCCAACGGCGGTTCTGGGACGATACCCACACCCATATCATCGAAACGCATGGAGACTATCCTGAGGCGATGAGGACTGTGGCCAAACGGGAAAAGGTCCCCGTTATAGAATTGCATGATATGACCCGAACTTTCTTTGAAACTTTGGGTTTTGACGATAGCAGGAGGGCATTGGTACAATACCCGGCTCATACTTTTCCGGGACAAGATAAGGCACTCGAGGATAATACTCATTTTAATCCGTACGGTGCTTATGAGGTTGCGAAGATGGTGGTTATGAGAATGAAGGCGAATCATCTGAACTTGGTCATGGATTTGCGCCCGGATTGGAAGGACTTTGACCCTGCACATCCTGATTCTTGGAAAACGTTTACATGGTTTCCTGCTCCGATGCTCGATCTCGTAAAACCTGCAGGAAATTAACAGTTGATGCGGTTTCTTCTTTTTTGATCAATCTTGTGAACGGATCTTGATGCGATATTTCCTTGGTCGATAGATGTGTTGTTGTTGGACTGTGGAATAGAAAATACTTTGAAATGCTCTTTTGACTACTATGAGAAAAGCAATATTATTTGTGATAGCCCTGTTGAGCGCGCTCTCGATAGACGCACAACGGGATACAGTCAACCTCGATTTCGGTTGGCAGTTTAAGAGGTTGGAGTCTGCCGCACAACCTGATAAAATCGATTTCCATTCGCCGGACGTACAACCTGTCGACTTACCTCATGATTTTCAGATCTCCCAACCTTGGGTGAAACCTGCGCCAAGTGAAAGACCGGACTATAGTGATCAGGCGGCAAACGTGAAAAGCCGCCTGTCTCCCCGGGCTTTCAAGGAGATGGGGATTGGTGCCTATAGGAAAGTGATCCATGTGCCTTCTTCTTGGAAAGGGCGTCGGATAGAGATCGATTTCGGAGGGATCATGCTCGTAGGGGATGTCTATCTGAATGGTAAAAGAATCGGAGGAACTGACTATGGGTATGTGGGGTTCGGAATAGACCTGACAGCCCAACTCCAATATGGTGCGGACAATGAAATTGTAGTCATTGCCAATACGATGGGGGCGAATAATTCGCGTTGGTATACGGGAGGGGGACTTTATCGTGACGTCCGCCTGCTGTTGACGGATTCGCAGTTGTACTTTGCCCGTCATCCTCTGCATATCACAACTCGGGACAATCGCTTTGTGAACGTTACGGCAGAACTCTGTTGCTATGGCAGGCAGAAACAGGGGAAAGTCAAACTCCGTATTCTGAATGCTGAAGGTCAGGTGGTGGCTGTTGCTGACAGTCTACTGGAGTTTTCTCCGAAACGGCATGACAAGGAGTACGCCATGACTCCTTTGGCTTTGTCAAAGCCTCAACTTTGGTCTTGCGAACACCCGTATTTATACACTGCGGAAGTGTCTGTATACCGGGCAGACGGCTCTTTGGCTGACCAGGTCAGTGAGCCGTTTGGCGTCCGTACGTTTGAATTCTCTCCACAGTACGGACTGAAACTCAATGGCCGGAAATTGCTGTTGAAGGGCATTGCCGGTCATTCTACCTATGGGGCTTTGGGGGCTGCAGCTTATCCTCGGGTGATCGAAAAGACGATCAAAACGCTCAAGGCTTTCGGATTCAATCATATCCGTACTTCTCATAATCCCTATAGTGAAGATTTCTATAGGTTATGTGATAAATATGGGATTGTCGTACTGGATGAACTCTACGATAAATGGCTGAAACAGTATGCCGGAGGGCGTGCAGACTGGACCTCTCTGTGGCAGTATGATGTGCCGGAGTGGGTGAAAAGTGACCGGAATCACCCTTGTGTGGCTTTCTGGAGTTTGGGTAACGAACTCCAGACGTATCCGAATCTGCCTTTCAATGATTGGGGTGTCACGGCCTACCGACTCCAGCGGACACTTCTGCACCGTTATGACACTACTCGTCCTGTGACGGTGGCCATGCATCCTCGTGGTCGTAACTGGGAAACGGACTCCCTGCCTTGCGACTTGGCGATGATCACTGACATCCAGGCTTATAACTATCGGTATATGTATTTCCCGGGAGACGGCAGACGCTTTCCCAATATGATTTTTTATCAGAGTGAGGCTAACCTTTCCAATATGGGACCGAATTTCTATGGGATGGATCTCCATAAGGTGATCGGACTGGCTTATTGGGGCATGATCGACTATCTTGGTGAAAGTCAGGGATGGCCTGCAAAAGGCAGTGACGGAGGGGTCTTTGACTGGTCTCTTCAGCCTAAGCCTGAGGCCTATTTCCTGAAATCTATGTTTTCTGATCAACCTGTCGTCCATATTGGCATTGTCGATAAGGTGGAGGACGGACGGGTTTGGAATGGTGTCAAAGGATCGGTGAAGCAATTGTCTGATCATTGGAATCGTACCTCTGGGAAGAAATACACTGTCTATACTTATACCAATGCTCCTGTGGTAGAATTGCTTGTCAATGGGAAGAGTCTCGGGACAAAGAAAAATTCTACCGATCCTGACCGACGAAATAAGATTGTCTGGGATAGTGTAGCCTATGCTCCCGGCTATATAGAGGCTGTGGCCAAGAGGGATGGGAAGATCATCGCCAGGCATCGTATAGATACTTTCGGCAAAGCCGTGAAACTGACTCTGTCGGCTGATCCTGAGGTTTGGCATGCTGACGGTCAGGATCTTCAGTTCGTTCAGGTGAATGCTGTCGATGCCAAAGGCAATCGGGTATGGACTGCCAATGAGGAGATGGATTTTTCCGTCGAGGGCAATGCCCGTATAGTTGGCGTCTCCAATGGCGATATTACGACTGACGAGGATCTTGCCGGCTCTCGCATTCGTCTTTATAACGGGACTGCACAGGTTATTCTCCGTGCCGGCCGAAATCTGGGAAAGGTACTGTTGAAGGTGTCTGGGGGTAGATTCAAAGATAGGTTTATAAAACTTGCCCTGCATTGATGCCAAATGAGGCTTTGGGTCTGAATGGACGTCGTTGAAGTAAAAACGGACACTGCTATGAGACTCACCGGATAGCTTATGGTTTAAATGTTTTTCTACATAAGATTCAAAAACTGCCAACCTGATCAGTGTTATTTCTGAAAAAGGGTATCTCTTATTTTCTTTGCAGGTCAAAGGATTCTTATTCTATTCGGACAGAATTATAGGAATTGATTTATGGATATTGTAAAAATACTACTTCAAGAGTGCAAAGGTCTATCCCTCGACTTATGAAGGGCGTTCCCAAAACGTGGGAATGGGAGTACTATAGGGATATGAAGCGTGTTCCCAAAATGTGGGAATGGGAATCCCGGAGCGTGGAAAAGAAACCTTCGAATTAGGGCTTCGATGCCCTTTATAGGCAATGAATAAGGCATAATGTCTACGGTTTTAAATTTCTTGGACAAAACAGAAAAGCGGCCATCCCTTTCCTTTTTGCGGAAAAGGGTGACCGCTCGCATAAAACTTGTTTTTAAGATAGATGACGTCGGTTTGTCTTATTCTTGAGGTTGGCCTCCTTTGGACCAGTTGATCAAGCGGTCATATTCAGCCTTTGTGATTCTCATGAAAGAACCGTGCTGGGGACCGTTGACACCCTTAATGTCTACAGGATCAGAAAAATTCTTCAAATGCTCGTCGGCTTTACATATCCGATAGTGCTTGGGATGATCGGAATATTGGATATAGGCGACTCTCCAGGTCTTGTCGCCAATCAACTGGAACGCAGAGGGCCCTTCACAAAGTTTCTTCCCTTCAAAATTGACATAATCATTGTCTGACGGTTTGCCCCAAGGACCGGTCAGGCTTGTGGATGTGGTCGTATAAATGCCGGGGTTCCCGCCTTCTTTCTTGATGAGAAGATGATAGAGATGGTCGCTCTTGAGATAATTGATGTCGGCATCAATCGTTGCGTAGCCCCAATCGAACAGTAACTTAGGAGTCGTAATATGGGTGAAACTCTTGTCGGCATAACTGTAATACATTCGGTCATAGGGACAAACTTTCTTGTCCATAATGGAATAATAGATCATGTAACCTCCCTTTTCTCCGTTCGTCCAACGGTAGTTCGGATCCCAGAAAATCTGAGGGGCCCAAACCCTTTGGATGGTCGGGGAGTACTTCCTGAAATCAATGGTTACAGAACTCCAGTGTATCAGATCTTTGCTTTTCAGCAAGTCGATGCCGTAATTGTCCCATTTATGAGATCTTCTGACACACATGTCAGTAGTCGTCATAATATAGCCGTCCGCATTATAAGTGCGGCATAAATAGGCATCCCGTGTCCCCCCTTCAATACGGGCGAGTTGTGCTGAACTGAAGATGGAATCTCCTCCGAGGATATCCTGATAGTGGTAACCGTCCCTGCTGACAGCATAGGCTGTCCATTCCCCCCGGTCACTCATGTGGCAATAGAGGTAACCGTAATTTCCCTTTTGAGGATTTTGCGCAAATGTAACAGTAGAAATGAAGAGTAATGAAATAATAACAGTTGTAATCCGATTCATATTTTTTGTGATTTTATTTTTTAGCATGCTTGTCCAAATGGGCTGACGCCTTGATGAGTTGGGCATACTCTGAGGCTCCCAATAGGAAACATCCGGTGCCGAAATCTTCGAAGTCAGGGACATGGGTGTAGTTGAGCGGCTGGCCTGCCGAAGGGTCTTTCCCTGTTCCCTGACTGTAGCCGATAAACCCGTTATCATGTACAGTACTCTTGAGCGCTTGCCATGCTCTGTCACAAGCCTGGCGATAGGTCTTCCCTTTTAAAATGCCATTTTGCAGTCCCCAACTCATACCATATAGGAAGAGTGCTGTACCGGATGTTTCAGGACCTTCATAGGAAGAAGAGACCAAACTGGGATTCCAGAAACCGTCCTGACGCTGGCATTTGATCAGAGCTTTGCTCATTTGGATGAAGTCCTTCTTCAGCAACAGGCCGGCCTTGTTGTCTTTATGGAGCGTTTGGAGGACTTTGACGAGGGCAGCATAGACCCATCCGTTGCCACGACTCCAATAGCAATCCTTGCCATCAGTCTCCTTATAGGGCGCTACATAGTCCTTGTCTCTCCACCACAGTCCGTCTTTCTTGTTGAAAAGACCTCCTGCCAAACTGTCCCTGCTCCACAGGTAACACTTCATGGCATAGTCCAAGTATTTTGCTTCACCTGTGATTTCGGCATATTTGGCGTATATGGGCATGGCCATTTGAATGGCGTCAATCCAAGTCCAGTATGTATGCTTTCCTGTCGCGATCTGCGAGTCCAGGTTCTCTTTGACCTTTTCGATCTTTTCCTGCCCTCCTGACTGGACATAGCGTTCCAGATAGATCTGTTCACAGCATTGGTCGTCTGCATTGGTCGTATTGAGACCGTTGCGCGGGGCCCATTGATGGAAGTTCGCCCATCGGTCGGTGTAGTGGATATAACTGGTATCTCTGTCGATTTCGTAAAGAGCCATTAATCCTTCGTAATAGACGGATCTGGTCCAGAGGTTGCTGGAACGCTCTTTCTTCACGAAAGTAGGTTGGGTGGGATCCGGATATTTATGGATAAAATAGGTGTTTACTTTTCTTGCGGTCGCAATAATATCTTCGGCCTTTATCCGGGATTGCAGATTCTCCGCCTGCAGTGTACCGTTAGCTGCTGCAAAGAGCAGGAAGAGAATGAAAGTAGCTGTCTTCTTCATAATGGTATGCTTTGTATCCGGAGGGAGTGGTCTGCCGTTCGAAGGTCCTCGGCTTGTAGATCACTCTGTGTTCCGGGTTAATGTCTGAATGAGTTTGTCTTTTTAATCGAGTTTGCGGATGAAAAATTCTGTTTTTCTCCGATCAGTAGGAGCATCAGTTGCCGTTACAGTCCCGTTTGTTCTGTTGCCTGTTCGAGTTTGACCGTACTGTTCAGTCCGCTGGGGACCGGTCCCCAATGGGAATAATCGGATTTGTGATAAGTGATGTCGACAATATTGATTTCTTTGAACTTACGCCATTTGACGCCTTTTCGGTCAAGGTCTGAAATACGGTTGGCCGGCAGGTTAGTCACCTCAATGCGTAAGGTGTTCGTGCCGTTTTTCAAAGCGTTCTTACAGTTGAGCACGAATGGGACACTCCAGGCACACCCGATGAATTTTCCGTTCAGATAGACTCTTGCGCTCTCGCGGACATCTCCCAGATTGATATTCCAATGAGCTGCTGCCTGACGCTTGGTGAGTTTGAAGGTCGTCTTATAAACTCCCGTTCCCATGGTAATGCGCGTCTTGTCATCGAGTTTTTCCCACGTCTTCAGACCCTTGAACCGGAACGTTTCGCCTACCTTAGGTGCATCGTCGATAAAACTCAGCTGCCATTGGTTCCGAGTGAGGTCAATATCCGGCAGACGGTCAGTGACTTTGGATGCCTTCTGCCTTTGATTCCCTGCCGTTCCCTGATTGGATGTGACCAGGATGCGACTCTCGCCACTTTTCAAAATCATGTGTATCTTACCCCCCTTCTGTTCGGCTTCATATTTGTTGCCGTTGAGCGGGTTGAGCCAGGTCGCCTTTTTGAAGTGTACAGCCAAAGGAATAAAGGCATCCATGTCGTTTGGCGTCAGATTGGCAATGAAATAGTGATAACCAGACGCATGATGGCGGCGGATCATCTTCAGTCCGTATTTCGCTTTCATTTCTTCCGGAGTGGCATGAGCAGACATTTCATCCGGATGTATGCCCCTCATGACTCGGGTAGAATTCCCCCTCGCCAGGGCTTTGAGTTTTTGAGCAACTTTTGCACTCAGGATGCTTCCTTCAGGGATGATGATGCCTTTGTATTTCGTGCCTGCAGCCGTTTGAATACTGCCGTCGGCAGCAACTGTGCACCCTAATAGATATTTGTCACTGATATAGTCACAATCATACCCGAGGAGTTCGATGCCCAGGATATCCTTGATGAACTTCGGAGCAAGTTTGGACATATTGTCTATGCTGAACAACATGAGCCTGCGCCGAGTGTTCTCCCGCCACATATTATAGATCGGCAGGTAGACCAGAAAATCATTGTCGGGTTTGCCCCATTGCAGAAAACTCTGGCAGCGGGTGATATACTGCATCAGGAACGGGGCATCTCTCCAGATCGAATTGGTCGGACTCATGTCAATACTGGCATAGAACTTCCATCCCGGCCAAGGATCATTTTTGGGAGAATAGGCTGTGCCATGGAAGAACATGTGGTTGACTCCAGCACAGAACATCAAGTCCAGGTCGGGTTTCAGTTGACTCAGTGAGGTGCGGAAGTGTTCGGTCAGCCAAGTAAAAGTCTCGCTGGAAGTATAAGGCTTACCGGTGATATGAGCTGCCGATGGGGCATATTTCAACATGGACAAGTCACTCAAGTTGGGTTTGGTGGCGATGGAATCTTTTCGCAGACCTTTGATCCCGAAGTCAGTGAGGCCGAACCCTTCGATCTCAGGGATGTCCACGGCCGCATAACAGTCGATCAGGTTGGCAGGGGAGCCATGGGCCTGATTGCGTGTAATGGCACCGTGACGATGTGCCCACGTTGTCCACTGTTCGGTGAAGTTCTCCAGCAGGAGTTCTCCCAATGTCTCGCGATAGTCACTGATGACTTTCGGATCACCGGCAAGAAACTCGGGGAATTTATCCTGGAGTTTGTATCCTCGACGGGCTTGGAATTCTTTGATGAGAGAAGGCGTCCAGTCCGCATTGTAGACCTCGTAACTGTCGTTGAACATGGTATGTGGGAAAGGGGTATGCGTAGCGGCAAAGACACTGTCGAAATGGGCAAGGTAATGCGCTACCGCCTTTTTGTCGAAGTGGTCGATGACATAGCCTTCGCCACCGGGTGCAGAACGCTTGACCATTTGCCGGGTACGACTGATGAAGAGAACGATGACACGTTTGTGTCTCTTGTCACCTGGGACGGGGAACGTCTTGATGATCTGGGGCTTTGCGTATTGTTGTTCCTTTTTCGGAATCCGATAGTTGATCTTCATCAGGTCAGCATTCATATTCACTATGGTATCACAGAACAAGGCTTTGCAGGCAGCATCGTTGACAGATATCCAAGGACCTCCGAAAGGCCAGCCCGTGCCGGTGCTCATATCGATCTCCATATGGTCGGCCTTGCCCGTGCTTTCGGTATAGCACAGCATGTCCATCCACTTTGGTGAAAGGTAGGGAATCTCATTCTTGTCATTCCCCTGTACACCGTAGATAGGCGTGATCTCTACAGCTCCGATCCCGGCCTTGTGGTATTGGTCGAGGCTCCACTTCAATTCTTTTTTGTCGACGGCAGACCCCATCCACCACCATCTTACGCCGGGCAGAGCCTCAGGCGATACTTTTGGCCATGACTGGGGGGATGCATTGATGGTACCGATTGTCATGCAGATTAGTAATAGTAGAATCTTTTTCATGTCTTTGATTAATCAATTTGTTTAGTCGCAAAGTTACAAATAAAATTTTAAACAGCGGTTGAAGTAAGAGAATAATACTGTGGGTTGCAGGTCTTGAAAAGCAGAGGGGAGGCGATCCTGAGGCGGCTCCTGTCAGGTGTAGAAATCAGATGAAGAGGAGGGAGTTGGATATATATATTGTTAAAAAGAATATAAAAAAGTTTGATTCCATTCTCTGAAAATCCAAGAATTATTTGTAACTTTGCGACTGAATTTCAGGAGTTCCAACCTTATTTTATGATTTAAATGAATGAGTGAGAATACAAAATGTAATTCCGAGTCTGAATGTGAATTTAAATTCAAGACGGAATCAGAACGTGTATTGCGTAGAAAGTTAGATTTGCTTTTACGGACAGGCCAAATTTTGGTGGAAAGTTCAGCTGATACCAGCAGAATCAAAAGGAACATGAATCGTGCTGCTGCTTTCCTTGGCTTGCCTAAGGAGAATCTGCATATCAATGTGGATTACTATATGCTTCAAGTGAACTTGAGTGATGAGACTCATTCTTTTTCCAAGATGCAACGCTGTGACAAGCATGGCATCAATATGGAGTCCATTCAGGAAATCAGCCGTTTGACTTGGCGGGCTATTGGCAAGAACTATACCTTGGACCGCTATGAGGAGGAATTGGAGAAGATTGGCCATGCCAAGCGCAATTATGGGGATTGGATGGTGGCTATAGGCGCCGGTTTTGCCTGCGGCGGATTCTGTATCCAGTTCGGGTGTGATTGGCCTGCCTTTTTCTATGCCTCGATAGCCGCCATTCTCGGCAATCGTTTCAGGATGTTCTTGAATGAGTTGGGGTCCAACAGTTATTTTAATATTGCCATAGCCACCTTCATATCGACCATCTTGGCTTGGCTGTCACATTTCATCTCTACACCGGGGGTGGAAGCTTGCCTGCCTGATTTTCTCATACCTATCTTACATTCAGACACACCGTGGCATCCTATGTTGGCCTGTGCGCTCTTCATCGTGCCTGGAGTACCGCTTATCAATTTTGTGAGCGATATGCTGGACAATCACATAGAGACAGGACTTGTCAGGGCGACGAATACGTTGCTGATGATCGTTGCCATGTCTTTCGGTATCGTACTCGCCATCAAAATATTCGGCATTGACAATTTCGTGAAGAACCTGAGCATGATCCCTCACCATAATTTCTTCGAATATGCTTTGGCCGCAGCTGTTTCAGCAATGGGATTCGCAACGATCTTCAATGCCCCGAAACGACTGATGCCTTGGATAGCTGTAGGAGGTATCATAGCGGTATGTTTCCGCAACTTCGTCAGTTTGGGTCCGAGCAATGGGAATGTAGGACTGGATGCCGGTCCTATCGTAGGGACGCTTTGCGGCTCTGCTCTGATCAGTATCATCAATATCAAGATGGTGCACGTCCTTCACACCCCTCATCAGTGTATCTCCATCCCGGCGGTCATTCCTATGGTCCCGGGAGTGCTGATGTATCGTGGACTGTATGCCTTGATTGACATGCAAGGTGTAGTGGGAGAGGTGACGACGGCCACTCACAATGCCATCAATGGTTCTATGCTCATTATCATGATTGCCCTGGGTGTAGATATTCCGAATATCTTTGCCAGAAAATGGATTGCTCCAAACCGTAAACGAAAACTTGACCGCTTGATTTCACAGCGGAAGGCTCATGGTGAGTTTGTCGATCTGGAACATGTCTTGGCAGATGAATCGGGAGTCAAAGCAAAGGAAAAGTAATCTGCGGGAATAGAACGAAAGACTGACACCAGTGTCAGTTAGGACTGTGCCAAATTTGTCATATATCAAGTTTGGCACAGTTTTCGTAGATGAAGGGGTGAAACGTTGTATGCGAAAACGTTTAATAGTGGATAAATTAATTTTAAATAGAAGTATTATGAACATTAAACCATTAGCAGACAGAGTGCTGGTTCTCCCTGCACCAGCTGAAGAAAAAGTAGGTGGAATTATTATTCCTGATACAGCTAAAGAGAAACCCCAGCGTGGGAAAGTCGTTGCTGTAGGCCAGGGAACTAAGGATGATCCGATGGTCTTGAAAGACGGTGACACTGTGCTGTATGGCAAATATGCCGGAACGGAAATAGAAAACGAAGGCAAAAAGTATCTGATGATGCGTCAGAGTGACTGCCTCGCAATTCTAAACGAGAAATAAAAGACAAATCAATTAAAGAGTTATTTTCAATCAAGTTATAGCTCATCCGTAGAATAATTCCGGATGAAATAAATGGTTAATTTAAAATAGAAAAGAAATGGCAAAGGAATTAAAATATGATGTAGACGCACGTGACCTGATGAAGAAAGGTGTTGATCAACTTGCTGATGCAGTGAAGGTTACGTTAGGTCCTAAGGGCCGTAATGTGGTCATTGATAAGAAATTCGGTGCTCCTCAGATCACCAAGGATGGTGTGACTGTAGCTAAAGAGGTAGAACTGGAAGACAAGTTCGAGAATACCGGTGCCCAGTTGGTGAAGAGCGTTGCAAGTAAGACCGGCGACGATGCAGGTGACGGTACGACAACAGCTACTATCCTGACACAGGCTATCGTCCGTGAAGGTTTGAAGAACGTCACAGCAGGCGCAAATCCTATGGATCTGAAGCGCGGTATCGACAAGGCTGTGGCTGCCGTAGTCGACTACATCAAAAAGCATGCTGAGATTGTTGGTGACAACTATGACAAGATCGAGCAGGTTGCCACTGTCAGTGCAAACAACGACCCAGAGATCGGCAAACTCCTGGCTGACGCCATGCGCAAAGTTTCCAATAACGGTGTCATCACCATTGAAGAGAGCAAGAGCCGTGATACTCATATCGACGTTGTAGAAGGTATGCAGTTTGACCGTGGCTATCTGTCCGGCTATTTCGTGACGGATTCCGAGAAGATGCAGTGTGTGATGGACAATCCGTATATCCTGATCTATGACAAGAAGATCAGTAACTTGAAAGATTTCCTGCCTATCCTTCAGGCTGTATCAGAGAGCGGTCGTCCTTTGCTGGTCATCGCTGAAGATGTAGATTCTGAGGCTCTGACAACTTTGGTCGTGAACCGTCTGCGTGGCAGTTTGAAGATCTGCGCTGTAAAAGCTCCTGGCTTCGGTGATCGTCGTAAGGCTATGCTCGAAGATATCGCTGTATTGACCGGTGGTGTCGTAATCAGTGAAGACAAAGGTCTGAAACTTGAACAGGCTACCGTCGAGATGCTGGGTTCTTCCGAAAAGGTTACTGTAACCAAGGACAACACAACAATCGTGAATGGTGGCGGCGCTAAAGAGAATATCACTGACCGTGTCAATGAGATCAAGAACGAGATTGCCAACACCAAGAGTTCTTATGACAAAGAGAAACTCCAGGAGCGTCTTGCGAAATTGTCCGGTGGCGTTGCAGTGCTCTATGTAGGTGCCAACTCTGAAGTGGAAATGAAAGAGAAGAAAGATCGTGTAGACGATGCTTTGTGCGCTACCCGTGCAGCTACTGAAGAAGGTATTGTCTGCGGTGGTGGTACCACCTATATCCGCGCTTTGGATGCACTGGCTGATCTTAAAGGTGATAACCAGGATGAGCAGACCGGCATCAATATCGTTTCCCGTGCTATCGAGGAACCATTGCGTCAGATCGTTGAGAATGCAGGACTGGAAGGTTCCGTCATCGTCAACAAGGTACGTGAAGGCAAGGGTGATTTCGGTTACAACGCCCGTACTGAAAAGTATGAAGACCTGAGAAAAGCAGGTATCGTAGATCCCGCAAAGGTAGAACGTGTGGCTTTGGAGAATGCGGCTTCTATCGCTGGCATGTTGCTCACCACAGAATGTGTGATGGTGGACAAACCAGAACCTAAACCTGCTGCAGCACCTGTTGCTCCGGGAATGATGTAAACCGCTGTCTGAATAGCTAAAAAGGACGAATACTTGGTGTTCGTCCTTTTTATTATTTTATTTCACATTTAAAAAGACATTTTTATTCGAAAAAGTTTGTCTCGTAATCTGAAAAAGAGTATCTTTGTAGCGGTTAATAAGAAATATAGGTTGTGTAGACCATAAAGATATTTTTTGATTTGTTTTAGTAGATTAGTTTTTAAGTAGTTTGTTTTTGAAAATCGGTTGTCGGGACGACATCCGATTTTTTTGTTTTTTAGTAGCGTGAACTCATCGAACACCTATTGCGCTCCTGTCTGTAAAGGCTCTTTCCTTTGGAGCGTGATCGACAATGGCATTTTTTAGGAGACAAATCTTTGTCTTATCCGATTTTTTTCTTTGAATTTTTGTATCTTTGTCGCATGAATCAGAAGAAAGTTTCAAAATCCTATTTGGCAAGGATTGTTTTATTCCTTGTCATTTGTGCCGGTTTGATGTATCTTACCGATAGTTTCTTCATGTCACTGGGAATTCTCCTCGTCTTGTTCGTCCTCGATGAACTGGTCAGACGGTGGGATGTGAAGCGGATGCAGAAGCGTCAGTGTGAAGAAATGGAAAAAGATGAATAGAGGTGAATTGAAATTTAGAAGATAATGGAAAAACTGATTCAACTCTATTGCCAGTGGGCCGGGACAGCTCCGGCAGATACGGAAAAACTTGTTGGTCAAGGCAGCAACCGTGCCTATTATCGTCTGACAGACGCTGAAGGTCATTCGGTCATAGGGGCAGTAGGGACTAGTGTTGACGAAAATCGCGCATTCATATATTTATCCCGTCATTTCGCAGAGAAGAAGATCCCTGTCCCTCATATCCTCGCTGTCAGTGAGGACGGACTGAGGTACCTCCAGACTGATCTGGGTACAATCTCTCTCTTCGATGCTATTCGTGGGGGACGTGAGGCTGGCGGCAGGTACAACCAACATGAACAACAGTTGTTGGTAAAGGCTATCCGGAAATTGCCGGACATCCAAGTGCGTGGTGCCATGGGACTCGATTGGTCTAATTGCTATCCTCAACCGGTCTTTGATTTAGACGGCGTACTCTTTGATCTCAACTATTTCAAATACTGTTTTCTCAAACCCACAGAACTGGATTTTCATGAGATGAAACTGGAGGCTAATTTCCGTCTCTTTGCCCAGGACCTCACTTCTGAGGCGATGGACAGTTTTCTATACCGTGATTTCCAGGCCCGGAACATCATGCTGGATGCAAAAGGAAATCCTTTCTTCATCGATTTTCAGGGTGGCAGGAAAGGACCTGTCTACTATGATCTCGCCTCTTTCCTTTGGCAGGCTTCTGCGAATTACTCTTTCAAGTTGAGAAGAGAACTGATATATGAATATTATCAGTCGCTGAAAAACTATATGGAAGTGCCGACAATTCGGCATTTCTCTAACAGACTGTCTCTTTTCGTCTTGTTTCGGACTTTGCAGGTGTTGGGGGCTTATGGCTTCCGTGGCTATTTTGAGCGGAAGAAGCATTTTATCGATAGCATTCCTCCTGCCATACAGAATCTGAGAGACTTGATCAGGATGTCAGAGAAGCACAACATCTTCCCTTATCCTTATATGATGGATATGTTGCGCCGGCTGACAGAGTTGCCTCAGTTTGCTGAGGTCGAGGACCCTGTCAGACATCGGGCAGACGGATTGAAAACAACTAAAAACAATATTTATCATGCGCGTCCTGAAGATGGGCTGGCCACCTTTTCCAAATATGACGGGAAAGGGCCTCTGGTCGTCCACGTCTTCAGTTTCTCTTATCGAAAAGGCATCCCCGAAGACCTTTCAGGAAATGGGGGAGGTTATGTCTTTGACTGCCGGAGTACGCATAATCCGGGGAGATATGAGCGCTATAAGAAACTGACGGGACTGGACGACCCGGTCATCCGCTTTCTGGAGGATGACGGCGAAATCCTGACTTTCCTGGACAGTGTCTACAGATTGGTGGACCATCACGTGCAGAGGTATCTGCAAAGAGGATTTACAAGTTTGATGATCAGTTTTGGTTGTACGGGCGGTCAGCATCGCAGTGTCTATTCAGCCCAGCACGTAGCGGAGCATATTCATAGGAAGTTTGGTGTTGAAGTGGAAATCGTACACCGCGAACAGAACATCAGAACTGTCCTTCCAGTGGTGAAGAGAGAAATATAATAAGATGTCGTCAGAAAAGAAAGGAAGAAAGATGCAGGCAATGGTTTTTGCTGCCGGAAAAGGGACAAGGCTCAAACCTTTGACGGATAAGATCCCTAAGGCATTGGTGAAAGTCGACGGAAAACCTTTGTTGGAGCATGTCCTTCTCCGCCTCAGGGCGGCAGGTATCAAACATATCGTTGTCAATGTCCATCATTTCTCAAATCAGATCATTGACTATCTTGCGGAAAATGATTTTCAGATGGATATCAAGGTGAGCGATGAGACAGCTCTGCTCTTGGACACGGGGGGAGGGCTTAAGAAAGCAAGGCCATTGTTTGACCGGAATCTTCCGGTGCTCATCCATAATGTCGATATCCTGAGCAATGTGGACTTGAATCAATTTTACAGTACAGGTGAAACCTATATGGGAATGACCCCTGAAATTCGTCCTGACGGCGCTTCTGCCCGGAATGAGGAAGCTAACGGGGATAATAGCGGCGCTGATGGCAGGCAACAGGAGAACTCTGCCTGCCATTTCTCGTTGAAAGAACCTATAGCTGCTCTATTGGTCGTGAGCAAGCGACAGACCAAGCGCTATCTGGTTTTCAATGACGAGATGCGGCTTGTAGGGTGGACGAATATCGAAACAGGAGAGGTGCGAAGCCCTTATGCTTGGGTGAAAGCGGCACTTCCCCAACTCCATCTGTATGCTTTTGCAGGCATCCATCTGTTTTCTCCCCGCTTTTTCCCGTTGATGGATGAGTGGCCTGAGCAGTTCCCGATCATGGACTTCTACCTGAATAACTGTGATAAAATATTTATCAGGGGTTATGTTCAGGAAGGGCTTCAACTGATGGATGTCGGGAAACAGGAGACGCTGGCTAAGGCTGAAAGTTTCTTGAAAGAGTTGTCTTGAGTGGTGTTAATGACAGTATAAAATTCTATATTATTCTGATATGCAGCAACAGAAGATTATCATTCTTAATTTTGGTTCCCAGACCTGCCAACTCATCGGCCGACGGGTGCGTGAACTTCACACTTTCTGTGAGATTGTCCCTTACAATAAATTCCCGGAGAATGACAAAGACATCATCGGCGTCATCCTCAGCGGAAGCCCTTATTCGGTACACGACCCTTCTGCCTTTAAGATGGATTTGAGCACGATCATCGGCAAGTATCCGGTACTGGGTATCTGCTATGGTGCCCAACTGATCGCCGCTTCCCGAGGAGGGAAAGTGGAGAAGACCGGTACAAGGGAGTATGGCAGGGCCAATTTAGAAAAGATCGACCCGGAGGATCCGCTTTTCAAAGGTTTTGTGCCTCATTCACAGGTGTGGATGAGCCATGGTGACACGATCACTGCCATCCCTGAGGATTGTCATGTGATCGCTTCTACTGAGGACGTGCATTTCGCTGCTTATGCTAGTGACAAGGATCCGCTTTGGGCTGTCCAGTTCCATCCTGAGGTCGTACACACGAAACAGGGTAAACAGTTATTACATAACTTTGTCGTGGATATTTGCGGCAGCAGACAGGAATGGAGTCCTGCTTCATTCATCGACACGACGGTCAAAAACCTGAAAGCCGAGATCGGCAGCGATCATGTCATCCTCGGTCTGTCAGGGGGAGTCGATTCCTCCGTTTGCGCTACTTTGCTTCACAAAGCCATTGGCAGGCAGTTGACTTGTATTTTCGTCGATAACGGTCTGCTCAGGAAAAACGAGTTTTCCAAGGTCATGGATGCCTATAAAGGGTTGGGCCTCAATGTCGTCGGCGTCAATGCCGGAGACAGGTTTTATAAAGACTTGGCAGGGGTGACTGAACCGGAGAAGAAGCGGCATATCATCGGGCGTGATTTCGTGGAGGTCTTCAATGCTGAAGCGAAGAAGGTCTCAGATGCCAAATGGCTCGCACAAGGTACGATCTACCCTGATCGCATCGAGAGTCTGAATATTACCGGAATGACAATCAAGAGCCATCACAATGTCGGCGGACTGCCGAAAGACATGACGCTCAAACTCTGTGAGCCTTTGAAATGGCTGTTCAAAGATGAAGTCCGGCATGTGGGACACGAATTGAATATGCCGGAACGGTTGATCAAACGTCATCCTTTCCCAGGTCCCGGACTGGCCGTACGTATTCTCGGGGATATCACCCGTGAGAAGGTGCGTATCCTGCAGGATGCCGATGATATCTATATTGAGAATATGCACGAGTATAAGATGCCTGACGGAACGTCACTCTATGACCATGTCTGGCAGGCAGGAGCGATCCTGTTGTCTACGATCAGGTCTGTAGGGGTGATGGGCGATGAACGGACTTATGAACATCCGATTGCCCTTCGGGCTGTGAACAGTATGGACGGTATGACAGCCGACTGGTCCCGGCTGCCTTATGATTTCCTTGCTAAGGTAAGCAATGAGATCATCAATAAAGTCAAGGGGGTCAACCGCGTTTGCCTCGATATCTCCTCAAAACCGCCTTCGACAATCGAATGGGAATAGTCCGCGGCATTACTGTCGGGGAGGTTCTCATGAGTGATGATCTTTACGAACAGTGAAGTCCGGTTGCCGTCATGCAACTTCGAAAGTGAAGGTGGGGCGGTTTTCCGGTCTGATCTACTGTTTCTGAAATGGAAGAAGCCCGGTATGACAAATGCCGGGCTTCTCGATTGATAGGCCTTTCCCATTTGAGAAAAGACCACTCTCTCATTTATTTTTTCTGACCCTGATCGGATTTCATCAGATCGCGAATTTCAGACAGCAACTTCTCTTCGTTTGACGGTTGAGGAGCCGGCTTCGGTTCGTCCTGCTTCTTTCTCATCAGGTGATTGATGCTCTTGACCATCAGAAAAACACAGAGGGCGATGATGATGAAGTTGAGTATTGTCTGAATGAAATTTCCGTAATTGATCGTAGCTGACTTCATCTGCTGTTCTACGCCCGGGATGACGACGGTAGGCAAGGTGACCTTCAGGTCGCTGAAATCCACTCCTCCGATCAACCAGCCTATAGGCGGCATGATGATGTCTTCGACTATTGACGATACCACTTTGCCGAAGGCCGTACCGATAATTACACCGACAGCCATGTCAATGGCGTTGCCTTTAATGGCAAATTGCTTGAACTCTTGAATAAATTTACCCATTGTATGATTAGTTATTGATTAATAAATATTTTTCATTTTGTAATATCTATGTGGCAGTCTTGTAACTTTCTTGTAAGGTATGGTGCAACTCAAAAGCCCAAGCTCACCTTTTTTAAATAATTTAATACAATTATACGATGCAAATATAGAAAAAATTTTGTATCTTTGCGAATGAAAAAGGAAGAAAGCTTGGACAAAGCGGTCTGAAACCTGGAATTTTGCAAGAAGCAAGAGACAGGCGCGGAAAATCCAAACAGACGATCTGCGGGCGTAAAGTCGGGCTTTTGTTCTGGTGAGTGTAAAAGACAATGTGATTAGGATATTATTTAACCCTTTAAACAAAAAAATAAAATGATTAAAATTGGTATTAACGGTTTCGGTCGTATTGGTCGTTTCGTTTTCCGGTCAACTCTTGAAGATGCAAACAAGAAAGATGTTGAAGTAGTAGGTATCAATGACCTTCTGTCAGTTGATTATCTTGCTTACCTTCTGAAGTATGATACAATGCACGGACGTTTCAACGGTACCGTTTCTGTTAAGAATGACCACACTCTGACCGTAAATGGTCGTGACATTCGCTGCTTTGCTGAGCGTGATGCCGAGAATATCAAATGGGCTGAAGTAGGTGCTGAATATGTCGTAGAATCTACTGGTTTCTATTTGACAATGGATCGTGCCGAGAAGCACTTGAAAGCTGGTGCTAAATATGTAGTTCTTTCTGCACCTTCTAAGAAGGGCGAAGACGGCCGTCAGGCTGATATGTTCGTTTGCGGTGTTAATACCGACAAATATGCTGGCCAGAAGATCGTTTCCAACGCTTCTTGCACAACAAACTGCTTGGCTCCTATTGCCAAGGTTCTGAATGATAACTTCGGTATTGAAACCGGTTTGATGACAACCGTTCACTCTACCACTGCTACTCAGTTGACCGTTGACGGTCCTGCTAAGGGTGGTAAAGACTGGCGTGGTGGCCGTGCTGCTTCTGGCAACATCATCCCATCTACAACTGGTGCTGCTAAGGCTGTTGGCAAAGTCATCCCTGAGTTGAATGGCAAACTGACTGGTATCTCAATGCGTGTTCCTACTTTGGATGTTTCTGTTGTTGACTTGACAGTTAACTTGAAGAAGTCTGCTACTCAGGCTGACATCGACGCTGCTATGAAGAAGGCATCTGAGACTAACCTGAAAGGTATCCTGGGTTATACAGACGAGGCTGTTGTTTCTTCTGACTTCCTGGATTGCCCATTGACATCTATCTACGATGCTACTGCAGGTGTTCACCTCACAGACAACTTCGTAAAGATCGTTTCTTGGTATGACAACGAGTTCGGATACAGCCACAAAGTTGTAGATCTGATCAAGGTCATGAACAAGTACAATAACAAGTAATTTTTTAATAAGTTACATAAAAGGGCCGTTCAGTGTTTGCTGAACGGCTTTTTCATTATCTGCTTTCTATGAGTTGTTCTAAAAGACCTGATATGATTACGATTCTGGGGCCTACCGCCACCGGAAAAACAGCTTTGGCTGTTGCCTTGGCTGATGCGATGGGGGGTGAGATCATCAGCGCCGACAGTCGCCAGGTGTATCGGGGAATGGATATAGGGACCGGGAAAGACTTGGCTGACTATTGTATAAACGGACATGTCGTACCTTATTATCTGATAGATATCTGTGCCCCTGGAACAAAGTATAACCTTTACCGTTATCAACAGGACTTCCTGGAGGCCTATCGGAAAATACGCGGCAATGGACACTTGCCTGTTCTCTGTGGAGGGACAGGACTATATATTGAATCTATCCTCAAAAGATACCGCTTGTCAACCGTTCCTCAAAATCCGGAACTGAGGGAGCAGTTGAAAGAGAAGTCTTTGCCGGAACTGACGAAGATTCTTGAAGACCTGAAAGACAGGGCGGGGAGTGCGATGCATAATCAGACTGATGTCGACTCTTGCCAGCGTGCTATTAGGGCGATTGAAATCGAATCTTATTCACTGGAGTATCCGGCCGAGGAGAGGGATTTCCCGGATATCAAGTCTTTGATTGTCGGCATTCGTGTTGATAGAGATGTACGTAGGGCAAGGATTACCGGGAGATTGAAGGAACGCCTGGAGCATGGGATGGTGGATGAGATCAAAGGACTGTTGGACAGTGGTATAGCAGCGGATGACTTGATCTATTATGGCCTTGAATACAAATATATTACGGAATTTGTCATCGGCAAACTCACCTATGACGAAATGTTCAGACAATTGGAAATTGCCATTCATCAGTTTGCCAAGCGTCAGATGACATGGTTCAGAGGAATGGAGAGACGAGGCTTTACGATTCATTGGATTGACGGGCTTCTGCCGGTCAATGAAAAAGTAGAGGTGATTAAGAAACTCTTTGCCGATGAGGCAAAATGATCCTCAGAAATTAAAAAGAGCGTTCTTTGCCCGAAAGAGCAACTTATTCTGTTTGGGAGATTTCTTTCAACGTCTTCTCTTTGAGGATTTTTATTTTCCGTCCGTCCACTGCTATTAGACCTTCGTTCGCGAATGCAGACAAAGTCCGGATGGCATTGCTCGTTGTCATATTCGAGAGATTGGCCAAGTCTTCCCTGCAGAGGAAAATGTTTGTAGAGCCGTCCTCCTTGATGCCATAACGGTTTTTCAGGAAGAGAAGAGTCTCTGCAAGTCTACCGCGGATGTGTTTTTGAGTCAGGTTGACCGTTCGGTCATCAGATATGCCCAATTCTTTGGCAAGCCTTTGGATGAAATAACGGCAGATCTCAAAGTTTTCTTCCATGAATTTCTTCACCAATTCCACAGGGATGAGGGCGATGGTACAACTTTCAAAGGATATGGCTGAGGTCTTGTAGTCTTCATGGGCAAAGGCGGCTCTATAACTGAAGAATTCTATGGGTTTGATGACCCTGACGATCTGCTTTCTTCCCCCTATGCCGTCTTTCAGGACTTTGACTTTACCCTGCATCAGGCACATGACATCCACTGGACTCTCAAAATCCTTGTAGATCGTCTCTTTCGGCTTGTATTGACGGATGCAGAGATGGTCGAGTAACTCTTGATACTCTGTGTCAGTCATAGATTTCCATAAGGCGGCGATCCGCCGTGCCGTTTTCTCTATAGTAATGTCAGTCTTGGATACCATACTTGTAAAGAGTAATGATCAATTATCTGCTTGAAGACCTTTTAAGTACATTAATATCTTAAAGTCAGATTGCCTTTTGTTGCAAAAGTACATAAAATTGGTCAAATTTGCTATTCTTTTTATTATAATTATATGATTTAGTATGTAATCCTATTATCTTGAACAAAAAACAGAATAATAATTTGGGTCATCCAATCTATTTTATTAACTTTGAAGTGCAATAGGTGATCTCTCTAAGACCTCTCTTCCGGAAAGCACTTATTCGATTTGGCATTAATTATCAACCTTAATTCAGACCTATGAGTTATCTTAAATTCGAGCATGCTTTGATGTCTAATCTACAGGAATCCTTGCAGAAAGAGATTTTGGGTACTAATCGTTCTGGGGCATATTATTGTTCTACGATTGTAGATTGCAATACTCGCAAATACCACGGACTGCTGGTTGTCCCGGTTCCTGAGTTGGATGATGATAATCATGTTTTACTGAGTTCCCTTGACGTGTCTGTCATCCAGCATGGGGCTCGTTTCAATCTTGGAGTGCACAAATACCAGGGAAACCATTTCAGTCCTAATGGCCATAAGTATATACGGGAATACAACTGTGACAAAGTTCCTGCCACCATCTATCGTGTCGGCGGTGTCATTCTCAAAAAGGAGACGGTGTTCCAACACTATGAAAACCGCATATTGATCCGCTATACGCTGGTAGATGCACATTCTGATACCATTCTCCAATTCCGGCCTTTCCTGGCTTTTCGCAGCGTCAAACAGTTTACGCATGAAAACAGTGTTGCCAGCCGGGATTATTCAGAAGTGGAAAAAGGAATCAAAACTTGTATGTATGCGGGTTATCCTGATTTGTATATGCAGTTCTCCAAAGGCAATACCTTCCATTTCCAACCGGATTGGTACAGGGGACTGGAATACCCGAAAGAGCAGGAGCGCGGTTATGCTTCTGACGAGGACTTGTATGTGCCGGGCTATTTCGAGATGGGCATTAAGAAGGGAGAGAGCATTGTCTTTGCTGCCTCGACGAGTGAAAGTCAAACCGAGAGTTTGGAGGCACTGTGTGAGAAAGAAATTGACAAGCGGGTGCCCCGAAACAATTTCTTCCATTGCCTCGTAGACGCTGCCCACCAGTTTCATATTCATGCGGATAATGATGACCGCTATATTCTTGCCGGTTATCCCTGGTTCAAATGCCGGGCGCGTGACACTTTCATTGCATTGCCCGGGCTGACCCTTTCCATAGAAGAGTATGATTATTTCGAACTCATCATGAAGACGGCCGGGACAGCTTTGGAGGAGTTTATGAACCATCAGCCGATAACGAAGAAGATTTACGAGCTCGACAAACCCGATGTCCCTCTATGGTGTGTTTGGGCTATACAGCAGTATGCCAAGGAGGCCGGTAAAGAGAAGTGCGTGAAGATGTATGGCAAACTCCTGGATGATATTCTTAAATTCATCGTCAATGACCAGCATCCGAATATGCAACTCAGAGACAACGGACTGCTGTTCACGGAAGGTAAGGACGAGGCAATGACGTGGATGAATTCTACGGCTAACGGCAGACCTGTAGTCCCTCGGACGGGTTATATCGTAGAGTTCAATGCTTTATGGTACAATGCGCTCTGTTTCGGCTTTGAACTGGCTGATTCTGCCGGGGACCGGGCTTTCGCGGAAAAGTTGAGGCTGAAAGCAGAACAAGTAAAGACAAGTTTCCTGAAAACTTTTGTCAACAAATGGGGCTATCTTTTCGATTTTGTAGATGAAGAGACACCCGATTGGAGTGTCCGTCCAAATATGATCTTTGCAGTTGCATTGGACTATTCGCCTTTGTCCCAAGAGCAGAAGAGAACCGTACTGGACTACTGTACCCGCGAGTTGTTGACTTCTAAAGGACTGCGCTCTCTGTCTCCGAGAAGTGACGGTTATAACCCTATCTATGTAGGCCCGCAAAACCAACGCGACTATGCCTATCATCAAGGTACAGCCTGGCCTTGGTTGGAAGGTTTCTATATCGAAGCCTGCATCAAACTCTATAAGCGCAGCCGATTGAGTTTTCTGGAACGTCTCATGGTCGGGTACGAAGATGAGATGTCCACACACTGCATCGGCACGATCTGCGAATTCTTTGACGGCAATCCGCCTTTCTCAGGTCGCGGCGCCATTTCCTTTGCCGTGAATGTAGGAGAAATCCTGCGAGCACTTGAACTCCTCGAACAGGCAAATAATCAATCAGACCAAAAGTAAGTAAAGAAGGGGGATCAAAATGAAAGTATTAATGTTTGGGTGGGAGTATCCTCCTCATGTGTTCGGCGGCCTGGCCACGGCAAATTATGGAATTACCGAGGGCCTGCACGCTCAGGGAGACATAGAGACCACTCTTTGTCTGCCAAGACCTTTTGGCGATGAGGACCATTCTTTTTCCCGTATCGTAGCTATGAATTGCGTGCCGATCGCTTACCGCAATGTCAACTACAACCAAGTGAAAGACCGTATAGGTAATTTGATGGATCCTGACTGGTATTTCAAGTTCCGTGACCACATCTATGCGGATTTCAACTATATGCCTCTGAATGACCTCGGGTGTATGGGATTCGCGGGGGGTTATCCTGCAAACCTTAATGATGAGATCAACAACTATTCGATCATTGCAGGTGTCGTGGCCCGCACGATAGATTTCGACATTATCCATGCGCATGACTGGTTGACTTATCCTGCAGGGATCCATGCCAAACAGGTGAGCGGGAAACCTTTGTGCATCCATGTGCATGCTACAGACTTCGACCGTAGCCGGGGACACGTCAATCCTACAGTGTACGGGATCGAGAAGGATGGGATGGATCACGCTGATTGCATTATGTGCGTGTCGGATCTGACGCGCCACACGGTCATCAATGAGTACCATCAAGACCCGCGCAAGGTGTTTACTGTCCATAATGCCGTTTATCCTCTGAATCCGCAGGCTGCCGCATTTCCCCGTCCGAATCATTTCAATAAGGAGAAGATCGTGACTTTCCTGGGCAGGATCACGATGCAGAAAGGACCTGAATATTTCGTGGAAGCGGCGGATATGGTGTTGCATCGTACCCGCAATATCCGTTTTTGCATGGCAGGTTCGGGAGACATGATGGATGATATGATTTATCTGGCAGCTGAAAGAGGGATAGCAGACCGATTTCATTTTCCCGGATTCATGCATGGCAATGATGTATACAAATGTCTGAAAAATTCAGATGTCTATGTGATGCCTTCTGTCAGTGAGCCTTTCGGAATATCGCCTTTGGAAGCGATGGAATGCGGCACTCCGACGATCATCTCCAAACAGAGCGGTTGTGCCGAGATTCTCCAGAACTGCATTAAGGTCGATTATTGGGATATCCACGCCATGGCAGATGCCATCTATTCCATCTGCCACAATGAAAGTTTGTTCCAGTATCTTTCCGAAGAAGGGATGAGGGAAGTTGCGGGTATCACATGGGAGAAAGTGGGTACTTGGATCAGAGAACTCTATATGAGGACATTAGGCTGGAAATAGGCCGTCGATTGATAAGACTAATCCTAAAAAGCAATAATATGAAAACGATTTGTTTATATTTCGAAATACATCAGATCATTCATCTGAAACGGTATCGTTTCTTTGATATTGGTACTGATCACTATTATTATAATGATTTTGCCAACGAGCAGACGATTACGAATATCGCCAAGAACAGTTATATGCCTGCCTTGGACGCTTTATTGCAGATGATCAAGGAGAACGACGGCTATTTCAAGGTTGCCTTCTCCCTGAGCGGTGTCGGCATAGAACAACTGGAGGTGCATGCGCCTCAGGTCTTGGAGAAACTGCAGGAACTGAACAGTACAGGTTGTGTGGAGTTTCTTGCCGAACCTTATTCCCATGGCCTTTCTTCACTGGCGAATAAAGAGAGTTTCAAGGCTGACGTCACTAAGCAGATGGGAATTATCCAGGAATACTTCGGGAACAAACCGAAGGTGCTCCGCAATTCCTCCCTTATATATAGTGACGACATCGGGGAACTGGCTGCGAATATGGGTTTTGATGGCATGCTGACAGAAGGTGCCAAGCATGTACTGGGATGGAAGAGTCCTCACTATGTCTATCGTTGTGCTCTGGCTCCTGATTTGAAATTGCTGTTGCGTGACATTAATCTGAGTGACGATATTTCACTGCGTTTCAATGACCGTACATGGAGTGGCTATCCTTTATTTGCTGACCAGTATATCAATAAGATTGCCGCTTTTCCTGAGAAGGAACGGATCATCAATATCTTTATGGAACTCTCTGCCTTGGGGATTTCACAACCGCTTTCCTGTCATATCCTTGACTTCTTCAAAGCTTTGCCGGAGTTTGCCAGAAAGCAGAATATTACATTCTCCACACCTTCCGACATCTTCTCAAAGGAGGAAAGTGTCGATGTCCTGGATGTTCCTGATACCTTGAGTTGGATAGATGAGGAGAGGGATGTCAGTCCTTGGCTGGGAAACCCGATGCAGAGGGAAGCTTTCAACAAACTCTATAGTGTGGCTGACCGCGTCCGCATAGCCAATGACCCCAGAATCAATCAAGACTGGAACTATCTGCAGGCCAGCAATAATTTCCGGTTTATGACGACCAAACCTAGTAATGTCGGCCTGGACAGGGGAATCTATAACAGTCCGTTTGACGCGTTTACAAACTACATGAACATCCTGGGTGATTTTATCAACCGGGTAGATAACCTCTATCCTGAAGAAATTGACAATGAGCAACTTGAGGGTATGTTGACGACTATGAAGAATCAAGGGGATGAGATTGGGGCAAAAGATACGGAAATCACCCGTCTCCATGCCCAGATAGAAAAGACTCAGACTGCCTTGAACAAGATGAGGGAAAAGTTTGAAAAAGAACAGGAGTTAGTTGCAAAACTTACTGAGAAAGAAGGCGGGGAAGGGATAAAAGATACGAACGTGGATGCCAATATCGTATCATCTGACCTTGGAAAGAGCCCGAAATAAACGTTACTTAATGTGCGCCCTTGGTTGTCTGAAAAACCGGATAGGGCAGACCGGGAGGTGATGGAAATTCTCAATATCCCCATAAGACTGTTGAGTCCGGGAGGCATATTTGAAAATCTTATCAAGAATTGACTTCTTCACTCTTTCCAATTAAAGGGGCAGGAATAGACGGGACGTGTTGGCGGAAGACCTGAACCATATCTGATTTTGACAGGATGAATATTATCAAAGAACTTCAAAACAAGAACCATCCCCATGTCCTGGGTGGTCTGGATATTCTCAAATACATTGGACCGGGACTTCTGGTTACTGTAGGCTTCATAGATCCGGGCAACTGGGCCAGTAATTTTGCTGCAGGTTCGGAATACGGATATGTACTTTTGTGGGTCGTCACCCTCTCCACGATTATGCTGATAGCGTTGCAGCATAATGTCGCGCATTTGGGAATTGTCACCGGATTGTGCCTGAGTGAGGCTGCTGTGAAATATTCGCCTAAATGGGTTGGACGGCCTATTGTTATCAGTGCAGTATTGGCAAGTATTTCCACCTCTCTGGCGGAGATCTTGGGAGGTGCCATTGCCTTGCAAATGCTCTTTGGCATCCCGATTCCTATGGGTGCTCTTCTGATCACTGCTGCTGTCCTGATTCTGATCTTTACCAATTCCTATAAGAAGATTGAACGCGTGATCATCGGGTTCGTCTCTCTGATAGGCTTGTCTTTTGTCTATGAACTTTTCTTGATTCACATTGACTGGGGCACGACCATCTACAGTACATTTGTTCCTTCTGTTCCTCATGGCTCACTGCTCATCATTATGAGTGTCCTCGGAGCTGTCGTCATGCCACACAATCTCTTCCTGCATTCAGAAATCATCCAGAGCCGCCAAATCAATGCCAAGGGGGAAGCACGGATTCAGCACATGCTCAAGTATGAATTCTTTGACACCCTTTTCTCTATGATCGTCGGTTGGGCTATCAACTCTTCAATGATCATACTTGCCGCCTCAACTTTCTACGGGCATGGCGAGCATGTGGAAGAACTCTCCCAGGCACAAGTGATGTTACAACCTTTATTGGGAAACAATGCCGCTAATATCTTTGCGATAGCTTTGCTCTTGGCGGGTATTTCGAGTACGATAACGAGTGGAATGGCTGCAGGCAGTATTTTCGCCGGGCTTTTCGGGGAGTCTTATAACTCCCATGATACACACTCCGTTGTTGGTATCTTGATTTCTTTAGGTGTTGCCCTTCTGATGATTTTCTTCATATCCAATCCTTTTCAAGGCCTGATTTATTCCCAGATGATCTTGAGTATCCAGTTGCCTTTTACAGTTTTTCTTCAGGTGAGGTTGACGTCTTCCAAAAAGGTCATGGGGAAATATGCCAATCGGCTGTGGAACACGATTTTCCTCTACACCATTGCGGCCATTGTGACCATCTTGAATATTTGGCTGCTGATCCAACAGTTTACAGACTGACTGTTTTCTTCCTATTGTTCAGAGCATTTGGTTCGGGTCAGACTGCTCATCGCCTGAAGTTATTGGATTACAGGAGTGTAGTTATATTTTTACCGTGTTCTTTTTATCAGTTATCCACATGGGAAAGTCACGGTCTGCGTAGCAAATTAAAAAGATATGTACAAGTGTTAAATAATTCATATAACTTTAGAAATATCTATATAAATGATAGGATGAAATAGAAAAATGTTAATTTTGCGTTCGTTGTATAGAAAATATAAGAATTATGGCTTTTCAAGATAACGTGGGTCACAAGCAATGTCATCGTCTTAGCTTTTGGGGACTTATTGTAACTCTTGGTATTGTTTACGGAGATATCGGTACCTCCCCTCTTTATGTCATGAGGGCAATTGTAGGTGCGACTCAAGTGATAGATCCTGATTATATCATTGGAGCTGTGTCTTGTATTATCTGGACCATTACTCTGCAAACTACTGTAAAATACGTTATTTTGGCATTGCAGGCTGACAATAACGGTGAAGGCGGTATTCTTGCTCTCTATGCACTGATCCGCAAGCACCGCAAGCGCTGGCTTTATCTGGTGGCGATCATCGGGTCGAGTACTTTGATTGCTGATGGGGTGATCACGCCGTCTATTACGGTGATGTCTGCCGTGGAAGGTTTGAAAGCTTACGAACCTTCTACACCTGTCATCCCTATCTGTCTGTGTATCATCACAGTCCTGTTCTTTATCCAGCAGTTTGGTACAGAGAAGATAGGGCGCTTGTTCGGACCTTTGATGTTCATCTGGTTCTCTATGATCGGAATAATTGGTTTGGCTCATATCAGTGATTATGCGCACATACTTTATGCTTTCAATCCCTATTATGCCATCCGCCTGCTCATCCATGATCCGCAATGGTTTCTCATCTTGGGGGCAGTGTTCTTGTGTACGACAGGAGCGGAAGCCTTGTATTCTGATCTTGGACATTGTGGAGAAAAGAACATCCGGATCAGTTGGGTCTTCGTGAAGATTACCCTTCTCTTGAGTTATTTGGGTCAGGGGGCATGGATTATTGCTCATCGTGGCAGTCTTTCCCCCGAACTGAATCCTTTTTATGCGATCATGCCTCATGGCATGCTGTTCTTCGGTATCTTAATGGCAACCATTGCCGCGATCATTGCCAGTCAGGCTTTGATCAGTGGCTCCTTCACCATCTTCAGTGAAGCGATGAACTTGTCCTTCTGGCCGCGTCAGCGTATCAAATATCCTACAGACATCAAGGGACAGTTATATATCCCTATCGTGAATCTCTGTCTGTGGCTTTGTGTCTCTCTGGTCGTCATTTTCTTCGGAAACTCTTCTAGGATGGAGGCTGCCTATGGACTGGCCATCACGATCACGATGCTGATGACGACACTTCTCCTTCGGGAATTCATGCTTCAGCGGCGGGTGAGCAAGTGGATCGTGTTCCCGGTCATCACGTTCTTCGTATGCATGGAGTCCCTTTTCTTGATTGCCAATCTGTTCAAGTTTGTCCATGGCGGTTGGGTGACGTTGTCTCTGGCCGGCATCATTTCTTTCATCATGTATGTCTGGTACAATGCGTCACGGATCAGGAATACTCAGGTGCTGCCTTTGGATATCCGGAAATATTTTCAGGTCCTCTCGGACATCAAGGCTGACGATTCGATCCCGAAGTTTGCCACGAACGTGGTGTATTTGAGCAAACTGAGCAAGGACTATGAAGTAGAACAGAAGATCATGTATTCCATCATCAACAAGCACCCGGTGAGAGCTGATCATTATTGGTTGCTCCATGTGTCTTATGAGGATGAACCGTCTACATTGGCTTATTCTTTTACCTCTCTGATCCCTGATACTCTCTTCAGAGTCAATGTCCGGTTGGGCTTTAGAGTACAACCTTATGTCAACCAGTATTTCCGACAGATCATAGAAGATCTGGTCGCCAGTCATGAATTTGATCTGGCCAGTTGCTATCCTTCCTTGAAGAAAGAAGGGATCCCCGGGAATTTTGTGTTTGTGATCATCAAACGTATCTATACTTCCGTCAGCACGCTTACGATGTCGAAGAAGATGATCATGGGAACATACAACTTCCTCTCCAAGATGAAGCAAAGTATCCCTGCTGCATTTGGATTGGACACGAGTAACGTGATGGTTGAAAAAGTTCCTCTGATCGTCAAGGTCGGGAATGTAAACCGTATTCAAAGGGAACTTGAAAGGATTGAACCTGAATGTATCGAACCTAAAAGAATTAAACCTGAAAGAAATAAGTTTAAAAAGAATAAAAAGACGAGGTCTTGAGATTTCAAGACACCGTCTTTTATAAAATTATTCGGTCTATTGAAGAGGGCAACGGTATATGCTGTTGTAAAGGCAGCCGAGGAATCTCGTCCGCTAAAAGATTGGAACTTCTGAATCAAATTTTCTCATTTCGTGCCGATCAACTTATTCTCGTATCCGTGTGGACAACGGATTTGTAGATGACAACATAAAGAGCGGATGCTCGGTTTGCTGTCTTGACAAATAAGTCATTTGCACAACATCAGATTCTGTCCATATTAACTTTTTATTCTTGTGATAGACAAAGACTCATTCCTCAGGACAGGAGAGGATGCGCTTCTTGGTATCTTGATACTCCGTCAAGAGTTGGCACATGATTTCTTTGACCGTATTGATAGAATGAATGGAAGATGCTATTTCACCGATCTCGAGTTCACCGTTCTCAGTGTCACCTTCGAAGATACCTGCTTTTGCAGCCTTTTTCCCTAATATCGTACGGAGTTCTTCTACTTCAGCCCCATTGTTCTCAGCCTGTGAGAGACGTTGGAAAAGAGCATTCTTGACCATGCGTGTCGGCGCGATCTTCTTGAGACAGAGCATGGTATCGCCTTCTTTTAATGAGGTGCACTTCTCCTTGAAGGAATCGGCAGCGGAACTTTCCCGTGACAATGCAAAGAGCGTTCCTATCTGTACGCCTTCAGCCCCTAATGCTTCCATTGCCAGTATCGCCTCACCGGAAGCAATACCTCCTGCAGCAATGAGAGGGAGACGGGTGGCTTTCCTGACCTGTGGAATCAGGGCGAGGGTAGTGGTTTCTTCTCTTCCATTATGGCCGCCTGCCTCGAATCCTTCAGCGACAATGGCATCGACACCGGCAGATTCACTTTTTTCAGCGAATTTACTGCTAGATACAACATGGGCTACTTTTATTCCGGCATCGTGGAACCTTTGGGTATAGGTCTTCGGATTCCCTGCTGAGGTGAATACGATCTTCACCCCTTCATCAATGATGATCTGAACAAGGGTTTCCATTTCCGGATACATCAATGGTATATTGACGCCCCAGGGTTTAGTCGTGACAGCTTTCATCTTTCGGATATGTTCCCTCAGGACCTCAGGGTGCATCGTGCTTGCGCCTAACAAACCTAAACCTCCTGCGTTGCTTACAGCTGAGGCTAACCGCCATCCGCTGCACCATGCCATTCCACCTTGTATAATAGGGTATCTGATCCCGAATATTTGAGTGATTCTATTGCTTTCCTTCATCGGTCTAATTCTTAAATTGGTTAACTATTCTGAACAGTGTTTTCTTTGCATGAATAGAAAACAACAACGCTTTTCCTACAGTTTGCGTGAATCGCTTCTGATGATTTGTTGAGCATTGAATGTTTCCAAAGTTCAAAATTAACCAATATTTTGAAAAAATCCAAAGAACGATTGGTTTATTCTTTTGCTTTTGAGTAAGATTAACTTTAATATCTTCTTGACTTGGGATTCAGATTGCTATTGAATATCAATGAAAGGTATTGTGTTTTTCGGAAGGTATTTGAGAAATCGTATCGGAAGAAGAAATGATTTCGTGCTCTCAAGAAACTGGGAGTTGACTGGGATAATTAGATAAACTGAGTCAAAGCTTGTCGGACTTTTAGACCCTTTACCTCAGAGAAGGAATGTAATTTTTCATCGTGTTTCCATCTGAGAAGCGGCCTTTCAACCACAAAGTTATAAATTTTAAACCTCTCACCCGATTTTGGGGCTAATTGCCTTTGTGCTCTGTATCCAAGTCGGATCACATATCCGAATCATTCTCTGTATCCAAATCAGACCACATATCCGGATCATTTTACACCTCTTTATATATGTGGTGTTGCAGATTATATATGGGAAAATTTTCATAGCCGTCCGGCACAGTGACTATTTTAAGCATTTCCGTCTGCTGCTCAGTTCTTGCCGGTTTCTTCCCTGAATTTATTATCATAGAGGTTCATGATGTTGTTGGGAGGGATTTTATCAGTTCCGCTGCTAGTATTGAAGATGATTTTTCTTTCATCTGACAGAGTTTGATGTTTCTCGTTTCTATTGGAGCACGTTTTCGCTTCTGAAGATGCACATCCATACATGTCATTGATACTTATCAATGAATCTCGTTGATACACTATTATACATTCTGCTCACAGTTCCATGAGGTTTTATTGATGAGTTTTATGGGTTCTGTTGATAAGTTTTATGGGGTTCTGTTCACGTGCTTTATGGGGTTCTGTTTACGTACGTCCTTACACTGTCAAGACGTACGACATGAGCCCCTAATGACGTACGTCCTTACACCCTGATAACGCACGTCAACAGATTGCCACAACCGTTTTGTCAACAAAAAGCCCAAATAGGGAACGGTGAGGGAACGTATAGGGAATGAGAAGGGAACGGGAGGGAACGGATTTGTTTTCGGCTAAAGCTAAGTCTCATTTAAGTCTCTGATAGAAAATTTAGCTTTTAGCTAAAGTTTTATCGGATTTGAGCTTCTTTTTAGCAGTTTGGTTTTTAGCAAGAGTCTTGTCGGATGTAGAATTCTTTTTAGTGGTCTGACTCTTGGCTAGAGTCTTGTTAGATGTAGAATTCTTTTTAGTGGTCTGACTCTTAGCTAAAGTCTTGTTAGATGTAGAACTCTTTTTAGTGGTCTGACTCTTAGCTAAAGTCTTGTTAGATGTAGAATTCTTTTTAGTGGTTTGACTCTTGGCTAAAGTCTTGTTAGATGTAGAATTCTTTTTAGTAGTTTGATTCTTAGCTAAAGTCTTGTTAGATGTAGAATTCTTTTTAGTAGTTTGATTCTTAGCTAAAGTCTTGTTAGATGTAGAATTCTTTTTAGAAGTTTGGTTCTTAGCTAAAGTCTTGTTAGATGTAGAATTCTTTTTAGTGGTCTGATTCTTAGCTAAAGTCTTGTTAGATGTAGAATTCTTTTTAGAAGTTTGACTCTTGGCTAAAGTCTTATCGGATGTAGAATTCTTTTTAGAAGCTTGACTCTTGGCTAAAGTCTTATCGGATGTAGAATTCTTTTTAGTGGTTTGATTCTTGGCTAGAGTCTTGTCGGATTTAGACTTTTGTTTGGAAGTAAGATTCTTGGCTAGAGCCTTGTCCGTTTTAGACTTTTGTCTAGAATTCAGGTTCTTTGCTAAGGTCTTATCAGATTTGGAAGTTTTATTCTGAAGTTTGGATGTATTCTTGGAATGTTTGGCAGAATCTGTCTTTTCCTGATTCTGTCCATTCTTATTGTTGTTGTCCGTTCCTTGCGTATTATCTTCTTGCTCTTGCCCTTCGTCTTCATTTTCATCAGGAGTCTCCTCCATCTGCGTATCGCTGCTCCCCTTGTAAAGATAGATACCCTTGCCGTAACCTATTCTATATCTATTGGTATCTATGGAATAAGCTAAAGTTTGTCCGCCTTTGTAAGTTGCAATGATTTGTCCGTTCTTGATGACATAAGTACCAGTGGAGATACCGCTGTTGTCCTGACTCTTGATTTGATTATTGGAAATAATGAGTTGCACCGTACCATAGGGCGTTTGTCCCACCCATGTACCTTGCAGCCAATCATAATTATTGTCATCTTGATCGACCTCATCAGATGTTGTGTCTTGTTCTGCTCCGCTGTCTATGGCGGGAGTTTCCGTCAAACTGCTGTCGGATACACCGTCAGACTTGTTCCCCTTTCCGGAGTGTTTGCCGATGATGAAAGCTAAGATAATAATACAGATGACAATACCGGTTATAATCAAGTTTTTCTTCTTCTTTGCAGCCTTTTGTTGTTCGTCATCATTACCTTCCTCTTGAGGAGGATAAGGTGTTTCGTTCACAGGTTCTCTCGGCGGGACTGGAGGTCGCTGATAAGATCTGTTTACGGGTGGAGGTAGAATCTCTTGTTGTTCATAAGTCCTATTCTCAGGTTGCACAACCGGTCTGACAGGTGGTACGGGAGGTACAGGAATAGGTTTTTCCTCCGGTTGCTCTTCAGGTTCTTCCGGTTGTTGATTTTGTCCAATATTTTCCTGTTCAGCCGAAGCTTTGGGCTCCGTTTCTCCTCTCCTTCCGATCCATTTCAAGTATTTGATGCAGAGGGCAAGGATGCCAAATATAATGACGTAAAATAATAATATTCTGAGAAATACCATGACCGATATATTTAGTTGTGCAAATATACGGTAAATCGATTTGACGGCAAAATAAAATTTCACTTTTTTCAGTGACTTTCATGAATACGTACTCTTATTTATAACTATTTGTTAGAAAATGATTATATTTGCATAGATAAGTATTCAAATGATTACGTTATGGATAGGAACAGGATTACGCCGGAAAATATCAAGCAGTTGATGGCCGATGAGATATTCGTATTCGGCAGTAATGGTCAAGGTTTGCACTATGGTGGTGCTGCACTTGCAGCTTATCGTCACTATGGCGCAGTGCTTGGTCAAGGTACGGGACTTCAAGGGCGGAGTTATGCTATCCCTACCATGGAAGGTGGTGTAGAAACAATCCGTCCCTATGTGGATGAGTTTATTGCCTTTGCCGGTCAGCATCCACAACTGCACTTTCTTGTCACGCGTATCGGTTGTGGAATTGCAGGGTTTACTCCCAAGGAGATCGCACCGCTTTTTGAGCATGCGAAACAAGTGAAGAATATCAGTTTGCCCGAGGATTTCTGGAAGGTGATAGGGGAGCCTCGATAGAAATGACTCACACCGGCTGCAAGGTTTCTGAATATAGTATCATAAAACAGTAAATATTCTGCAAATGGAACGAAAAGAGAAAAGTGGAAAAGATGATGGGAAATGGGAAATACTCGATTCTAAATACCTTATTAGGCGACCTTGGCTTACTGCACGAGTAGATAAAGTTAAACTACCTACAGGTGTCATCAATGATGAATATTATGTGTTGGAGTATCCTGACTGGGTCAACACGATTGCCATTACACCTCAGGGGGAGTTTGTGATGGTCCGCCAGTACAGGCAAGCATTGGGAGAGACCCGTTTCGAACTCTGTGGCGGGGTTTGTGAAAAAGGAGAGACTCCGTTGAAAGCAGCTCAGCGTGAACTACTTGAAGAGACGGGATATGGCAAGGGGACATGGAGTCTTTATATGACGATTTCCGCTAATGCCAGTGCCATGAACAACTTGACCTATTGTTTTAGGTTCATCCGACAAATGCGTAGTTTTTATCATGCAGCGATAGAATTTTGAGTTCAAAGAACTTCTCATCCCGATATCCATACGCCTGTCTTTTCATTGTCTTGATTTTGTTGTTTATCCCTTCAAGTTTACCCGTGGAGATATGGTAGTCGTACCATGAGAGTATTCCGCTTTTGTGTGCCATGA
>NZ_JAMXLY010000016.1 GCF_024054555.1 Segatella cerevisiae | reverse complement strand
CTGAAAAGGAGACTTCTTGCTTCTGATTCGACATATCTAAAGGATTAAAGGGTTTATACTGTGGCAAAGATACAAAAAATCCCTTTTCATTCCCTTTGGCGAAAGACGATCATGTACGTTTCATATAGCGGACACCTTCCATCCATTTTGCTTCCACCTTGTCCAGGTCTTTGAAATCTGACCATCCCAAGGCTTTGAGCATCCGCATATGACGGGCTTTATGAGCCTCATATTTTTCTTCGAAATGATCCAGAATGTCTCCCACACGCAATCCGGCACGACTGACCTTATCAGTATAGGCCGGTCCTATACCCTTTCCGGTAGTCCCAACCTTGTTCTTGCCTTTTGCAGCCTCAATGGCACGGTCGAGGATACGGTGGGTAGGCATAATCAGATGCGCCTTTTTGGAAATATGAAGGCGGTTCTTCAACGGATGACCACTCTTCTCCAATTCCTGTGCTTCCTCCATGAAAAGATCAGGAGCGAGGACTACCCCGTTTCCGATAATATTCACTTTACCACCTTGGAATATACCGGAAGGGATAGAACGAAGCACATATTTCTGACCCTCAAATTCCAAAGTGTGCCCGGCATTAGGGCCACCTTGGAAGCGAGCTACTACATCGTAATGAGGTGTGAGGACATCCACCACCTTACCTTTTCCTTCGTCGCCCCACTGCAAGCCGAGCAGGACATCAACTTTACCTGTATTCATTTCTTATTTGATAATTTTGACTTTTTGATCTTCTGAGTTCTATTTCGAGTTAGTTTTGCCTGACATGACGAACAGACACCGTAGATATAAAGAGAATAACGATCTTTACGAAAGCGCTTCAATTTCATGTCCTTTACCAACTGATCAATTTTCGGTGTATGCAAGACGGTTATTTTCCCGCATACTGAACAGATTTGGAAACTGTTGCCGTTACTGTCATAACTGGCTTCATAGAGGACACACTTCTGAAAGCGATGGCAACTGACCAACCTCAAATCCACAAACAAATGCATTGTATTGTAAAGCGTTGCCCTACTGACCCTAAAATTGCCCTTCTCCAGTTGAGTATCTAAATCTGCAAGTGAGAAATAACCTGCCATATTGTATATTGCGTCCAGTATGGTATACCTTTCCGGTGTCCGGCGATGGTGACTGGTAGTCAAATAACTGTCCAATATATCTCTCGCTTTGAATTTAATGTTGGCTTTCATATTGAGTTTATCACTACTGACTCACAAATGTACAAATAATTAATCAAAACAGGAACATAAAATTTTAAAAAAGTGAAACTCTGCAAACAAAAAGAGGATTGGATGGCCTGAGTGTCATCCAATCCTCTTGAAACAAGGTCTCACTCTCCGTCAAGATTGCAGGAACCGGTCGGCTTCTATAGCAGCCATTGCACCTGTAGCGGCAGCTACGACACCTTGCTGATAAACGGAATCTGCAACGTCACCTGCCGCAAATATACCCGGCAAGGAAGTGACGCAAGTCCCCGGTTGTACCTTGACATAACCTTTTTCATCCAATTGCAACCAGTCTTTAAACAACTGGACATTGGGCGTATGCCCGATACCCAGGAAAAAGCCGTCTATTGGGAGGTCATACTTTTTCTCGTCTGATTCACCTTTACGATAGATCAGATGAGCGCCCTCGACGCCTTTATCCCCATACAAACCCAGCGTATTCGTTTCAAAGAGTATCTCGATATTCGGCTGCTTCTTTACACGGTCCTGCATGATATCCGTTGCCCTCAAGAAAGGTTTGCGGACAATCATATAAACCTTTTTAGCCAAAGAAGACAAATACATCGCCTCTTCACAGGCCGTATCTCCGCCTCCTACCACAGCTACTGTTTTCTTCCGATAGAAGAAACCGTCGCAAGTCGCGCAAGCGCTGACACCTTGACCGGCATATTTCTTTTCATCCGGGAGCCCCAGATATTTTGCTGAAGCACCAGTCGCAATGATGACTGTCTCAGCTGCTATCTCTTTGCCACTGTCGTCAGTGAGCAGATACGGGCGCTTGGAGAAATCCACTTTTTCAATGCTCCCGTCACGGATATCAGCACCAAATTTGGCAGCCTGTTCCTTGAGATCGATCATCAGTTGATTCCCGTCAACACCATTAGGATAACCGGGGAAGTTCTCAACCATTGTCGTTGTCGTCAACTGTCCACCGGGTTGAAGGCCTGAATACAGAACTGGTGACAGATTAGATCTTCCTGCATAGATTGCAGCCGTATAACCGGCAGGTCCACTGCCAACAATCAGAGTCTTTACTTTTTCCATTTTATATGAAGTTTTTTATTCCTGAAATATTTTATTTCTTTTATACAAAAGTAAGAAAATTCCGGGATATAAGCAGGGAATGTTAACCCACTTTAACCTAATAGAAAGATAATTTTCGGGGGAATTTAAAAGCATAAAAAAAAAGATTAGTTATCTCACGACAACCAATCTTTAACCTTAATAATCTAATACCATGAAAAACACGATGCAAAGGTAATAAAATTCCAATATAGGCAATACTTTTACTCTTATTATTTTCGGAAAACAGCCATCTATTGATATAAATCAACTCCAAAACTCTTTTTCGGGCATATTGTGAGCGGTAAAGCATCTGAAGGTGAAAATCCGGATAAAAAATGCGTGGTTGCTCAGATCAGATATATTGTTTTCTCGATTGTGAAAAAACTTAAGGATAGAATGAAATACCACGTCTAAGGGTAAGTCCAAACGCCTTCCCCTTAATGAGGTCACCCCCCTATCGTCAGCTGGAAAAAGACTGGTCAGATAAGATCAAACCTTTTTGCCCTGTTACTAATCAATCGTAGCGCTCAATTCAACAAGAGAAGGATCATGAGACAAGATCAGATTGGCAGACAAAAAAATGCCCCAAGACGTTTGGACGTCTCAGGGCACCTCTATTTCCTATGAGGAAGTTACCTTACCTCAATTAAGCATCAAGTTCATCTCCGGCGTTTCATCAGCAAACAGGAACTCGGCGAGTTCACTAATCGTCAGGACCTTTGCATTTTCCAAAGGAAGGTCTGTGGCTTTAGCTTTCCCATCCTCTATCCCGATATACTGATTGTTCATTCTGATATGCCGGTCATTATGGATCCGGAAATTCATTTTCAGGTCAGGGTGCACTTGGGCATAGACATCGAGAGCCTTTTGGGCATTGATGACCCTGATCATTGCAGGGATCGAATGCTCTTGAATAGGGGTATCCGCCGGTACCCTACTGATATCTTCCTGAATGACCTCATAACCTTTCCGATCGTGTAACAAGACACAGTCCTTGGTTTTCTGCCATTTGTCAAAGTCCTCAAAGGTCATCTTCCGGATATTTTCAGGCGGAGACGTACACGTGATCTTCTGGACGTAGCCACAAGAAGCATACCAGTTGTATAGCCACTTTTCAGCGGGGATCAAGGTGGCGAAGACCACCCCCTCATAATATAAGGTGTCGTGCGCCTGCTGCATCAAACTCGTTCCGATGTTCTGTCTGCGAAAGGCTTCATCCACACTCACCCCACTGATATAAACTGTTTTTACGACACACTGATGAATACGCATATCATAAGGCAGGGTCTGGAGTGCTCCCACGACTTTTCCCCCGATCTGACTCACGATGTTGTATTCGTTTTGGTACACTTTATCGAAATACAGATTGATGAAATCCTCCGTATCCTTGAAAGTTTTACGCCAAAGTTCCTTGACCTCGTTCTTGATCCTGTTCTGATCGACAAACTGCGCCAGCGGCTGACTCTCGGTAATGGAATATTTCTCCAGGAGAATATCCGGTTTATATGACAATTTAGAGCGTCTCAGCCCTTCATCGCCGAGATCCTCTTCCCGATTGATATACAAGTATTGCTCGGGCAGGTGTTTGACAAATTCTTCATTGATAATGGAAAAAGAACCTTGATAATTGATGTCTGCCTTTTCCACACAGACGTCAAAAGTATTCTGATTGATCGGGCAGCCATAGGTAAATGCGATAAGCTGGCCTTTTACGAAAATTGAGCCTCCTGTGATATCGAGATCATCCCAATACATGAAAACCCTTGTCATAGACCGCAGTTCTTCTGCGAGTTGTGCCTCTACCTCACTATTCTCATCAACGTCGGCCATGTTCTTTCGCCATTTGGCTTCGAGTTGCATACATTGCGGAATCATCTCTTTGGTCAGTGGCCGGTATTCATAATCAGGATACAACGCTTTGAACTTATTGATATGGTTGCGCTTGCTTTGTAATTTCTTTCCAGACAAGTTGATGAGTTTGTCCCGCAGATAGATATAATCAAAATAGTCTCTTTGAGGCAAGCAATCGAAAATGCCCGGCATCCCTTTTTCCAAGGAGTCAACCATCTCCTGACAAACCCCGATCATCAGGAAAGGCCTCCCCATAGCGATGGCATCTTCCCGAAGTTGTTCTATCACCGCCACCGGACACGGGGAATCATCCGGTACACTATAAGTGCCATCTGCCTGAGGCACAGGTTTTGGAATAGGCGCCATATAAGCCAAATGTCTACCCGTATGGAATCGGAATATCAGATAATCATCTATGACAGCATACTGAGTATCATACAGGAAACGCCAACTGATAATATTCGCAAATGACAAATCACAATTTCGTCGTTTCCCCCATAAAGTATAATGTTGTATGAACTCCCTATCTCCCGTTCTTACATCCGAAAATTTAATCATGTCTTTAGGTTATGGAAGCCTTTCTTCCTATAACGTCATTTTACTGGTTAAGTAAAGTTGTCTTTTGTTTGACATAGTTTGCGAAAGCGGCATCGAAAGCCTGCCGGTCTTCTGCAGGTACATCCTGAGTACGTATAAAACTCTTGTAATAACTTCTGATGTCCTTGCGCATCTGGATCTGATCCAAGTTGCCGTTTTGCTTTTGTGCAAAATAGACGCGGAATATCTTATCCAGTCCTTCAGTAAACTTGGCATTGATAGCCGGGTCCAGATCACTTGCAGCAGCCTGACCTGTCGTATCCGGGGCCTGGGTCTGTTGTGGTTCAGGTGCAGCTGTCCTACTTTCAGGAACAGTATCCGTCGTGTCCTTGACAGCCTCTGTGGATGTCGAATCCTTTTCGCTCGAAGGAGAGCCGTTCTTGGAAAAGAGGATGACTGCCACCAAGATAATAACGATGAGGATGATGCCGACCACGAGAACACCTTTCTTCTTGGAGCCGCCCTCAGAACCTTCATGATTCAGGTCCTTGAGAAAAGTTTCAATGTCCAGATAACGTTCAGACCTGCCAAAGCGGCAGCATCTGTCAATGACATCCGGATATTCAGAGTACATCCCCAGGTCCTTCATGATCATTCCCAAAGAATAAATATCCGTCCTGCCGTCTACGGCAATCGTGCCGTCACGCTGCTCAGGGGCTGCATACCTCAACGAACTGGAAGGTTCGGAGAGATTATCGGCATAAGATACCCTGAAGTCAATCAACTTGACCTGATTATCCTTGGTGATCAGAATGTTCGAAGGTTTCAGATTGCGGTGCACGATATTCTTTCCGTGAATATAATCCAAAGCGTCGGCAATCTGCTCTACGATATCTTTTTTCTCAGCCGAGGTATGGTTTTCTGCAATATAGTCCTTCAGAGACCTGCCGTCGATGTATTCCAAGACGATGCATTTCCCATACTCCGGGTGATCAATAAAATCTATATATTTTTCAATATGCGGATGATCGAGATGATTGGCTGTAAGGAATTCCTTTTTCAAAAGGTGCTGTTCCTGGACCTTATCCCGATAAGGCTCTTTGAGTCCCTTCAGGACTACCCATTGGTCACCTTGATGGCATTTAATGAATCTATAAATGCCGGAAGATGGAATTTCCGTATAATCCGTATAGTTGATCTGTGACTCCCCTTTCTGATTTTCTTTCTGGCTGTCTACAGGTTCTTTATCATCTTTATCCATAAGTCTTTAGTCTTTGAAGATATTCTTATTAAAATCTGTCACAAAGGTAACACAATTCTTTTTAATGGAGAAAAAACAAGACAGAATATTCATTTATTTCTATAAAAAATCCGATCTTCTTATCGTTGCTGATCACTTCCAAGCCATTGATGAGGAATCCTCCTCAGAGAACGGGCAAAAGCATTGACGCTTTCTCCAGTTTCCTCAAGGCTTTGTTCCTGATTTGACGAACCCGTTCACGCTTCCAGCCGTTCTTTTCGCCTACCTGAGCCATGGTGAGTTTGTCTCCTCCAATGCCGTATATGCCACAGATGACAGTACGTTCACGGTCATCCAACAGTTCCAGCAGTTTCTTCACGCTTTCAGAATTGGAATCTGCCCACAACTGAGCATCAGTTCGAGGCGTATTCTTATCCTCTATCACGTGAAGGAGTTTCATCGTACTGTTCTGGCTGCCTCTAGGAACGCGCTCATCCAAGCTTCTTGAAGCTTGGAACCCGTAGCTTTTCAAGGCCTTCTCTATCGCTTCTTTGATGAATCCCGACGCATAGTTGACAAAGTGTTTTGATTTCGACGCATCATAAGTTTGAGCCGCCTTGATCATCCCCATATTTCCTTCGCCGACGAGGTCTTCAAAGTCCAACCCTTGATTTGTATAATGAAGAGCTAAAGAATAGACATATCCTTGATTGTCATTGACAAGCTTCTGTATCGTTTTCTGATCGTTCATAATAAAATGAAGTTTATTATTCTATTTCACAAAGATAGTCAAATTGGACGGAATGGAATATTTCATTCACTATCTTTAACAAATATGGACACCAAAAAAGTGACATAGAGAGCTACAAAATTGTATATTTGTAAACCTAAAATCAAAAGTGAAAATGAAAACGAGTAAATTCCTTCTTGTCCTGATGATCTTTTTCCTTGTCTTGCCTGTCAAATCCGAGAATCAGGAAAGTCGGAAGCGGTTGAAGGTAGGCCTTGTCCTGGGGGGCGGTGGAGCCAAGGGGGCTGCTGAAGCAGGTGTTCTGAAGATCATCGAAGAAACGGGAATGCCGATCGATTATATTGCCGGGACGAGTATCGGTTCCATTGTAGGGGGGCTATATGCCTGTGGGTACCGCTCCGCAGATCTCGATACCCTATTCTGCTCGCAGAACTGGAAAACGCTCCTCGCCGACAGAAATAGGGAGTTTGACGGGACTATTCTGAAGAAGAAAGACGGCATCACTTATTTTTTCGGTTTTCCCATCAGCCGTAAGAAGAGCAAATCAATTGAAGGGAATTTGGGAGCTATTCGAGGGGACAGTGTCGTGGCTTTTCTGGACCGACTCGTCAAAAGACCGGATTCCATTGATTTCCGCCAACTCCCTATTCCTTTTTCCTGTGTGGCAGTAGACCTGACAACCATGACAGAGGTTGTCCTGAAGAGCGGCAGACTGTCTCAAGCCATGCGTGCAAGTATGGCAATACCTGGCGTTTACACCCCTGAACAAATCGGAGATTATCGGTTGATAGACGGCGGGACGCTCAACAATCTTCCCGTAGACGTTGTCCGGGCAATGGGAGCTGATGTCGTCATCGCCATTGACTTGACGCAAAACAAACGCCAAGTGAGGGACAAGAGCATGAATCATAAACGGAAAGGTCTCAGTTGGCTGATTGAATGGGCCACACGAAGGCCAGATTTGGTGAAGTACAATCAGAACATCAAGGACTGTGACGTCTATATCAACCCCGACCTCAAAGGTTTCAATGCCGCCAGTTTCTCTCCGGAGAAAATCCAGGAGATGATCCAGCGTGGTGAAGCGGCAGGAGAAAAAGCAAGAGACCAACTTGTCGCTCTCAAGAAACGGGTTGACCGAAGTCGCAGCAAAACAATATCCAAATGAAATGAGCAGGAAAAACCGTTTGTCCTCCTGCTCTCTTTTTGAAATCAAAGTTTGCCACTGCGTCTACGGTAAAAACTCAAGAAAGGACGCATACCACACCTTTTTCTAATAGCATACAGTCGTCCCGATCTCATGTCGGAAAGTCACATTCAGAGTGGACGATCGGTCCCGACTGGTTCTATCTTGTCACCATCTTCTATTAATTTCACTTCTTGTTGGTCGCCAAAGCAAAGAAATAGTCACTCAAACGGTTCATATATTTCAGAATTTCCGCATCCACGGGATAGGAACGGTTGAGTGTCCAAAGCCGGCGCTCGCAAGTTCTCGTCTTACTCCTTGCCAAGTGCAGACATGCTGACAGGAGGTCACCGCCGGGGAGGACAAAATCAAATTTCTTATCCCCTGACAACTCGTCTATCCGATGTTCCAGATCTTCAGTGTCATCCTTCAATCGGATGGCTTTTACCTTTCCATTCTGTGGCAAAGCGACCATACTCATGATCTGTTTGAGATGCACTTGGACCGCCTGCAACTGATCGATCAAAGGATCCCCGTCCTTCAATAAGGCGACAACGATTCCAATGAAAGAATCCAGTTCGTCCATCTCTCCATTCGTCTCGATGCGGATATCATCTTTAGCCACTCTCTCCCCTTGTCTCAGCGAGGTATTGCCTTTGTCTCCACCCTTTGTATAAATTTTTACCATGAAGTTTTTTCTTAGAACGTTTATCTCTTTTTCGCAATCACATAGATGATCACCGGAGCACCGATCAAAGGTGTCACAGCGTTGAGCGGTATGACCCCATTCTCCCCTGGCAGACAACAGATGACGTTGCACAACAAGGCAATGATAGCACCTGTCAGGAGGGTGGCAGGGAGCAATTGCCTGTGATTGGACGTCGAGAGAATCATCCGGGCGATATGTGGCGTTGCCAGACCTATAAAAGCTATGGGACCGCAGAATGCGGTAGTCACGGCAGTCAGGATACCTGTGACAACCAATAGCCAGTTGCGGATCTGACGTGTGGAAAAACCCAGATTCTCTGCATACTGCTCTCCGAGGAGAATCGCATTCAGGGGTTTGATGAGCAGGATGGAAAGGAATAGTCCCACTGCGGTGACCGAAACGAAAACCGGCAGATCACTTAAAGAGACACTTCCGAAATTTCCCATTCCCCAGATCATATAGGATTTCACACCTTCGTCAGATGCGAAGAAGTTGAGCAGGGAGATCATAGAACCGGACAGATATCCGATCATGATTCCGATGATCAGAAGCATGATCGTATGATGGACAATGGTCGAAAAGAAAAAGATCACTCCGGTTACAATCATCGCCCCGGCAAATGCTCCCGCGAGGATCGCCAGATAACCCGAAATACTGTAAGAACCTGCAGTCACTGTGCCGCCCATGAACAGCATGACTATTGCCACGGCCAAGCCTGCACCACTGTTGATGCCGAACACATCAGGACCTGCAAGCGGATTTCTGAAAGCAGACTGCAGAAGCAAGCCACTCACGGCTAGTGCCGGACCTGCCAAGGTAGCAGTGATTGCCTGCGGTAAACGGGACTGGAGGATAATGAAGCGCCATGTCTCATTTTCAGGGTGATGCCCCAGCAGAATCCTCAGGACATCAGCTACTGGTATCCTGATGCTTCCAACTGCAAGGTTCAGGACAAACAGCATCACGATGAGGACCGCTGCCAGAATACAATATTTTATTCCTCTGTTCAAGACCCTACAAAATTACCCAATCTTTTTGAATTGGAGAAATCTCCTGCCGACTATTGCAACAATACTGGTTATCCGTTTAATTTCTTATAATACCGCAACCCTCCCCAATTTGTACCTGGATGCAGTATTTGGATCAAATCTCTCAAAAGGAAGTCCGGACGGAAAGGTGTCTGCTCAAAGAAAGGTACTTTAGAACTGTTGCACTCATAGATCTCACCGGTCTGAAAGGCCTTCAGGGCTCTATACCCCGGATATTCGGCCAAGAGTTGACTTTTGGTCATCGGTGAAGGTGCATCGTATTTAAATGCCCAGACATCCGAATTCCCGGCTTTTGCCAAAACCTGTTCGAAGGACAGAGACAAACTCCCACTGTGCTTGTCTTTTGAGAAAGCATATCGCCCGTGTGCATCTGCGATCATCTGTCCGATCGTGCTCGCCCCTCCCGGACAGTACCAAACACTGCCGGTCTTGAGCTCTGTGAGTATGGAGCGGCCTAAAGGCAGATGCGCAGCTCTCGTTTTAAGAGAAAGGTAGGTCTGACTCACAACTTGGAACAAGGAATCAGCTCTGTGCTCACACCCGAAGATCATACCATAGAACTTCATCCACTCTGCCCTACCCAAAGGAGAAGTCTCCATATAGTCGGCACATTCCACAATCGGCACACCTATCCGCTCTATTTTACCATAGCCCCCGCTATTATTAAAAGGTGAGAGCAGCAGAACTTCTGGTTTCAAACTGATGATCTTTTCAATGACCGGAGACATACTGTTACCGCAATCCGCGACCTTGCCCTGTTTTATACGTGACTGAACATCCGGGATCAAGATGTATTTCAGGTCACAGACCCCGGAAATGGCATTCGCCGCATGCAGATATTCCAGAAGTTGACAATGTGCCGTCGTCGCGATCATACTCCTGTTGACTGGCGTACGGATCACGTCTCCTTCAGGCAAATCCCGAGGCATTCTTTTTTCCGTCTTTGGGACGAGGATATACGTATGCAACAGTTGTCCTGCCTTCCATGGATTCTGGAGTTGTGCCACAGTATAATCCTTGTACTTGATGACGGTAATGCCTTTGGCATACTTGAAGGGGACAGTATCCCCTCCGACCGTGGAAGTTCTTGTCCTGGAATTTCCACAACCGAAAAGGATACTGCAAATAACAACAAAACTCAAATACCGTAATTGCTTCATATCTTATTAGTCAAGTGTTCAATTCACCTTGCCGTCAGGATTGAACAGCACATGTGTTGTCCCATAGCCGACATTCTGCAAGACCCGCAACTGTTTACCGTTTTTATCGAAGACATAGATGGAACAAGGTGCAAGATATTTTTCAGTATCCACCATATAGATATCTCCTGTTGAGGGATCGATACTCACTTGTCCGGGATTTGGCATTTTGTTCAGATCAGTTCCAGTAAACGTTGTCGTTTTTCCTGTAGAAATATCATAGCGGAAATAAGACACGGATGGGGCACTATAAAGCGCATAGATGCAGACCAGAGAATTTGACATCTGATCATATGCCATTACAGTAGCCGAAGCTATATGTGTCGCCTTGTCTGTATTGGCATCGATTACTTGGAGTTGATTGCCAGAATAATCCATATTGCTGATAAAGAAGACCTTGTCACCAACAGCAATCATCTGATCGTAAGGGTCCAACACAACAACAATATCCTTAGTCTTCTTGAACGACGCTTTGTCAATCACACTCACAGTATTACTACCAATCAATTCATAATCCGAATTGGCGACATAGATTTTATCATCAGCTATAGCAAGCCCTTCTGGATGGTCTCCCACTTGCACACTGTCTGTAATCGCATAATTAGTTGTGCTCATTTTGTAGACCTTTCCGGAATAAGCCGAGTAATACACATTGGTACCGTCTGTAACGATAGATCTCGGAGAACAGTTGCCTTTGAACTGGACAGTCTTGATAATCGTTCCGTCTAAGTTCAAGATTTCAATCTTATTGGCAGACGTACAAGTAACAAAGAGTTTGTTGCCTGTAATAACGGCATCTTGAGCATCACCCATTTCTTTTCCGTTGGCAGCTGAATAGATTTGAGATGTGACCCAGTCTTTATTTAAAGAGTCCAAACTCATAATGGATCCACTGTTAGTTTTATAATCTCCGTTGTTAATTATATACGCATAATGCGATGGCGTTGTGACCCCAGGATCAGTAACATTATCATCATCACTACTACAAGACCAAAGACTTACTGCTGCCACTAATAAAAATGACAGTTTCCATACAAACTTTTTCATATCAGGTTATTTTTAATTAATTAGATCTATTTATTCTTCAATACATTCTTTTTCAAAATCAGGAGTCCTCCTTCAGAATTTCACCGTAGCGGAGAACCGGAAAGTCATACCCGGCATAGGATAGAACCGAATGACCTCATAGTTTTTGTTTCCAAGATTCAGGAAATCCAGTTGCAGATGGAGTTGATCGGTCTTGCCCAAAGCCAGGTTCCTGGAGATAGAGATACTATGGTCGACAATGCTCGGCATATGGTTTTCCGGGCCGTTATAGGTCATCATGTACCTTGTTCCCGTCAACAGGAAATTATAGGTAAAGTCCACCCATGGAGAATGAATCATCACACTCGCACTGGCGGAATTCCTCGGAGTATAGGCAATTTGATTATTGTACGTGGGACCGCCTTTGGTGGTCTTGTCCAAGGCATGCAGGAAACCGTAGGTCAAGAGGAAATCAGTAGTCCAGTCCTTTGCCCATACCAAACCGGTATTCATCGTCACGTCAACACCCTGAGAATGGACCTTCCCAAGATTGGTCATTTTCCAGATGAACATTGTCGGAACTGCAACGATCTTATCGGTTACCAACCCATAATAGCCATCGGCAGTAAGCGCGATATGATCGACAAATCCTGAGAAATTTCTTGACCATGTCGTTCCGAAATTCCACTGACGTGTCTTCTCAGGTTTGAGTTTGGTATTGCCCATTAACAAATAATAGCGGTCGTTCAATGTAGGAGACCTGAAGATGTCCTTATAGGAAAGGCGGAATCGGAGTGGTTCGTTGAATGGCTGCCAAGACACACTGAAGGCCGGGCTCAGACGATGCAGGTCAGGAGCTGCCGTACTTTTACTGACTGTCTCATGAATGAAGGTGTACAACAGTGAGGCTGTAGCCGTCAACCGTTTCGTCTCATACTTGACGGCGAAGGCTGTCTGTGTATTTCTACGAATAGGGAAAGGACATCTGGCCAATGTCGTTGTCAGGTAATTATACTGATAATCCTCGGCCAGAGAAGCGCTCAGCCATCGGTTAAAATGATACAGGCCGGTGGAAGTCAAGTAGATCTCATTCTGCCGGTACCGCGTTTGTGTCGGCCCTGATGCCGGGACATCAAAATCACGCATCCATGAATAGTTCCACTTCGCTGCAGACTTCATTTGAAAACGGTCTGAAAAATCGTTCTCGTAAAGTGCTTGGATAAACACATTCTTTTCGGTCAGGCGTTCGGCACTATAAGTATTGTCATAAATGATTCCGCCGGGGACGCCTTTTTTGGAATTGAATCCATACACCTTGACATGAAGGGATTCCCGTGGAGTCATCAGCCAAGCTAGATTCATCTCTCCTCTCCAGGCATTGACGGTACTGTTATTGCGTATTTCGTTAATGGGTGACGTCCCGTTCATCATGTGATAACGGTAATTGCCGTCCACATGCTGATAACTGAAATAGGACGAGAGTTTGACCTTGCTGCTCAACCAGTCTGAAAGCAACACAGAGGGTTGCCACAACCCGTACGAACCCACTTTCAATGTTGTCGCTCCGGAAAAAGGATGCTTGGGATTATAGGATTCGCCATTGTCTGTCACAATGTTGATAGTTCCGGCGGACGCGTATTGCCGGGCACTCTCGAAGATATCATCCTGTTGACCGATGGTCAGATACAACCAGGAGACATTATCTAACGTGAAACGCGACAAGTCAACTTGCCCAGACTGGCAGTCACCAATTTCTACTCCATCATAATTGACACCGGTATGCTGGGAGCCAAGTCCCCTGATATTGACGGTCTTCAGGCCGCCTATACCACCATAGTCCTGAACCTGGACTCCCGCAAAATGCTTCAAGGCTTCAGAGACGTCGACCACTCCCATCCTCTCCATTTGAGAATGGCTCATAACTTCTACCGGAGATCCCGATTTCAAAGGGGATGGAACTGACTTACCATTGACCTCCACTCCTTCAAGGGCGTGTGAACGGAGGGAATCCTCCTGTGCCTGCATCGGTAATACACAGACACTAAAAGTCATGGCAAACACAACAATGAGAACTCTACTCATGAAATTTTGCAAACTTTATTATGGACTGATCCTAATCCCTCTCCTCGGAAGAATCAAGAAAAACAGACAACTGGCAGGTCTTCTGACTTGCAGCCTGAAACAATGGAACGGCCTTCCCGGCAAATACCAGTGGCACTTTGTTCCATCTAAAAAAGGCTACTTACAGCAGCGGGACTGTTCAGGTATTGCACCTGATTCCCTTTTGATCATTGGCAGATGAACCAATTGTCGCTGCAAAGGTATATAAAATATTTGAATTTCGGGGAAATATGTCCGCTTTTTATCTATAGCTGAATCCAGCGTACGGAAAAAATGCGCTCCCAACTTCTTCTTCTCCACAAAAGATTCTTTCCCTATACATTCAGACCATTATGGTGGATAATGGGTGACTAAAATGGTGGATATTGCTCTATATAAATAGGGAGACAAGGTTTTCACGTCCTCAAGGGACATAAAAACCATAGGGTCTTGATCTTGTTGCCTATCGTGCAAGTTTGAAGAAACCGGAATAATAGGAATGTAGAGAACTTCACTGATTGTGATGCAAAACTTTCGAAAACGGATACGACTCTGTCAAACACCTCAGTCCCTGAAATTCCGGTTTCCTGTCATCAAGGAATCAGACAACAGGAACTGATTTCAGAACCGGACAGGAGAAGAATCATCCTTCAACGGGAACAACCCGAAGAGTTCGCTGTCGAGGCGGTCTGTGATCTTGCGGAAATCTTCGATGCTCTCCTCAAAATGGATGTTGTCGCCATCGATAATCATCAGATTACCTTTATAATTCTTAATCCAATTCTCATAGCGCTCATTCAACCCTTTCAGGTAGTCTATGCGTATTCCCTTTTCGTACTCCCTGGCACGTTTTTGGATATGCCCGACCAGCGTTGGCACAGAGGAACGGATATAAATCAGTAAGTCCGGTAATTTCACGAGGGAGATCATCAGATCAAACAGGTCGATATAGTTGTCAAAATCACAGTCACTCATCAGTCCCATATCATGAAGGTTAGGTGCGAAGATACGGGCATCTTCGAAAATAGTCCGGTCCTGGATGATCGTATCCTTGCTCTTGGAAATTTCGACGACATCCTTAAAGCGTTTGCTCAGGAAATAGATTTGGATGTTGAACGACCAGCGTTTCATATCCTTATAGTAATCTTTAAGATAAGGATTATTGTCTACCGGTTCAAAGTGAGGTTTCCAACCATAACGCTTGGCGAGCATTTTCGTGAGCGTTGTCTTTCCGGCGCCAATGTTTCCAGCAACTGCAATATGCATTTTTTCAGATAGTTAAGTAAGTCGGATTAAATAATATGTTAATGTGATTCCGGTCTTGTTGTAGACGAATACAAGCCATAGATCTCGGCATCGATCTTCTCTGTTATCATACCGAAATCCCTGGGGACATGCTCGAAATCAAGTTCATCGACATCGATGATCAATATCCGGCCTTTATATTTGTGATAGATAAAATCTTTATAGAATTCGTTGAGGTGGTTCAGGTAATCCAAGGTCATCGTCCGCTCATAACTGCGGTCCCGCTTCTCAATGTTTTTCACAAGATGCGAAACCGAAGAACGCAGGTAGATCATCAGATCAGGCAGTTGGACCACGGACATCATGCACTGGAACAGATCCATATAGGTCTTGAAATCCAAGTCGGTCAGATAGCCCATGTCTCTGTTATTGGCAGCAAAGACATATACGCCCTCAAAAATCGAACGGTCCTGAACGACCGTTTCGTCAGTATTCCGGATCCGGAGGATATCCCGAAACCGTTGTTTGAGGAAATAGACTTCCGTATTGAAAGACCACCGATGGATATCCTGATAATATTTTGAGATATAGGGGTTATTCTCTACCGGCTCCAACATTTTTCTCCAACCGTAATGTCGGGACAGCATATTAGTCAAAGTCGTTTTCCCGCTTCCGATGTTTCCAGCAACTACTATATACACTTTTTCGTTATTTAATTGCAAAGGTAGAAAAAAACAAAGACGAGAGAAAGAAAACTTGAAATAAAAAGAATAAATATCCCGAAATAAGAGGAAAGAATTTCTTATTTGTTGACAAATATATCAATTTAATTTGCTACTTTTGCATCGCATTTGAGCAGAGTACACTATATTATGTAGTTATGTATTCAATAGGATATTAAAAAAGATAGTTTGAGGTAATGGGAATGAGACAGCTGAAAATTAATAGAAGTATTACAAATCGTTCTAGCGAAGCACTTGACAAGTACCTCGCAGAGATTGCACGTGAGCCAATGATCACCGTCGATGATGAAATCGAACTTGCCGAAAAGATCCGAAAGGGTGGCAGAGCTGGTGAACGGGCAAAGGAAAAGTTGGTGCGCGCCAACCTCCGATTTGTAGTCTCCGTAGCTAAGCAATACCAGCACCAGGGCCTTTCCCTGACAGACCTCATCGACGAAGGCAATATAGGTTTGGTAAAAGCCGCTGAAAAATTTGATGAGACCAGAGGATTCAAATTCATATCATACGCTGTATGGTGGATTCGTCAGAGTATCATGCAGGCCATAGCCGAACAAAGCCGAATCGTCCGCCTCCCTCTAAACCAGGTGGGAGCCGTAAGTAAGATCAGTCAGGCGACGAGTAAATTCGTCCAGAAGCATAACCGGCGGCCCTCTGTTCAGGAACTCTCTGAGATCCTGCATATGGATGAACTGAAAATTGAGCAAAGTCTCAATGCTGATTCCCACCACATGAGCATCGATGCCCCATTCGGTGACGACGATGACAACTCTATGGCTGATGTCCTGGCTTCCGGCAGTGATTCAAGGACTGACAAACAAGTGGACTATGAATCCATGAAGATCGATCTCGACAAGGTGCTTAACGGCGTTCTGAAAGACCGGGAATTGAAAATCCTCAAGGCTTGCTTCGGCATAGGTTGCCATGAAAGAGGCCTCGAGGAGATCGGTGAAGAGTTCGGCCTGACACGTGAACGTGTGAGACAAATCAGGGAAAAAAGCATTGCTAAGATCCGAGAAAGCGGCAACGCTAAGATCTTGATGAAATACTTGGGATAAACCAATTAGAATGAAGCACTTGACAAGAAAGAAAAATCTGTCAAGTGCTTTTTTTATCAGAGGAAATGTCATCCCGGAGCACTATGACATACCGGCATCAATAACACTTCCTATTATCCTTAAAAAGGCACTCCCCCATCCAATACCATCACAAAATCGACAGACAAGGAAATACTTTTTTATACTCAGATTGAAATTTTCAACAACCCGGAAATCATTCTTTTTCTGCAGACTGATATCCCGACAACCCGTGCAAGCCATCAGCCGGATGAAATCTTTCATTCATGAGATAGTGGGTGTCCGTCAACAGAACGCCGGAAGCTCTGTTCCACTAAACCTATGAGATCTATTCCGCTACACCTATTAAAATAGTTAACATATTGAAGTTTTCACGGCACAGCAGTTTCGAACCATTGCTTTTCCGGTCATATAGTTAATTAATAATAATATACCTCCCAAACAAATAGAGTTTTACAATAACTAAAATACCCGAACGTTAATACCATGATAAGTTTTCTTCCGAAAGGACTAATATGGTATGGTTTTTGTGGCTATAACCTTTTGAAAAGACTAAAGATATGAGACAACTGAAGATTCAAAAAAGTATAACAAACCGGGCTAGCGAGTCTCTGAACAATTATCTGGTGGAAATCGGGCGCATCCCGATGATCTCCATAGATGAAGAGACACAACTTGCAAGGATGATCAAAAAAGGAGGTAAGGAGGGTGAACGCGCTAAAGATAAACTTGTACGTGCCAACTTGCGCTTCGTCGTTTCTGTTGCCAAGCAATATCAGCATAAAGGTTTGTCTCTAACGGATCTTATAGATGAGGGTAATATCGGACTGGTGAAGGCTGCCGAAAAATTTGATGAGACGAGAGGATTCAAATTCATTTCCTACGCTGTATGGTGGATCAGACAGAGTATCATGCAGGCATTGGCCGAGCAGAGCAGGATGGTCCGCTTGCCTTTGAACCAAGTCGGTGCCTTATCGAAAATCAATTCGGAAATCTCCAACTTCGAACAGAAATTCCAGCGTAAACCCTCTGCAGACGAACTGGCGGAGTTGACTGACATCAACATAGACAAAATCGACAAGGCCATGAAAGCCGACAACCACGAGATGAGCATCGACGCGCCGTTCAGTGATGACGATGACAATTCCATGGCCGACATGCTGTCCTCTGACGACGATACACGTACTGACAAAAGAGCAGATGAAGAATCCATGAATTATGATATCGATTCCATCCTGAATCAGGTTTTAAGACCCCGTGAAATATCGATCATCAAGAAGAGTTTCGGTATCGGATGTGCCCAACAGGGATTGGAAGAGATCGGAGAAAGTTATGGTTTATCGCGGGAAAGGGTTCGTCAGATCAGAGAGAAAAGTATCATGAAAATCAGGAACAGCGGTTACGCCAAAATTCTTACGAAATATTTAGGATAGTCAACTTTCCGACTATCTTATTCCTATAATAAAAAATCCCCTTCCTGAAAAAACAGGAAGAGGAAACTATAAAGTTGGTATTTCTTTTATATCAGTTGATCACCTTCCTCACCGCCTCTTATTGATGAGGCTCTTTGAGGAGGTCATTGACGGTCTTTACCGGATTGAAAGTGATTAGCGGCACTTCCACAAAAACGGTATTCCAGTCACTCATGGCACCATTCCAAAGACCGGGCAGTTCCAATGCCTTGAGGTCACGGCCGTTCTTGCTCTTGTTGCTGACAAATCCTGTGGTACGATCCACATAATCCGGGAGATGATAGGGTTTGCCTTCAGCATCCTTTGTCGCACACACCAAGTCTACAGGGTTAAAGTGCGTACCGTGCCGGAACATCTCTACGGCTGCCGGATCCTCCTGATTGATCTGAGAAGATTCCAGGATCTGGGGACTGACCGTACCATCCTGATTATAAGCCAGGAAAGGTCCTCCGCCGGGTTCACCGACGTTTTTTACGACACCGCAGACACGGATAGGACGATGAAGTTTCTCTTTCAGGTAAATGACGAGTTCTGCATCCTCCAATTCCTTGATATCCGGTTTACGGCAACAGAGTTCCCGCTGCAGGAAATGGATGATATCTTCCAATTGCGCATGGTTATACTCCCCCTCGTCCAGCACCTTCATATAACTGAAGATCTTTTTCTGCAAGGTGACGAGCAGACCGGCCAAAACGCCTTTCCACTTCACCGTTTCAGGTTTTAAGCGGTCCTGAACGACATTGTCTATATTCTTGATGAAGATGACATCGGCATTGATCTCATTCAGATTCTCAATCAATGCGCCATGTCCTCCCGGACGGAACAGCAGCGTCCCGTCTGCATTTCTGAAAGGTGTCCCGTCAGGGTTGGCGGCAATTGTATCCGTTGACGGTTTTTGTTCGGAAAAACTGATGTCATACTTGATGCCGAATTTTGCCTCATATTGCCCTGCCTTCTCTGCCACCTTCTTCTTGAAAAGGGGAAGATGGTCATGGCTGACCGTGAAATGCACGTATGCTCTTCCATTAGAACTGGCATATAGGGCAGCCTCAACAAGGTGTTCCTCCATAGGTGTGCGTGTACCGTCCTTATAGCGATGGAACAGGAGCAGACCTTTGGGCAATTCTCCATAATCCAAGCCTTTTGCTTCAAGAAGATAAGACACCACGGTCTTGTAGGCCTTACTGTCTATCAATTCCAAGACACCTTTCCCCTCTTTATCTCTGCAAACCTTATCCAGAGCATCAAAGAAAGCGAAATTACGGATGTCTGTAAAGAATGTTTTTTCGAAATCAGTTGTAGGCACATCATAGTCGGCGTTGAGAAAAGCAAAGATATTCTTGAACATCCTGCTTGCCGCCCCTGAAGCGGGTACGAATTTGACAATGCGATGCCCCTTCTGCTTATAGTCTTCCCAAGCTTGGGAATAGGTCTCTATTTCTTCAGGACTTGGAGCCAGTATTCCTTTGCCCACTGCGGCTGCTGAGTCCAGATGAAGAAAAGGAAAACCGTTCTTGAGTTCGTCCAATTGATGATTAACTTGATCTACACTGATACCCTTTGCAGATATCTGTTTTATGTCTTCTTGATTTAGCATGACATTAACATTTGGATTAGTTAGGACAAATATAGTTACTTTTTCTGAAAAACCGAAATTTTTCAATAAAAAACAGTATCTTTGCGATAGAAATTAGTTCAATCTGCGCATGGACAACGAGGAAGAATTCAGTTTTACTCCAGAGGAGAAGAAAGAGGCTATTGATATCATCGAGCATCTCAAAACAGCCATTGGGGATTTTCTGAAGCCTGATGACCTGGACAAACTACGTCAATATATCAAAGACGGTATTGAAGAAAAGCATTTCCAGCGTGATGTCTTCGGGTTGAACCCCATCCTTCACGCTCTGCAGACCGCTCAGATCGCCGTTGACGAGATCGGATTGAAAAGAGACGGCGTCCTTGCTATCATTCTGTATCAAGGCGTCATCAACGGCTATTATACCCTCGAACAAATGAGGGAACAGTATGGCGACGGTACGGCACACATTATCCGGGGTCTCACCAGGATACATGATCTCTACAAAAAGAACCCTGTCATAGAAAGTGACAATTTCCGCAATCTTCTGATCTCCTTTTCAGAAGATATGCGCGTCATCCTGATTATGATCGCTGACCGCGTCAACGTCATGCGGCAGATCAGGGATACCAAGGCCGTCGAAGCCCGTCAGGAAGTGAGCGAAGAGGCAAGTTACCTCTATGCTCCCCTCGCCCACAAACTCGGCCTTTACCGATTGAAAATGGAATTGGAAGACTTGAGCCTCAAATACCTTAATCATGATGCTTATTACATGATCAAGGACAAACTCAATGCGACCAAACGTTCCAGGGATGCCTATATCGACCGTTTCATTCAACCGGTTAAAGAAAAACTTGAAGCTGCGGGACTCAAATTCAGGATTAAGGGCCGTACCAAGAGCATTCATTCCATCTGGCAGAAAATGCAAAAACAGAAATGCGGATTCGAAGGTATCTATGATCTCTTCGCGATCCGTATCATTCTCGATGCACCTACTACTCAGGAGAAGATGCAATGCTGGCAGGTCTACTCCATCGTCACTGATATGTACCAGCCTAATCCGAAAAGATTGAGGGACTGGTTGAGTGTGCCCAAATCCAATGGATATGAAAGCCTGCACATCACTGTTCTCGGCCCTGAAAAGAAATGGGTGGAAGTCCAGATCAGGACTGAGCGTATGGATGAGATCGCAGAACATGGCTTGGCTGCCCACTGGCGCTATAAGGGCATCAAGAGTGAAGGGGCTATTGACGAATGGCTCGCCAATATCCGGTCGGCCTTGGAAAACAATGACAACCTCCAACTCATGGATCAGTTCAGAATGGATCTGAATGAGGATGAGGTGTACGTGTTTACCCCGAAAGGTGATCTGCTCAAACTCCCCGCCGGTTCTACCGTTCTGGATCTTGCTTACCGGATTCACTCCAATATTGGGAATCACTGTGTGGGTGCCCGGATCAACGGAAGTGTCGTCAGTTTCAGAGAGACATTGCACTCAGGTGATCAGGTCGAGATATTGACCCAAAACAACCAGAAGCCGAAAAGGGATTGGCTGAACTATGTCAATACCAGTAAGGCCAGGTCCAAGATCCGCCTCGCACTGAAAGAGACACAGATCAAAGACGGACTTTATGCCAAGGAACTGTTGGAACGCCGGTTCAAGAACAAGAAGGTGAACATTGATGAAAGTGTCATGGGACACCTCATCAAGAAATTGGGATATAAAGAAATCAGCGACTTTTATAAAGACGTCTCAGACGGCAAACTTGACCCGAATGACATTATCGACAAATATCAGGAAGTCAGAGATCACCTTCTCAACATCAATAATCAAAAGGAAGCCAGGAGTGCCGAGGAATTCGAGTTCGAGGATCCTAATAATGAAGTCCTCATGAAGGATGAGGATGTCTTGACGATCGACCAAGACTTGAAAGGCATTGATTACAAATTGGCACAGTGCTGCCACCCTATTTACGGTGACCCGATCTTCGGTTTCGTGACGGTCAACGGTGGCATCACAATCCATCGTCAAGATTGTCCGAACGCACCCGAACTGCGCAAACGTTTCGGGTATCGCATCGTCAAAGCAAAATGGTCTGGAAAAGGTACACAGCAATATATGATCACACTCCGTATCATCGGCAATGATGATTTGGGAATAGTGAGCAATATCGCAAATGTGATTTCCAAAGAAGACAAACTGACAATGAGATCGATCAATATCGACAGTCACGACGGCCTCTTCTCAGGTAACATCGAAGTTTTGATCGGTGATGCCTCGAAAACCAATGCCTTGATCAAGAAATTGAGAACAATAAAAGGAATCAAACAGGTCATCCGACTCTAAGGGGAATACCTGCATAGACAAAAGGAACACGATAGAATACCAAGGCATAGAAATTGATGAGGTTTTCATATATATAAGAGGTATGAAACTCATATACCTGATGAAGATAGAGTTTGCCCGACAAACTCTATCTCAATTTGTTTCTTTTTGAAACCATTCTCAGCCGAATGTACAGATTTTCATTCAACCGTTTTGAGGGAAAGTCTGACCGTCGCAAGGAGTTTGTCCTTTGTTGCCTTGATCATCAGGATCACACTTTCACTTCTTTTTCCAATGTCAAGATAAGAGATATTAGACCTGACAGTTATTCCGTCATCTGCTTATTTATTACACACTTTGGGCAATCTGTGCAATAACTTTCTTCATACCTATAAAAAATCCCCTTCCTGCGACTCAAAACATGAATATTTTCAAGTTGCATTCTCTTATTTTCAAGAAATATGATTATCTTTGCACGGTCTTTAATAAAGGAAATCCGTGAATAAGAGCGGCTTTTCCACAAAGGATAATTGTAGAAATAATCATATTGTAATAATAGAATCTTATTATGAGCAAACAAGTTGAAAAGATTAAAGAGCTGGTCGCCAAACGCGAACAAGCCCGTCTTGGAGGAGGCCAAAAAGCCATAGACAAGCAACACGCACGGGGCAAGTATACTGCCAGAGAGCGTATTGACATGCTGGTTGACAAAGGGAGTTTCGAAGAATATGATATGTTCAAACTCCATCGTTGCCATCAGTTCGGCATGGAGAAGAAACAGGTTTATGGTGACGGCGTAGTAGCAGGTTCCGCAACCATCGACGGCCGTCTCGTATATATCTATGCTCAGGATTTCACAGTTCATGGCGGCTCTCTCTCAGAGACCATGTCTCAGAAAATGTGCAAGATCATGGATATGGCTATGAAGATGGGTGCTCCTGTCATTGGCATCAATGACTCCGGTGGTGCTCGTATTCAGGAAGGTATCGCTGCCCTCGCAGGATACGGGGAAATCTTCGAGCGCAATATTCTTGCCAGTGGAGTCATCCCGCAGATCAGTGCGATCATGGGGCCGTGTGCAGGCGGTGCCGTCTATTCCCCTGCCCTGACTGACTTTATCATGATGACTGAGGGTACCTCTTATATGTTCCTAACAGGCCCGAAGGTCGTGAAGACCGTTACGGGAGAAGTGATCGACGCTGAACATCTGGGTGGCGCCAGCGTGCACGCTTCCAAGAGTGGCGTAACGCATTTCACTGCTAAGACTGAAGAAGAGTGCATCGAACTCATCAAGACGCTTCTCTCTTACATTCCGTCCAATAATACAGAAGAGGCTCCCCGTGTGGAATGTAATGACCCGATAGACCGGACGGAAGATTCCCTGAACGAAATCATTCCGGAAGACCCTAACCAGGCTTATGACATGTATAAGGTCATCGCCGCCATTACCGACGAAGGAGAATTCTTCGAGGTCCAACCTAAGTTCGCAAAGAACATCATTACCGGTTTCGCACGTTTCAACGGACAGAGCGTAGGTATCGTCGCCAATCAACCTGCAGCCTATGCCGGTGTTCTCGATGTCAATGCCAGTCGTAAGGGAGCCAGATTCGTCCGCTTCTGCGACGCCTTCAATATTCCTATCGTATCTCTCGTAGATGTACCGGGATTCCTTCCGGGGACAGGTCAGGAATACAATGCCGTCATCTTGCACGGTGCCCAACTCCTCTATGCTTATGGTGAAGCTACAGTGCCTAAGATCACCGTCACTTTACGTAAAGCTTATGGCGGGAGCCATATCGTCATGGGGTGCAAACAGTTAAGGGCTGACCTGAACTATGCCTGGCCTTCTGCTGAGATCGCCGTTATGGGTGCCAGCGGTGCCGTTGCCATCCTTTGTGGAAAGGAAGCAAAGGCAAAGAAAGCTGCCGGTGAAGATGTCAAATCCTTCCTTGCAGAAAAGGAACAAGAATATACGGATACCTTTGCCAATCCTTATCAGGCTGCGCAGTTCGGCTACATCGATGATGTGATAGAGCCTCGCAATACCCGTTTCCGGATCTGCCGCGGATTGGCTCAACTGGCTACAAAGCGTCAGAGTCTCCCTGCCAAGAAACACGGCTGCATGCCAATGTAAAATCACCTGACTATGAAGAAAATCATGGATAAGAATATATATGCGGCAATAGCAATGGCCCTTTATGAATATGAAGGGAACAATGTGCACGACAAGGAATCCGGCACCATTACCATCAAGAAGCATCATACGCTATGGAATGCCAAATTCCAGAGTATGACAGCCAAGCCTTCCGCTAAATAAGAGTTTACAACTTCAAATTTCTATTACGAATGAAAGAATTCAAATATACCATCGATGGGAAAGAATACAAGGTAACGATCGGAGACATCGATGAAAATCATGTAGCTGACGTTACGGTAAACGGAGATTCTTTTAAGGTCCAAATGGAACAGCCTGCAGAGCCTGAAAAGAAGAAAGTGGTTCTCGGACAACCTGCAGCTGCTGAAGAAGAGGCTGCACCGGTATCTGCAGGAAACGTGGACAGCAGCAAAGCTGTCAAAGCTCCTCTGCCGGGCACGATCACGGGCATCAACGTGACTGTCGGCCAACAGGTCAAGGCCGGTGACACTCTCGTGGTCCTGGAAGCCATGAAGATGGCCAACAACATCGAAGCTGAAAAGGACGGAAAAGTGACTGCTGTCTGTGTAAAGGTTGGACAGGCAGTACGGGAGGAAGATCCTCTTGTCGTCATTGAATAATAACAGAGTTTTTAGAAACAAGGGCAGGTCTGAATACGGGCCTGCCCTTTTATATAAAGATGAAATGGACAAGGACAAACAGACAAAGAATGCTGTCATCATCGTGAGCGGAGGAATGGACTCCATCACCCTTTTGTATGACAAGAAAGATGAAATAGCCTTAGGCGTGAGTTTCGATTACGGGAGCAATCACAATGCACGGGAGATACCATTCGCCCGTTTACATTGCAAACGGTTGGGCATCCCTCACCTGACGATCAACCTGGATTTCATCCACCGCTATTTCAAAAGTTCGCTCTTGGAAGGCAGTGAGGCAATACCTGAGGGCAATTATGACGAAGAGAACATGAAATCTACAGTGGTGCCTTTCCGGAACGGGATCATGCTTTCCATCGCCATAGGTTTAGCTGAAAGCAAAGGCCTTCAACAAGTCATGATCGCCAATCACAATGGTGACCATACGATCTACCCGGACTGCCGGCCTGAATTCATAAGCGCCATAGACCAGGCAGCCACTGCCGGTACTTTCGCCCATGTGAGGGTGACTGCGCCTTATACGGAGATCTCCAAGGCAGACATCGCCCGTATCGGCAAGCGACTGGGCCTCAATTATGCAGAAACATGGAGCTGTTATAAGGGTGGAGAAAAGCAGTGTGGAAAATGCGGGACCTGCAGGGAACGGAAAGAAGCCCTGAAGGAAGCAGGCATTGACGACCCTACTGAATATGAAGAATAAACCCGAAATTGTCAAGCAGAGTTGACATTCAGACCGGACAATCGTCCGATTTCAAAAACCAATCGCAAAAAATATTAAAAACTACCGTTTTCATCTTATTTCTGTTTTCTTTTTATTAACTTTGTGTGCAAGTAAGAAGCAAAATAATAGACAATAAGAAACAACCTTTAAATATTAACGTTAAAATGAAAATCGAAGATTTCAATTTTGCCGGTCATAAGGCAATCGTACGTGTTGACTTCAATGTCCCATTGGATGCTGAAGGACATGTCACAGATGACACCCGTATCCGCGGAGCTCTGCCTACACTGAAGAAAATCCTCAATGATGGTGGCGCTCTCATCATGATGAGCCACATGGGCAAACCCAAAGGGAAGGTAAAACCCGAATTGAGTTTGAAGCATATCGTCAAAGACGTTTCCAAGGCTTTAGGCGTTGATGTCAAGTTTGCTCCTGACTGTGCCAATGCCGGAAAGGAAGCTGCCGGACTGAAAGGTGGCGAGGCTTTGCTGCTCGAGAACCTGCGCTTCTATCCAGAAGAGGAAGGAAAACCTGTAGGGATTGACAAAACAGATCCGAAATACGATGCAGCCAAAGCTGACATGAAAAAGCGTCAGGTCGAGTTTGCCAAGAAACTGGCTTCCTATGCAGACGTTTATGTCATGGATGCCTTCGGTACAGCTCACCGCAAGCACGCCTCTACTGCCGTCATCGACCAATTCTATGACAAGAACCACAAGATGCTCGGTTTCCTGATGGAGAAAGAAGTAAAGGCTGTAGACAATATCCTCAACAACATCAAACGCCCGTTCACGGCTATCATGGGTGGTTCCAAGGTCTCTACGAAGATCGGTATCATCGAGAACCTTCTGACCAAGGTAGACAACCTGATTCTTTGCGGAGGCATGACTTATACTTTTGCAAAGGCTCAAGGTGGCCATATCGGTAAATCCATTTGTGAGAATGACAAACTCGATATTGCTTTGGACGTTATCAAAAAAGCTAAAGAGAATCATGTCAACCTGGTATTGGGAACTGATTCCGTAGCTGCTGATAAATTTGCAAATGACGCCAATACGAAGGTGACACCTTCCAACGCAATCCCTGATGGTTGGGAAGGCCTTGATGCCGGTCCTGAGAGCCGTAAAGCTTTTGCAAAGGCCATCGAAGGCAGCAAGACGATCCTTTGGAACGGTCCTGCAGGCGTATTCGAATTTGATAATTTTACCGGTGGTTCAAGAGCTATTGCTGAAGCCATTGCCAAGGCTACCAAAGATGGAGCTTTCTCACTCATCGGTGGCGGTGATTCAGTAGCTTGCATCCACAAGTTCGGCCTTGCAGACCAAGTCTCTTATATTTCTACCGGTGGTGGTGCTTTACTGGAAGCCATTGAAGGCAAAGTTCTGCCTGCCATTGCCGCTATAGAAAAATAATTATCATCTAAAACAACACAGAAAGAGATGAATAAGGGACACAAGTTGCTTTTCTTGTAATCCGTTATTCATCTCTCTTTTTTTTACCATGGATTGGTTTATCAACTTATTCACAGCACAAGATTCCGTTGCCCATATTGCTCTTCTCTACTCCCTTGTCATTGCAGTAGGAATCAGTTTGGGAAAGATTAAAATCTGCGGTATATCTTTAGGGGTCACCTTCGTCCTTTTTGCAGGAATCATCGCCGGCCATATCGGTTTTACAGCGCCGACGAACATCCTTGATTTTACAAGAGATTTCGGACTGATCTTGTTTGTGTTTTGCATCGGCCTTCAGGTCGGACCCGGCTTCTTCGAGAGTTTCAAGAAGGGCGGTATCAGTCTGAATGTGCTTTCATGCATCATGATTGTTCTGAACATCGTGGTGATGTTCGCCTGCTACTATATCTTCTTTGATACCAAGGATCCTAAAAATCTTCCGATGATGATTGGCGCAATGTCCGGAGCTGTTACCAATACGCCTGCATTGGGAGCTGCCAACGAGGCAATGCAGAGCGTGTTCCGAAAAGGCGCCAACTTTGATATTGCGAATGGCTATGCCTGCGCCTATCCTTTGGGGGTACTTGGAATGATCGGAGCGACGATCGCCATCAAGTATATCTGCAGGATCAACTTAAAGGAAGAAGATGAAAAACTGAAAGCTACGGAAGATGAGAATCCGGGAGCTAAGCCTCATACGATGTTTCTGAAAGTCCAGAATGTCTATATTGCCGGAAAAACACTCCAAGAAGTCTCACAATTCTTAAAGCGTGATATTGTATGCACGAGTCTCATGCATGACGGTTCTCTGGAAACACCCAAAAGAGATACGGTCTTCCAGTTGGGAGATGAGATCCATGCGGTATGCGCCGAAGCTGACGCAAAGGCTGTTCAGGCTTTTATTGGTCCGGAAATACAACCGACCTGGCATGAAGAGGAGCAGAAACAACCGATGATTTCAAAAAGGATCATCGTCACTAATTCTGCCATGAACGGCAAAGCTCTCGGCAAACTGCATTTTGCCAGTGCCTACGGCGTGAATATCACCCGCATTACCCGACAAGACATCGACCTGTTCGCTTCCAGCAATTACCGTTTTTTGGTCGGTGACCGCGTTATGGTAGTAGGACATAAAGACAATGTAGACCAGGTCGCTGACATGCTCGGCAATTCCGTCAAGCGTTTGAATGCCCCGAATATCGTCACCATTTTCATAGGTATCATTATCGGTATCCTCCTGGGGAGTATCCCTATTGCAATGCCGGGAATCCCTGCCCCTCTGAAACTTGGCATTGCCGGCGGTCCATTGATCATTGCCATCTTGATCGGGCGTTACGGGTATAAATTCAGACTCGTTACCTATACGACGACATCCGCCAATATGATGCTAAGGGAGATAGGACTTGTCCTCTTCTTGGCCAGTGTGGGCATTAAGGCCGGTGCGGGTTTCTGGCAGACTGTCGTTCAGGGAGATGGTCTGAAATATGTCTATACCGGATTTCTGATTACTGTCATTCCAATCCTGATCGTAGGTATATTGGCACGTTTGAAGTTCCATTTCAACTATTATACGATTATGGGAATGATCGCCGGTACTTGCACAGATCCTCCTGCCTTGGCATACGCCAGTTCGATATGCAACAATGAAGCACCTGCCATCGGCTATTCGACGGTCTATCCTCTGAGTATGTTCTTGAGGATATTCACTGCAGAAATTATCGTTCTGTTTTTCTGTGGCGGTTAGGCGCTTGACCTATAGGTTTCATTAGAGCCTATACGAATGATTACAAGTGATGAAAAACCCGTTGGGACGCGTGTCCCAACGGGTTTTCTTATCTCTTAGTAGCGATGACTTCTTATGTAATGGAGGACTTCTCCATATCTCCTATTGGTATTCATAACTTTTCCGTCCTTCAAATCTTGTCCTTCCCAAATAGGAATAACGTTCCTGAAAGATGAAAGGGGTAAAACTTCTATTTGACCATCAGCCGCATCTGCCCGCTGAAGGAAATGACGATATCCACTTCGTAACTGCTTTCACTGTCAGGCGAGGCTATGACAGCCGTATAGGTCACGCCGTCACTGTCAATTGACCGGAAGACGATGTCACTCAAAATGCCTTGTTTGAGGAATGGAGCCGGAACCTGATGCTTGAAATCCTGTTTGTGGAAATCACGGGAAAAGACCTTGGATGCCCCTTGATAAAGAGAGACATTGACGATATTGTCATAATAGACATTGTCGACCTCTACGCCATCATCATTATAAGTGGGTTTGATAACCTTATAGGTCGTCGGATTGACCTGGACATAACTGTGGTAGCGCTTAGTTTGATACATCAGGACCGTATCCCGCTTCACGAGTTTGTTCTGATTGAGCGCTACTACCCGCTTCTGTCTGAAATTATCAATGTCAGAAGGGTCTTCACTCTTGATCAATTTCACGAGATCCCCGTTCTGGTTCTTGAATTGAAAGACGTGAGGCGACTGCCTGACAATAGGATATTTGACCGTTTCACTTCCTTCGAGATAAAAGGTGTCCTTGATGATTTTGAAATACGCCGGTTGACTCGTTGAGTCAGGATAATAAATGGTGTCGCCTTTAGCTCGAAAAGCCACGTCCTCCTCATCATCCTCGTCAACCCATATTCCTTGAAGCATTTTCTTTGCCTGCAAGTCCTCTTGGGGAAGCGCCTCATTTGCATTCCTGTGCCTGCATCCCGTCAAGACGAGCGCACACGCTAAGATTATATAATAGACAGTTTTTCGCATTACTTTCCAATACAATGATATTCGAAACCTATCTGATGAAGATCATCCGCATCATATATATTCCTTCCGTCCAATACAAGTCGACGTTTCATGCTGTTGCCAATGACATCCCATCTCGGCAAATGGAACTCCTTCCACTCGGTCAGGAGAAGGAGGGCATCTGCACCTTTGACAGCTTCATACATGTCCCTGCAATATTGAATATGGTCTAAAGGAATTTCTGAATTTTCTTTTTCTGCTTTCAATTTCATCCGCCGCTTGCATTCATCCATAGCGACTGGATCATAGACTTTCAACCGGCATCCGGCTTTCAGAAGAAGGTCGATCATGACAAGCGCAGTCGATTCCCGCATGTCATCAGTTTCAGGTTTGAAACTCAGTCCCCACAGTGCGATGACCTTGCCTGCAAGAGATTCCCCCGCATAAGCCTTTTGGAGTTTTTCAAATAGGATACCTTTCTGATAGGCATTGACATCTTCCACAGCCCTGAGTACCTTCATGCTATATCCCATCGTGTCTGCTGTCTTGATCAAGGCCTTGACATCTTTAGGGAAACAACTGCCCCCATAGCCACATCCGGCATAAAGGAATTTCCTCCCTATGCGCGTATCACTGCCTATGCCGGCACGCACCATATTGACGTCAGCACCGACAAGTTCGCAGAGATTGGCTATATCGTTCATAAAGGAGATTCGTGTTGCCAACATGGAATTGGCTGCATATTTAGTCATCTCGGCAGAGGGAATATTCATGAAGATGATCCGGAAGTGATTCATCATGAACGGCTTGTAGAGTTTGGTCAGAAGATGCTTGGCATGCTCGCTCTCTACCCCGATGACGACCCTGTCAGGACTCATGAAATCTTTGACGGCGCTCCCCTCTTTCAGAAATTCAGGATTGCTGGCCACATCGAACTTCACCTTCACGCCACGCCGGTCCAGTTCTGCCTGGATCGTATCGCGGACTTTCTTTGCCGTACCTACAGGGACTGTGCTTTTCGTGACTACAACTATATAATGATTCAGATTCTCCCCTATGGTCTTTGCGACCTCGAGAACATAGTGCAAGTCTGCACTTCCGTCTTCATCAGGAGGAGTACCTACGGCCGAGAAGACGATCTGCTGGTCGTTGAGGATTTCCGGCAAGGAAGTGGTAAACTTCAGGCGGCCGGCCTTCATATTCTTCTCGACCAACTCGTCCAGACCTGGCTCATAAATAGGGATTTCTCCCTTTTTCAATTGTTCTATCTTCGAGGCATTTGTATCTACACACGTCACATTGGCACCGGTATCAGCAAAACATGTTCCTGATACCATTCCTACATATCCGGTTCCTATTATGGCAATATTCACGATCTAACCTTTAGTTTAATTAATAGGTAGTCCTGTCAATCCGAATCAGGATCAATCAGTCAAACAATTCGGCATTCTTAAAGGAAGAAGCTTCAAGGTCTTTGGGAGAGGTGAGTACATCTTTTGGATCTATAGGCCATTGGATTCCGAGGTCAGGATCCTTCCAACTGATGCCTGCCTCACATTGGGGAGCATAAACATTGTCCACCTTATAAGTAAAAATGGCCTCTTTACTCAACACCAGGAAGCCATGGGCAAATCCCCGTGGAATAAAGAATTGGCGCTTGTTCTCCTCACTCAATTCCACCATGACATGCTTGCCGAAAGTCGGACTGCTCTTGCGGATATCCACAGCTACATCCAGAACCTTCCCTTTGATGACACGAACTAATTTAGCTTGGGAAAAACGACCTTTTTGATAATGGAGACCTCTCAGGACACCATAGCAGGATTTAGATTCATTGTCTTGGATGAACTCTACATGATGCCCGATGTGCTGGTCAAAGTCAGCCTGTTTCCAGACCTCAAAGAAATAGCCTCTAGCGTCCTTAAAAACTTTCGGGTCCAGAATCCAAACTCCCTTGATGTCAGTTTCTGTATATTCCATTTCCACAAATTTTAATTCATGCAAAGATAACATTTTCTCATGACTTGAAGAAAACAATCCTTCTTTTTTTGACTAAAACTCTTTTTAATTTGCATTATTCATAAAAAAGATTTAATTTTGCAAACGTGATTGAACTGCAAAGACATATTGAGATACTGCTTCTGAATAATGACTGTGTGATTATTCCGGGATTCGGTGGATTCGTAGCCCACCATGTAGAAGCAAGGTACGACGAGGGTGATGAAACTTTCTTGCCCCCGATCAGGACGATTGGATTCAATCCTCAACTCAAGATGAACGATTCTTTTCTGGTTCAATCTTATGCGGAAGCTTATGATATCAGTTATCCGGAAGCCCTCGAACGCATTGAGAATGAGGTCAATGAACTCAGACAATGCCTGGAGGAAGAAGGTAGCTACGAACTGAATAATATTGGTGTTCTCTATCTGAATGAAGACGGCAACTATGCTTTCGAACCGTGCGAAGCCGGACTCCTCACACCTGATCTGTATGGTCTGGGCGACTTTGAAATGGAGCCATTGAATGCTGTCATCCAAGTGCCCGTCAAACCCGTCCAGCCTATCAACCGGATCGAAGAGAAGCCTGCTCCGGCTTATACCGAGACTCCTATAGAAAAGGAAGTCACACCGGTGGAACAGGAGATTTCTTCTACGCCTGAAGATGACAGTCAATCCAAGACTATCCATATCAAGGTCAGTTTACTGCGCAATCTGGCAGCCGCTTGTATCGCTGTGATCGCCTTCGTCCTTTATTCCACCACATTGGGATCCAATCACGACGCTCATATTTTGAAGGGCAATATCGATGCCACCATGCTGACTAAAATCATGCCTCGGGAAGTCACGAGCGGAACTGTACTGAACCTGAAAAAGGAAAAGGCTGAAGCCGCTGCTGCGAAGGTCCGGAGTGAACAGGCTAAAGAACTTGCAAACAAAGACAACGGAAAGATAGCAGCCGATGACGGGCCTTACTATTGTATCGTTTTGGCTAGCCGAGTCACCTTATCAAATGCTAAGGACTATGTTGGAAAGCTCCAATCCAAAGGTTATAGTGACGCACGAGTATACAGGCATAAGGGATTAAGTACCAAAGTGATATATGGCAGATATTCTGATGAGGAGAAAGCTTACCATGAACTGAATCGTCTGAACGACAGAGAAGGTTTTTCTGACGGTTGGATTTTGAAAGTCAAAGACGAACCTTCGGAGGTTTCCGAAGATTGAAACAAGAAAAGATGAAACGTGTACGTTGCCCGAGATGTGAACAATATATCACTTTCGATGAAGGGAAATACCAGGATGCTGAAAAACTGATATTTGTCTGTCCGCATTGCGGAAAACGGTTTGGAATCCGCCTTGGCATTTCCAAGACATCTCCTAAAACCGGTAATGCCCCCAAAGAAAATTACGGGGCAATCCTTGTCATTGAAAACAGATTCCACTATAAACAGGTCATCCCCTTGCACTTGGGAGATAATGTCATCGGCAGATATATGAAAGGTGTTTCCATCAACTGCGCCATTGAGACCTCTGACCCAAGCATTGACATTACCCATTGTATTCTGAATGTCGGTTTGGACAAGAAAGGTCAACTCAAGTATGTTCTCCGTGACGGTCCAAGCAATACCGGCACCTTCGTAGACAATGAGATACTCGGTGACCGGGAACGACGCGTTCTCGAAGACAACAGCCTTTTTACAATCGGCGCCACTTCCATCATTCTTCTGACGGCAGACCATAAAGATTCCTAAAATTCAGACTCACCTTTCTTTAAAAGTGCAGTCTAAATTCATCTGACTGCTCTTTACCGTGCGAAATCCACTGATTCAGATCTGGGATTTCAGATAATCCGAATCCTCAAGACAGCGTGTTACAGGTATTTTAAATCCGGTACATGATGAATAAATAATGGATAAAGAAATCATTTTATACAAGAGTGTATCTACAAGCCGCCCGAATCCATCTTTATCCTCAAAATTATAGCTTTCATTCTTTTAAAAATCAGGCTTTCTTTCTTCAAATAAGAAAGTTTTTAGTAACTTTGCTTCTTGAATGTACAGGCTCCAGGCATTCGCCTGAAAGTTCCAAACTCATAAGAAATGAACAAGATATCAAAGCCTACAGCTATATTATTGCTCCATTGCCCTGACACTCAAGGCATCATCTCAGAAGTTACAAAATTCATCACAGACAATCAGGGTAACATCGTTCACCTTGACCAGTACGTGGATTATGAGGATGGCATGTTTTTCATGCGCCTCGAATGGGATTTGGAGAAGTTCGTTATTCCTAGGGAAAAACTCCATGATTACTTTGAGACACTTTATGCTCAAAGATATCAGATGGAATTCCAGTTGTATTTCAGCGATGAAAAACCGAGGATGGCAATCTTTGTCAGTAAGATGAGCCACTGTCTCTATGATCTCCTCGCCCGTTACAAATCGGGGGAATGGGATGTCGATATCCCTTGCATCGTCAGCAATCATGAAGATTTGAGATACGTGGCGGAACAATTTCAGATCCCTTATTACGTATGGTCCATCAAGAAAGACCATTCCAATAAGGATGAAGTGGAACAGGCTGAAATGCAACTTTTGAAAAAAGAAAAGGTGTCTTTCATTGTCCTCGCCCGCTATATGCAGATCATCACTGACGAAATGATCAAAGCTTATCCCAACAGAATCATCAATATCCACCATTCCTTCCTGCCGGCCTTTGTCGGTGCACGTCCCTATTATCAGGCTTGGGAACGGGGTGTCAAGATCATCGGCGCTACCAGCCACTATGTGACGGCTGAACTGGATGCAGGACCGATCATCGAGCAGGATGTCGTCCGTGTCTCTCATAAAGATACCCCTGCAAGTATGGCCCTCAAAGGGAAAGACCTGGAAAAGATCGTTCTGAGTCGCGCTGTGACCAAACAGATTGAGCACAAAATATTGACCTATCATAATAAGACGATCATCTTCAGTTGAATTGTCGATCTGTTTTTGCCAATAGGTTTGAAGACAGCGTCAACTCAGAAATATAGATGTGCAATGATCCTGAATAAGATATAATGAAAGTAGCTATCATAAAATATAACGCCGGCAATATCTACTCCATCGTACATGCGATCAAACGATTGGGTATAGACCCTGTCCTCACGGATAACCCTGAACAACTCCAAAGTGCTGACCGGGTCTTGTTTCCGGGTCAGGGCAATGCCAGAGAGGCGATGGATTACCTGAAAGCTCACCGATTGGATGAGTTGATTGCAGGTCTGAAGCAACCAGTCCTGGGCATTTGCGTAGGCATGCAACTGTTGTGCAGACATTCGGAAGAAGGCGATACTGACGGCATCGGGATTTTCGATGCAGAGGTCAAACGCTTTCACCCCCAAAGACATGAGGATAAGGTACCTGCAATGGGGTGGAATGAAATCAACATGACTCCGGACTCGGCAGAGGAAGGCGTCCTTCCTTCTCCCCTATTAAAGGATATCGGGACACATCCTTATATGTATTTCGTCCACAGTTTCTATGTTCCTAAATGTGAATGGACCATCGCCACTGCAGACTATATCCTATCGTATAGCGCAGCTTTGCATAAAGACAATTTCTTTGCCTGCCAGTTTCACCCCGAAAAGAGCGGACAGGCCGGTGAGCAAATCCTGAGGAATTTTCTGGAGAACAGCCTCGACTGACTGCCCCGGAATCCCAGACGGTAATAGAAAGATAAATCGATGAAAATAGAACTTATTCCCGCTATCGACCTCATCCAAGGACAGTGCGTGCGTCTCACTCAAGGTGACTACCAGAAGAAGAAAGTTTACGCTGAACACCCTGATGAAATAGCGAGATCTTTCGAGAAAACAGGCTTCAAGCGACTCCATGTCGTGGATCTCGACGGAGCCAAATCACAACATATTGTCAACGACTCCATCCTGCATGCCATCACGTCGACCACCCATCTGAAAGTAGATTTTGGCGGGGGAATCAAAACGGATGCAGATATCGAAAAAGCATTTCTTAACGGGGCTGCAATGGTGACCATAGGCAGTATCGCTGTCACCAATCAAGACCTGTTCTTCAGATGGCTGGATAAATATGGTCCGCAACGGATCATCCTCGGTGCCGATGTCAGAGACGGAAAGATCTCTATCCACGGATGGAAAGAGGATTCAGGAGATGACCTGTTGCCCTTTCTGAAGAAGTTTATCGACCGGGGTGTCAGGAACGTACTTTGCACGGACATCTCGAAAGACGGCACATTAAAAGGTCCTGCCGTCAAACTCTATCAGCAGATCATGGCAGAATTTCCTCAGTTGCACTTGATTGCCAGCGGTGGAGTATCCTGCAAGAAAGACATCGACGATCTGGCAGCGGCAAAAATCCCGGCCGTCGTCTTCGGGAAATCGATCTATGAGGGCCGTTTGAACCTAAAAGAAATCATCAGTGAATATGAGCAATAGAGGATTGGCTAAAAGAATCATTCCTTGCCTTGACGTCAGGAACGGTGAGACCGTGAAGGGAACGAATTTCGTCCACCTCCGCCAGGCAGGGGATCCTGTAGAACTCGCCAAGGCGTACAGTGAAGCAGGAGCAGACGAGCTGGTATTCCTGGATATTACCGCAAGTTTCGAGGGTCGCAAGACCTTTACGCAAATGGTATCGAGAGTAGCGGCAGAAATCAACATCCCCTTCACTGTCGGGGGCGGCATATCTGAGTTGTCTGATGTTGACCGTCTCCTCAATGCCGGAGCTGACAAGATCAGCGTCAACAGTGCTGCCATCCGACACCCCGAACTGATTGACGAGATTGCACGGCACTATGGTGCCCAGGTCTGTGTCTGTGCCATCGATGCCAGATACGATGCCGATGGCTGGTATTGTTATGTGGAAGGCGGAAGAAAGAGAGTGGACAGAAAACTCTTTGACTGGGCCAGAGAAGCTGCCGATCGCGGTGCAGGTGAGATTCTTTTCACCAGTATGGATCACGACGGCGTACAGAAAGGATTCGCCAATGACGCCCTGGCTGAATTGTCTGATGAACTCAGCATTCCCGTGATTGCTAGTGGTGGCGCAGGCACGATGGCACACTTCAGAGATGCCTTCACTATCGGCAAAGCCGATGCTGCCTTGGCAGCTAGTGTGTTTCACTTCGGAGAGATCAAGATCCCTGACTTGAAAAGATACCTCTGGGAACAAGGGATCAATGTGAGGTATAATCCGGATCAGGATAAGATAAAAAAAGAAGGATAGATATGGAATTAGATTTTGAAAAGATGAACGGACTGGTCCCAGCAATCATTCAGGATGCCAGGACAAAAAATGTCCTGATGCTGGGATTCATGAACAAAGAAGCTTACGAAAAGACCCTTCAAACAAAAAAGGTGACTTTTTGGAGCAGAACCCGCAAATGCCTTTGGACTAAGGGAGAAACATCTGGTCATTTTCTCGATTTGGTCAGTATCAAGGAAGATTGTGACCAGGACACTCTCCTCATCAGAGTACATCCCAATGGACCAGTCTGCCATAAAGGCACGGATACGTGTTGGGCCGAGGACAATTCCTATAATCCGATTGAGTTTCTCTCAGAATTACAGGACTTTATAGAAACCCGTCACCAGCAAATGCCGGAGGGGAGTTATACCACTGCCCTCTTTAAGAAAGGGACCAAGCGCATCGCCCAGAAATTCGGTGAAGAGTCGTTGGAAACAGTTATAGAAGCGGTCTCCAATGAGGATAGCGCTCCTTTGGTCTATGAAGCTGCAGATGCCGTCTATCATCTGATCGTCCTCCTGACAGACAAGGGTGTCCGCATCGAGGACATCGCAGCCGAACTCCTGAAACGCCATGACCCGTCGTGGGACAAAGACCGTAGATTGGCCAAGGCTAAGGGTGTCTATCATAGAAAATAATCACATATTCATAGCGTATCTCCTCGGGGGATGCGATTAAAAACGTATAGCCATGTTAATAGACTATCAGAATGTAAATGTATATCAAGAAGATAATCTGATCCTTTCCAACGTCAACTTCCATGTGGACGAAGGAGAATTTATCTATATTATAGGTAAGGTGGGATCGGGCAAGAGTTCTCTTTTGAAGACGATATACTGCGAACTTGACCTCCGGCCTGAGGAAGCTGAGAAAGCTGAAGTCCTCGGCCGTGACATCAAGATGCTCAAGAGAAAGGAGATTCCGGCTCTAAGGAAAGAGATGGGGATCATCTTCCAGGATTTCCAATTGCTTCAGGATCGTTCCATCAAGAAGAATTTCCAGTTTGTCCTCAAGGCAACCGGCTGGAAGAACAAGAAGGAAATCAACGAGCGCATAGAAGATGTCCTGACAGAAGTAGGCATGATAGACAAAATAGACCGCATGCCTCACGAACTTTCCGGCGGCGAACAGCAGCGGATTGCCATAGCTCGTGCTGTGCTCAACCAACCGAAAATCATCATCGCAGACGAACCCACTGGTAACCTGGACCCTGAGACAGCCTCCAATATTGTCAAACTGCTTAAGAACGTCACTACTACAGGGACGGCTGTCGTGATGAGTACCCATAATATCCCGATGCTGGACAAGTATCCAGGTATTGTCTACAGGTGCGAAGAGAGCGCATTCAATGATGTCACCAATCAATTCAATCCTATTGATGTCATCGAAAGCGAGGTGTGAATCTTGAAGATGACGCCCACCGTCGCAATACTGTCCCCACTCTGAAAGGTATGGAGGGCAGAGGGATTTATCTGCGCATTTTACGGATCGTATGAAACTGAATCATATACCAAAAATAGAACAAGATGAAGGTAATGAAATTCGGAGGCACTTCTGTCGGCACACCTGACCGGATGAAGTCTGTTGCCTCTTTAATCACAGAATCAGGTGAACCTACTTTTGTAGTACTTTCCGCAATGAGTGGCACCACCAACTCGCTCATAGAAATCAGCGATTATCTCTACAAGAAAAATCCTGAGGGCTCACATGATGTCATCAAAACACTTGAGAAGAAATATTTTAATGATATAGACAAACTCTATTCTACCAAGGAGATGCGACAGGAAACTAAAGAATTTCTTCAAGGGAAATTCGACTACCTGCGATCATTCTCCAAGGACCTGTTTACGAGTTTTGAAGAGAAGAATATCGTGGCCCAAGGTGAGATCCTGAGCACGAATATGATGGTCAATTATCTGAAGGAAAGAGGGATCAAAGCCATCTTGCTGAATGCGCTCGACTTCATGCGTACTGACAAGAATGCTGAACCTGACCCCCAGTATATCCGGGAGAAATTGCACGCCATCATGAACAAGAACGCCGGTTATCAGATTTACATCACCCAAGGATTCATTTGCAGGAATGCTTATGGAGAAGTGGACAATCTGCAGAGGGGCGGCAGTGACTATACCGCATCTTTGATCGGTGCTGCTCTGCCAGCTGATGAAATCCAGATATGGACCGATATCGACGGTATGCATAACAATGATCCCAGGATCGTCGAAAAGACAGATGCCGTCAGCCAACTCAATTTTGAGGAGGCTGCCGAACTCGCCTACTTTGGCGCGAAGATCCTGCATCCTACCTGCGTACAGCCTGCTAAGTATGCAGGGATACCTGTCAGACTGAAGAATACGATGGATGCCAAAGCTCCCGGTACGATCATCAACAATGACTTGGTGAAGGGAAAGATCAAAGCCGTCGCAGCCAAAGACAATATCACAGCCATCAAGATCAAATCGAGCAGGATGTTACTGGCGACCGGTTTCATGCGAAAGGTATTCGAGATATTCGAGAGTTTTCAGACGCCCATCGATATGATCACGACCTCAGAAGTCGGGGTATCCATGAGCATTGACAATCCTTCACATCTCGAGGGGATCGTAGCGGAACTGAAGAAATACGGAACGGTAACCGTTGATCATGACATGTGCATCATCTGTGTGGTAGGTGATCTGGAATGGAAAAATCTGGGATTTGAGACACTCGCCACAGATGCCATGAAGGATATTCCCGTAAGGATGATTTCCTATGGTGGCAGCAATTACAATATCTCTTTCCTCATCAGAGAAAGTGACAAGAAAAAGGCACTGCAGAATTTAAGTGATACCTTGTTTAATAAAAAATAAATGAAAGGAACATTTCCAATAAGACAATTTGAAAAGGTAGATACACCTTTTTATTATTATGATACCAATCTCCTAAAAGCCACTTTGAAAGCCATTCAGGAAGAAGAGGCCAAGCACCCGGGATTTGCAGAGCATTATGCGGTCAAAGCCAATGCCAACCCACGGATTCTGAAGATCATCTGCGAGGCAGGATTAGGGGCTGATTGCGTGAGCGGCGGTGAAATCAAGAGATGCATTGAAACCGGTTTCTCCCCTTCCAAGATCGTATTCGCAGGGGTCGGGAAAAGTGACCGGGAGATCAATTACGCTTTGGACCACAACATCTTCTGCTTCAATGTGGAGAGTGTTCCCGAACTGGAAGTCATCAATGCGCTGGCTGCACAAAAGGGTAAGACTGCCAAAGTGGCATTCCGGATCAATCCGGACATCGATGCCCATACACATGCCAATATCACGACTGGTTTGGCCGAGAACAAATTTGGAATTGCCATGCGTGACATGGAACCCGCTATTATCGAAGCTTCCAAATTAAAGAACGTGCATTTTGTCGGCCTGCATTTCCATATCGGTTCCCAAATCCTCGACATGAGCAATTTCAAAGCTTTGTGCGAACGGATCAACGACCTGCAACGCCAACTTGAAGCGCATCACATCCAAGTTCAGAACATCAATGTCGGCGGAGGTCTCGGAGTAGACTACTGTCATCCCAATCAAACTCCTATACCTGACTTCAAGAACTATTTCAATACGTATGCACAGTATCTCGAACTCCGTCCGGGACAGAAACTCCATTTCGAATTAGGCCGGTCTGTCGTTGCGCAAATGGGTTCGCTGATAGCCAAGGTCCTATATGTCAAGCAAGGTGTTGCCAAGCAATTTGCCATCATCGATGCCGGGATGACTGATCTCATCCGTCCTGCCCTCTACGACGCCTATCATAAAATAGAGAATCTCAGCAGTGATCTGCCTGAGGAAAAGTATGATGTGGTAGGACCGATCTGCGAATCCAGCGACGTCTTTGCCAAAGACTTCCAACTGAATAAATGCAGCAGAGGCGATCTGATCGCAATCAGAAGCGCAGGAGCTTATGGTGAGGTCATGGCGAGCCAATACAACTGCCGCCCTCTCCCCAAAGGTTATTTGAAGGAAGATTTCTAAAATATTCTTCTTTACAAACAAAAATATTGCTATCTTTGCACCGATGTTAGAGATAGACCAAATTACGATAATAGCCGGAATCATCATTCTGGTATTGACTCTTGCCTCTTCCCTGATGAATCCCTATCTGTTTAGGGTGAAAATTCCGGGAAGACTTGTGAGGAGGACCGGTTCTGCCGGTCATTCTGAGACCGGTCAGACAGGCAAAGATGATCAGAAGGACAGGATAACAGTTTCTCCCGAGAATTCCCAATCCGGAATTTCTCCTGAACCCATACAACAAGTGACATCGCCTTCCTCTGAAAAGAGTGAAGACCAACCGGTCAGCATCATTATCACGCCTCATGACGAGAAAGATGAGTTGGAGCGGAACCTCCCCCTTTTCCTCTATCAGGATTATGATGCCGATTTCCAGATCATTGTCGTGGCTGAAGCCCATGAAAGTGATACGGAAGATGTTCTGAAAAAGTTGAAGCAACAGTTTGGGAATCGCCTTTACTATACGATGATCCCAGACAGTAGCAGGTATATGAGTCGGAAGAAACTCCAGATCACTCTGGGAGTCAAGGCTGCCAAATACGAATGGATACTGCTCACCTCCCCCACGTGTCGTCCTGAATCGAGTTCATGGCTGAAGGCTGTATCAAAATACAGGACGCAGTGGAGCGATTTCGTCATGGGCATTACCGTCTATGACCACAATGCTTCTTCCTATCAGCGGTTCGAACACCTTTATACAGCCTTGCCTCTGATCTATCAGGCCAGACACGGGAATCCTTATCGCACGAATATGCCTTATATCTGTTTTCGTAAAAGCGAATTCTTCAAGGGCGAAGGTTTCCGGGACAATCTCGAATTGATCCATGGAGAATATGATTTCATGGTCAACAAATATGCCTTGGTAGAGCGGACTGAGATTGCTTTGGAGAGGGAGAGTTGGCTGACTGAAGACGCTCCAACTGAGAGAAGTTGGCAGGATATGCATCTGTCTTACTATGCAACACGGAAAAAACTCAAACATTCGTGGATACCGAGGATAAAATCTTATTGGAACCAACTCTTGTTGCATATCAGTTTGATCGCTGATATCCTGGTCATGATATGGAGCGGCCTGACTTACCATTGGGTTCTCTTGGGAACAGGCGGTGTAGCCCTGTTGATCTGCCTGATTGTCAGGTGGACGACAGGTCGAATGGCTCTCCATCCCTATGATGACACCGTACCGGTATTTTGCCTTCCCTTCTATGAGCTGAGTCTTGTCTGGCGCTCCTTATTCTATAGACTCCATTATTTAACGACTGACAAGTCCCATTTCACCAGTCATAAACTGTAACTGCCGGAAGGTTAACGGAGCGTATCAAGAGAGAGAACAGAAATACGCACCTTGCAACTGATGCAGAAAACAGGTATTCTTGAATAACCATTTTCAGGGATGCCTGCAAGCAAAGTCAGGATGAGCAGTCATTCCACTTGAGAGTAATGAAACGGCAAGGGCAGAAGAAACCGCACATGATCTATTTCCAAGAAAATGTACAAATTACATTATAATTCTTGTTTGTTTCGATAAAAGATTGTATATTTGGTTTTATATTTGAGTGAATATGAAGATTTATCTGTATGATAATAGATTTGTATCGAAGATTGACATCTGGCGGGACTATATGGCGCTTGTCAGAGGATGCCATCGTACAGACCAGTTGTCCGAAGCAGACCTTGTTCATATTCTGGGTGTATGGGATCACAAAGCATCGAGATTAGCCCGGAAAGCCAGGAAAATGGGGATACCTTACGTCATATCTCCGCTGGGAGGCTTGTCTTCATGGAATCTCTACCACCCTCATCTCAAGAGACGTTTCCAACGGTCCTGTTATCAGAAAGCAATGGTCCGGAAAGCGGATGCCGTCATCGTGACGACACCTCTGGAGATGCAGTTTCTCAGAAAACTCAAATGGAACTACCAGTTGTATCGCATTCCGAATCCCATCCTGACCCAGTTCTTCTCTGAGTCTGACATGAGATCGAAGATGGATGAGGTCTATGAAAAGGTCCTGACACGCCATGAAGAGATCAAAGCTGAACTTATCCGGAAAAGGAGCGGAGAGGATACACCTGAGCACATCATCCTCAGACAACTATTGCAGATCCATTCCAGGATGCCGCATCGGAACATCCCCCAAACTTATCTGGATGCCCTGCAGACCCTTCTCCATGATACGGATTATAATGATGATATCTTGGCTGAAGAACTAAAGGAACAGAAGATTCTGAAGTTCTCCCGTCGCATTTTCCAAGTCATGACCACCCGTACCGGTCTGACAGAAGGTTTCATGCCGGTCGAAAGTTTGAAAGACAGGAAAGTCAAGAGAATCTTGGGCTATTGCAGACCGCAACAGCAACCGGCAGAAAGTCACGCACCTGTCCACAAACCAGTGGAAGACGTCCAATCTCCGGGCATCGATCCCCAGGCCACGGCATTGTAGTATTCGTCAAACACATAACCGAGATCAAATCTTAAGCTCCATGAAAACAAAAAGTCACAAAAAAATGAAACATTATCCTATTGACAAAGACATGAGGTATCTGAACCTTCTATCAAAAAGTTTTCCAAATATAGCATCTGCAAGTACTGAGATCATCAACTTGGCCGCTATCCTGCATCTCCCGAAAGGGACAGAGCATTTCCTGGCTGATATTCACGGTGAGTATGAGGCTTTCCAGCACGTGCTGAAGAACGCTTCCGGAAATATCCGAAGAAAAGTGAATGAACTTTTCGGAAACTCTCTCCGCGAACAGGACAAACGGGAGCTCTGTACACTGATCTATTATCCTGAGGAAAAACTCGAACTTGTCAAGCAGAAAGAAAAAGATATCAATGACTGGTATCACATCACCCTGCATCGCCTTGTGGCTGTCTGCCGGGATGTATCCAGCAAATATACCCGTTCGAAAGTCAGGAAATCGCTCCCTCAAGATTTCTCCTATATCATCGAGGAACTCCTTCACGAGCATACTGAAGATTCGAACAAGACGGCTTATGTCAACGTGATCGTCGACACCATCATCTCCACCGGCCGTGCCGATGCCTTTATCATCGCCATCGCCAAAGTCATCCAGAGACTTGCCATCGACCAACTTCACATTTTGGGAGATATCTACGACCGTGGACCGGGTGCGCATATCATCATGGATACCCTGAGGAATTACCATTCCTGGGACATCCAATGGGGCAATCACGACATGCTCTGGATAGGTGCTGCTGCCGGGAATGATGCCTGCATGTGCGAGGTGATCCGCATCTCCTTGCGCTATGCTAACCTGACTACTCTGGAAGAGGGATACGGTATCAACCTGATGCCTCTGGCTACCTTTGCCATGGCGACGTACAAGGATGATCCCTGTGAAGAATTCCTGCCCAAACTGGGTGGGGACATCGCTCATTTGGACGAACGGACGCAAAGGTTGACGGCACAAATGCACAAGGCCATAGCTGTCATACAGTTTAAGGTCGAAAGCCAACTCTATAAGATCCATCCTGAATGGAAGATGACCGGGCGCTGTCTATTGGATAAGATCAATTATCAGAAAGGTACCATCAGTTTGGACGGACAGACTTATCCGCTGACCTCTTGTCATTTCCCGACCATCGATCAGAAGAATCCTTATGAACTGACCAAAGAGGAGAAATTCCTGGTCTGCAAACTCCACCACTCCTTTGCCGTCAGCGAGAAATTGCAGGGACATATCCAGTTGATGCTCGCTCATGGCAGCATCTATGCCGTGTTCAACAACAATCTGTTGTTCCATGCTTCGTGCCCGCTCAATGAAGACGGCACATTAAAAGAGGTGGAGATCTATCCCGGACGGCACTACAATGGTGCGGAACTGATGCGGCATATCGAAATCATGGTTCGCAATGCCTTTCAAACTGATACAGACCCGGAAGAGCGTCAGTATGACATTGATTTCTTCCTCTATCTCTGGTTGGGACCTAACTCTCCCCTCTTTGACAAGAGCAAGATGGCAACGTTTGAACGTTATTTCATCAGTGACAAGGCGACCTGGCATGAAGAAAAAGGGAATTATTTCAAACTCCGGGATGATGAGAAAGTAGTCGATCATATATTGGATGCCTTCGGGGCAAAAGGTCCCAACAGGCATATTATCAATGGACATGTACCAGTGAAAGCAGCCCAAGGAGAAAATCCGATTAAGGCCAACGGCAAACTGTTGGTGATTGACGGGGGATTCTCCAAGGCTTATCACAGCGAAACCGGTATAGCCGGTTACACTCTGGTCTTCCACAGCCGAAGTTTACAACTCGTACAGCATGAACCTTTTACAAGTCAGGAAGATGCCATCAGAAGAGGTACGGATATTAAGTCTACCACACAACTCGTAGAGTTGAGCAATCACCGCCTTCTCGTGGCTGATACGGATAAAGGAATAGAATTGCGCCATCAGATTGAAGACCTCGAAGAACTGCTCTATGCTTATCGCCACGGCATCATCAAGGAATCTGAAAAGAAGAAATAAATGTTTTTCGCTCTCTTCGTGAAGAACGTTCTCTTCACGAAAAGCCTTATCAGTTAAAGTGCAGAATGTTCCTCAACCCTCAGTCAAACGTACGCTGAGGATTATCTGCCCTTAGTTTTGTGCTTTCCCGAATCTCTCATAAGCCTTTTGTCTTACGGGAGTCCGTCGGTTTTCAGACCTGATAGTGCCGGAATTTCTTTCTCAGACATTCAGGACAGATGCCGGTAATCAGGTAGTTGGCAGAATGAACTTCATATTTGTCTGACAGACAGACAGTAGGCAAAGGAATGTCATATAAGCATGTTGTCTGATGACATTCCTCACAATAGAAATGGACGTGCATGTCATCATCTTCAGTTTCAGTGCTGCAATGGCTCATGCAAAGTTCATATCTGATGCTCCCCGCTCCATCTTCAATGGTATGGACCAGGTGTTCTTCTTTGAAAAGAGTCAAGGCACGGGAAATATTGGATTTATCAATCGTCCGGATAGCTTCCTCCAATTCCCTGAGGGACAAAGGATGATTATCCTTGGCAGCCAATGCTTCTGCGATGATAATGCGGTTGGCAGTCGGCCTTATGCCATGTCTTTGTAAAAGTTTAATACAGACTTTTTCTTCCATTTATAAATCCTCTCCATAAAATATCGCCTTTTTTACAAGGCTCACTGCAGCGCTTCCCGGAATTGTACACAACCGGCAAACTGCAGAGCAGATCTCCTGCTACCCTATTTCTGCAAAGCGATATTATAATTATCGTAAGCCATATCCCCGGTAATGTCTTTGATCACTTTGACAGCAGGAGGAAAGTGAACATCTTCCTTTTCTGCAACGCCCTTCACTTCCAAAGTAATGAGATGATTGATCGGTTCCAAGAAATGATCGAGTTCAAAAAACTGCCCTTTCCAGATAAAAGTCTTCCGTATTTTCTTGATGGTCTGTCTGTAAGGGTCAGCCTGCCTGAGCAGAGAAGCATAAAGATTATTGGTCAAAGTGCGCTCGGTCTCTATTCTCTCGTCATCAGCAACCTTTTTCTTCGTTGTCAGGATATTGACCTTCTTCCCTTTCCATACCCGCCTGCGCAAGCGCATTTCACACCCCGGCTCAGCAGTCAGATAAGTCTGGATAATCTCGCTTTCAATACATTCCGGAATCGGGGCTGTGACTTCCACGACATATCTCCGTTCCTTTTCGATAGGCTGCGGCAGAGCGAGGACGTCAGAGATCTCCTTGATCACACGCCGGAGTTTGTTCTCAAAGTTATCATGATTGTTGATGACTCTCAGATGCGGGTGTCCCATCCAGGCGTTGATGATTTTCTTGTCCAGTAGCCGTGCCAGTTGCAGTCCTTCTTTTCTCTGTTTGTTATTGGCCGTGGTATAGTATTTCTCTGCCCCATTGGCAGCAGAGACCAAGTGCAGCACGGCATCATAGCGGTTGCGGAGGCTTTCAGTATCAGTCCCGCATGCACGTGTTATTTTCTTCCACATTTCCGGAGTAAGATAAGTGGAAATATCCAGTGTGCCCCGGTCGCAGACAATGACAGAAGGTTTGCCATAAGCCTTTGCCATCTTCAAGAATTTATCCTCCAAGCCTATCTGAGTCTCGAGAGTAGCCTGCTCCTCTTCATAAAAGAAAGTTTTATTATCCGTCAGATAATCCACGCCTCCTTGCGAGAACAAGGTAGGGACTTCAGGGATTGTGAACACTTTGAAGCCTAGACTTGAAAAATGCTCCATGATCTTTACCAATGCTGTCGTCTTACCGGCACAAGGACCACCTGTAAGGACTATTTTCTTTATTTCTTCCATGAATTGACAAGCAAAAGGCGCGAAATCCTCGCGCCCCACTCTTTAACTAATTGTTTTATTCAACAAGTCTTGCCCCGTTCGGCAGGCGTTGACTCTTAACATTACTCTGATTAAGGAAATTCTTTTCGCGTTACAAATATATGAAAACCTGATAATTCTGCCAAATTATTTGGATGTTTTTTGTCTCAGAATGGCATATACCCATCCTAATATCAGGAATCTACCATTTCAGATAACCGTATTTCTCTTTGAACCACAATTGGACGGCATTGATGATGTTCTGCCAGATCACATAAGCACAAGGTGCCAGAGCCGTATACGGATTCAGGAACCTGATCGTCAACCAGATTCCCAGAACGGTATTCTTCTGTCCCAAAGCCTGACCGGACTCTATACTGTCGTGGTAATGTCTGCCGACAGCCTTGCCTATCGTAAACTGCAGGAAAGACAGGACAAGAGGAATAATGATGAGTATCGTCAATGCAAAAGCGGAAACAGGAGCATGGATGATATTCTTGGCAGTCAATCCCATGATAATCGCCAGATTGAGGGTCCACAAATAAAATGCAATGTTTTTAAGATGGTTGAGCCAATTTGAAAACTTGGGCATAAACTTTCGGGTAAGCAATGCCAGCACCAATGGAACGATCAGCACCATCATTACCCCTTTGAAAACCATGAAGAACGCTGCGAGAAATGAAATTTCTTCTCCTCTTTCAACTAATGGGAAGAACAGAGGGATAATCAGTGCCGTCACACCATTATCTATCAGGAGGTAGATGGTCAGTGATGCTATATCTCCCCCCAGTTTTTCCGTAATCACCGGGGCTGCTGCTGCAGTAGGACAGACGAAACAGATAAAGACTCCTTCTACAAGAATTTTTGTTTCCGGGTTATGTATGAATTGTATTGCTATGACTGTCAGTCCGGCGAGAACAATCCTCGTCCCCTGCAAGAGGAAATGCCATTTACGGGGTTTCATATCACCTAGTTGGATTTTACAAAAAGTGATATACAACATGATTGATATGATATACGGCATGAGATCAACCAATTTTGGTCCCATATAATCTCCGGTAGATTGCAGGAATGGAATTTCCGAGAATAACAGATAAATGATTGTTCCGAAAATTAAGGCACAAAGCAGTGTCCAGTTTTTAATAAAAGCAATTAAACGCATCCAAAAGTTTATTATACTGCCTGCAAAATTAGACAATTTAAATGAAAACTAACCATAATCAATTATTTATTTTTAAGTACATTTAGAAGAATTCATCAATCTATAACATCATTTATCACATCCATTTATTCTTCCAATCAATTCCTTTATTCTGTCAAAAGGTTGTTTTTTGAAGAAAGACAGAACAACAATGAGTACTCTATTAGGTATTTTTCGAAAATGGTAAAAAACTTTACCTACTCTTAGGTATTGCAATAACTCTTAATAACCTTTACTTTTGCAAACTGATTTTATGATTTTTTAGTTCTAGAAAACATAAAGAACAAAATCCCAATTGCCTTTATATCCTACGACATAATTCTATGCAGTAGTCATACTGTAAATACTGTTGTGCGGACTACTATTCTAGACAGTTAAAACGGATCATTCAGGGTTCTCCGGCTTCAAGACGCAAACTTACAGTATTGCATTTCAGGCGGTTGTTTGACAGTGATAACGTCATTAGTATCCCTAATGGAAATTAATATTTACTCAATGGTTTAAATTATTCATTCATGAAAAATGTTAAATTAAAGTTCCTGTTTTCGGGATTGTTCGTTTTCCTGACAGGTACTTCCGGGTATTGCGGTGCATACGCCTCAGACCTGGTCAGGGTGGAACAACAGGCAGGTATGGTTACGGGCTACGTACTTGATGAGAAGGATGAACCTATCATCGGGGCTACGATCAAGTCAGGGTCCAAAGACGGGACAGTGACAGACATCAACGGGAAATTCTCCCTCAATGTCCCGGCGGGAACAAAACTTACCGTTTCCTATATCGGCTATAAGCCCCAAACTGTCAAGGCAGGGAACAGTCCGTTGAAGATACATCTGGTTGCAGACGACAAAACTCTGAACGAGGTCATCGTCGTAGGCTATGGTACAGTCAAGCGCAAGAACTTTACCGGTTCTGTTGCTACAGTTGATGTAGCCAAATCCCCTGTTTCATTGACTCCAGCAACAGATGCTATGGCTACCCTCCGAGGTACTGTCAGTGGTATTTATGTGGCTCCAAGTCAATGGTCCGGTCGAATTTCGACATTACAAGTTAGAGGCCAGAAAGCAGTCAACGGCGGTTCCGCCCCTCTTATCATATTGGACGGTATGATTTTTACAGGTCAACGTCGAGATATTGATCCTAATACTATTGAAAGTATAAGCGTCCTGAAGGATGCAACTTCACTGGCAGCTTACGGCTCTCAGGCAGCAAATGGAGTGGTCATGATCACGACGAAGAAAGGAGTGGAAGGCAAACCAAGGATCAGTTTCAACTCTTCTTGGGGACTGTCCTCACCAACATTTAAGCCTGATGTCTTGAGCCCTTCCGACTATGTCAAGAAGGTTAATCTTCAGAATGGCCTTGCCGAAGACGCTGACCCGACGTGGATGAAATCCTTCGAGTACAGCAATTATAAGGCTGGAAAAACTACTAACTGGTTCGATTACAGTACAAGGACAGGAGTAGTACGGGATTACAATGCTTCTGTCTCGGGAGCTTCAAAGAACATCAATTATTTTTTCTCAGGCTCTTTTATCAATCAAACAGGTGTCGTGATCGGTGACGGTTTTAAACGGACCAATCTACTGATGCGCCTGCAGAGTGACATCACCAAATGGTTGCAGATCGGTACAGAATCATCCTACACCTATAATGATTATTTAGATCCTACACCTTATAATCTTTATGAAGCTGTCAGACTAAGCCCTTATGGCAGAGCCGAGAGACCTGATGGAGCGGGATTAGAGAAATATCCGGTGAATGAAGGTACCGATAGAACAAATCCTTTGTGGAATGCCAAAAGCGGAACTTATAGTAATGTTGAAACCTATGATGTACTTAATCTAAGAGGCCATCTGCTTTTAAAATGCCCTTGGATAGACGGACTGACTTTTAAAATGAGCGGTAACTCTACTATAGAGAATGACTATTATGATAATTTTATTCATGAAGGGTATTATGTTCAGGAAGGCGATAGTGAAGACCGTTATTCTCCTTCCACCATTTCGCAGTATCTTTCTTTAGCTAATGGATATAACGATCGTTATAAAAATGTTTACTGGGTTTGGGACAACATTCTTGATTACACTCATGAGTTCGGACCGCATTTTATTGATATAACTTTGGTATATACCAGAGATTCCAAAACTGAGGAAGGTCACGGCTATACAGCTTCAGACTTCTCCTCGCTTGGCAATACAACCTTAGGCTATTGGGGACTGAATTATGCCACCAACGTGAAAATTGATGTAAGTAGTTATGATAAGCATAATGATGTCGGCTATCTGGCACGCCTGAACTATTCTTATAAAGACACTTATCATTTGGACCTGTCTGTACGCCGTGACGGTTCCTCCGTTTTCGGTGACAACAACAAATGGGGGATCTTCCCTGCAGTGGGGATGGCATGGACAGTCTCTAACGAATCCTTCATGAAAAAGGTCACACCGGTTTCCTATTTGAAACTGAAATTTTCCTGGGGCAAGAACGGAAGCCAGAACCTCAGTCCTTACGAAACTCTGTCTCAAATTACTTTGGGCGAGGCAGGAGGCTTCAGCTATCCCTTTGGCAATACTTCAGAGGCAAGCTGGGCACAAAGAATTAAAACACTCGGCAACAAGGATCTGGCATGGCAAAAGACGCAGTCAATCAATTACGGTTTCGAGCTTGGGCTGCTGAAGGACCGCATCACCTTCGACTTTGACGGCTATTTCTCCAAGACGACTGACCAGATCTTCAGCCGCTCCATTCCTGTCATCATCAATGGTCTGACGAGTTTAGAGGAGACGATGGGGCAGATCAATAATTCAGGAATTGAACTTACGCTCAACACGAAGAACATCGAGACAAGGGACTTCCAGTGGGAATCCCAACTGATCTATTCTTTGAACAGGAACAAACTTAAGTCTCTGTACGGTGACGGCAAGGATGATGTAACTAACAGTCTGTTTCTGGGTAAATCCCTCGGTGCCATCTACGGCTATAAGAATATCGGTATTATCCAGTGCGCCTACGATGCCAGCGGCAAACCTGCCTATGATGCCAACGGCAATTTGGAAGTAGCAGACGCAGACAAGGCCTATGCAGCAGCCAACGGTGCCAAACCAGGTGACGTCAAATTTGAGGATGTAAACGGTGACGGGAAGATTACTTCCAGTGACCGTAAGATTTTGGGCTATACCGTCCCTAATTTCACCATGAGCCTGGGCAATACACTGACATACAAGAACCTGCAACTCTACTTCCTCTTTACTGGGACTTTCGGGGGTGACGGATATGGCAGAAGTACAAATATATACGCCTATCGTACCGCATCTGATTTCTATGGTGACAATAATTTAAATCACGGTTGGTGGACACCTGAGAACCGGAGCAACAAGTACCCGAGTGTCACCTATAACAATGACAATTATACCCCGGTTCAGGGTTTTGGTTTTGTACGTCTCTCCGACCTGACGCTGTCTTATTCGTTCACGCAGCCCTGGGTGAGGAATCTTAGAATCTCAAATCTTCAGGTTTATGTTGCTTGCAAGAACCTGTTTACCATAACTAATTGGACGGGGGGTGATCCGGAAGTCCAACAAACTCTAACAAGTAACAAGAGCTATCAATACCCTGTATCAAAGACTGTCTCTTTCGGTCTAAAACTCACGTTCTAATTCAATCTCAAGTTAATATGAAAATCAAGAATATATTAATGGTTTCCGCCGTCGCAATGCTGGGCTTCACGTCCTGCAACGACAACGACTTCCTCAAGGAAAATCCGAAGTCCACCTATACGACTGACAATGCCTTCAATACCGTCGACCAGGTCAAGGCCTGCGTGACGAACCTCTATGTGCAGATCCGCTACTGGTACCAGATCGACAACTTCTGGACGGGCGTGGGCGCCGACGAGATGGACACGCCCTACTTCCGCAGTACCGGCAACGGCTACAGCAACTTCTCCAACTGGTCCCCGACCTCGAGCTACTCGAACAACATCTTCAACGCGCTCTACCAGCTGGTCAACTATTCCAACCAGGCCCTGGAGGGCTACAACTCCCCGAACATCACCTGGGACAATGCCCGGGAGAAGGCCGAGAACTACGGCGAGATGATGTTCTTCAGGGGCTACGGCTACCTGTCTCTGGGCGAGCTCTTCGGGGGCGTGCCCCTCGTGGACAGGTTCTACGAGACGCTCAAGCTCGACTTCAGCCGCTCCTCGAGGGCTGCGACGTACAGGTTTGCGATCAACGACCTGAAGCGCGCGGCCTCCAACCTGCCCGAGTATCCCTCGGAGGCAGGAAGGGTGGCACGCGGCGCGGCCTGCCACTTCCTCTCCGAGGCCTACCTTGCCCTGGCAACGATCAATGACAACAACGTCGCCCAGTTGGATACGGCCATCGCCTATGCCGACACGGTCATGGCGATGCACCCCCTGATGACCTCCCGCTTCGGCACGAGGACGGTATCGGGGAACACGAAGAACGGCGTGGACTCCTACTACAAGGACGGCAACGTGTTCTTCGACCTCTTCCAGGAGGGCAACTACGACCATTCCGAGGGCAACACCGAGGCGGTCTGGACCCTGGAGAACGACTATACGGTCTACCACAAATACGCCGGCGACAACTACGTTCCGTCACCGAAGAACTTCTCTCCGGTGCTGCGTGACGCCGTCTGGGGCTCCGCCTACAGGAACACCGGAGGCGGCGCAGGCCCCTGGGCTACGAACGTCAACACGGCCGACTATCCCGGCGGTAACGTCAGCGCCTACCTCGGCGGACAGGGCACGGCGGTCTACTCCCCCACCGACTACGTGATCGAGCAGATCTGGAACAACGACGAGGGTGACATCCGCAATGCGCCCTGCAACATCAGGCGGACCTTCGTCTGCACGGACACGAAGAGCAGCATGTACGGCAAGGCCTGCGGCATAGACGTGCTCGACGCCGGCTCGCAGAGGATCACGGAGTTCTTCCCGATCTGGACGAAGTTCGCCCCCGTGGACGACTGGGGGTATGACGACATCAGCGACGGCGGTGACCGCTCGCAGATATACAGCGACCGCTATGCGGTGCGTTCGGCGGAGACCCTGCTGCTCCGTGCGGAGGAGAAGCTCCGCAAGGGCGACAAGGCAGGCGCTGCCGCCGACGTCAACATCCTGAGGAAGCGTGCGCAGTGCAAGGTGCTGGCCACGGCTTCGGACATGACGCTGCAGTACATCCTCGACGAGCGTGCGCGGGAGTTGTACGGCGAGGAGCGCCGCTGGGTGACCCTCCTCAGAATGGGCAGTGACGGCATCAAGAGCATCAACGACCATGCCATGTACATTGCCTACCAGCCTTACTGGAAGGGATATTTCAAGGCTTCCCAGCAGCCCGTCACGAAGTGGACGCTGTGGCCGATACCTCAGGCTGTCATTGACGGCAACTCACAGGCCAAAATTGATCAGAATACAGGTTGGTGATCAGATTAGGCAAGTGAACAATCCTTTCCGGGAGCAACGTATGAGTTGCTTCCAAAGGAATATCTATAAAGGATCTCTCCATTCGGGCAATACCGGATGGAGAGATTTTTGTTCTATAGGTCGAGGGATGCAATATTCGCAGAAAGTATGTACAAAGAGAGATAAATATAATAAAGTGAAATAAATTCAGGATTTGAATAGGTCCCTATTAGGGCTTAATTTGGAATATACCTTAAATTAAGTAACAATATCTTTCGATTTCTAAAACAATCATAATTTTAGGGGATTGTCTAACTGCTAAAAAGTGTGTAACTTTGCGAAGGTTTTTTAAGGTAATGCTCTACCATACGATGGATATTAAAAAATACCACTATTTAACCATTTGTCTTTCATCGGTTTCCCTTGAAATAATTTCTGATTTTCTGATGTGCGGACCTCCACACCATGTACAGCTGTTGCGGTATGGGAATTGAGGTGTTTTTGACACTTGATGGCCCTTGCCCAATAGGTTTTTGTTTTCTGAAGTTATTAGTGATAATAGATATATACAAGATCATAAAGAATTATTCAATAGATTAAATCATTGGTTCATGAAAAATGTTAAGTTGAAGTTCCTGTTTTCAGGATTGTTCGTTTTCCTGACAAGTTCTTCCGGGTATTGCGGAGTGCGTGCCTCAAACCTGATCAAGGTCGAGCAGCAAGCCGGTACAGTTACAGGCTACGTACTTGATGAAAAAGATGAGCCCATCATCGGAGCTACGATCAAAGCAGGTTCCAAAGACGGGACGGTGACAGACGTCAACGGAAAATTCTCCCTCGACGTGCCGGTGGGGACAAGACTAACGATTTCCTATATCGGCTACAAGCCCCAAACAGTCAAGGCAGGGAACAGTCCGTTGAAGATACATCTGACTGCCGACGACAAGACTCTGAATGAGGTCATTGTCGTAGGCTATGGTACGGTCAAACGCAAGAACTTTACAGGTGCTGTTTCCACTGTTGATGTAGCCAACTCTCCCATCTCTTTGACTCCGACTGTAAATCCCATGGATGCGCTCCATGGTACTGTCAGTGGCGTTATAGTAACTCCTGAATATGATGCCGGTAGAGTTTCATATATGCAAATCCGAGGTCAGAAAGCCGTTAGTGGTGGTTCTGATCCTCTAATCGTAATGGACGGTGTGATATTTACAGGGAAGCAGCGTGATATTGACCCTAATATTATCGAGAGTATAAGTGTTCTGAAAGATGCGACATCACTTGCAGCCTACGGCTCCCAGGCTGCAAAAGGTGTGATCATGATCACTACTAAGAAGGGCGTAGAAGGCAAACCGAGAATCAGTTTCAACACTTCTTGGGCAGTGTCTTCACCGACCTGTAAACCGGATCTCCTGAGTCCTTCAGACTATGTCAAGAAAACCAATCTCTTGAACGGTCTTTCAGAAGACGCTGACCCGACATGGATGAAATCCTTCGAGTACAGCAATTACAAAGCAGGAAAGACGACCAATTGGTTTGACTATAGTACGAGAACCGGCGTGGTACAAAATTACAACGCTTCTGTCTCGGGTGCCTCCAAGAATATTAATTATTTCTTCTCAGGATCCTATGTTGACCAAAAAGGTGTTGTTATTGGTGACGATTATTCCCGAACTTCCATGACGATGCGCCTGCAGAGTGACATTACGAAATGGCTCCAGATCGGTGGTGAGACTTCCTACACCTATAATGACTATTCCGGGCCGACAACGTATAACCTTTATCAAGCTGTCAGGATGAGTCCCTATGGCAGACCAGAGCGTCCTGATGGAGCAGGGATGGAAAAATATCCGGTGAATGAGGGGCCTATAAACCCTATGTGGAATATAACAAGCGGAAATAAGGATAATACTGAAACTAACAGTACGCTTGGCCTAGGCGGACACCTGTTGATCAAATGCCCTTGGATAGACGGCCTGACCTTCAGAATGAATGGGTCATATTCTTTGGGACACGGTGTAACTGACCAGTTTACCCATGAAGGTTATTATGTTCAGGAAGGTGAGAGTGAAGACCGTTATTCCCCTACTACGGTTTCCCAGTACCTATCTCAGGCCAACGGTTCTACTAATCGTGAAAAAATCAACAATTGGGTCTGGGACAATATTCTGGACTACACTCATGAATTCGGACCACACTTCGTCGATCTGACATTGGTATATACCAGGGATTCACAAACTGATGATGTCCGCAGTTTTTCAGGTTCAGACTTCTCTTCCTTGGGTAATACTACGCTAGGCTATTGGGGACTGAACTATGCAACTGTACAAAAGATCAACGCTCCTACCTATACCAAGCACAATGACATCGGCTATCTGGCACGCCTGAACTATTCTTTCAGGGATACCTATCATTTGGATCTGTCCGTACGTCGTGACGGCTCCTCTGTTTTCGGAGAAAACAACAAGTGGGGCATCTTCCCTGCAGTGGGATTGGCATGGACAGTCTCAAACGAGTCTTTCATGAAGAAAGTCACCCCGGTATCTTACTTGAAACTGAAACTTTCATGGGGTAAGAACGGAAGCCAGGATCTCAGTCCTTATGAAACTCTTTCAAAAATCACTTTGGGTGAGGCAGGCGGCTTCAGCTATCCCTTCGGCAATACTTCAGAGGCAAGTTGGGCTCAGAGAGTTACGACCCTCGGCAACAGTGACCTGGCATGGCAGAAGACGCAGTCCGTCAATTACGGTTTCGAACTGGGCCTGTTGAAGGACCGCATCAGCCTCGATTTCGACGGCTATTTCTCCAAGACGACTGCCCAAATGTTCGACCGCTCCATTCCTATTATCATCAACGGTCTGACGACTTTAATGGAGACGATGGGTCAGGTCAACAACTTCGGAATAGAATTCACCCTCAATACGAAAAACATCGAGACGAAAGACTTCCTGTGGGATTCACAGTTGATCTATTACCTGAACAGAAATAAGCTAAAATCCCTCTACGGTGACGGCAAGGATGACCCAAACAACAGCCTGTTCCTGGGCAAGTCCCTCGGCGCCATCTACGGTTACAAGAATATCGGTATTATCCAGTGTGCCTACGATGCCAACGGCAAGCCCGTCTATGACGCCAACGGCAATTTGGAAGTGGCTGCCGCAGACAAAGCCTACGCTGCAGCCAACGGTGCCCAACCCGGTGACGTCAAATTTGAGGATGTAGACGGTGACGGGAAGATCACTTCCAATGACCGCAAGATCCTGGGCTATACTGTCCCGAATTTCACCATAAGCCTAGGCAATACCCTGACATACAAGAATCTGCAACTCTACTTCCTTTTCTCAGGAACATTCGGGGGTGACGGATACGGTCGCTATGTCAATACCTATGCTTACCGTACGGCATCAAGTTTAACAGGTGACAACAATCTGAATCACGGCTGGTGGACACCAGAGAACGGAAGCAATAAATACCCGAGTGTCAGCTATAACAACGGCAACTATACCCCAGTCCAGGATTACGGCTTTGTACGCCTTTCCGAACTGACACTGTCTTATACATTCAGACAACCTTGGGTGAGGAATCTGAATATATCCAATCTTCAGGTCTATGTCGCCAGCAGGGATCTGTTTATCATAACCAATTGGAAGGGCGGCGATCCGGAAATCCACCAGACTATAGAAAATTCTTATGCTCTTTATAACAGTCCTATTTCTAAATCTTTCTCTTTCGGTCTAAAACTTACGTTCTAATCCAATCTCAAATCGTATAGTCGTTTCCGGAGTAACCGTATGAGTTGCTTTCAGAGGAATATCTATAAAGGATCTCTCCATTCAGGTAATACTGGATGGAGAGATTTTTTGTAAAGGACATTCGGAAAACAAAAAGACAAACCATCAATATTTTCATTTGTGTATGAGTGAGATGGTTATCCTCACAGGTCAGGTGTCACCGAATGAATAAAAAGTAATAACATCTAACCATCAATAAACAGTCAGAACCAGGATAAGAGATTTGAAAATCGGGACAAAAGTTTAAAGGGTATACCTATTTTTAGTGACAGAACAAAAGGCAAGTGTGCACGACCAGGACACAGGACGAATGAATACGAACAAGTTTTTAATCAGAAGATCACAATCCGACTCGGACAATATGATGGTCTTATAACTTCAAAGCTTAGAAAGTGGCGGAACAAGCATTAGAGCGCACTTCTTGTGAGAAAAAGATCTTTAATAATCTATAAATATTTTCTATAGTTAAGAGATTTATTAACGGTTTTGTCTATTTAAGGATTTTCAAAAAGAAAGATAAATATCATATTTGTATCAAAAACGATACTTAACAATACGAATAAGTTAGTATTCGTCATATAGAAGGCTAAAATTTTACCTACTTTTAAGTATTGCAGTAGAAATTAATAACATTTATTTTTGTAAACGGATATTGCAAAAACTTAATAATAGGAAGAAACCTCTAATCAACAAAATAAATAAGGAATATAATTTTAAAATAAAATAGAATGAACAAAATCCCTATTACCCTTGTTATCTGCACAACAATGTTATGCAGTAATGCCATTAATGCTGTCGCGCAAATCAGCGCTGCAGACAGTGTTATGAATCATGTCAAAGGTAACCGACTCAGTGTAGGAGGCTATGGCGAAGTGGCTTACAGCCGCATGTTTTACAGTGACAATGTATACCGGTATTCCAAACCTGGGGATTACAAAAATGATCCCAGTCACGGTCGCTTTGACATCCCTCACGCCGTGATCTATCTGGGGTATGACTTCGGAAAGGGATGGACGATGGGATCAGAGATCGAATTCGAACACGGCGGCACCGGCGCCTCCTTTGAAAAAGAGTATGAAGAAGGCGGTGAATGGGAAAGAGAGATAGAAAAAGGAGGTGAAGTAGAGTTGGAACAGTTCTGGCTGCAGAAATCATTCTGGAATAAAAAATTCAATATCCGTGCCGGTCATATCGTTGTTCCTGTCGGTCTGAACAACAGCCACCACGAGCCTCTTAACTTCTTCACAGTTTATCGGCCTGAAGGAGAGAACACCATCCTCCCTTCCACCTGGCACGATACAGGCGTCAGTTTCTGGGGCATGCTCCCTCACTGGAAATATGAACTGCAATTTCTTGCAGGTCTGGATGCCATGTTCTTCAATACGACAGGATGGGTGCACAACGGCACACAGGATCCGTTCGAATTCAAAGTAGCAAATAAATATGCCCTTGCAGCACGTGTGGACAATACCTCCTTCAAAGGTTTGCGCCTTGGTTTGAGCGGTTATATCGGACAGAGCATCGACAATTCCTATACCAGGGACGCCAACGGCCAGGCATCAGACTACAAGGGTACCGTCGCCATAGGCAGTGTTGACTTTACATTCAACCGGTACAACTGGATTGTCCGCGGACAAGCAGATTACGGTTATCTCAGCGATGCCTATGACCTCTACTATCTGCCGGGAAGACAGACGAACACCTCACCTTACGAAGGTTCCTATGTGGGAAAGAATGCAGTAGCCATGGGAGTAGAAGCAGGATACGACATCTTCTCACAGATCAGCAGTTTGAGACAAGATCACCAGAAACTCTATGTCTTCGGCCGTTACGAGTACTACAACCCTTATATCCGGGACCACAGACAACCCAAAATCGAATATACGAAAAAGCAGAATTTAGTCTTTGACATCAATTACTACCCGATGCCGCAAATTGTAATCAAGGCAGACTACAACCAAAGACTCCTGAAAAACCCTTATAATAACGAACCCAGTATCAACATCGGAATAGCTTATGAAGCCTTCTTCCTATAACCTCATCATATCAATGGCACACATGGAAGAACACAAAGAAAGACATCTATCAATACAGCCATCAATAATTACACATAACAAAATCAATTAAAATGAAAAAACATTTTCAAAACGCCCTGCTCCTATCGGCAGCATTCGCAATGACCATCAGTTTCAACGCATGTAGCAGCAGTAACGATGATGACGACGCAGGTGGCGGTACAAGCCAACTCAGTGAAAGCGACAAATATCTTCAGAGTGTGCTTTCTTCCTATGTTGACAACACTGTCAACCCGACCTATGATTCTTTAGCCGTAAAATGTACGGATCTCTATAACGAAGTCAGCGATCTGCTGACCGCCTCAAAGAAAAATGCCGTCACTCAAGACATGGTAGACAAAGCCTGTGCAAGTTGGCGAAATTCCAGGAAATTCTACGAGAGCAGCGAGGCTTTCCTTTTGGGTGCCGCTTCAGATTATGACATCGACCCGCATATCGATACGTGGCCTCTTGACCTGTCAGCTTTCCACACACAACTTACCAATGCAGACATGGTCGAAAGACTTGCTGGTGACGACGGAGATGTTGTCGCCAATGGTGACCTGGGGCAGACTCTTCTGGGATTCCACGGAATAGAATTCATCCTCTTCAGGGACGGTAATCCAAGGGATGCCAGTGAACTGAATGCCAACGGCCATGACTCATGGAAACGCAACGGACTGGATTTCACCAAACTCACAGGCGATTACGAACTGACCTTCGCTAGAGCTGTGACAGGGGACCTCAGGAACAGCGTGTATCGTCTGGAATGTTGCTGGAACGAGGATGCGCCCAAGGATCACCGCTCACTGATAGAAGAGCGCCTGGAATGGAACACCTATATGATGAGCAACAACAGTGTGACCTACGGTGAGAATATGAAAAAGGCTGGTCAATCCGGCTCACTCTATACGACCGTCAAGAGTGCCATCTCTGCTATCCTCGTCGGTGACAAGGGATGCGCAGGTATTTCAGATGAAGTCGGTTTGACTAAGATCACCAATCCTTTTTCCGGACAAGATCCTAGTTATATAGAATCCCCCTATTCTTACAATACCCTGACTGATTTCTGGGACAACATCCAGAGCATTGACAATGTGTGGAACGGCGGTACAGAAGGCAACCGGTCAGAAAATTCTATGGCCAATTACTTCAAGAAATATAATTCGGCAATAGGTCAGGAAGTACAGAATGCCATTGACGATGCCCAGGCAAAGATCAAGGCTATCCCTGCCCCATTTGAAAACAACTTCAATCTCCCTGCCAACAAAGCCACGATACAGGCAGCCATTGACGCTTGCAAGACGCTGACGGATGCCTTGACTAAAGCAGATGACTTTGTACAGTCAAACAATAAATAATTTTGCAAAACATTTATGATAATGAGGAAAAAGTACAAACATTTATTTCTTTTAGGGTTGGCGGTTACTGTCATGGCCGGATGCAGCGATGACAATTCCGCCTCCTCTGTCAATCCCAATGAGAATATCGGGAAAGCTACAGGAAACTTCACTGCGGCTGAATGGTATCCTGGAGGCGAAAAAGGAACGACGAGTAATGAGCAAGAGGGTGTGTCAAAAGATACATCCTCTTTTTTGTTTCTCATTCTCAGTTATCTTTGCCATTTACTGTCAGGCTGCGATTTTTCCATCGCACATGATCAATTGCAGTGTATTCTGCCTCAGACAAG
>NZ_JAMXLY010000015.1 GCF_024054555.1 Segatella cerevisiae | reverse complement strand
CATACAGCCCTCGTAGTAATCCTTCAGGACTGACCGTTGCTCTGCTTCCGTGAATTCGTAATATTTTTTCATCTCTTTCCTGGTTTAAATTTAACTTCTTTAAGTCAACTTTTTCCAGGCTAAGACATAAGCCAAAGACTCACCATTATGACTGATATACTTATCGTGAAGTGTCTTGAATTCATCAGGTATGACCAAGATGCCTTTAGAAGTGGCATAGCCGATCAAAGCAAAGGCCATATCTCCTATCAATTGCTTCTTCTCATCTGTCGTCAAGTGTTCGATCTGGCTGTTGACCATCCCAAAAGTGATATGGTTCAACCCATACATCGCATTCTTGGGGACCTGTATGGTATCCTTAACATAGTCACCTGAAGCATCTGTCGTCACATACTGTACCGAATTACTATAGATCTTCGAGGCCAAAAGTAAATGGTAAGGAAGACATTTCTTCAGGAAATCCTCACTCCAAATAGAGAGGCAGTTGTCTTTGATGAACTTCCATGCGTCCCGGATATAAGCCGTGTCTGCTTCATTGGCATAAAAGGGAAGATAAGAAGTAACGTTCCACCTGAAATCATTCTCTGAAAATTTATAAAGTACCTGAGTACCATATTCCTTGAAGAAGTCCTCAAATTCTTTATCATAATCCGAAGTCCCCTGAGGGAAATCAGACTGTTCAGGATCAGATGGAGTAAGGTCGTCATCAGAATTACAAGCGACCATCATCAAGATCAGGATGATCGGCGCGATTATAATCAATATACGTTTCATAGTTGTTCTCATCAATTATTATTAATCTGCTGTACCGTCACGATGTGATGCCAAAGGATTTTGCTGAAGATTGACATTCTCGGACAAAGCCTCATCCGGAATCGGAAGGACATATCCGGGATCACTTGCCTGAAGGGTATAATAAGACTTATTCCCGGAAGCATCGTACCAAGTGTGCCTGATCGACGGCATGCCATAACGGCGCAGATCAAACCATCTCTGGAACTCAAAGCACAGCTCCCGCCTTCTTTCATCACGGCAACGCTGGATCAAGTCAGAAGCCGTCGTCAGCGTCCAAGGCACATAATTGGAAAAGCGGTTGTTCCGCAAAGTATTCAGATCTGCTATGGCCTTCTCACCGTCTTCCGTCACGCCACTCGCATACTTCTCGGCATAAGCCTCAGCCCGGTTAAGATACAATTCTGAAGTCCGCCACGTAAACATTTGCTCTGAAGTACCGTGTTTAGCCATATAATAAGGATAGAAAGAGGATGCGCTCTGCTGTTGGAAATATTTGGTCTTACGCAAATCATTATTCTCATACGAACTCATCAGGTCATCGGAGACGCCCCAAGGCGTGCCTTCCGTTACGATCAAAGAAGCCTTGTTTCCACCTACGAAAATGGTCTCGGGGAATTTATCTGAGATAACCTCATTGGTGGACCGGTACAAATAAGACGGACTAGAAAATGAGTAGTTTTTCAGATCACACAGACCCGGAGCGCCTGCCAGACTTGCCGTGGCATGCTCGATCACCTTGTCCCAGTTTTCCATGAACAAATAGATGCGCGATGCGATCAAGTGGGCCGCAACATAGTTGATCCTATAAAGTCCGACATTATTTGATTTTTCCTGATCCAGCAACGTACAGACCTGTTCAATATCACTTGTGATCTGTGCATAGACTTCTGCCACCGTATTACGTGTGGGACCTTCATCCTTGATCTCGGATTTGGTAATCAATGGCACACCCTGCAGTTTGTCAGGAGTAGTACCTTTGGTATTATAAGGACTGGCATACATATTGACCAAATAGAAATAGTAGAAAGCTCTCAGTGCCAAAGCCTCTCCCAGAGTCTGTTTCTTCTCATCATCGGTGCCCTCCGTGCCGTTGATTGCATCGATCGTCAAGTTACAGACCATTATGGCTTTGTATAAGGACTGGTACCCATTATACATATTCGTGATATCGTTGCCTACCAGCGTGGCGTCCATATCAGGTTGCCAGGTATAGATGCTCTCATAAGCAGTGTTCGTAGTCGTATAGACATAAGACGGGGCTTTGAGTCCATTGACATCATCAGACATGATGTTCGTGATGTTGTCAAATGCGGTAGCTGAAAGATAACCTTCTCCATTCAGCAACTCCTGGTAGGATTCAGCTGTTTTAGGCTCAAACTCATCCTGTGAAGATTCTTGCAGGAAATTACTGCAGGAAGAGCACAACAAACTCACCGCCATACAAGCAATCCCAAAAGAAAATTTATATCGTTTCATATTATACCTGTATCTAAAGATTAAGATTTATTGAAAAAGAATAGGTCTTGACGATTGGCAATGCGACCGTACCCGTAGAAGCAACTTCAGGATCCTGACCTTGCAATTTGGAACTGCAGATGGTGAATGGGTTGGAAACATTGATCGAGCAAGTCAATCCCGTCAATCCCAATTTCCGGATGACCTCAAGCGGGAAAGTATAGGCGAGCGTCAGATTCCTGCATCTGAAGAAATCGCCGGATACAACTCTCTGATCTGAATAGTTATACATATCATAAGAATTAAGCAACCCTGCAGGCGTGTAGATCATATAACCGTTGGTTCCGTTGAATACGATGCCAGGGATATTGGTCGTCGCCTCATCACCCGGTTTCTTCCACCTGTCGAGCATCTCCGTAATCAGGTTGGTCTGTGGTTCCGGCATCGTCATCGTCCCGTCAAAAACATTGTTCAATCTCCGGACACTGCCGAAGGAATAAGCAAACTGGGCCATCAACGTAAACGCTTTAAAGCGTAAGGATGAAGAAATTCCTCCATTGAATTTCGGATCACTGCTGCCACAGTATTTCAGATACGTCGTAGGATCTTTACTCAATGTCACATCAGTTTGAGTCGTAGAACATTTATCGAACATCGCATAACCTGTATTGTGGTCCAGTCCCGTAAATTTCCAAGCGTAAACGGCATTTACCGGTCTGCCGTTGTTATAGGCATTTCCGGCAAGGTAGTCCAAATAGGTGTAGGACTGCTGAGAAGTATTGGAGATATTATTCGTGTTCTTGGAATAATTCGGGGAAATGGTCCAGGTCAGGTCCTTTGAACGAATGGCGACAAAGTCCATACTGATCTCCAATCCAGTATTCTTCAGATTCGCACCATTGCGGTAAGTCGTCGTCGTGCCATATTCACTGGCCACAGGCAGATTGAAGATGATATCCTTACCTTTTCTCAGATAGTAGTCTATCGTACCTCCAATGCGTCCGTTCAACAAGGAGAAATCCATACCGAGGTTAGTGCTGGCCGTTTTTTCCCATCTCAGATTAGGATAGGGCAAACGACTGATACCCAACTGGTAATTGCCGGAGAAACGGTTGATTGTCGGAGAAATGTATTTGACGATTAGATTCGGACCTACATTCGTCGGAATATTCCCTTGCAAGCCATAGGATGCACGCAAACTCAGATCATTCAGGAATGTCCAGTTCCGCAGCCATTTCTCATCGTTGACTTTCCATCTTCCCGACACACTCCATACCGGCAAGACCTTATGATTGGTATACTGTCCGAAACGGTTGGAGGCATCAGCTCTGATATTGCCATTCAGAATGTAGCGGTTCTTATAAGCATACACTAATGTGGCATAGCCGGATATTGTATTATTCCGTGTCTCTGTTCTTGCAGCGGTATGCTTTTGCAAAGACGAGTTGGAAGAAGGATTGACACTGCCTGAAGTCCCCGTATCGTACTCATAGCTGATATTCAACCCACGATCAGGGAAATAGCCCCACTCTACATCGTTGAATCCACTATATTGGGCAGAACGGATTTCGTAACCGCCCATTGCATTGACCACATGCTCACCTTTTTTACCGAAGATCTTAGAATAACTCAATTGTATTCTGCCATCGTAGGTGGTATTGTTGGTCTCATTATAATTCAAGGTACCGCCATGTGGCAGTCTGCTTGATTTCTCTTCTTCACCACCTGCAGGAACACTGCCGTAATCATAACCTCTGATCTGGGCAATATAGTAGGAACGCTCATCAGCCCACTGATAATTCAGGGAATTGGAATAGGCAAGTGCCGCAAGGGTCTCCAATTTCAAGCCGGTCATGATATTATAGTTAAGACCTATACTTCCATTGAATTCCCGTACCTTAGCTTTGTTGCCCGTATGCTGGAGTTCATTGAAGATATTATACTTCAACGGGTAATTGCCGGAGAGACCTGCGATCTGATTGACCTGTGTCGTATAGTACTCGTCAGGAGAAACAGTACGTGAAGTCTGCAATGCATAAGTATAAGGGTTGGTGGTATAGAAACCATCATTGTCCTGATTGGAGAAATTCAGTTTTGTCGAAATCTTCAAAGAATTGCTGAGTGAGGCATCCAAATTACTGGTCAGTGTATACCTCGTGGAGTTATCCCCTTTGGTCGTTCCCTTACTGTTGGTATAGCCCAATGAATTATAATATCTGATATTCTGGCTGCCACCGGAAATACTGGCACTGTAATCCTGATTCAGGGCATTCTGGCATAACAGTTTCAGCCAGTCTGTATTCATCGTCTCATATTTGGCGACCTCATCATTAAACTGATCCAATGTGATCTTCTTATCATATAGATCAAAGAGTGCGCCCTCATATCCGGTGTCATAAGGTACACTGCTGTACAGATAACCATTCTGTACAACTTCCTTGGAAACTTGAATCCTCTGTTTGGAATTCATCAAATTGAACTGTGAGTAATCAGGACGTGAAGTAAAACCGATGGAAGAAGAGAAGTTGACTGAAGGTTTTCCCATCTTTCCTTTCTTCGTCGTAATCACGATTACGCCATTGGCAGCCTGCGTACCGTAGATGGCAGTGGCAGAGGCATCTTTCAAGAAAGTGATCGTTTCAATATCATTAGGATTCACGCCAGAGATAGCATTCCCAAAAGACTCCTGGACGCATTCAGATTCACTTGGTCTGACATATCAGATCCTGAACCCGCAATAATATCATTCAGCACATTGTTCGAGAAATTCACCGGGTCATCATGAATCACACCATCAACGACCCATAATGGGGAAGCATTGCCGAATATCGTAGATGTTCCTCTGACTCTGATCTTAGGAGTTGCATTAGGTGAACCGGAAACATTCTGAACCATCACGCCAGGAATGGCACCCTGAAGCATCTTGTCCAAGGAATTGACATTAGGGATTTTGATGTCATCCATCTTGACGGTAGTCGTGGCACTTGACATCAGCCGCTTGTCTATCGTCTGATAACCGGTCAGCACAACTTCAGGGATGGTGTTCACGTCATCCTCCATTGTAATAACCTGCTTTTTGCCTACCTTGAGGATCCGCGTCATTTTCCTTTTCCCGATAAAAGAAAGGACAGCCTTATAGGTCTTCTTACTGTCTGAAGTCTTCAATAAAAAGTTGCCCATGTCATCTGTCTGGGTGCTCATGATGTTCCCTCCTATCCTGATCAGGACGCCGGGCAGCGGGTCTCCATTTTCATCAACGACCTTTCCACATATCGTATGATCAAGAGTTTCAGATGATGTTTTGCTAATCTGTATGGTCTGTTTATCGATAGAAAACTCCAAAGGCAAGTCGTCCAAAATCTGAGACAGAGCCTCAGGAACAGTCTTATCATGAATCTCTGCACTAATGGTATATGGAGCAACATCAGTTTGGGCAAACTGAATCTTATAGAAATCCGATAACCCTTCTATTTTCTCCAATACGGTGGATAAACTTTCATTCTTGCATTGCAGTGAAATACGCTTATCACTGGTCTGCGCAAAAGAATAAGCAGAAACGAAACATAAACATAAAATTACGAGTAAATTTCGTTTACATTCTCTAAAAAAGTACATCATCTCTCTTCTTTTTATCTTAAATTAACCTGTTTACCTATTGACATGCTGAGTTGTAATTCTCCTTAAAATCTCGTTACAAAATTAAAGAAAAAATAAGGCAAAATATATTTCGATTACATAATTTTATACTTAATAAATATAGATTTGCCTTTTTTATTGTTTCCATTTGAAAAGGAAAAACACACGAAGAATCGTGTTCAAAAGGCCAATTTCAGACTCTGTAGTATAATAATCCTCTGTCGACCACAAACTTACAAAATGGCAAGTCGGGACTCCGAAAATAATCTATAAGACAAAATGAGTTTGCAAAATGGTAAAAATGTAAGGTCTGCGGATGATTGGGAAGACAATATCAAAACTGATGCCACCTTGGACAAATGTTCAAAGAGGGATACGCCAAGTCAATGTGAGTTTGATAAGAAGTCATCCGATTAATTGGATGATGTTAAATTACAGTCAACTTGTGTTAACGAAAAAAGAGCGGATTAAGCATATTTTAGGCAAGATAATCGATATTTTTATCTTGCAGGGCAATTACAGCATATATGAGATCTAAAAGAAGGATATGGGTGCACGAACACTAAAACTGTCGAGACCTATTCGGCCTTGACAACACCTCTTTATATATTTGTTTATCCAATTATTATTTTGTCCGTATCCTTTATAGTTCAATAAGACCCAAAGGCTTTTACAAATACACCTTTTGCAACATCCACGGGACTTCCTACAACTGTTGACGCATATGTGTTGTGAGCTTTTACCCAAGGTTCAGCCATCGCATAATAATCCGGATTTCCCATTGGTTTTCCATCCATTACATTTCCCAACATTCTCAAATAAGCCTTCCACCGGGGATAATAGAAATCGCGAAGGACACCATTCCATTCCTTATGCGCATATTCTCTCAGACCGCCATCAATCGCTGCAGTCCTATTCCCCCATATTATGATCTGGACCCTGGCATTCCATTCGTAGAGATCCTTCTCCTCTGGAGTAGCGCCCAACTTCCGGGCAGACTGAATCCACGTCCCTACCCTGAATTCTCTGCGGGTCCCCAACAAACTGTCTTGCAGCAACAACAGATTCAAGAATTGACGGGAATCCTGATTAAAACTCTTCCTGTCGAAACTCTTGAAATCGGCCACTGTTCGGTTATATACAATTCTTGCATGATCTGCCAGGGCTTGCCGGACAATATCCACCAAGTCATATTCGAAGTTGTTATTTCCCTTATACTTATCTGCCACACTCAACATCAATCGGGCTGCTTCCTCTGTACTTGCAGGATCATAATAGTTCTGCATCCTACTCCAACTGGAAACCTGAAAACTGTTCAGTGAAGGCAGACTGCAGAATATGGACTCGTGAGGCCCTTCCTGGTCACTTGAAGCTGGACAATTGTAAATCCCATCAGCCAACAGTTTCCAAGCTTTCTGAATCGTTCTATCCCTAACGCCATAACGGGCAAAAACATAATCATTAACCCACGATATCTTATCAAATTTCTCACTCCGCCAAGGCAGTTCGGTCATAAGTTCATACATGACCGGATTATTCTCTATTCCTTCAGGGGTAAGTCCTATACCCTTCAGATGAGCAGCACTCGGATGGGTCTTCGCCAAATAGAAATGATCCAGCAATTCATCCATCCTGCCATACAAGCCTACACGTCCGCCAAAATTGAGCAACATGCAAAATAGCCAGTCATGCTGTCCGAAACCGCTCTTGCGGTACTTTCCAGGATACCATCCTGACAACTTCTCACTTTCCAGGTCAAGGACGAGAAAATCTCCGGGCTTCAGATCTTTCATCATTGCCTCACGAGGGTTTTCCTGCCAGCCTTGAGCTACCCAAACAGCTTTCGGGTTAACCTTCTTCATTGCAGCCATGATCGCCTTACCTGCTGAAGCGAGATCCATAGAACCGGTCTGCCCGGATTCGTGAAAAGGATCCATAGAATAGAAATCCGCCTTCCCGAACAGTTTTTCTTGCTCTTGATAATACATGGATGCTATCTTCTGAAAGCTCCGGTCTGTCGGTTGCAAGACAGAAGGACGGTGATAGCCGCACCAAAGAGGAAGTTCAGCAATATCGAGATGCAATTTCTTCCCTGCATTATGGGGGACCATACCTGCATAACCTGGGAATACAGGGCGCATGCCATACGCCTTCATCCGATCCAAAATCTTCTTCCCCAAAGACAGTCGGAAAACATACCATGAATCAGGATTGGGACCTCCCCAACCTTCCAGATTCCCCATTGCCCACCATGCCACAAAAGCAGGACCGGCAATAAAACTATTGATTTCTGCCTTAGTATACCCCAATCGATGGAGGAGATTATACCAGACACACTCCTCGCCCACAATATCCAAAGGCATATTGATGCCATGCAAAGCCATCCAGTCAATCTCCTGTTGCCACCTGTTCCAGTCCCAGAAAGCCATCGTATAAGAGAAAGTACAATAATTCAAATAATAGCGTTCTTTCAGAGTTGTCTCGTGTCGTTCAGGTTGTTTGACAGGAGGAAGAATCCGAGGCAATTTAGCTTTCATCCCGTTCCATGAGAGGTGTATGCCGGCATAGTATTTCAGGTACCAGTTGATGCCTGTAGCCACACAGATATAATTATTGCCGCAGACTTTTATCTTCTGTCCGGACTGACTGAGTTCAAAGTAATCTTCAAGTCCATCCTTCTTGATTTCGATGACAAACTTTTTTGATGCACCTTTATCTATCCGCTCCAAAAGTCCGGTGATCGGATTAGCGAAGGCCACAACTGGAAAAAGACACATTACAATAAATCCTATTAGTTTTTTCATTATTTGCTCACCTTTTAGTCGATCATCCGATTTGCTTCGGAAGACCTATTTCCTTAACATGCCTCTCAAAATTCTCACGATCACTTATAGCTCCATTTTTAACACGAGCACGATAATTATAGATCGTATTCACAGAATAGTTCAGAAATTCAGCGATTTTACTACTGTCCTCAATGCCGAGACGAATAAGAGCAAATATACGAAGTGGGGTATTTAATCTTGAAGGATCTGCTAATATAATACGACTTTCAGGACGAAGCAATGCATTGAATTCCTCTATGAAATTTGGGAACAAGCGAAAAAAGGAAGTATCAAAATTCGAGTATAGTTCTTTTAGTTCTTCCTCTTTCCATTCTATAGAACGAGTCTCTTCTAAGAGTTCAGGTATCTGACGATTTCTAAGACCACGATTGACATGCTTCCTGAACTTATCCATTTTTTCAATATATTCCGAACACATACTCTGGAAACGGCCTATATATTCTTCCTTCACTTTACTACTATCAGTTAATTTCTGATTAAGCACGGACAACTTGGTATTCGTTTTCGTTAATTCAAGATTTAAGGTAGATAGTTGTCCATTTATATCACGAAGATTACTTTGGGCGAGAGAGAGCCTCTTACGCTGGCGGTTAACAAAGAAAAGAGAAAGTAATAATAAAACAGCTAAAATACTAATCATAACTATCAACCAAAATAATTGGTAAGTTCTGCGTTCTATTAATAGTTTATAATTATTAGCGACAGAAGTCAGCAAAGGTGAAATCTGCCAATTACGTTGTCTTGAACCGAATTTAGCGGCACAACTACTTGCGAAACTAATATAACGATAAGACCGGTCAACCTCGCCTTGAACCATCATCTGATTAGCAATCTCCCACATGGAACCTTGATCCATGACTCCATTACGGACATCTGATAAAGCTGATTGGGTCAACCAATACATCATCTGTAGCGTATCCTTTTGAGCTTTATATTCAAGATAGCGATAGAGCGCCACTAAAGCGTAACGATGTGAACCCTTTTTTACTTGTCCTAACCAAGCTGTATTTAATGCCATAGAACGTTTTAGTTGATGCGCATTCATCAAATTCAATTCCTTTATCTGATAATAAGGGTCTGAATACGGCAATATATACTGAAACATCAGATTCTGAAAATATTTCGCTTTTTGGGCATACAATGCCCGAAAAGTTGCTAACTGGGCATAATAGCTTAATTCATTATATACATTATAGTATGCCCAATAATAGATGCCGCGTCCTTTACGAGTCAAATATTCTGTTCGCACACTGTCAAGGACATTAAATGCCTCTTGATACATTCCAGTCTTGGAACACTGCAAAGAAATCAAAGATCTATATTCTTCGGCCTGATTTCTATGCCCCATAGCTAACGCCAAATTTACACACTGATTAAGATGGAAAATCGCAGAATCATTGATAAAAGGAATATATTCATATGCCAAATCCCTATGTATAAGAAGACGTTCTGATAAACTTTGCGCTTTCTGCAGTCGACCATTGAGCTTTTTTATACGTTTCTGTCGGATAGAAACATAATAGTTTATATGTGCAATAGCATTATCCAGACCTTTGTACATAGGGTCCAAATTTATTTTCTTGGCACAACTCAATAGCGGGAAGAGCAGAAAAATCAGAAATAGCATTATCTTAACATGAAGATGCTTCATATCCGAGTACCTTTTGAAGCCATTTATACCAAGCCTCTCTAGCAAAACAACATAAACTGACAAATCAATGGTATTATCTAATGCAAAAGTACAATAAAAAGATAAGGGGACAAAATCTTCTTTAAGAAAATTTGTCCCCTTGACTGTCAAACGGTCATACAATTATTTCTATTTCATATTATTTCTTTTGAAATACTCTGATGTAATCCACTTCCATAGTAGTAGGTAAAATAGTTGGATCCACTCCCTGCTGACCTCCCCAACTACCTCCCCAAGCCAGATTTAAAATCAGATAAAAAGGATTGTCAAAAGGCCAAGCATCCTTACCACTTCCATCATTTTTATACGTCAATAATTCTGTATGGTCCACATAGAACGTCAAATGGTCAGAAGTCCATTCAAGACCATAAATATGGAAATCACTCTGCGCTGTAGAAACTGTTTGACGGGCGCTTTCAACAGCTGTTCCTCCATTATTATATTTCTTGCAATGGATTGTTGAGACAACCACATTTGGATCATATCCAACTTCTTCCATTATATCTATCTCTCCATCATCAGGCCAGGTCTTATTATTAACCGGCATCATCCAAAACGCAGGCCAAGTGCCCTTGCCTTTAGGCAACTTGATACGAGCTTCTATGTAGCCATATTTCCAACCTGTATTCCTACGGGCATAAAGACGAGCACTTTTTATGGTACCGTTATCATTTACCAGATTTATCTTCAATTTTCCGTCTGAAACCTGTGCCACCTGATCTTCCTGTACATAGTTTTGAAGTTCATTATTTACCCAACCTGCACCCTGTACTTCATAAGACCAGTCATTCCCTAACTTAGAACCATCAAACTCATCATTCCAAGCTAGAGAGTAACCCGGCAATGGAGATTGGATGTCAGAAGCCAAAGCAGCAGACTGAAGAATTTTAATACTATCACGCGTGCCTCCACACCAAACTATCACAGTTCCTCTTCGCTCTAATGGAGACTTATTAGCTAACACTTGAATAAGAAGGGTTGTATCCCGTGAAATGCTATTACCAGGAGTGACCGTCAACCAAGAATCATTAGTATAAGCTACGAAGTCATGACTGGTCTTTATTCCGACTCGAATAGTCTGTGCTGCCGTATCAACTGAGAAGGAGGTTTGCGTCAAAGAAACATCCTCGGTCGGAGACGCATATTTGGTATCCTCGTCACTATTACTGCAACTCGTGAATCCGAGTGCTGAGATTAAGAGCATGCTAAAAATCATTATCTTTTTCATTATTGTTTCCGATAAAATTAGGTTTATCATCTTTATTTTTAGGTCATTCAAGAGCAACCTTGGAACTTGACATGACTTCTAGTCTTAGTCACTTTGCCGATTTCTGAAAAACTATATTATAGACTTTCACCTGTTCACCAGCAGGGTTGCCACCAAAATCAAATACCAATTTCAAGGCTTTAGCAGCGCCATTAGGCAAAACTACGGCAGGGACTTTCAAAGTATATTCCTGACCAGCTAACAAATCGACTCTTTTCTGGAAATAGAAATTATCATCACTAGCAGTATCCGTCAATTTTACTGTTACACCTTTAATGTCCTTTGTCGGTAACAACTTACATGAGAAATCGTAATTCGTATCCGCATCGCCTGGAATAGTCGTAATAAGATGAACCTGTGCCTGCCATTGTTCTGAGGTTGCCTCAGACAGGTTGATTGTATATGTTCCCTTGTCAACCATCAACTCGGGATCAGCAATTTGAGTCCATCCTGGAGCATAATAGAAATACGTTGAAAATCCACTAGTGCCTTTATCATCCACATTCATTTTCCAAATATTCATAGGAGAATCATAAGTATAGACTGTTTTATCCTGATCTTCCTGAGGAGCCACAATTCCGTCACAAGCATGCTCCTGAAGATCTATGTCTGATATTGTCACTTTGGTACCGGCCTGATTCCCTCCAAAATCAAGTACAAGATCCACATGAGACATATCTAGACCAGGCATATCACTTTTATAGAATATATATGGCACAAAAGCCTTAAGTTTAATATTATCCAAAAAATAATAGGTGTCGTTATCTCCAGACTTAAAGAGTTTAACCGTTACATTGTCATGATCTTTTGTTGATAATAATTTTGCAGAGAAATCATAATGGTTAGCAACATTAGTAGTCATATCCGTATGAAAGAACATCTGAGCCTGCCATTGATCCGTTGTCGCTTCTGACAAAGTAACAGTATAAGCATTCCCGTTCGATTCCATTTTCGGATCTTGTATCTGGGACCATCCAGGAGCATAATAATAAGTATTTGTGAATTTACTATTCTTAAACAGATTACAATCGCTTAGAGCATTATAGCCTTGGAAGCCTTCATCAGAACAAGTTAAAATATAATGCCAAGCTATATTTCCATCATCCCATATTAAAACCATTTTGGTTCCAAGCAAACTCTCTATACGTAATTTCAGATCTCCCTTATAAGCATCATCGGCTGGAATATAAGGGAAAAGTGTACCTGCTGGCATGGTCATAAAGACGTCATTCCCTTCGGTACTTAAAGTATAGGTAGTCTTCTGTTTTTCCACCGGTACCATATAGTCCTCACTTTGATGATACTCTGGAAAAAGTGAACAACTCTTATTTACATAAACTGTTCCTCCTACTCCAGGGTCATAATTATAAATCCCATCCTTTGAAAACGTAATCCGGTCATCATATATCCCCTTATCGCTTTTTTCACCAGGAGAAGCACTGTATAAAGATGTGCCGTCAGTCCCAGAAGGACCATAAGCCAAATGCCCTGCCTCAGTAGAAGCTACCCGCCAAGTACCTGCTGCCAACATACTCTTCAAATTGTCATAATCTGTCAGAGTATTCTGAATATGAAAGGATGCTTTTCCCATCCCTTGTGACATACCGTTATGATTACCCACACGATAATAAATCAGATAATCACCAGCATTAGACCAAATCTTATTCAAAGGATTCAAAGTCGAATAAACAGGATTTTTTGTGACTTCTTTTCCATCTACAGGAATATACCATATTGGATAGATCCCATTACCTTCCATTTGAAAAGTTACATTATTCGTTGAGTCTGCTACACTTATTTTCACCTGGGCATCCTCAGCTAAAGGTAGTCCATTTTCGTCCAAACCATCATAAGATTCAGGAGAGCAAGATACCAATGCTCCAGCGAATATTAAACTTGCACTAATATATAAATAGAATTTCTTCATAAAAATATACGCTTTAATATTTATTTTGAGTTAACGTATTCTGAGCTGCATCAATCTCACTCTGTGGTATCGGCAGATATTTTTTACTCTCACTCCAAGAATTTGTCCGATAGCCATAAGTATCCGGTACAAGAACAGAAGCAGCCTTTCCTGTACGAATCAAATCCCAATAACGTTTACCTTCACCTACAAATTCAAGATGACGCTCTTCTACAATATTGTCAATAGTAGCAGCCTTATTATCTACTAGTCCCGCCCTATGATGCACTTGGTTCAAGTATTCCTGAGCCTGAGCAGTAGAACCGTTCGTACGAATCAATAATTCTGCTGCATTAAGCAAAGTCTCTGCATAGCGATAGATACGCAAATTATTATTGAAATTCAGGTCTGCATCGGCAATCTGTTTGGCATTGTTAGCAGTCTTGGCAATATATTTACCCAGGAAGAATCCGGTATCCTGATAACGCTTGGTATAGGACCCTTGACGAGCATCAAAGCAAGTAACATCACGACGCTTATCATCATTTGCAAATCTGTTATAGGTCTCCTCAGGAACAGGGCCAAATCCCCACCCGTTTTCAACACCTTCTGGACCAGTTTTCCAATCCGTAGGACTAATTAGGCGAGGCAATACCGTACCACCAGCAGCATTTACATTAGAATATGATCGAACTGCCTTATCGTCTTTATAGTTAATCTCAAAAATACTTTCTGAAGACCATTCTCCACTCTCTTCAAAAATATTTGAATAATTCGGATTCAAGGCATATAATCCACTATTTATAATTTCCTGCATATATTCAAGGGCCTTGGCATAACGGCTGTCATCATTTTGATACATAACCATTTCTGCATAAAGCATATATGCCATAGCCTGAGATACCCTGCCGAGATGTGTTTCATCCCATTTCATCGGCAGTTTTTTAGAATCAATTGCTTCCTCCAAGTCTTTGATTACAGCCGCATAAACATCATTTGCAGACTTTTGTTCGACAAGATATGGAGCATTGGGGTTAGTCATATAAAAAGGAATATTACCGTAAAATTTCCACAGTTGGCAATAATAAAAAGCTCTTAACACTTTGGCCTCCGCAGTATATTCGGATAAAGAGTCAGCAGACAGATTAGATTGATTCCAGCTAATATAGGTTATCATATTGTTTGCATTACTGACTCCCTTATAACTCTGATCCCATATCCCTGTCAAAGCATCACTGGAATTAGCTGTAGATGAATAATTGGCCATTTTGTGCAAAAATTGGTTATCGGAAATACCAGCTCCGCCTACCCAAATATCATCTCCCATTACATCACTACATAGATTAAGAGGAGCATATTGCTTACCATTCCAATCGTATTCACGCATGGGATTATATGTTGCCACTAAAGCTTCTGACAAATGGTCGTAGGTACTATAATATTCCTGAAGTGTCGCTTTGTCAGGCGGGGTTACATCTAAAAAACTATCCGAACACCCAGTCAGTCCAAGAAAGGTTACTGACAAGCAGCTCATTGCTATGATCTTATTTCGTTTCATAATATATTAATAATTTGGATAAATGATTAAAAACTGATATTTAGACCAATAGAAAAAGTACGGCTTTGGGGATAAACACCATAATCGACCCCCAAGGAGGTACCGCCAGAAGATATTTCAGGATCATAACCAGCATATTTTGTAAAAGTAATCAGGTTTTCTGCTGCTATAAAAACACGAAGCCTATCACACATAAACTTATGAGTAAAGTTTTTTGGAAGGGTATAACCTAACTCGATATTTTTTAATCTCAGATAAGAACCATCCGTGATATATAAGTCTGAACTTTGCCAGTTAGTTCCATCACCCACCACAAATCGAGGATATTTGTTACTTGTACCCTCACCTGTCCAACGATTCAACATATAAGAAGGCAAATTAGCAGGACGGATATCCGTGCGTCTTGTCGCATCATAAATATCATTGCCTATTGTCCCCTGCCACATCATCATGAAATCAAAACTATGGCAAGATGCATTAAAAGTTGTCCCATACGTCCAATCAGGCATACCCTTCCCGATCTTAGTCCGATCAGAAGCTGTAATAGCACCATCACCATCAACATCTACAAAGCGAACGTCACCTGGAACTGCATTCGGCTGAATCATCTCATTCTTAGCATTTTTATAATTTCTTACCTCCTCCATATTTTGGAATATCCCATTGGTCTTATATCCATAAAAATACGGGAAAGGCAGCCCATTCTGAGCACGTGTAATAGTTCCAGTATTCTGCATGGCATCTAATTCCAAGGAACCTGCAGAATTACCTAAATTTACAAGTTTATTATGAAGATAACTAGCATTTGCTTTCATCATAAAATTGAAATCAGACACACGGAACTTATACCCCATTTCAAATTCAACTCCTGTATTTTCCATATCCCCAACATTCCCTAGCGGTGCAGCCGATCCCACGTAAGAAGGAATAGGCATTGAGATAATCATACCACTTGTTTTTTTAACATACCAATCAACTGTAAAAGTCAGGGCATTACTGAGGAATCCCATATCCAGACCAATATCGGTTTGCTTACTCGCTTCCCATTTTAGATTAGGATTCGGCAAAGAGCCTGCCTGAACGCCATTGATTTCATTTTCATTTCGTCCGAAAACGCCATTATACCCTGATGCCGTCCAAGCAGCATATGTAAAATCACCAATATTATCATTACCATTCTTACCCCAGGAAAAACGAAGTTTCAAATTACTCAACCAATCTGGTGGCGCTAAATAAGGCTCATTGATAATATTCCAACCCAAAGAAAAGGACGGAAAAGTAGCGTAACGGTTATTCGCTCCAAATCTGGAACTACCATCACGTCGAATTGTGACCTGTGTCATGTAACGCTCATCATAATTGTAACTGACACGAAAGAAGCAAGAAGATAACCGATGCTCATAAGCAGGTCCTCCACTGGCTGACATTTGCCCTTCACTTTGTAGAGCACTGGTATTGTTCATATAAGGTTTATTCAAGTCTTTTAAATTCTGTAATTGCCCGGAGAGATTATATCCACTATTTTTAAAAGCACTTTGACCAACTACAGCATTAAAACTATGGCGACCATATTTTCTATCCCAAGTCAAAACGTTTTCGATCTGCCATACTGTTCCTCGATCACTATAAGAATGAGCATTGGTAATATCAGCTTTATTATTGCCAGAAAGATAATACTTCCGAGTATAACCATCTGCTCCCCAGAAAGAAAGATCAGCGCCATAAGATACACGATAGGAAAAGCCATATCCGAGATTTAGATTTGCTGCAAAATTAGCCACAAACTTATGACTCCAATTACCATCACCAGGAAGAGATAACATAGCCAGCGGATTATTCATTTCATTGTAAGACGCACCAGGGACAGTGTATAGATTACCATGTTTGTCGTAAATACCATATTCTTTGCCACCATATTGTTCCAATTGATTTTCTGCGTCAGTTCCACTGACTGTCGGAGTCAAGATTGGAGAAAGATAAAGTGCACTTCCTAAGACACTACCATATTGAGAATTTGCATCAATAGACTTACTTTGTACCCTAGCGTATGACAGATTAACCGTAATGTCCAATTTATTCAGCCAGTTGCGTTCATTAATAACATCAAAAACATTGTATTTCGTATTACTACGAAGTGTCAGTCTCCTGTAATTGCTTCTATCAAAATTGCCTCCTACAATACCGTCCTGATGATAATATCCCATCGAAAGGTAATAATTGACCCTATCAGAAGCACCACTGACATTTATTTCATGATTAATGACTGGTGCATCATTATTAAATACTTCTTTCTGCCAATCCGTTCCTTTTCCATATGAATAAGGATCCGCATAAATAGGACTCTGCCCTGCATTAACCAGTCCTTCATTCATCATTACAGCATATTCTGTTGCATTAAGGACATCGCGATGCCTCCATGGTCTCTGCCAGCCAGCAGAAAAATTATAATTGACACGAGGCTTTCCACTCTGTCCACCTTTTGTAGTCACGAGAACAACTCCATTGGCTGCTCGAGTACCATAAATAGCTCCCGAAGCAGCATCCTTCAGAACCTCTATACTTTGAATATCACTAGGGTTTAAATAATCAATACCTCCTTCTATAGGCATACCATCTACAATGTAGAGAGGATCGCTATCATTTATAGTTCCAATACCTCTAATACTGATTTTTGCTGCTGCCCCTGGTTGACCAGATGAAGAAGTAACTGTGACTCCTGCAGCAAGGCCTTTCAGGGCATTATCCACACGCACGGGATCTGTCCCTAACAGATCCTCTGCTGAAACTTTGGCAATTGAAGCCGTTACAACACTCTTTTTCTGTACTCCATAACCAATAACTACAACTTCATTTAATGCAGTAGAATTATCATTTAATACTATTTTTAATCCCGGAGCAGCTTTCACTTCCTTAGATTGGTAACCGATATAAGAAACGACCAATGTTGAACCTATATCAACCGAAACAGTAAAATGACCTTCCAAATCCGTAACACTGCCTTTCGATGTTCCTTTTTGAACAACTGAAGCGCCAATAATTGGATTCCCCTGATTATCTACAACACTACCTGAAAAAGTACGTTGCTGTGCAAAGCCAATTGTATTTGTGAGTAAAGTTAACAAGAAAAATATAAATCTTATCCGTTTCATACCGTGATGGTTTTAATAGTTATTATAACGATTTAAGGGTTTTCTCACTTTATAAAATTTTCATGGTACCCTCTCAATTAGGTCACAAAGATAGGAAACAATCTGTAATTTTTATTTATAAAGATAAAAAAAGTGGAAATAAGGAGTATCGAATAAAATGCAAGTTGCATGTAATCAAGTGATTATATGATTTTAACAAAGACAAATGAGTGGATAAAATATAACTCAATTATGTGTTATTCGATATCTGTACTTATAAAATGACTCAACCAGAATTCTTCTTTATCCTTCCAGTTAATGATTCTATTTCCATTATCCAAATCCAATCCTTGGAGAGAAAAATAAACCCAATTTTTGCACAACTCATAAAAATAGTTTACCTTTGCAGATGATGAGGGTTCCATAGTTCAATGGATAGAACGGAGGTTTCCTAAACCTTTGATCCGGGTTCGATTCCCGGTGGAACTACATTGAGCTGTTGCTCTTATGAAAGACCACAAAATCTAACCTCTAATTTTTTTTATTTATGCTCGGAGCTATTATAGGAGATATAGCAGGCTCTCGATTCGAAGGTCCTGATGCACCTGCTCCAAAAGCCGGTTTCCAGTTATTCGCCGACGACAAACGTTGTGGCTACACAGATGACACGATTACGACCGTTGCCATTGCTGATGCTATCCTGAAACATAAATCGTATCAGGACAGTCTGCGCTATTGGTGCCGAAAATACCCTCATCCTGTGGGAGACTATGGCGGGAAATTCCAGGATTGGCTGGAGTCGGATCACCCTCTGCCTTATGGTTCGTATGGCAATGGCTCGGCAATGAGAGTGAGTTCTGTTGGTTGGCTCTTCAATGACTACCATCAGGTCCTGGATGAAGCCAAGAAAAGTGCTGAATGCAGCCATAATTCAGAAGAAGGCATTACGGGGGCACAGTGTGTCGCTACCTTAATTTATTGGCTTCGCACCTGTCGAATCCGAAGAGACCAGATAGAGAATGCGGTAAAAAGAAATTTCGGTTATGAGATTCCCCCCTTGAAAGACATCAACAGGATTGGACGTACAGGACATTTTGATACGACCTGCAAGGAAACAGTACCGTGGGCTATACGATGCTTCCTGGAGAGCGAGGATTTCGAAGACGCCATACGAATAGCCATAATGGCTGACGGTGATACAGATACGAAAGCAGACATTACAGGAGCAATCGCCGAAGCTTATTATCAAGTCCCGAAAAATTTAGCGGGAAAAGCATTCGCATACTTACCCAAAGATATGCTGGATGTCATCGAGAAATTCTATACGACAATCCAAAGTTTTGTCATCTGAACGATGGTGACATGATATCAGTCCAAAATATTTGATACGCACCTCCACAACTCGTGGAAGGAAACAAGACTCCTAGGTATCAAATGAAATCAGCCCTCATTCCTTTCCGGAATGAGGGCTGATTTCATTTAAATACTAAAGGTTTATGCTTTGTCCTCAGCAAGAGCTGCAGCTGTAGCAGCCTCTGCCTGCTCATGAGCCTCCTTATCACGAATGTGCTTTCCCAAAACGAGATAAGCAACAGGAGATGCAATGAAGATAGAAGACAATGTTCCGAATATGACACCGAGTATCATTGCAAACGAGAATGAGCGGATGCTCTCTCCACCGAGGAAGAAGATACAAAGCAGTACGATCAAGGTAGCTGCCGATGTATTTACTGTACGGGCAAGGGTCTCATTGATGGAATCATTGAACAGTCCCTGCAAATCACTCTCAGCCTGTTGAGGATGCAACCTAAGATTCTCTCGTATACGGTCGAATACTACCACCTTATCATTCATAGAATAACCTATTACTGTAAGGATAGCTCCGATAAACGTCTGGTCCACTTCCAAAGAGAATGGCAGAATGCCCCAGAACAACGAGAATACTCCAATCACCAACAAGGCATCACAAGCCAAAGCGACAATAGATCCCAAAGAGAAGGCGACATTGCGGAAGCGAATCAAGATATAGAGGAAAATAGCAAATAATGCCAGCAAGACACTGATGACTGCACCGTATGTAATATCTTTAGCAGAAGAAGGTCCGACCTTCTGACTGCTGATAATACTTCCGCCTTGGCGGATATCAGGATTCTTGAATTTAGCCAGACTTGCCTGAGTAATCAGGTTGGCTTTCTTCAAACCTTTATACAAAACAGCCTCAGCCTGATTGTCTATATCCGGATCACTACTCTCAATTTCCCAGTTGGTAGATACTCGAATCGTCTTATGGTCTGTACCCAAAGCAATAGCCGTTGTCGTAGCCTTGGAACCATCCTTATTGACAAAGGCATTCTCCAGGACATCACGGACCTGTTCAGGCTCCACAGCTTTCTCAAAGGTGACAACATAGTTCCGACCACCCGTAAAGTCAATACTGCGACTCATACCACGGACTGCAAAACTGACGATGCAGACAACGAGTGCAATACCCCAGATAATACGACTCTTCTTAAAGGCAGCCATAAAGTGATAATGCGTATTCTGCATCAGGTTCTTGGAAACAGCCGTATAGAATTTTTGATGCTGCCAACGGTCATGCTTCATCTGGTGCTCATAAACCAAACGTGTCAAGAATACAGCAGTAAAGAATGAGCAAATCAGACCGATGATCCAAGTTGTAGCAAAACCACGAATAGGACCGGTTCCAACTGCCAGCAAGATGACACCCGTAATCAAGGAAGTCACATTACTGTCGAAGATAGCTGAGAACGCGGCTTTGTAACCCAGTTCTATAGCCTGCTTGATACCTTTTCCTCTTCGCATCTCCTCCCTGACTCGTTCATAAATCAGCACATTGGCATCGACGGCGGTACCCAACGTCAGCACGATACCCGCTATACCCGGCATTGTCAGAGCCGACTGGAATGATGCGAGAATACCCAAAGTAAAGAACAGATTGACAATCAGAGCGCCATTGGCGATCATACCAGGGATGACATCATACATCAAGCACATAAAGATCATCAGCAGTACAAATGCAATGATGAACGATACAAATCCCTGATGAATGGACTGTGCACCGAGAGAAGGACCGACGATTTCCTCCTGGACAATATGGGCAGGAGCAGGCATACGGCCAGACTTCAAAGTGTTTGCCAAATCTTTTGTCTCCTCAATGGTAAAGTTACCACTGATCTGAGAACTTCCACCGTCAATCTCCTGATTGACACGAGGAGCAGAATAGACAGAGCCATCCAAAACAATGGCAATTGCCTTTCCTATATTTGCTTTGGTCATCTGAGCCCAATCACGCGCACCTTCCGAATTCATCGTCATGCTCACGACAGGTTTGCTGAACTGGTCAAACTCATCTTTGGCATCAGTGATGACATCACCTTGTAACGGAGCTTGTCCGTTGGCTGTGGTCACCTTCAAAGCATATAATTCAAATACATTCTTGGCATTGACACCCTCAGCAGGTTTAGCACCCCAGAGCAATTTCAAATCACTGGGCAGGACTTGCTTTGCCAAAGAAGAATAGATAATGCGATCGACGGCAGCGGTATCACGTACATTGGCATATCCTACCAAAGCGAGAGACTGGGCACCAGTCAACTGTAAGCGAGCCAGCAAAGGATGCTGTCTGATAGCTGCAGCCGTTGCCGCTGTCTGTGAAGCCTGATTCTGGTTTCCAGCCGATTTCAGTTTGAACATCGGTTTAGCCACCTTGGCCACTTTCTTCTTGGCCACTTTCTTTTCTTTCTGCGATGTAGAATCTTTTTCTGCGACCATCCGCTGATCCAATTGCTGCAGGTAAGGAGCAATCTCTTCAGCATTATAAGTATCCCAGAATTCCAGATTAGCACTTCCCTGAAGGAGTTTACGGATACGTTCAGGTTCACGGATACCAGGCATTTCTACCATGATACGTCCTTCCTGACCTTGCAGTCTCTGAATATTAGGTTGGACAACACCGAACTTATCTATACGTGTACGAACGACATTGAAAGAGTTATCAATAGCGGACTGGACGCTTGAGCGAAGGACTTTCTCCACCTGACTGTCCGAGCTCTGTGGTGACACCTTCCCTTGCAGTTCCTGCGTAGAGAAGATCTCAGCCAATTTATGTCCGGGAGCATTCTTATGGTAAGCTTTGATGAAAAGAGAGATAAAATCACTCTGACTCTTTTCTTCCTCTGCCCTTGCTTCAGCCAAAGACTTGGTAAAGGCCGGATCAGTTTTATGATCAGCCAGCATTTCTACGACATCAGGGACAGAAACTTCGAGAACGACGTTCATACCCCCTTTCAAGTCCAAGCCAAGGCCAATCTGAGTCTCCAGACAGTTCTTATAGGAATAAATGCCCAGATACTTTACAGAGTCTTTATAATCCTGCGCGGCAATAGGGTCTTTAATCTTCGCCGCCTGATAGTCATAATAGCTCGTGGCTACAGAGAACGACAGGTAGAAGATACTTGCAAGCGTCAGCAAGACGGCTATACAAATTACTAATCCTTTGTTATGCATTTTTTAATTTATATTATTAATTATTGTTTTTCCTATGGACTGATGAATATCATCCCTTTCCGGCATGGACACAATACCAGTCAGACGTGCAAAATTACGTATTTTTTGGCATTTATAAAAATTTAAAGCCCTTTATTATTCATTTTTTAGTGTTTCGTTGCCTTTAGCCCCTTATTTTCATCTGACTGACCTTGAAAGGCCCCTTTCGGACTCAGCCAACAGTAAATGGGATAATGGTCTGACTCTTTGATCCGACGATCGACTTTCGCCTGATATGGACGCCAGTCTGAAGAACACAGAATATGATCTATCCGGAAGAGCATGCCACTCCTATGATAACTCAATCCCGGTCCATTTCCGGTCGCGACATAGCAGTTGACCAAGTCTTTCGAAATCTGATAAAGGGAATAAGAAATAGGATTGTCATTGAAGTCTCCACAGACGATAACGGATCGCCCTTTCCTTTGCTCTGAGATAAACCGGCACACCGAGTCCACCTGAAGTGCACGGATAGCAGCTGCTGAGGACAATTTGTCGATCAACCGGTCTGATTTCTCCGGACCGCCTTTGGCAACAATGCCCCCTTTGACAAGGTTCTTAAAGTCCGCCTTATCCTCAGGGTCGAGTTTATTAGATTCGAAATGGTTATTGACGACAAGGACCTCCCTGCCCTTGATATTCAGGACGCAGGAGATACTCATATTCCCTTTAGAGGGATAAGGGATGATTCGCTTGTGGCTCATGGGAAACTTGCTGTATATCGCTATCCGGTCACCACTCCCGCTCTTGGTTTCATAATAGGAATAGGGGTAGATCTTGCTAAAAATGGCATTTGCAGAATCAGCGTCCAAGCCGTTTGCTTCCTGCAGGCAGACCAAGTCTGCCTTTGACGAGGCGATATAACGGATGACAGGATTGGTGGAAGCCGTATCAGGTCTAGGCGGGAAAAGCCCATATTGCTCCACATTATACGACAACACTTTAATATTATCCTTGGGAATATCCAAAGGCCAGTTAAAAGGCGTATAACGCCGTACAGGACCGAAACACAGCAGAAAACCGATGACCGGGATGATCGCTTCACGGACACGGAAGATCAGCCAGAAGAACAGAAAGAGCAAATTAAAGAACAGGAAAATGCAAAAAGCCATCCCCCCACAAGCCAGCACCGGATGCGACACAGGATCTATCCGGTCAGAATAACCGGTCATCAACATCATCAGTATCGTTGCCACATTAGCACCTGCAATGACCTGAAGCGTAAATTTCTTCATCTTTTTACCAGCCATCTCTTTTTAATAATCCGAAAACAACCCTTGAGACACGACAATCATCTCCTATTTATGATTACTCTCATCGAACAGTTCCTGCTTTTCTTTTGTCGTCAAACTGTCATAACCGCTCTTTCTGATTTTATCCAGGATACGGTCGATTTCTTCCTGATGAGCTTTCTTGCGAGCATTATAGTTCCAGTCCCGGTTTTCTTCTGCAGGCTGTGATGATTCCGGTTTTTGCTTATGCTTCCAATGGAAGCCGAATTTGCTTTTCTCGGTTTTCTTTTTTCCGAAACCACTGCCAAAACCGTTGCCCTGAGTTGAGAAACCTCCACCATTTCTATTGCCTGAACGATTCCTACCTCCAAAGATGTTCCTCACTCTATCAAACGCTTCCTCACCATTCGACATGCCACCTTGTCGTCCGGGATGCTTGTTCCAATAGCGGATCATCAGGAATCCGAAAAGCATACCTCCCAGATGTGCGAAGTGCGCGACCTGATCACCCGGAGTGGCCAAGGCAGAAAAGAGTTCGATGGCCACATAAGCGATGACAAACCATTTCGCTTTAATCGGAACAGGAAAAGGAAAGATAAATATCTTCTCATTAGGCAGCAACATCCCGAAAGCCAGTAAGACGGCATAGATGGCACCTGAAGCGCCAACAGTTGTCATGGCATTCAAGTCACTCGGACTCACCATGCTCAAGGTATAGCCCATCGATTGAAGTTGGACCGTAAGGGAAATATATTGTGCCAACTCCTGGCAAAGTCCCGCACCTACACCGCAAGCCAGATAATAAAAGAGGAACTTCTTGGCCCCCCAGATATTTTCCACTACGCAGCCGAACATCCAAAGTGCGAACATATTGAAAAAGATATGCTCGATATTGGCATGCATAAACATATAGGTAACCAACTGATAAATATGGAAGTCAGAGGCCTTGAAGAAATGAAGTCCTAATATATTATTCAGAATCAAGTTACCACTGGGATCGTGACCGTATAGCACACAAGCCAGGAAGGCAAGTATATTCAGAATCAGCAGATTCCTCGTAACTCTCGGTGTATGAAACATAAATCGTCGTCTTATTGATATTACAACCGCAAAATTACGAAAAATATCCATTAAAACACCTTTAAAGAGACGGTTTTAGGGCTTTTTTTCTTAAATTGGTCATTTTTTTTATCTTTTTGTTTGAGATATCAAATCTCTTTCCTATATTTGTCGGAGATTTTAGGATAAATCATTATTTATTAATTAATTAAATATATTTTAGGTCATGAATAAAACAGAATTAATCGACAAGATCGCCGCTAAGTCAGGGTTAAGTAAATCTGACTCTAAAAAAGCACTTGACTCAAGTATTGAAGTATTGAAAGAAGCTCTTGCCGCAAATGACAAGGTCCAGCTTGTAGGCTTCGGCACATTCAGTGTGAATGAGCGTCCTGCACGTCAAGGTATCAACCCTGCTACAAAGCAGAAGATTGAGATCGCTGCCAAGAAAGTAGTGAAATTCAAGGCTGGTGCTGAATTATCAAGCGTTGTCAACAAATAATTTTTCCAAAAAAGAACGTTTCAATTGAATCGTGTCTTTTTTGCAGTTCAAGAATGATAGGACTGGAAGATCGTTCAAGACTTACCAGTTATCCATTTAAAAAACACACAGATAACTTTTAGTATTAAACCACAATGGTATCTGGGCATTAATAATCCCCTACAATGGGCAACCATTATAGGGGATCATTTTATTTATGCACAGAGTATCGCACCCATCAAGGTTGTTTCCCGATATAAGCCAAGATGCCGCCATCGACATAAAGGATATGTCCATTGACGAAATCAGAAGCATCTGAAGCCAGGAACACAGCTGGTCCCATCAGGTCCTCAGGCGTACCCCACCGGCCGGCAGGAGTCTTGCTGATAATAAAGCTATCAAAAGGATGACGGCTTCCGTCAGCCTGACGCTGTCTCAAAGGAGCCGTTTGAGGCGTAGCAATATAACCCGGGCCTATCCCATTGCACTGGATATTGGCAGCACCGAACTCAGAGCAGATATTACGGGTAAGCATCTTCAGGCCCCCCTTTGCTGCAGCATAGGCAGAAACAGTCTCTCTACCGAGTTCGCTCATCATCGAGCAGATATTGATGATCTTACCATGGCCTTTCTTGATCATTCCGGGGATAACGGCCTTACTGACAATAAAAGGAGCATTCAAGTCAATATCCACGACCTGACGAAAATCGGCAACAGACATCTCCAGCATAGGAATACGCTTGATGATTCCGGCATTGTTGACCAGGATATCAATCGTTCCCAGTTCTTTTTCGATCTTGGCGATCAGATCTTTCACCTGTCCTTCATCGGTACAGTCAGCAATATACCCTTTGGCATCGATGCCCTTAGCCTTGTAATCAGCCAGCGCCTTATCCAGATGCTTCTGTGAGCGGCAGTTGAAGGCGATCTTTGCGCCTGCCTTGGAGAAAGCCTCAGCAATAGCGAAACCTATGCCATAGGCGGCACCGGTAACAAGGGCGACTTTACCCTCCAATGAAAAGTTTTTAGAAAATGTATCCATCCTTCTAAGTTTTAATGATATGTTTAACGAGATATTATTTCAAGTCTGTAATCGCAAAGAAATCCTGATCACCATAATCGAGGTTTTCACCTCCCATGCCCCAGATAAAAGTATAGTTGTGCGTGGCAGCAGCTGAGTGGATGCTCCATTCCGGAGACAGAACGGCCTGATGGTTTTTCATCCAGATATGACGTGTCTCATGGGGTTGTCCCATCAGATGACAGATACCCTGGTCTTCAGGAATTTCGAAATAGAAATAAGCTTCCATTCGCCTACTGTGAATATGGGCCGGCATCGTGTTCCAGACACTTCCCCGATTCAGTTCTGTCATCCCCATCTGCAACTGGCAAGTAGGCAAGACCTGATTGACAATCATCTTATTGATCGTCCGCTCATTGCTCATGTCCAAGAAACCCAGATGGACCTGCAATCCGTCAGTCTTCGTAATTTTCCGACAAGGATATTCTTTGTGTGCGGTCGTACTGTTGAAATAGAACAAGGCAGGTTTAGTGGCATCTTTGCTGGAGAAAGTGATCTGGCGGTCACCACGGCCGATATATAAGGATTCCTTATAACCGAGCGTGAAAGTCTCATCACCCACTTTTACGACACCTTCACCTTGTCCCACATTATAGACGCCTATCTCCCGACGGGTAGTGAAGAACGGAGCCTTCAAAGGTTCTATGGCTTCCAGCAAAAGAGTTTCCTTAACAGGCATGGCCCCCCCGACAATCATCCGGTCATACATCGAATAGACCATATTCACCTCATTCGGGACAAACAATGTCTCTATCAGAAATTCTTTTCTCAGACGAGTGGTATCATAATTCTTTGCATCCAGAGGATGGGAGGCATAACGCAATTCATAATTAGTTTTCATTGGCTTCAAGTTTGTTTATTCATAGCAAGACAGGCATCAATCATTTACAATCAATTGTAGACGGATCCCTGCAATTCCATGCAAAGATAGACAAATAAATGAGAAAATGCAAAAGAAATCATCAAACATTTATCTAAATGAAAGATGAGATCACCCTTATCGGATCATCTCATCTCCAAAAGAAATCAAATGACTGTCGGAACTTTCTTCTGAACACCTTTGGCTATCTTCATCGGAGAGGACAACTTGATATTCTCAACAGACTCCCCGATCATCACTTGATAACTCCCGGGATCCAATACCCATGTATTCGTCCCTTCGTCAAAGGAAGCCAGATCCATCGGACGGAAAGTCATCGTGAGTGTCTGTGACTCTCCAGGTTGCAAGACACGAGTTTTGGCAAAAGCCTTCAACTCTTTTCCGGGTTTCTCCAGATTTCCTTTAGGAGCAGCCACATAAAGTTGGGCGACCTCCTTGCCGGCGACCTTACCGGTATTGGTAACCGTCACGACAGCCTTGCAAAGTTGTTTACCATAATTGACTTTCAGACCTTTGAAAGAGAAAGAAGTATAAGACAGACCATACCCAAAGGGATAAGAGACCGGTTTGTGGAAGGTATCAAAATAGCGATAACCTACCCAGATACCCTCTTCATATTTGGTATAACCAATTGTCGACTTGCTTTTATCGAACACACCGCCATTGTCATCTTTAGGGAAATTCTTTGATGAAGGAATATCTTCATAAGCTATTGGGAATGTCATCGGCAGACGCCCTGAAGGACATACTTTTCCGGTTATCATGTCAGCTATCGCATTGCCGCCTTCCTCTCCGGGTTGCCAAGGAAGGAGGATCGCATCAGGTATATCCTTCCATGAAGCCGTCTCAATGACACCACCGATATTCAGGACGACGATGAATTTCTTTCCCTTAGCATGAAAGGCATCAGCTATATTCTTCATTGTATTCAACTCACCTTTACTCAAACTCCAATCCCCGGGACGATTATGACGGTCACTACCCTCACCAGCGTTCCGCCTGATTGTCATGATGGCAATATCATCGACAGAAGCCCGATGCTCAGCATAAGTCTTCCCGAAATTGATATCATCGTCTGCATCCTCGTAAATCTCAGCCATTTCCTCATCCGGCTGATAACCGGCAGCCTTCAGACCCTGATAGATATTGACGACATAAGGTTTGTTCACCTCACCGGAGCCCCAGCCATTAGCCAGAAAGCCTTTATATGAACCTACTCCGAAAAGAGCGATTTTCTGTCCTGTTGCAAGTGGAAGTGTATTCCCGTCATTCTTCAGAAGTATGATCCCATCTGTAGCTGCCTTTCTGGCGACCAAAGCATGAGCTTTCAGATCAGGAGCATTGGAAGCTTTATAGTGGCGGAAATGAGGTGTCTTGACAATATAATTCAACATATTCCTGACATTCCGGTCTACAATAGCCATAGGCAGTTGTCCCGCTTTGACGGCATTGACGATATCCTGCACCTGAGTATCCCGACCAGATTCCATCAAGTCATTCTCGGCATTCACCTGATCTACTGTATTGCGGCGGTCTGTCCAGTCAGTCATCACCATCCCCTTATAACCCGTTTCTCCTCTCAGCCAGTCGTGAAGCAATGCTTTGTCGGCCTGGGTATAAGACCCGTTCAAAAGATTGTACGAAGACATCACCGTCCAAGGATTCCCGATCTTAATCGCCAGTTCGAAATTCTTCAGATAGAGTTCACGAAGCGCCCTCTGTCCGACAATGGAATTGTTCTGAGTACGGAACGTCTCCTGATTATTACAGACAAAATGCTTTGCAGATGTTCCTACGCCATTAGACTGAACACCTAAGATCTCATTTCCGGCCATAATGCCACTCAGCACCGGGTCCTCTGAAAAGTACTCGAAGTTTCTCCCGCAGAGCGGATTGCGGTGAATGCACATGCCTGGAGCCAACAGCACATCACAGCCATATTCCAGGACTTCATTCCCCATATTCTTACCGATAGCCTCTGCACTTTCGGTATTCCAAGATGAAGCGACGAGAGTTCCTACAGGGTTCCCTGTAGCATAATAAGTACGTTGGTCGCCCTCTCGTTGAGCTGGAATACGGACACCTGCAGGACCGTCTGTCAGGACAGTGCAGGGTATACCCAAACGAGGGATGGCCTTGGTCATACCGGCGGCTCCGATAGCTGCTTCGGGCAATTGCTGCCCTTTCTTACCGTCTACTACGGCATAGTTTCCGCCTACTAGCAATTCCGCCTTCTCTTCCAGCGTCATCGCTTTGAGGACCTCATCTACGGAGTTCTTGCCCAATTGAGGCGCATGACTCTTGTCCGTCACCCCTGCCTCTCCGGCAAGGGCAAGTCCAAAAAATAAAGTTAATAAGATTGTCTTTTTCATGAAATGTATTTTTGAATTAAGTAATTCTATTAGCAATAACCGACTGTAAACTCCGTACGCATGATGAGATATCAACTCGCTCCTCTTGTTGTCTCCCGTCCTCACATTCCCAGATATTCAACGAAGTGAAAGGATCGGACAGCACCAATGCTCCGTTACTATCCGTTTCACCTTATCTTCTGCAGAAATAGCGAAAGAAGATTTCTATCAGGATTCATCACTCAAGAGAAAAGGATTTCATTCAGTCAGGATTAATTCAGAGGACCTAATCATTAAGGTTCTGTCTGACGCATAAAGCACTTCACCTCTTTATTTATAAATTGCAAACATTCAGGTTGCCCTTACTCATCAGCAGAGAAAGCTGAACATTTACTTGCTAAAGCGCTGCACATCAAACTTAATTGTTCAAATGTAAATATAATGAATTCAAGTTGATTATCCAAATTTTTATTGACAAACAATAAAGAAAAAAGATGAAAACGAAAGGAAAATCCGAGAGATATACACTGGTATACAGAAACAAAAAAGGCTAAACTGCTTTTCTTGACAGTTCAGCCATCTTATTGTTGTCCTAGGCGGATTCGAACCACCGCTGACAGAACCAAAAACTGTAGTGCTACCATTACACCATGGGACAATCTTATGATTTACGCGGCAAAGTTAGCACTTTTTTGCGCTACTACCAAATTTTTATAATCTTTTTTGCAGTCCTCCAGTCATGTCCATCAGTCAAGCTCCAACTCAAAAGGAAGACATGCCGGTCAACTGATAAGTCACTTCACGGTAATCAGGAAATAATTCTTCTTACCCCTTTGCACCAACAGATATTTACCGTCGATTAAATCTTCAGATGTAATGGGACGGTCAAAAGCCTGCAGTTTCTCTTTGTTCAAGGATACGCCGCCACCCTTCACGAGTTTGCGCATATCACCCTTACTCTGGAATATAGCCATTCCTTCCTTATTCAGCAATTCGACAGCCGTACCTCCAAGGTTATCTTTCGAGAGTTCATAATGAGGAACCCCTTTGAACACATCCAGCAAAGTATTTTCATCGAGTTGGGCCAGATCATCTTTTGTGGATTTCCCAAACAAGATACGACTCGCAGCAATTGCCATCTGCAGATCCTCCTTGGAATGAACCATCGTCGTCACTTCCTCTGCAAGTTTCTTCTGCAGAATGCGTTGTCCGGGATCCTGGCGATGCGTGGCAATCAATGCATCTATTTCCGGCCGCTCCAATGACGTAAATATCTTGATATATTTTTCGGCATCTACATCACTGACATTGAGCCAAAACTGATAGAAAGCATAAGGGGTCGTCCGGTTTCTGTCCAGCCATACATTTCCGCTCTCCGTCTTTCCGAATTTCTTACCGTCAGCCTTCGTGATCAGCGGGCAAGTCAGACAGTAAGCCTGTGCTTCAATGCCCAAGGTACGACGGATCAGTTCAGTACCAGTCGTCATATTTCCCCATTGGTCATTTCCCCCCATCTGGAGTTTGACGCCCTTATGCTGATAAAGCCAAAGGAAGTCATAGCCCTGCAGGAGTTGGTAAGTAAACTCCGTGAAAGAGAGACCGTCGCGAGCTTCGCCATTCAAGCGTTTCTGAACGCTCTCCTTAGCCATCATATAGTTGACTGTGATATGTTTGCCCACATCGCGGACAAAATCCAGGAAGGAATAATCCTTCATCCAGTCATAATTATTGACCAGTTCTGCCCTATTAGGTTCATTGCTGTCAAAATCCAGGAATTTAGAGACCTGTTTTTTAATACATTCCTGATTATGGTATAAGGTATCAGCATTAAGGAGATTACGCTCCTGGCTTTTGCCGGAAGGATCGCCAATCATACCCGTAGCACCTCCAAGAAGCAGGAAAGGTTGATGTCCGCAGGCTTGCAAGTGGCGGAGCATCATGATACCGCAAAGGTGTCCGATATGCAGGGAATCAGCAGTAGGATCCGTACCCAGATAAGCAGACACCCTCTCTTTCTGTAAGAGTTCTTCCGTCCCCGGCATGATCTGTGCCAACATTCCACGCCACTTCAATTCCTCAACAAAATCTTTTGCCATCGTATGATTCTTATTTTTATATCGTTTATTATCTTTTTTCTAATTAAGGAGAGCGCATCAGAAACAGAACAGTCCCCAGCCCTCTCAACAGTTGTATGCCCCGAAGGCGAAATACTATCCCCGAAAAAACCGCACTTACGGTACCGGATCATATCCGGAGCCTCCCCAGGGATTACAACGCAGTATTCTTCTTATCGCCAGATACAGTCCTTTAAGCGGTCCGTATTTCAACAAAGCCTGTCGCGTATATTCCGAACAAGTCGGGGTAAACCGGCAAGTAGGAGGAGTAAACGGAGAGATCACTTTCTGATAAAAGAGAACAGGTAATACCAACACCCAGGTTATCAGTCTGGATATCAGGTGAAAGATCACCTTTATTACGGTTACTATCCCTCTAAAGCCCTTTATCATATCCGTTCACTCATCTGCTGGAGCAAGGATATCACTTTTTTCTCTATTTCTGCCGTATCATGCAGACGCGTATCCTGCCAAAGGAATGCCATCAATATCTGACTTCCAGATTGCTCCGGCAAATTTTGGAGCAAGATCTGTTTGTTTTTCCGAAAAGCTTCCCGAATCTGTCTCTTCACGCGATTGCGCTTGACCGCCCTTTTGAAACAACGCTTGGGGACACTGATCAACACCCGTTCAGGCAATTCCCCGTCAATGCGATCTCTGACGCGATACACCACCCTTAGAGGGAAAGCAGCAAGAGAACATCTGTTGCCCTTCGAAAAGAGTTGGTCTATCAGCAGTTTGCCATAGAGCCGCTCATTCTTACGGAATGTAAGCGATCCTTCGGACATGACAGATTTATTTTTTCTTATTTTCTTTTTTCAGATAAGCATCCAGGGCACTGGTCATAGACGGATGCTCTGCTGAAGGAGCCTGAAGATCCAGGCGATAGCCCTCTTCTTTGACCGTCTTTGCCGTTGCCGGTCCAAAAGCTGCGATATGAAGATCACCCTGCACCATGTCAGGGAAATTCTGCTTCAATGCCTTTACACCTGTAGGACTGAAGAATACGATCATATCAAAATCGAAGCTCTTTTTCTCCTCCTCTGTAAAATCATTGCTCACCGTACGATACATCACACACTCGGTATGATTCAGTTTCTTTTCATCCAACAGCCGTGCGATCTTGCCGCTGTTGACACTACTCAGAGGAACAAGGAACTTTTCAGCCTTGTGCTTGAGCATCAAGGGGATAAGATCGTCTATTTTACCGGTATTACCGAAAAAGACTTTTCGCTTATGATAAGGAACATATTTCTGGATATAAAGTGCAATGGTCTCTATTACACAGAAATACTTCATATCTTCTGGAATTGTAATCCGCATTTCCTTAGCCAGTTTGAAATAATTGTCAATGGCATGTCGAGATGTAAAAACAACGGCTGTATAATTCAACAAGTTTACTTTCTGCTGGCGGAATTCTCTTGCAGAGAGTCCTTCAACTTTGAAGAAAGGGCGAAAGACGCAATGCACTTTAAACGTTTTTTCCAAGTCGTAGTAAGGAGACTTTTCGCTTGTTGGCTGGGGCTGAGAAACCAAAATTTTCTTTATCATCTGTCCTAAAAAGTTATTTTCATTTCATTACCAATCATCTTCCAAATGCCCCATAAGACTATCATGGGGATGACTTCAAGCATACAAAAGTACAAAATATTTTGCAGAATGGCACTGATTCTCCTGAAAAAGATGATATACGTCTTGTAGAATGTAAACAATTTGAATAATGCGACTATAATACCGGCATATATCACCCCCCACTCCAGTGGCAGTCCGAAATAGGCCATCAGCATGATCATCGGGAAGAGTGCGACTCCCTCCATAGAGGTCAGGAAGAAATAAGCATGAAGCCATTGCACATTCCTCCGTTTCTCGAAAAAGATCCAGTTGATAAACCAATAGACCAAACCTTTCAACAGGAAATAGACAGCCAGTACCCCTGTATATATTCCGATGATCTTATATCTAGAAATCGTAAAAGTATCACCGAAAACGGAACGAGTATACAGGAAGAACGTGAGAGCAAAAAGCAGACACGTCTGGAGGATGAAGAAGAACTGGAATCTGAATTCATTCGATGTTTCCGGCATCGCAGTCTGCTCCATCCGTGGCGGGAAGAAGAAATTCTTTGCCTGACTGTAAAAGAATGTGCGGCATTTAGCGAAAGCGACGCCTGCCAGGATGAAGCAACCCAACAGTAAAGCTGTCAGCAGATCATCCCCTGCAATCGTATAGGGAACAGGATCACCTGCCACACCTAATCTGCCTCCCGGGAGTTCAGGATGAAACATGGAATCTTTAGAGAAAAAGGATTCCTTATAGTAGGTTGGAAGGATGACATTCTTCAAACTCTTCCCCACCTCTTGTCCCGGAAGATGAAGCGTATCCGGCATATTGCTCCAATGCACCATTCCCGGATGAATATACCGCTGAATGGCCGAATCCTGTTGCTCAGGAGTGGCAGTCTTAGGCAACCACTTCAACACCTGTGCAGGAGTCAGTTGATGCTGCGCCCGCTGCACGCCATGGAAGCCATGCTTCGGAGTCGAAAAGAGCGTCATGGAACCCGCTAATGCCATAGATTATAAACCAAATTCCTTTTTAATTCTTTCTACCTGATCGAGTTTTTCCCACGTGAAGAGTTCCACTTCCATTGTCTTCGTTTCATGATAACGGGAAGTAAACACCTTTTTCACGATCTCATTCTTACGTCCCATATGTCCGTAGGAAGCCGTCTCGAAATACATCGGTTGGCGCAATTTCAAGACGCGCTCAATGACCTTCGGCCGCAAGTCATACATCTGAAGGATCTTCCGGGCAATCTCCCCGTCTGACATCTTCACGTGGCTCCTGCCATACGTATTCACATAGACGCTCACCGGTTCTGCGATGCCGATGGCATAAGCCAATTGGACCAGCATCTCATCTGCAACACCTGCAGCGACCATATTTTTAGCAATGTAGCGAGCGGCATAAGTGGCAGAACGGTCCACTTTAGAAGGATCCTTTCCTGAAAACGAGCCTCCTCCATGAGCGCCTTTACCGCCATAGGTGTCTACGATGATCTTACGCCCTGTCAGACCCGTATCTCCATGAGGCCCTCCGATGACAAACTTGCCCGTAGGGTTAACGAAATACTTGATCTTGTCGTTAAAGAGTGCCAAGGTCTTCGCCCCGCAACGCTTCTTGACTTCAGGGATCAGGATATGGAGCACGTCATCCTTGATCTTGGACAACATTCTGGAATCATTCTGATCAAACTCATCATGCTGAGTGGAAACGACTATCGTATCGATCCGCTGCGGAATATTGTCATCGCTATATTCTACTGTCACCTGACATTTGGAATCAGGACGGAGATAAGGCATCAATGTCCCTTCCTTTCGGATATCAGCGAGCGTCTTCATGATCAAATGAGCCAGATCGAGTGTCACAGGCATCTCATTCTCTGTCTCGTTCGTCGCATAACCGAACATCATACCCTGATCGCCTGCGCCCTGGTCTTCTTCCTTATCCCGAAGGACACCCCGCATAATATCAGGGCTTTGCTCGTGAATGGCAGAAAGGAAGCCACAAGAGTCACCGTCAAACTGATATTCCGATTTTGTATAACCAATACGCTTTATAGTATTACGGGTAACCGTCTGCAAATCTATATAGGTCTTCGAACTCACTTCCCCCATGACAATGACCTGGCCGGTAGTGGCGAAAGTCTCAATAGCGCAACGCGCATTCTTATCATAGACAAGGAACTGGTCGAGTAAAGCATCAGAAATCTGATCGCACACCTTATCAGGATGGCCTTCCGAAACAGATTCTGATGAAAATAAATATGACATATTTTCTCTAATTTTATATTGTACCTTTTAATCGTGCAAAGTTACGAATTTTCCGGGTAATCACAAACCGTTTACCCCTTTTTAAAACCAAATCCGGAATAATCCACATATAAAAAGTCCAAGGCGACTAAAAAAACAGAGAACGGACTTTACAGATCAATTTCCATCTTTCCGATAAGGCGGAAAAGGCTTTTGGTTTCTCGGATGATGCTGAAGGATTTCCCGCCTCAGGTCTGAAGTCTCAAGATGCGTGTAAATCTCTGTCGTCCCGATATCTTCATGTCCCAACATGGCCTGTATGGCCCGCAGGTCTGCACCGCCCTTCAACAAAGCCGTAGCAAAGGAATGCCGAAGGGTATGCGGAGAGATCGTCTTCTGTATGCCGGCCTCCCGAGCTTGCCTTTTTATCATGATGAGGACCATCACGCGTGTGAGGTGATGTCCCCGGCGATTCAGGAAGACATATCCCTCTTCACCAGGCTGTATATTCATCTGGCGACGGTCAACGAACCACAGGTTCAGTTCCTTGATTGCCATATCGGAGATCGGCACCAAACGCTCCTTATTTCCTTTCCCGATCACCCTGACGAATTTTTCATCCAGATAGAGATTGGAAAACTGCAGGTTGACCAGTTCAGACACACGAAGTCCGCAAGAGAACAGGACTTCGATGATGGCCTTGTTGCGCTGTCCCTCCCATTTGCTGAGATCGATAGAGGCTTCCAACTGATCCACTTCCTGAGTAGTCAGGTATTCCGGCAGGTGTTCACCCACTCTGGGAGACTCCAGGAGTTCAGAGGGGTCATCTTTCAAGTAACCGTCCAGTTGCAGATACCGGTAGAAAGAGCGCACACCGCACAAGATCCGCGCCTGAGACCGGGGACTCTCCCCAAGATCATGCAAACCGGCCGAAAATTGCTCCAAATCTTCAAGTTGTACCTCAACCGGACGCATCCCCTTCTTCTCTAGAAAACTCAGGAGGAGCAGGACATCCCGATGATAAGCCTCAACTGTATTGGGAGAATAACTCCTTTCGAGTTTCAGGTATCTCAGATAACCTTTCAGCATTTCTTTCGAAGAATTCTTTTCCATTATCAAACCTCAACAGTTTTCATCTCTTCCACCCACTTTTCAGGATTTTTCGCTATATTTGCAAGGGAGAAACGAATCATGAACAAAGGTACAATTTATTTTTGAATATGAAAATACAAATCATCAACGGTCCGAACTTGAATCTCCTAGGTATAAGAGAACCCGGCATCTACGGCAAGAACTCCTTCGAGAGTTATCTTCCGAAACTCAAGGCAAAATACCCTGAGATACAAATAGACTATTATCAGAGCAACATTGAAGGGAAATTGATCGACAAGATGCAGGAGATCGGATTCACCTATGACGGCATTGTCCTGAACGCCGGTGCCTATACGCACACCAGCATTGCCTTGCAAGACTGCATCAGGAGTCTGAAATGTCCGGTCATTGAAGTGCATATTTCCAACATCTTCCAGAGAGAAGCATTTCGCCATCAATCGATGATCAGTTGTGCCTGTCTGGGTACGATCTGCGGATTCGGGCTCGCAGGATATGATCTGGCCATTGCCGGAATCCTCTCAACAAAAGAGAAATGACCGCTTCTCTCTGAAAGACCACTCAAGCCGATGAAACCAAGTCAGGAAAGACCTTCTCTTATCAATCCCAATGACGAAAGGCCCGAAGACAACCGTCTGGACCAATATATCCGCGAGCACAGTGAACCCGAGGGCGATTACCTATACCATCTCTGGCGGGCCACGAATATCCATACCCTTCACGGGAGAATGGCCAGCGGATACCTCCAGGGAAGGATGCTGAAAATGTTTGTCCGCATGATTCAACCGAAGAACATCCTCGAAGTCGGGACTTTCAGCGGATATAGTGCCATCTGCATGGCAGAAGGGCTCTCTGAAGGCGGAAAGGTCTATACCTATGAGATCAACGACGAAATGGAAGACTTTACCCGCCATTGGATAGAATGCTCTCCTGTGGCCGATAAGATCATTTTTCGCATCGGTGACGCAAACAAGGAAGCGCCTGCATCAGGCATCATCTTCGATATGGCTTTCATAGACGGAGACAAACGGACCTATATTGAGACCTATCAAACTGTTATGCGGATCCTCAGACCTGGTGGATTTATTCTGGTTGACAATACACTTTGGGACGGTCATGTCATCGACCCCCAATATGAGCATGATGCCCAAACTGCCGGAATCCGCACATTCAATGACTATGTTGCCAATGATCCTCATGCCGAACAAGTCATCCTTCCTGTCAGAGACGGACTGACCATTATCCAAAAGAAAGTAGAACCCTGAGAATCGTTTTAGCGGAAGGCAGGGAATGACAATCCCTTTTTACGAGTCGTAAGCAGCAACTTTATTTCCATGAAAAACACAGACGAACCACTTTCCCAAAATGTAACTGGCAGGAACCGTCTTCTCTCACCATCTTCATTAAAAACGAATTCTCAAGTGAACAAGTCCCCTGAGGATAGAAAACATTGATCCCCAGTTGACCCGTTTTGAAAAGAAACCGTCTGACTCACGTGTCGTAAGACAGGCTATTTCAAAAGCCTTTTACTCAGATACCTTACCGGATAATAGACGGCAAGCCATCCTACAATAATTACCGTCAGGAAAATGAGCAGGACATCAGTATAATGCACGCTCACCGGATAAGAGTCGACGATGAAAGAGCCTGCGGTCCGACCCAGAGAGACAAAACCATAGGTCTGCTGCAGCCAGCACAAGAGCAGCCCGAGACCAATGCCTACAATGGCACCGATGACAGAGATCATCCTGCCCTCAAAAAGGAATACCCTTATAATCTGCCGGTCACTGGCCCCGAGATTCCTCAATGTCACCACATCAGCTTTCTTATCAATGATCAACATGGACAAAGAACTGATGATATTAAAGCAGGCTACGACCAGAATAAAGGTCAGGAAAAGATAGGCCATCAACTTTTCCACTGTCATAATCTTGAACGTATCATCCTGCTGCTCAAAGCGGTCGAGAACCCTGTATTTCTTTCCTGCAATTTTCTGCATTTTCCTTTTCACGGATTCCAGATCAGAGCTTTGCTTCAATCTCAATTCCAAAGAAGAGAGCATACCTTGCTCCCCAAACAGATTCCGTGCAAAGGATATAGAAGTCAGAATATAGTTCCGGTCATATTTAGCCTGTTTGACAGAAAAGATCACCCCCGGTGAGATGAGTGAATCTACGACAAAGCCCCCTGCGGGATTCGTCATATCCAACTGTCCCTCTTTCACTGGGGCGTATATCTTCATGTAGCCGTCCCAGTCAGCCCCGGCATTCAATTGCTGTGCCAGTTGTATTCCCAGCACGCCATATTGCAGATTGGCAGCATGGAGTTCAAAACTGCCGTTTCCATAGAGGATATCCGTAATATGAGACAACTGAGGAAAATTATCCTCCACGCCTTTTATCGTGATCATCGCCTGTTTATCATGGTAGATCGCCAAAGCCTGGTCCTCCACACACTCTGTAGCAACTTCCACCTGAGGCATTTGACGTATCTTGGTGAGCACAGGGTCATCTGAAGGAGCCGTCTTCCCCATCGTAGGGACGACTTCCAGTTGTGGGTCAAAATTAGTAAACAGGGAAGCTATCAGATCATGGAAACCATTGAACACGCTCAGTACGATAACCATTGCCATCGTGGCAACAGCTACGCCGATCACGCTAATGGCACTGATGATATTGATAGCATGGGTACTCTTCTTGGAAAAGAGGTATCTCCGGGCTATGAAAAAAGGGAAATTCATATTTATCAATCAAGTAAGACAGAGAGTGGTTTATACCGTCTCAAGCGAAAAGGAATTTCAAAACGTTCGCCTCAACTGTCACCGGGCACACTCCTGTCAGACAAACCATCCATTATTCCTTTTTCAGGATCTCATCAATGTGCTCCTGATAATCCAGTGTATCATCAAGGAAGAACCTCAATTCCGGAATAATCCGCAATTGTTTTCCTACCCGTGTCCCGAGGTTATAGCGGATCGTCTTTTCATTCGCACGGATATTCTTCACGATTTCATCTGCCTTTTCAGGAGGGAAGATGGAAAGGTAAGCTGTACAAATACTCATATCCGGACTAATCTTCAGATTCGTCACACTAATCAGGATACCATGTGTACTGCGTGTCTGTTCCTGGAACAGTGTTGCCAACTCTTTCTGTAAGAGTCGGGCTATACGGTTTTGTCTTGTTTCTCGCATAATATAATCCTTCCTAATATTCGTTTTCCGGGGCTCTTCTTAAAGGAAAGACACCCGGCACTTTATCTCACACTTGGCAACCTCTGCAGGGGTTACAAAGTGGAATGAATGTCATTTACAACCACCCTGAACGGTCAGAGAGTCCTGATCCAAGTCTATATGGCTGACAGGAATCTCTTCTTTCAGGAAGATCTTAGCACTGCCTTTGAATTTTTCCGGGTTCTCAGTTGTAAAATAGTGGCAGGTCCCATGCTTTGTGCACGCCCTGTCTATTTCCTGATGACGCTTCATATAACTGACGAGGCTTGTAGCCACAAACTTCCCCTGCGGTACGAGTTGTACATCCGGTTTGACATATTTGGAAATCTTCGGCATCAGCAGGGGATAATGTGTGCATCCCAGGATAATCGTATCTATCTGCGGATCTTTCTGCATCAGTTGATCGATGCGGTCCTTCACGAAATAGTCAGCCCCCGGACTGCCTGCCTCCCCGTATTCGATCAGAGGTACCCAGAAAGGGCAAGCGACGCCGGTGACCTTGATCTCAGGCCAAAGTTTCTTGATTTCCATATCGTAGCTACGGCTCAGCACCGTCCCTTCAGTAGCTAGAAGTCCCACATGATTATTGGTCGTGAGTTTTCCAATGACCTCAGCGGTCGGTCGGATGACCCCTAAGACCCTCCGATTGGGGTCCAGTTGGGGGAGATCCTGCTGCTGGATAGTCCTGAGAGCCCTGGCGGATGCCGTATTGCATCCAAGGATAATCAAATGGCAGCCCATCTCAAAGAGTTTGATGACAGCCTGCCTAGTAAACTCATAAATAACGTCAAAGGACCTATTGCCATAAGGCGCCCTCGCATTGTCTCCCAGATAGATGTAGTCATATTCCGGCAGGGCCTGACGGATGCCATGCAAGACCGTCAACCCGCCATAGCCGGAATCGAAAACACCTATAGGACCCGGTGCAGAAGGTAAATTTATTGTCATACTTGTTTTATAACTATCCATAACCTCAGCCTCTATTCTATCTCCGGAACGCGGTCGAACAACTGTTCAACACCCTGTCCCGGAGTCCATCGGGACTCAATGCAAGGCAGACTCCAGAGCCTCCGTAACATCTACTCCCAGAGAAGGATCGACATAAGGCACTGCGTCATTATCCGTATTCAGGACGAAAGACAAGCCTTCCCGTTTCCCGATGGTATCTACCGCCGACATGATGCTTGCCTTGAGAGGCGCCATCGCGTTCTGTTCAGCCTGAGCCAACAAGCGCTTGGACTGTTCCTTGAACGCCATATTCTTCTCCATCAGATCCCGGAGCTCAGCCTGCCGCTTCACCAGGATAGAAGGAGCGAAGTCTTTCTGTCCTTCCAAGAACTCTTCATACTTGCTGTTAAACTCATCCTCGGCACGTTTCATTTCAGCGTTGTACTTGTTTCTCAAATCACTGAGACTTTGGCGGGTCCTGGCATACGCCGGCATCGCCTGAAGAACTGTCTTATAAGAGAAATAGCCAAAGCGCTGTGCCTGGACAGGAGCATTCATCACAGAAGGCTGACTCTGCGCACAGACTGCACTCGGCAACAAGACCAACAGCAGATAAAACAACAGTTTTTTCATATCCTAAAATCCTCCCCTTCGCTCACCTGATCAACAGATAGGCAGACGTACTAAAAGAGTCAAAAGGGCAGACCCCGATGAGAACTGCCCTTAGATAATTTAATATAACAGAATACCTTATTTCATTTTCAGGATCTCAGCTTTACATTCAGCCGTCACGTCCTTTACAAGTGTTGCACTGATATAAGGCATAGAACCCTTCATAAAGATAGAGGTATAGCCACCTTCTTTACCGACTTTCTCAATCACCTGAGACACCTTGGCCTGAACAGGTGCAAGTTTTTCCTGCTGTGCTTTCTGGAAATCCTGAGATTTCTGTTGAGCAGCCTGCTGATATTTATCTCCCAGGTCCTGCAATTCTTTTTCCTTTGCCTGTTTAGCTGTAGCGTTCATTGTAGAAGCACTCTTCTGGTATTCATCATACTTTCTCTGAACCTCAGCCTGCATGCTCTGCAGATCTTTCTGATCTTGATCATTCAGGTTTTTCAATTCTGTCTGCGCTGCAGTATATTCAGGAAGAGACTGAGCGATAGCATCCAAATCAACGACACCAAACTTCTGTGCAAAAATTGACATTGGCATCATCAACATCAACATAAAAAGTAACTTTTTCATTTTTCTTTATTTTTATAATTTAATTGCAAAGTTAATATTAATCCGGTAAATTGCAAAGTTAATACTAATTATTTGAATATCCTAATTTCTTCAGGACTTCATCAGAGATGTCAATTTGCGGTGAACCGAATATGATACTGGAATTACTGCTGCGGTCTACGACCAGAGAATAGTCATGGAGCTCGCAGATGGTCTTTACTGCATTATAGATTTTCTGCTGAATGGGAGTCATGAGCGCCTCGCGCCTCTTGGCCAACTCCCCATCAGGGCCAAAATAGGACTTTTTCAAGTCATTTGCCTGTTTCTCCTTGTTGACGATAGCCTGCTGGCGAGTCTGCTTCTGCTTTTGGGAGAGATAGGTCATCTCATTCTGGTAGTTTTTATACATTGTACTGGCCACAGAATTAAGAGAATCTATCTCAGCTTTCCATCTGTCGCCAAGTTGATCAAGTTGCTCGTTTGCACGTACGTATGTAGGGATGTTTTTCAGAATATAGTCCATATCCACAAGTGCAAATTTCTGAGCGCTTGCCGTCATTGCCATCAGGACAAAGAGGCACAATGTAATTACCTTTTTCATTTTCTAATCCTTTCTGTATTACACTTTATACCGTCATTATATTCTCATTGTAAACGACCTCATCTTCATTAAAATTCCTGTCCAAGGATGAAGTGGAACTGACTTCCGCCCTTTTCTCCAAAGACTTTGTCAAAGCCATAGCCCCAGTCAATACCCATCAATCCGACCATAGGCAGATAGATTCTGACACCGACTCCGGCAGAACGCTTCATGTCGAATGGGTTGAATTTCGTCGTACTCGTCCAGGCATTACCTGCCTCCATGAAGGTCAAACCATAGATGGTTGTGTTTCCGAGAAGGAACGGATAACGGAGTTCGAGCGTGTATCGGTCATAAGCATATCCTTCGGATCCATAAGGTGTAAGAGAGCCATTCTCATATCCACGCAGTCCTATCGTTTCCTCAGCGTATCCTGTGGAGTAGCCGCTCATACCGTCACCACCCATGTAGTATGTTTCAAACGGACTCTTCTTGTATTTATTGTATGAACCCAGAAGACCGAGTTCCACACGAGTCATCAAGACGAAGGTCTTCGGACTGCTGCTCAAAGCGGTATAGGTCCGAGCCTTGAATTTCCATTTGTTGTATTCTATCCAGCGGTACTTATCCTGCATCTGCTTGTCGTAGTCAGGATCATTGTAGTTGGTGGCAAGATTCTTGTAGTCTTTATTATCCCAAACACTCCAAGGCGGTGTGAGCGTTACGCTAGCCTGGAAATCAGAACCGCTACGAGGATAGAGTTGATTATCCGTTGAAGTACGACTTAGGGCAATCGTCAAGTTCAAGTTGTTGGCTTGTCCGTTTGTCATCAGGAAATAGCTCCAGTTCTTCAGCATATACCGGGTATAAGCCAACTGCAATGAAAGGGTGAAATAATCATCCGGCCAGCGCAGGCGTTTTCCCCAGCCTATGTTCACGCCGAACATTTTGACATATTTGTCAGGGTCATAATAATCTTCATAACTGTTCGTGTAACTACTGCCATAGCCATACATGTAATTATAGTAATTATTCATATAAGAACTATTGTAATAGTTGCTTGAGACGTCTGTCTGTTTGGAGAAGTATGCGCCCACACTGAATTGTATAGGCCGTTTGCCTCCAAACCAGTTTGTCGAATAACTGACATCATAGTTCTGGTAGTAAGAACCGTTCGTCTGTGCGCCGATACTCAGTGTCTCACCATCTCCGATAGGCATAATGCCACGGTGTTCCTTGTTCTTGTTAAACAGGTTTCTGACAGAGAAATTATTCAGTTTCAAAGCAACACGTCCGATGACACCAGTTTGTCCCCAACCCAGTGAGAACTCGATCTGGTCATTACTCTTCTGCACCAAATTCCAGTTGATGTCAACTGTACCATCTTCGTAATTCGGTTTGACATCCGGGTTTACTTTCTCCTGATCAAAGAATCCCATGGAAGCAATTTCACGAGCTGAACGGGTGAGCGCTTCCTTAGAGAACAGGTCACCAGGTTTCGTACGCAATTCACGACGGATGACATTTTCATACAGACGGTCATTGCCATTGATCCGGACATGATCCAAGTGAGCCTGTTGGCCTTCATAGATACGCATCTCCAAATCGATGCTGTCACCTACGATATTAATTTCTGTAGGCTGAAGGGTATAGAACAGATAACCGTTGTTCCAGTACAGGTTACCTACGGCATCATCATCTTCCGTCAATCTCTTGTTCAAGAGTTTCTGATTGTAGACATCGCCCTTCTTCATTCCGAGTACGGCACTCAGGTAATCAGTAGTGTATACCGTGTTGCCGACCCATGTAATATTCCGGATATAATATTTCTTGCCTTCGTCAACTTTCACATAGACATTGACATGCTTGGGGTCAAAATTCCAGACACTGTCTTTAAGGATCACAGCGTCGCGGAATCCCAGTTCATTATATCTGTCAAGCAGGTTCTGCTTGTCTTTCTCCCAGTTCTCCTGAGTGAATTTCTTGCTCTTCAGGAACGTACCAATTTTGTTCGCTTCATGTGTCTTCTTAAAGGCACCTTTACGCATAAAACCACCCTTGATTCCACCATCCGACAAATACTTGTTGCCTTCTATGATAATCTGGTGGACTTTGATCTTCTCTTTCTTATCTACAAGGACATCCAGAATAACCTGGTTCTTGTTGGCAGGATCATCCCGCTGATTGATCGTAATGTCAGCGTTCTTATAGCCTTTATCATCGAAATATTTCTTGGCGAGGATCTTTGCACGGTCAATCATATTCGGCGTAATCTGACTCCCCTTGAGCAGTCCGAGTTTCTTTTCCATATCCGTCCGCTCACTCTTCTTCAATCCGATATAATTGATTGTCGAGACACGGGGGCGTACAGCCAGGAAGATATGCAGATAGATTTTGTCACCCACCAGCGAGTCAGCAGCAATCTGGACTTTGGAGAAAAGACCATGCTTCCAATACCGCTTGACGGCATCCGTGATCTCCGTTCCCGGCACAGTGATCTGTTGCCCGACAGAAAGCCCGGATATACCGGCAAGCACATAATCTTCATACCCTTCTACACCCGAGACATTGATTCCGCCGATAGTCACTGTACGAGGTGTACCCGCATAGGAGATATCAGGATTGACAATTTTATCTTGAGCATCTGCACTCACCGTCAATCCAAAAATCATGACGAGTAGAAACAACACCTTCTTTATATGGTCCATACCAAATATATATATCTTATTCAAATTCATTCCATCACTTTTGAGATCCCATTCCCCACACTCTCCACTTATGATCAGTAGGTTCTCACCTGAATATCCGGTGTATCCTCATTTAACTTCTTCAAATTCATCTTCGTCAACAGGACTTTTGCCCAACTTGTTCTTTGCCTTATTTTGGATGTCCCCAAGGTTATCAGCGAGACGGACATCTTCTTCATCATCTTCGATCTGAGATTCAGTCTTGCCGAATCTACGCTGCCGTTTCTGATAGCTGAGAATAGCCTTATAGAGGTTCTGCTCTCTGAAATCCGGCCAATAAGTATCACAGAAATACAATTCTGTATAGGCGATCTGCCACAGGAGGAAATTGGAAACGCGGAGTTCTCCGCCTGTACGAATCAGCAGATCCGGGTCAGGCATAAAACGGGTTTCCAGATGTGAGCAGACTGTATCTTCCGTGATGAGTTGGTCCAGGTCCTGATCCGAGTATTTATCCAGACCTTTTTTCTGCAGATCCCGCACAATATCCTTGACAGCCTTTGTCATCTCCCAGCGAGAGCCGTAGCTCAAAGCCACCACCATCGTCATGCCACTGTTTGCAGCAGTCGTCTCAATAGTCTCATTCAGTTTGTCCTGAACCTCTGCTGGGAGGCGCTTCACGTCACCGATGACCTGGAAGCGGACATTATAGTTCATGAAGATATCATCTTTGAGAGAAGACAGGACCAATCCCATGAGAGCTTGGATTTCAGAAGTCGGCCTATTCCAGTTTTCCATGGAAAAGGTATAGAGCGTGAGGTATTTCACACCGAGTCGGGCACACTCAGCAGTGATATGGCGGACAGTGTCTACACCGGCCTGATGGCCGTAAGTCCGCTTTTCCCCACGTGCTTCTGCCCACCGCCCATTGCCATCCATGATGATGGCAATATGCTGTGGAATCCGCTTCATGTCCAGTTGATTTTTCAAATCATTCTGTTTCATCCGATTCTTCTTTATCACTGTTCAGGCCTTTGTTGTCGCCCCGCCACAGTCTTCCCGTCAGCAGTTGTTGAGAAGAAATTCCTTTAAGATCCGGTTCAGTATGTAACGTCAGACTGGTCGATCCAGCCTTTACTGTTATGTCGTCCCCGCCAGATATTACCCGTAGACTGGTCGATGATCCAAAGGTTATTGTTCTTGTCAGAAGTGAAGGCATATCCCCGGTGCAATGTTCCGATTGCGCGAGTGAGTTTTTTCGTCACTGTTGAATCCACATGCCAGGTCAGGCCGTGATCGATACTACTGTAGAGTTTCAAGTCACTGCCAAGTCCTTCTATGTCACTTCCGTATGCTGCAGCCAAGAGTTTGTCAGGCATCTTGCCCTGAACAAACTGCGTGCTATATGATTTCTGGTACCATGCAGTAGGTGAAGCAAAATACCAATTCTGCAATTCTGTCCCCCAGCTATATTCTGCAGCCACATTCCATACGACCACATGATTGTCACTGAAATAATTGCCGACAACGGTCATCATATCCGTACTGTCATTGGTCAGAGAGGGCAGGCATATACAACTTACATTCGCTGTTGCCAAACTGTCAACCGGTCCGTCCACATTCTGTTTAGACCAACTGGCGCCATCATCCTTCGAGTACATAAAACCTGTTGCTGTCGTGCCGAAAAGATCTGCTGTGCCTGCACCCAGCAGTGTTGTCAAGGAAGGAGCAGAACCCACCTTGCTCCATGTGCGGGCATCACCGGAACGATAGATGTTACCATTGCTCAAAGCATAGAGATAACCGCCCTTCGCCACGATATTATGATAGTCACTCCCCTGCAAGACGGAAGGAGAAGGGATTTCGGTCCAGTTTCTCCCATCAGAGATCGATGTAGAGAAGATCTTCAGATTACCGTTCTGCTGTCCGAAGACAAACATGCTATTGTTGTTAGCTACAGCTTTCATTTCAGAGAGTGCAGCGATCCCGGCGTTTGCGCCCAGATGGCTTAGAGGGAAAGAATCCGCAAATTCTTTATGGAAACTGACCTTAAGCGTATAGATCACATAAGCGGACATAGAGGAATTGAAGACATAAAGATGTCTTGGTACGGAAAGATCCAAGGAATCGGTACTTTGATAATAGACGACATTATTCAAGTCTGTAGATTCCTTCTCATGTCCCGCACTGTCCAATTGCAGTATGCCGATGACACCACCGTTCTTACTGCCAATTGTCACTACTGCTTTCTTCATATCCAAGCCTGCAGGGAGGGAATCAGTGTTATAGATAAGGTGTGAAGCCTGATTTATACTGAATTTATAACCTGAACAATTCACCGTATCCTTTTCTCCATTGGACATCGTATCTACAAGAGAATTCAAAGTCCCTACTGAGAATGATGTGATGGCTGTATCCTTGTAATATGTGACATCATCGTCGTTGTTTAAGCAAGATGAAAGCGTCAGAACTGCCCAAAGCATGACGGCGAATATTGACAACGGTTTTTTCATTGTACTCTTCAAAATATTTTTGCTTGCAAATTTACACAGTTTTATTTAGATTAAACGCCTTTTGAGAACATTATTATATAAATTATGGCTTATGAACCTGTTTTTTAAGTTTGTTTAGGGAAAACTGCACCTTTATAACGGAGAAGGGGAAGCAACGTCAGAATTCCATTCCTCCGGGAAGGGCACTTGGAAAAATCTCACAGGATGTATGAATCAGATTAGGAACAGAAGAACAAAAAACATCCCGTTTCCTCTCACGAAGAAACGGGATGAGTATTTAATTTAGAAAAATTCTAAGTTGATCTCAACTTATCAAAGTTTTGGACCGGCAGCTACAAGAGCCTTGCCAGCTGCGTTGCCTTCATACTTCTTGAAGTTCTTGATGAAGCGGGCAGCCAGGTCTTTAGCCCTCTTATCCCATTCAGCCGGATCCTTGTAAGTATCACGAGGATCGAGGATATCATCATTTACACCCTCAAGATGAGTAGGAACAACAAAGTCGAAGTAAGGCAGTGTCTTCGTAGGAGCCTTGTCGATCTCATGGTCAAGGATACGGTCGATGATGCCACGGGTATCGCGGATAGAAATACGCTTGCCTGTACCATTCCAACCTGTGTTGACCAAGTAGCACTTAGCACCACTCTTCTTCATGTGGCGAACCAACTCCTCAGCATACTTTGTAGGATGCAACTCCAGGAATGCCTGGCCGAAGCAAGCAGAGAATGTAGGTGTAGGAGCAGTGATACCACGCTCTGTACCAGCCAACTTAGCTGTAAATCCAGAGAGGAAGTAGTACTTAGTCTGTTCATGGCTCAAGATAGAAACTGGAGGCAGTACGCCGAAAGCGTCAGCACTCAGGAAGATCACCTGCTTAGCAGCTGGTCCGTGAGAGATAGGACGTACGATATTCTTGATATGATAGATTGGGTAAGATACACGGGTATTCTCCGTTACGCTCTTGTCAGCAAAGTCGATCTTGCCGTTTTTGTCTACTGTTACGTTCTCAAGCAGAGCGTCACGGGTAATTGCGCCATAGATGTCAGGCTCAGCATCCTTATCCAGGTTGATGACCTTTGCATAGCAGCCACCCTCGAGGTTGAAGACACCATTGTCATCCCATCCGTGCTCATCATCACCGATCAACTTACGTTTAGGATCTGTAGACAGAGTGGTCTTACCTGTACCGGACAGACCGAAGAAGATAGCGGTGTTCTGATTGCTCTTATCTGTATTAGCAGAGCAGTGCATAGAAGCGATGCCTCTCAAAGGCAAGAAGTAGTTCTGCATAGAGAACATACCCTTCTTCATTTCTCCACCATACCATGTATTAACGATAACCTGCTCTTTAGAAGTAACGTTGAACAGAACAGCTGTCTCAGAGTGGAGACCCAGTTCCTTCCAGTTGGTTACCTTAGCCTTAGAAGCATTGTAAACGATGAAGTCAGGTTCCTGTTCGAATTCAGCCTCGGTTTGAGGACGGATGAACATATTTGTTACGAAGTGAGCCTGCCAAGCAACCTCTACAATGAAGCGGACCTTCATACGAGTATCCTTGTTAGCACCGCAGAAGCCATCAACGACATAAAGTTTCTTGTTAGAAAGTTCTTTCTTTGCAATGTCTTTAACAGCCTTCCAAGTAGACTCGGAAGCACGGTGATTATCGTTATGATACTCCTCAGAATCCCACCATACAGTGTCATGAGCCTTGGCATCATCCACGATGAACTTATCCTTAGGAGAACGACCGGTATAGATGCCTGTCATTACATTGATTGCACCAAGTTCTGTTTCCTGACCTCTGTCATAACCTGTGAGTTCAGGTTTGGTCTCTTCGTTGAACAACACCTCATAAGAAGGATTGTAGAGAACCTCAGTTGTACCTGTGATCCCGTACTTTTCCAATACTGACTTAGTAAATTGTGCCATTTTAAAATTTATTTTTAAAAAGTGAATTATAATCTTCTTGACCTTTATACGAACCTATCAGGGCATCATCCCTTCAAATCCATTACAAAGATAGGAAAAAAGTGGAGAAACGCCAACTTTCTAAAAGCAAAATGGCAATTTATAGAGGCTTTTTAGGTTAAAAATGCTAAAAATGCACTTTGCCCCTCAATATTTGTCATTTAGACTTAGCAAATAAAGACACGCCTTTTCGTTCTGTAAGAAATCGGCAAAAAGGTCTCCCAACATGATAGGGGGCTTTCTACCGACAACCCCCTTCTGTGATTTACACCTCTTATTATAAGTGTCTCTCCCTTCGCTATCTATGTCGTATTTCAAGTCCTACTTCTCGCGCAATCTCCCGAATTTCCGAAAAGTCATTCTTATTTTCCTCTTTCACTTTACGTTCTTCCGAAAGTGGGGCTAACTGAATTTCATTGCCACTTTATTTTTCTCATCCTCTCTTTCGGACAGATTTTATTGTGTCTTACCGGCAGAACCGATATGGTCTGATTTTTCACCGATTTGGAGTTGAAAGACAAGAAAAATCAACTTTTTATTTAAGGGATAGTCCTGGGCAACCCAGCAGTCTTCCTCCAACAAAAACAGTCCTAGCTTATCTTTAATTTTTTATAGAAACAAGTTAGGAAAGGTCTCCGTTCAGTCATCTGACTCACTGATGTTTCCACCCCCAAAAAGCGATCTCAAAACCTCTGAAAAAGAAGATTTCGTAGTTTCGAGAAAGAAGGCCTCGTAGTTTCTCGAAAGTCAGCGCTATGTTTCTCGAAAGTCGACGGTCTCTTTCTCGAGACTACGACCACACCCTTTTTCCGATGAATCACAATAGATAACTCTTATTGATGGATAAGATTTTCCGAATGTCTCATTTGTTTTTCACTGCATCCAAAATAACAGGAAAGGAATCTTCAACCATCTCCTTGCAGAAAGAGCATACCCGTTATCAGAAAACTAATTTCCTTGGGAATAATTATCCGTCATAACAGGAAAACAATCAGAGCACTTCAACACCCAGAAAACTCTCCGCCCTTACTTCAAAGTGGAACAGTATTATGGTCGAATCGATTCCCGTCTGCCGGCTACCGCAAAATGATCTCATTTCGGAGTGGGATAGTTGTATTGGTCAAAGTATCTGAAATTGTGAGGTGTGGAATACCAGTCTCCTTCAACAGAAACGCCCAACGAGAAATTCTTGTTATGATAAGTGACACCACCGCCAATAACATTAGCGCCGGGAGCCCCCATACCATAACTCATTGCGCCATAACCGGGACCCATGGCATAACCATAAGGGTAACCCATGCCACCATAATAGGGGTTATAGCCATATCCCCAAGGTTGCTGATACATGCCATTATTTCCCTGCAGAGACAACTGTCCGTAGATGTAAGCCTCCCAATGCGGGTCGATCTGATAATCCAATATCCCGTAAAGACCTGCATTAGCATATTGGTCACTGCCCCAGTTGTAGTGATTAATGTATCCGCCTGCGCCCAACCAAAGACGGTTGTCTTTCGTCAGCGGTGTAAGATACAGCACATCCATCGTCTGGGAGAAGCCCCCGCGATGAGGGACGTTATGTCCGAAAGTGGCATAGGCAGAAGCACCTAAATTGACATTCAGTCCCTGATGAAGACCGAAAGCAAAATTGTCAATGACCTGAGGCTCGATGGCTTTTGCCAAAGAAGGATCAGAACGGTTATAGGAGTCATCAGAATTCCGCGCAGAAGGTGCTGACACGGTATCAGCGACCATCTTTCTCCAGATTTCTTTCTGGGTATTCAAATCGGCTCTTTGGGCGTATGCGCCAACAGCCGAAACCACGCATAATATGATAAGTAAGACTTTCTTCATTTCTGCAGCAAAGATATAGAGAAAACGGAAAAAACGTTCAACGGAGGTCTTAAAAAAAATTGAAATCTGTCATTTTTATCTTCCTTTTAGTTTTTTTTAAAGGATTCTCAGTCCAGGGAATAATTATCCTATATTTTTTTCTTACCTTTGTAAGAATTTTAGGGTTTTCCATCCTATTCACTTCTCAAATTCAAGGAGAGTCATCCGCTCTCCGACGACCTCTGACAGGACGAACGAAAAAGAGATAGGATCATTGTGCACGCCACTATGTTTACACCATTCAAATCGCCTGTTTGTTACGGTCTAATCCAATGATTCGCCAAACAAAAATCATATAATGGAAATAAAAAATTTAAGTCAGGACAACTCCATCATCAACCAGTACATGGTTGAAATACGTGATGCGGAGTATCAGAAAAACAGGCTTCTGTTCAGGAACAATATTATGCGTATCGGAGAATGTGAAGCATACGAAATTTCCAAGACACTTCAATACAAGAAAAAGGAAGTGGTCACACCTTTAGGTACCTCAATAATCAACGTACCAGCCAACAGAATCGTTTTAGGAACGATATTCCGGGCAGGTCTGCCCTTCCATACTGGATTTCTGAACATTTTCGATCATGCCGAGAACGGTTTCGTATCTGCCTATCGGGAATATACGGACAAGGCGCATCATAACGTCGGTGTCCATGTGGAATATCTTGCCACGCCAAGTATACAAGACAAGACCCTCGTCATCGCCGATCCGATGCTCGCGACAGGCGGGAGCATGGAACTCAGTTATAAGGCTTTCCTGACCAAGGGAACGCCAGCTTACATCCACATCGCCTGCATCATCGCCACACCGCAGGGGATCGACCAGATCAGGTCCGTCTTCCCCTCAGACAAGACAACAGTCTGGTGCGCAGCCATAGATCCCGGGATGAACGAGCACAAGTACATCGTACCCGGATTCGGAGATGCGGGAGACCTTTGTTACGGAGAAAAGATCTGAAAATTTGCTTCAGTACAACACCTAAGTGATCTGAAGTTGTCAGGGCAGACAAGCTCTGACAGCCTCAGAAAACGTATTCTCATCAGGCATCTCGACATCAGAATAAATGAAGTGGACTCTACCCTGCCGATCGGCGATATAAATACGCGGTATATCCTGACTGGCGAACAGGTTATAGACTTTCCTATCCTGTTGTGCCGAATAAGGCAAGTCCAGACCGGCGGTCGCCCAATAACTGCTGACCGCTTCAGAACTTTCTTCCCGACTGATTGCCAGCCACTTCACATCAGGATTATCCTGATACACCTTATAAGCTTTCTCGATCTGCGGCAGTTCCTGACGACAGTCACTGCAATCCGTATTGAAAAACACAAGAACTGAAACAGAACCTTTCAAAGAAAGATTACTATATTGAATGCCATCTGATGACATGACCGAGAAGACAGGAAGTGTATCCCCCACCTGCACGAGGGAATGATCACCTGCACTCCTGACGCTTTCGGAATCTGAGCATGATGCCAACAACCACAACAGCATACAGACGGGCAGCCATTTTCTTATACTCATACAAATTTATTCTTCTTTTTATTGAACTGTTACTTTCCGCGTATCATCCACCACTGCATTCTGCAATCGCACAATATAGGTACCTGCAGCCAGTCCATCAACAGAATATTCTCCTTTGGCTTTCACCTCAGACCGACGTATGATTCCGCCTTTATCATCGGATATGAAAACAGAACAGGACCGGGCACTTCCATTTGCCACCGTCAGCGTATTGCTAGAGGTTGAGACAATGATAAGTGACTCATCACTTGAAAAGACAGAACTGGAACTTGTACTGGAAAGAACAAACCGGTCTACGGTCTCTCCTCTCGTTGCCGTGAACGTATAGGATTGCCCGTTAACAATCTGCAACATCTTACCGGTCAGCAAATCCTTGAGGTATATTGGCCCTGAAGCCATATCTTTTGACAGAGCAAAATCTAAAGTATAAGTTCCATCTTTATCGGGAACGAATCCGATAACCGTCTTATTGAAACTCGGAACTGTTGCCACCTGCAATTTACTACTATCCGAAGCAGCAACATACAACTGTGCACTGTTTTCATCTGCTATCTTACGTCCGTCCCAGCCATTATCAAAACCATAGGTGGTCTCTTTCTTGTTGAAGACCCAGACACGGTCTGCAGACTGATCTCCAATGACATCCATCACCAGTGCAGGTATTTGTTTGACGGTTAAACTATTCCCGGTTGCCGGAGCATCAACTTTATTGTCAGTTGCAGTCGTTGCACTCCTGGTAGCAATCTGATCACCTGAAGCATTCGTGATCGTTTCGTTCTTCACCAGTTGGGAATAATCAATAGAGAGGTTACCTGCCTTACTGGCAAGAACCATAAAGGTCTGAGTTGAAGGAATCATGGCGGGCAGCGTTGTCGTAGAGCCGGAAGGTGTCTGACCTGCAAGTTCAAAAGGAACAGCCAGATATTGTCCGCCTGCGACTCCACTGAGATTAACGGAACTCCCGTCCAACTTCCGCCATTGGTCACGGGTACCTGTATTAAACAGATAAACTTCCTTTTCCTGATCCTGATTGTCAAAGGTCAGGGCACTTGCAATGGGAATGGCAGCCGTATACGAGTTACCTATCAGATTGGCTCCGCTATAGTTCACAGCGTCAGTCTTTGTCAGGGGCACCGTTACATCCCCGACATTGAGTATACCCGTAAAACTGTAGACGCCCGTAGGGAGATCATGAGCGTCATTTGTCATCTCATACCCCTTAAACGCCTTGAGTTGCGTATCAGGAGCATAAGGTGCCGGCTGCCATTTATTTCCGTTATACGCTTCCACCCACTGATTGACCGTTTCATTCCCGCTGACGTTATCAGCAGGGAACAACGCGCTTTGCACAGGGATGCCGAAATATTGCCATTGCTTCTTGTACAACCCACACTCGTCACAATAATGTGCCTGGTTATAGAATTCTGCTATCACCTCAACATTCTGATTCTTAGTCGGGTCAGCGAAGAGCAATGTACCATTCGCCTGACTGTTATAAGGATCCGCTTTGACAACGATAGTCCCTTTGTCAGCATTATCATCCTGAACTGTTCCATTGATCGTGAGTTGATTGCCCATTGTAACCACCAGATTCATGTCAGAATTATTGATCAGATTTCCAATCACACGACCTCCATTACCTTGATCTGTACTGTCCAGATACAAGTCATTTATAGCTGCACCTTTCCCATTACCATCATCACCGCTATTATTATCCTTAGTGGCAAATTCTACATCCCATCCTGCTCCCGGCACGAAACCGGCCGTCCAGTTATTCGCGATACTCCAGTCCGTACCGTTCGTACCATACCAATAGTTGTGCCATTTTAAAATCGTACTGCTACTATTATTATCTGAATTAGTATCAGGGATATAGGCAAGTTTTGCAGTATTTGTCCATGAATTGTGAGTTTGGTCAGGAGTTACATTAATTGTAATCGCTGGGTAAGCGAACTGAGACTTTAATAGATCCGTTCTAGTAAAGGTATAAATATTATTGGATACAGAAGTCGTCCAGCCATTTGCCGCAATGCTTCCACCAGATTTTCCGTTATAGTCCGTTACAGTCAATCCGGCAGGAATGACATCAGTAACGGTAACAGGGGCATTAGTGTTGGCAGGCTTATCTATACTGCTAATATTAGTTACTTGGATGGTAAACACATTACCACCAAGTTTAGCCATACCGTGATTGTCCACTCCCTTCTCTATTTTCAAGTCTACTTTCGGATTCAGCACCGTTGTACTTACCGTAGAATAATTATTGCTCAAATCAGTATCGGTGATTCCTGAAGGTGAAGGGTCTATGCTAACATTATTATTAATGACTCCTCCACTAGGAATATTTTTTATTGTACCGACAATTGTAAAGGAAGCCGTACTGTTTTTCGCCACATTCAGGGTTGTTGCGAACGGATTCGTGAATCCTGAAGTTACAGCGATACCACTTGTAAATCCTTCAGCAGTGTTATTGATAGTTCCCTGGTTGTTAAAAGTAATGGATTTAATTTGAAAGTCGTTGACGGGGGAAAGAATATTCCCTGTGCCGTCTTTTATCGTATCGTTCAGCAGAATTCCATTTAAGTCGGACCCGGTATCATTTGTAACGTTGACAGTATATGTCAAATCATTCCCTTGCATCTGACTAGTCTGATCGACACTTTTCTGCACACGTACATTGCCTGGAGTAGTAATGAGCACATTTCGGATTTCATGACAGTTAAAACCGCCTCCTGTAGAGGCCGCAAAACCTAACTTCAACTTATTCGGAATCGGATCAGTTGTAGTATATGTCAACAGTTGCGTGTAAGCTCCACCAAGCGTAGTAGTCCAATAAACGGTAATCTGATATCGAGGAAAAGCTGCGGTACCAGTAGGTGTAATTAAGATTTTCACTTTTCGGTAGAAAGTAGCATCGGTGGGTCGTGAGGTCGTAACTGTGTTATAGTCCATTGAAGTAGGACCATTAGTAATAGGAGAATTTTGCAATTGTTTAGAAGTGAGATACTTCCAACCTGATGATGCCGGACCTCTAAGGGTAATAGAATTAGGTTGTACCGTCGATGAGACCCCTCCATGCCTTCCATCATTATTAGTGGCAAAATTTCCATATTCATCAATTCCTATCCCTAAATAGGCACCAGCTAATCCGTTATTATCATCATTATAATTTGCATAGCCCAATGAACCTCCGTATCCTCCTATACTGAAAGGAGCGGTGGCATCAAACAAGAACACTGAGAATCCATCTGCACCATTATACGAATCCGAAGACTTTCTCCACGCCTTATATTCAAACTCAATAGCTACCCCCAATGTAGAGGGGAAAGATTTGTTAATATAAGCATAACCAGCTCGATTTCCTGCTGATTCTGTAAGTCGTAACCAACCTTGGTTAATCGGATCACCGGAATTATAATTATTTCCAGATGTCAAATAAGCATTTTCATTGCCTGTTCCTTTTCCCCCCAAGATAATATCACCTCCTACGGAACTCCCCTTAAAGTTTTCTGTAATCGTAAACTGGGCCATACCATGTTCTGTAAATAGGAGAAAGCCAATTAGGATTAAAAAGAATTTAATTATAAAAGTATGGCAAGCATATTTTATCATTCCCATCTTACATTTTTAGTTAACATTCATTTTATTGCAATATCCATCCCTTAGTAGAAAGGGACGACTTCAAGGTCTCATCCATTTTACCTTCCGGCATCCAAAGACTACCTTTAACAACATTTTTAAGTACTACTACTATTTTCGCACATTCGTTTTCCGTGAATGAATTTCCAAAAATCCACAATCGGTTTAATTGTGGATTTTTCGAAAGATCGAGGGCTGTAATCCTATTATTATAGCATAACAGTCGCTCTAAAAGCAAGTTTTTCGTCACATCCAATGCTGTCAATTGATTGCCCGAGCAATCCAATGAAGCAAGATTGGTCAGTCTCGAGATGTCCAGGTCATTCAATTTATTATTGTAGCACCAAAGGGACAGCAAAGCTGTATTTGCGGAAAGATCAAGTGTACTGATCCGGTTTTCCGAGCAATCAAGTTTCTCCAAAAGACTGTTTTTCGATACATCGATACCCGTCAGTTTATTCTGCGGACAATTCAGAATTTTCAAGTATGGGTCTGCACTGACGTCAATAGCCGTAAGCGAATCAGCCGTACATCCCAAATAGGTCATATTACCGTGAATAGTAATTTTCTTTAGTCCTTCAGGAAGGGTATAGTCAACATAATCCTCAAAGGTCTTCACATCTTCCGAAGCATCCTTTGCCCGGATACCATCGCCATTGAGGTCTATCCACACTCCTGAACGCGAAGCAGACTCAGCATCTATGGCAAGGCTGATTTTCCCGTCATTGCGGGAAGTCATCAGAGTCGTCACCCCGGTACTGTCTGCAGCAGTTGTGGAAGAGGAAGCCTCATAGGCATTATCTTCGGAACAGCCTGTGAAGAAAAGCAGCAGTCCGAAGCACAGATAAATATATTGATGTCTCATAAGAGTCATTCTTCTTATCCTGTCCATTATAGATCTATATTATATGTATACCAAGTATTGCGCACGATTTTGTCGGGCAGCGGAAGTTTATACCATTCCGGCCCGAATTCAGGAGGAGGAAGGGGGCCTTCGTCAGTACGTGGGAGTTCTATCTCGATGGCAGAGCCGGAGACATCACTCTCGTTAATATAGGTGATGATCTTCAGAGACGCCACCCCACCTGTTGCGGATAAAGTATAACCTGTTCCCGTATCGGAAGTAGAAGAACCATTCAGTGATGCCCCCCACAGTGACCAGTCATCTGTATTGGGCCAAGCATTGTCAGAACTGCTGGCAAAGGTTGCCGTTTTTTCTGACGGTTTGATGACATAGGTGTTCTGATCAAAATTGACGAAGCGGTATTTATATTGGTCTAACTTGCCGTCTGTGATTGTCGGGACAGTTTGGAAAGGCGAGCTCAACGTGACATTGAGTTCTATCTTAGCGATGGCGCGTGTAAGGGGAATCTGATCCAACTGGCTATCCTGAATGAAATCATGGGTAGCATTGCCGGTCATGAGTATCGGTGCCTGAATATTGTCAGACCAGGGCATAGCCGTATTTCTGAACACACTCTGCAACCCCTCTTCAGTCGTCACCCCATCCAATTGGCTTTTCAAATCCGCACAATTGGCAACGATATAGACATCGCGTTTTCCGGCTTCTGCCTGAGTCAGGTCCAAATCTACCTTGTTATCTGACGTACTCCAGGTTCCGCCTGTAAAACTCGCAGAGCTCACGGCATATTTCTTAAGCGTCTGGTCAGTTGAGGTCGGGAACAAGAACACATAAAGGTCAGTTATTTCGTTTTCTGCAGAACTCCCAGTCACGGTTGTTGCCCGAGTCGCAGAGGTCTCAGACGTGTTCCTGCCATCGGTCACGTTCATCGTATACCCCGGTACAAAAAAAGACAGTTCTATCTTTTTGCTGTTTCCGGCATCTCCTCCGTCAACGGAATCATCAGACGAACAAGCGCCAAGTATCAGACTTGCGAGCAGCAGGATGATCAATCTATCAGTTCTCATCTTCATTCCTTATTTACTAAAAGTCTTTACCACTTTATTATTATAGTATACTTCCAGATAAGCACCAGACTCAGGTTCAGCATTCAGGTCAAAAGAAGCCGTAGCTCCGTCAGCCATCTCAGTAAAATCCTTTTCCGTTGTACCGTCACTGAAAGTCGTAGAACCTACGGTCTTGAGTTGGACGTCAAAAGGAGGACAAGCCTGGAACGTATTTTTTATGGTCACAGAAGTCCCATCCACTTCCACATTATAGCCGTAACCCATATATAAAGATTTATTGACAGTATTCCAGTCGTCCACGCTATAGAGGATTTCTATTGTCTGCAGGTTGTTGATGGTATACCTATAATTATGGTTGCGGTAGATGGTGTAGTCAGGGGTATAACCTGAAAATTGACCGGTCGCCTTCTTGAGATAGTCCGTATTGATATCTGTATCGTCAGTGATGATCGGAATATCATAGGTCTGTCCTGCTGTGGTCTCTATTGTAAAATAGTTGATCGGTTGATTGTTTCCCCCTGTTTGCCAGGAAGCAGACGAGATAACTGATTCCGGCATATAACAATAGTAAGTATTTTCGGAACTCTCCTTGGTCAAAACGATGTCATCGCTATAGGAGGTTGCCGGAGTAGTAGAAGGATTCGTCAGACAGTACTGAGCATTGGCGTTGTGCAGAGTCACCTTCTTCACACCGAGATTGCCCTCTGAATCACCCAATGAAAAACTGACCTCCAGTTTTGCGGTCACTCGAATGAGTTTTACTTTGTCATCCGTATGTGTAGTGCCATTGTCCACGTAAGTGGGTCTGAACGGTACCGGTTGATAGATGCTACCTCCCTCTGATACGGTCTGATTGAGATAGACCCGGGACATCGGGAAGCCCTTGTCCAACGCAGCCCCCTGATATAAGTCCGGGTCTAAGTCTCTCACCTTATTCATATATGTTGTTTGCAGATCTTTCTCATTGGTGATACTCTGCAATGCCGTCTTCATGTCCGGCACATTTGCTATAAAATAGAAGTCGCGTTGTCCGGGAGTCAATTTCACCACAAAGGTATTGCTACCGGTCATGGCGATATCAGCCTCGTCATATTCTGCCACCTTCTCTCCTGTAGACGAATCGAATACCAGCATGGAAAGGTCATGCACACGGTCTTCATAATAGGTACCGTCTGTATTGATCGTACCATCCTCGTCCAATCCCCCCGTAGCACGTGTAACAGAGAGATAGACAAGAGGTGTTGATTTGCCTGCGGCATCTTCTGAAGTGTCAGAACATCCCGAGAACAAAGGCAGCAAGGCTGCTAATATCAGATATATATGTATTAATTTCTTCATCATCTTTTTTAACAAGGTGAATTAAAACCATTAAAGTCCCAATTCAGTATCATAACTGTGAACCAGCCAGTTGTTGACCAGAATATCACAAGAGAAATGGGAAGCACAACAATCCTTCAAGATGAAACGGATGACAAAATCATGCTGGCAAGCCATATTGATGTTCGTCTGCTGCTCATACAGCAAGAGGATACTGCCGATCAGGTCTCCGCTGAACAAGGTCTTGTTTTCTGCAGGATCACTCAAGGTCAGGAGATTGTTATAACCAGTCTTCAAATCAGTCATGGCAAAGTTCCAAGTCACGGAATTGTCTGTATATTGAGTGCTTAGGGCAGGATAGTTCCAGACCTTACTGTTCAAGGGCATACTGCCGTCTATATTCATTGTCCCGTCAGCAGAAGTGACACCGATAGCGAAATCTTTCGGAGAGACATGATCTTCGAGCACTGTCTCGTCCAATTCCACTTTCACAGTCACGCGATTGGTCATCTCACTGAGGTTAATAGCCGTCTTCTTATAGACTGTTCCTTCTTTGTCGGGATCAGGCAAGTAAACCGCAGAACTCTCCCCCTGCCAGAGTCTTGTACCACTCAGATCAGGAGCCGTATTCGAGGCTGATTTCAGTGTCAGCATCACATCTTTCTTAGTCGTGGTTCCATCGATGAAGTTACTCGTCGTAAACTTGTCATCAACGCCTGCCCAGGCGATGAAGGTAAAGTTACCGTTTGAAACTGGCATTAAGACCGAATAGTCACGGTCCAAATTGACGTTTTTCTCTGTGACCGACGTCACAAGTTTATCATTTTCGTCGAACGCAAATACAGTGAGCGAGGGAACGCTCCCGATGAATGTAGTATCTGATGCACAAGGTGTCTTAGAATAAAAGTTAACGTATACACCTTGGGGACAATGCTTCAAACCGTCATATATAAAGGAGTCGCAGCTCCATAGCATTGTTCCCAACGCGCATAGCGCTATCAACATCTTGTAATGTAAAATTTTCATGCTTTGCGTCTTTAGATTTCTTGATTGATTTAAAATCCGGAGGAAGAGGAATTTCTTCCTCCGAATTATATAGAATTATAATGTGGTTGATAAGCAAATCAATAATCATTGCCCATGTCAATTCCGTAGCTGTGAATTGTATAAGGTAGTACGGTTATTGTAACAGACAGATAAGTATCGTTTGTTTCCAATGGGTCTGTTGGTTTAATTGGATTATCTGGATTATCAGGTATATTAGGATCTGCAGGATTATTCGGATTTTTAGGATTAATTGGGTTATCCGGCCCGACAGGTTTTGTTGGATCGTCAGGAGAACCTGGATTTAACGGGTTGTTGGGAACACCGATTGTCTTGAAACCTGAGATATACACATTATATACTTGATTGCGGACAGTAGGTGACATGCTTGCTTTTTTGTCTCCATCTTGTTCAACTGTACCAGGAACAGCATCCGGATTCAGCCATAAGACATATTTGGTAATAGCACCTTTTGAGCCATCTCCTTTATAGCAAGTGGATTTTTGTCCATTTGCTTCTGCAAGTGCTCGTGTACTGTAAAATAAACCGTCATTCTGTCCTAAATAGACATCATCTCCAGCTTTATAAGTTCCATTTTCTACATCCTTAACACTGTCAGGAGTGAATGTAGCCCGGATTTCAAAATAAGTGGTATTGCCCTTATAATATCCAGTTGAGGAATGAGTTACCGGTAAAACAAATTTTTCAGAGGTTTCTGATGACAAGGCTCCTGCAATTGACTCATTTGTATTGCCAGCGATAGAGGTTACCTCAGAGAAAGAGTTTAATCCAGTATTATCCATTAAGGTAGCACCAAGAGTCGCATCTCCACTATATATTGCAGATGGAGTCAAATAATCTGTCTTCTGGAGATTGAAAAAAGACTGACCACTTTGGCCCACGCCGTATTTTACATCACTAATAGTGATAGTACTAGCTTTTTTTCCGCTGGCATCATAAAGTTGGATGTTTTTGTTGATATCCTTAGCCATAGTAACAATAGCGCGTGAAACTACACGCTGCACTTTTACTGATATCAGATTTGTAGTACCGTCCTTAGCTTGTTGTTCTGTTATGTCTGGTTGGATTGCAACGGTCGTTGGTGTAACATCATTGGTCATCATAATGATGTCCTTGGTATCTGTCGAATTATAAGCTGAAACTTGGTTGGCAATGGTACTAACTTCACTTGCAAACGCTGCGTCAAAAGTGTTAGGTTTTGTGGCCGCATTTATCAACGTTGTAGTTACTTTGTCATGTACATCATTGACAACAACATATGCTTTTACATTTTGACCTGGGGTTGCTTTTACTGCTAAATTAGGAGTTAAGACCCCATCATTACTAATTCCGTTAAATTGTGATGTACCAAAAGTCGTGTAATCAATAGTCCCTAAGGTTGTATTGTATAAGAATACTGTAATACTTTTGATCTCATCACGTCCGCTCCATGTCCCAACGGGATTGTAATCGTTTGGTAACCCTGATGATGCTCTTGTACCTGATGAAGTTGGGAATGAAATAGATAAACTAGCATACGTCGTTCCCTTTTCTGCCGCCGTCTGTGAATTGGGCAGACTGTCATCACTGCTGCAAGATGTCAAGGCCAATCCTATTGCCAAGACACCGAGCATAAATAAACTTTTAAACCTTTTCATAATTTAAAAAATAAAATGAACACTTAATTTTTGAATAATATATTTAGTTTTGATTTTCTACTTTGTCTAATTCTTTCAGGTTATGGACGGCATTTTCATCTCCCGCTGATTGCGCTTGGTTGAAATACTCTTTTGCTTTAGTGAAATCACCTTTCTTGGCATAAGCTACGCCAAAATCATTCCAAGTCTTAGAGTCAGATTTGAGTTTCGCCAATCTTTCCAAAGCTGCTTCCACATTACCGCCCTCAATATCGGCAGATGCAGAATTCAGGATGGATATCTCATTGTCAGGATATAAGCGGGTAGAGATATCGAAAACGTCCTTAAAATCCTTACTGCCTGCAGGATAACTCCGGGCAACCATATACATTTCATTGAGACTCAAGAGTTTGGGATTGGTCTTGATGATTTTCTTAGCTTCTTCTACGCTGAACGGACGCACCTTATATATAATAGTGTATTCGGTGCGGCGTAGAGCAGGATAGAAATCGTCCAACAGAGTACGGTAAGTACTGCCTCCTGAAAGTTTCTTCAGCCGGGCATCCCTGGCGTCCGGATTGCTCACACGTGCGATAATATTCAGCACCGCTTGCTTGTCTGCCAAGTCAGAAGTATCTACAGAAGCCTTCAGCCCATTCCAATCTTCACCATAACTCCTCACGGTCAACTGGTTTCGGGGGATTCTAAAATTGGAAGTCAGATAATTCGCAAAGGATTCTGCACGATTCTTTGCCAAGACCTTGTTATGAGCCACGGAAGCTTCAGGAGATGCATAGCCTGCAATGTCTATCTTCTGGATAATGAAATCGGAATTATTGCGGATTGCATTGACTATCCGATCCACCTCATCCAGTTTCCCGGCATTACCTTTATAGTTCCGATGAAGTTCTGAACGGTCCACTACATAATTGAAAGTTGCCGAATGTCTGTCACTGCGTGTCTTGACTTCTGCCTGAGGCATCACATACGTGAGTTGATAGGCCGGCACATAATCTCCAGGGAAAATGCGGGGATTCAAGGAATCCGACAGACCCTCACCCACATTGCAATCCGCACAACCCTTGACTTCTTCAGCCAAGACCAAGGCAGCATTTTTCATCCACCCGGCCTTCTGAATCTCAGCCTGATAGGGAATGACCTGTCTCGCGTCATTGTCTCTTTTGACAATGGAATAAGGCAGACTGTCTGTGCCAAGTTCGAGAGGATGATGGAACAACTGTTTCCGCTTTAATATGCGGGTACGTCTCCGCCCTGCAACAACGACAGGTGCAAGTGACACATTAGTCTCATCAGTGTTGGACCGAATAACAGGTGTAAGAATGAGCATATCGTTGGATGGGACATCAACGCCGTCAACGACGATATCCATTGATAATTTCAAATTACCGTTTTGGCTGGTGACCTTCTGATTTTCCGCTTTAATACCCTGCAGATAAGAAGTCTGGGCATTGACAGGAAGAGCGAGCGCTAAAAGAGCGTACGCCAGAAATAAAGAGAATATAGATTTTGATTTCATCTTCGTAGGATTATTTTAGAAAATAAATCAGAGAAATGCCAGCCTTGGTTACACCCCAATAATTATAGTTGCCTGTGGACAACTTGGTTCCACAAACTGTACAAGGGTATTTATCATAGTGTACACGAGCATAACCGGCACCGATATTCATTTCCAGATTCCATCGCTTGCTCATTACCCATTGATAGCCATAGCTCACACCTGCGCCATAGAACCAACCTTGATACCGCTTGTCTTTGAGCGCCTTGAAGGCAATAGGGAAATCCCAGTCAGACACATTGAACTGTCCTCCATGGGCATGTATGCCGATAAAATGACCATTGAACTTTTCACAAAACCAATAGCGGGCTTCAGGCTGCACCATCCAGTGCTTCATTTTCTTATTATCACTAAAAGTCCATGGATTGAGGTTACCGGAAACATCCAGTGTCCACTTCCTTGACAAAGCGGTCTCTACTCCTACATTGATTGTGGAAGTAGCATCGTAAAGGAGATTTGTCTTCACGCCCAGTTCCTGAGCATTGACACCCGTTGATAAAAGGCACCCCTCTAAAGCGAGCAGAATAAGTCTTTTCATATCAATTCACAAGTTTATTTTTAGCTTATCGGAAAAAGTCATTCACTTTTCATCTTAAAGTTTATACTGTTTTGTACTCTTTGTTGCTTATCCGAAAATGCCTGATTTTCGCGCCACTCCATGCCGTCCCATTATAATCTACTCAAGTTTCGGAAGTAAGAATTATCAACAACCTGCTATACTGCGATTTTTTCGTAGAAGTTTACAAACCGGTTCATCTTATCAGCCTTGTAGATAATTTTGTACATGATTCCGTCATCAAATCCG
>NZ_JAMXLY010000014.1 GCF_024054555.1 Segatella cerevisiae | reverse complement strand
TTCTGAAAAGGAGACTTCTTGCTTCTGATTCGACATATCTAAAGGATTAAAGGGTTTATACTGTGGCAAAGATACAAAAAATCCCTTTTCATTCCCTTTGGCGAAAGACGATCATGTACGTTTCATAACGGTATGCTTTTATAAATGATCATTTCCATTCCGGGAATTGATCGATATCCTTATTGTTCGTGATCTCGTCAATAGGTATGGGAAGTCTGTTCAGTTTTTCGGGATAATTGAGATCTTGGTTATCTACATTGACATAGGTATAGGTAAATGAATTATCCGAATTCTTCTCTATCTTAAACCCATGACGCCTTATGCCGGTAAAGGCTTTAGGAGAAAGCCCCCAGCGACGCATGTCCCAATAATAGAGTCCTTCAAATGCTAATTCTACCTTCCTCTCATGTCTCAATGCTGCAAAGAGATTATCCCCACTGATACCGGTTAAATCCGGAAGATGAACACGCTCCCGAATTTTATTGATATATTTGAGAGCTGTGGCATTGTCGCCTGATTCATAGCAAGCTTCTGCATAATTGAGATCAACTTCTGCCAATCGGAACGCTATCCAGGGTTGGGTGCTGTTTTGTCCCTTGGAGAAACTATGAGTCTCGTCTACGAGTTTTCTGAGATAGTAACCTGTCGTTGTCCGTCCTTCCGGGGTCGCATCAGTTTCCCACGTACACCATCCGTCTACACCTCCGACATAAGGTTCGATATGGCGGTTCTTCCAAGAGGAACCATTGTATAGAATCGTTGCGGCGAACCAAGGTTCCAGTTTGTCATAAGGTGGTGTCTCCTTAGTACCTGTAGTTGTATGCCATTTGCTCCAGTCCGGTTTGCCTCCCGAAGCCAATTCATACTCTTCCACCATATCCTGTGTCGGGGTCGCATACCCACCTGAAGTGGAGTTCCCGTCCTCGGCGACATCTCCTCCAGGTGCATAATAGTTGTCGAAAGAGTGTGAAACATCATCAGAAGCATTATAGGAATATTGGAAGATCGCTTCACTGTTTCCGCTTTTGAAGGCATCGGCATAATTGGCAGTCAACTGATACCCCATAGCAAAGACCTTCTCGGAGGCTTCCTTGACGGCACTCCAGTTTTTGCAATAGAGCATGGCTCTTGACATCAAGGCATAGGCAGCTCCACTTGTCAAGCGGTCTGTAGGAGAAACACTCTTGGGAAGATGTTCACCGGCATATTTCAAATCGTCATAAATGAATTTCCAACCTTCTGCTTCCGTATTCAGGGCTTTGTCGGGCGAGATTTTCGACATATCTTCATCATAGAGGATCGCCTGATGATAACGCTTCATGAGTTCAAAATAGTAGAGACCTCTGAAAAAGCGCAGTTCACCTTTCATCCTTGACATGATGGAGTCATTGAAAGAGCCGTATTTCTCCAAGCCTGCAAGATCTTCATTCACCCTGCGGATCAAGGTATAGGTCGTTCCCCAGACACCGAAGTAGACATCGACATAAGTTGGCGTCAATACCGCTCCGCCATAAGAGATCTCATTGGGGATATACATCAAGGCATTGTTGTTCATGCTGCTGTATTTCAACTCATCCGTCAGTCCTTCCGTCATCCCTGCTACACATTCATAAGTGTTGAAACTCCCGATATCAGCTATGGAACTATAGAAATAGTTAATAGCCAAATTCGCATTGTCTTCGGTACTCCATACCAGTTTTTCAGAAATCTTGTCAGTAGGATCTATATCCAGATAATTGTTGCATGAGGTTAGACCACCTATTAATATTGCGGTCAGGATTGGAATGATATATTTCGTTTTCATAAGTGTTCTTTTTTGTAATTCAGAAAGTCATCGTTATTCCCGCCATATAAGTTTTCTGCTGTGGGTAGTAGCCGTTGTTTACGCGAGGTGATTCAGGATCGACACCTTTGGGAAGACGGTCCAGTGTGAACAGGTTCGAGCCTTCCAAAAAGATCCGGACCTTTTGGATGCTGGTAGATCTCATCCATGCCTTCGGAAAGGTGTAGCCGATCTGAGCGGATTTCAGACGAACGTAGTCTCCGCTTCTCATCCAAAAAGTTGAGGCTAATCCGTTGTCACCCCCATGACTGGTCTGTGACAAGGTCAAACGGGGGTATGTTCCATTGGGATTCTCAGTACTGTATGATTTCTCGACTAACCAAAGGGGTGAGTTGGCTCCGTCTTTAAAGGTCTGTGTCCAGATCGTGTTGTCATCATAACCGTTATAGTAGGTGCCCAGTAAGGAGACCGCAAACTTGAATCCTCCGGTAAACAACACGGCGCAATCAAAACCATTCCAACTCCCGCTAAGGTTCAAGCCGGATGTGATTTGAGGTCTGTTGCTACGTGCTGTAATAGCTTCGTCTTTGGAATCAATGACACCATCACCGTTGAGGTCTTTATACTTGATGTCTCCCACATTAGGTCTTGTCCCATACCATGCGGAATGAGTGATCTCGTCTTCGGATTTGAAGATCCCGTCTGCGATCCATGCACTGTAAGAGCCGACACTTGTACCGACAGTCTTTTGCCATGATTGGGCATTGGGACTGTCAGGATAGCGCAGCCATTTACTCTTTTCAGTGCTGATGTTCAAGTTGATCTGATAGATGAAAGGTTTTGAACAGACGTTGAACGCGTTACGATGAGACAGAGTCAGTTCCAGTCCTTTGACATCATATCTGTTATTGTTCGCGTAAGTCATGTAATATCCGCCCATAGACGGTGGCATGTCGGCTCCCATAGCAGAGAGCAGATCGTAATTCAAGTTGTAGAAATAGTCGAATTCAATGCCTAATTTACCTCTCCAGAAGGTTGCGTCAAGACCGATGTTCTGTGAACGGACCTTTGCCCAGGTCAGATTAGGATTCGCTATGACTGAGGTATAGACGGATGAATAAGAATTATTGTTGAGTATGACATTGCTCCCATACGAATAGGTGTCCAGATATGAAAAAGCGGAGATGTCATCTGAGTTGCCGGAGAGTCCTATAGACGTTCTGAGTTTAAGGTCATCGATCCAACTTGCATTTTTCAGGAAAGGCATGTTGGAGATACGCCATCCTAAAGAAAGTGAAGGAAAGAACCCCCAACGCTTGCTGGATATGTTTCCGTTGAATTTATAGGATCCGTCATATCTGCCGCTGAACTCGGCGAGATAGGTGTTGTCGTAATCATACTTCAATCGGAAGACATATCCTGCAGACCGGGTATGGATACTGCTACTGGATATAGGGGAACCTGTCGATAATGCCGTTCCAAAACTGAGTTCCGGCAGTTCTGCAAAAGCTACCCTTTCGGCATAAGCTGCGAAATCATTACATTTCCAGTCCCGTTCTTCTGCCAGGATCATTGCGTCAACGTTGTTCAAACCGAATCTGTTCGCATATTCCGCACTGATCTGCCCGACCAATTGCTCTGTGTTGTATTGACCTTCGGAGACATGATTGGTGGTATATCCGCGAGGGTCCGTAGCCAAATTGAAATGGTCTAAATCTGACCATGTTTTATAGTACGTGTTATAAGGTGTATCCAAGTTTTTGCTCAAAGACGACAGATAATCATACGAACCGGTAGCCTTTAAGGTCAGGCCAGTGAGCCATGGCGCGTCATATTGAATGCTGAAATTACTGTTCAACTCAAAACTCCGGGTCTTTTTATAGCCGGACTTATGAATGGCTGCCAGAGGACTATAGGCGACACTTGAATTATTGGGCAGGGTAGAGGTATATTGCCCATTATAAGTTTCTGGTAGAAAAGGATGCATCTGTATGACTTGATGGACGATAGACAGATAACCGACTTCTCCTGTCCCCTCTGAGCCGTCATCTGCCCCTCCAGAAGAATAACCTGGGGTGGAACGGCGTCCGATTGTACCTGCGGCTCCGAATATAACACTAAAATGCTTGCCTACTTTAGAATCTATATTTGTGCGGACATTGTACTGCCGGTATGTAAAATTGTCGATATTGCCTTTTTGATCCATGTATCCTGAACCTACATAATAATGTGTGCTTTCTGTCCCACCTTGTAATGACACATTATGTTTCATGTTGAATCCCGTCCCAAATACTTTATCAATGTAATTGACATTATCCCAGCCGTCATTAGGATCACCATTTGTCATAGCCTTGATGTCTTTATCCGAGAATACGGGTGTATAATCATCTTCTGATGCGATGCTCTTGTTCGCCAGTTTATCCATCATATCTGCCATGTTATAATAATGGGCATACTGAGGACCATTCATGAATTTAGGGAAATTCGCGTTGACGGAAATACCGAATTGCCCGTCGTATTGTAGAGTCGTTTTGCCTTCTTTTCCGCTTTTGGTCGTAACGATAACGACGCCCCCCGCAGCATTTAATCCATATACTGCTGCTGAAGCGCCATCTTTCAACACGGAAATACTTTCGATGTCATTTGGATCAATATCATTGATATCCCTCGGCATCCCATCTATGATATACAGCACACTGTATTGGGAACCACGGACACGAAGGCTCGCCTGGTCATTCCCCGGCTCTCCGGATGTCTGAATAGAGGATATTCCCGGGAGTCTGCCACCTAACAAACTAGAGACGTTTGTCGAAGGGGACTCCAGAAGTTCTGTTCCTTTGATGGATGAGACTGCTCCGGTAAGTGACTGCTTTTTCTCGATGCCGTATCCTACAACGACAACATCATTCAGCGTTGAGTGATCTTCATTTAGGGTTACATCGATCGTCTTTCTGCCCTTTACGCTTTCTTGCTGTGGCTTCATCCCGATATAGGAAAAGACAAGTACTGCTTCATCAGGAGCATTAATGTTATATTTCCCGTCAATACTGGAAATCGTACCTGTCTTTGACGAGCCTTTTATTGAAACAGAGACACCTGGAAGGGGATTCCCTGAGTGGTCTCTTATGATACCTGTTATTGCATTTTGAGCAAAGCATGGCAGAATAAATAGAAACAGGATGGGAAGAATAATTAAAATCTTCTTCCTTTGTGAAAGGGTTCTTTTAAGCCGTAAAATCTTCATAGACTTTTTTATTTGGTATTGAATATCACAATAAATGTCCTAAACTTGTACTGGTGAAGTTCTTTATGATGTGATGATAAATGAAATACGATGCCATGTTTTATATGATGCTTTTTTAGGGCATTTGGAAAATCTATTGGCAGCTCGTTTCAAGAGCCGGTCTTTTGCTAAATCAAATACACTTTTCATGTGCCATTTCACTTGACTCAGACCTCGTGTTTGACTTAATGTATGGAGTTGATTATTAAATATTATTACGAAATGCAAGATACTAAATAACTTTATTATAATACTTATGCAAATATATATAATAATTTAGTAAGTAGTCTAAATTAATGGAAATATATCCAGTATTTATAAAACGTTAACAGTTTTCTTTGTCCAATTCCTAAAGGTTGACGAGATTTAACATATGAAAGAGCTTTGATATATTGATGATCATAGTGCATCTTATATTATTAATTACATAACTTATATCCATGATATATGGATATGCTATTGGCAATATGATATCTCTTTCTTTTTTGTTGCATGACCGGATTATAATTTTAACTGTTAATAATGGGAAAGAGTTTAGTGTTATATTTAACGGAATAGGGATCGAATTTTATTGCATTCAAGTTAAATGAATATGGTGTATGGTTTGATTTCGCGGTAAATGATGTCATCCCTCTTTTCCTGATTTCTATGGCTTTATCCTGAATGGTGGGGCTGCTTCATCAATAGATAAGGCTGTTTTATGTTCCTTTCTCAAAACTATCAAAGAACGTAAACTGTAAAACTGTCGATATTGTTAAGAATAAGGTCAAACGAACTCTAAAATAACGTTTAATCTTTTTCAATTCATTATTATTGCTTATCTTTGTGAAATAATAAGAATTATCTGAAAAAGACACTCGTTTTTAAGATTATATTAAAATTTTAATATTAACAATATGAAATACAAAGCCCTTTTTCTCTTGGGTGTACTTGCCTTTGGCACTGCCTCATCTCTTTCAGCTAAAGACATTCATTATACGAAGGGTATAGGTCTCTATCCTGGTGATCCTGCCGAGAACAAAGCTCCGATATTAGGCAAAGATTTCGTTTACAGGAACGTGGCTTTGAATAGAATGGCTTATGCCTCTTCCTCCCTGGATTATAATCTGACGGCCCAATTGGCAACTGATGGCATCCTTTCTTCCGGAGAACCTTCTGCAGTTTCCGTCCTGACGAATACTGGTCTTTTGGATCTGCGTGATCGCGAAAAAACTTTTGACGGGAACGTCGTATCCAGTAATGTCTTGATGGGTGACCACGCTTTTATCCAATATGATTGGACTGGCAGTAAAACGAATTTGTCAACTCTGCATCTTCTGGGAGAGGTCGCATTTGACCCCAATATTTCTACGAAGGGATATCAAATACAGATCTTGGCTTCTGATGACGGAAAAAACTGGAAGGAGATTGGAAAACTTGAGGGGACTGGTCTTCCTGGAAATGCTACCCAACAAATGGTGAGTTCTGATCCCAATAAACAAGAGGCTATTGAAAAACTCCCTTTGAGACGTTTGGATCTGGATTTGCCAATTAAGGATGCGGGTGAGTATAGTCATCTGAAATTGAATTTTCTGATGCCTGGGGTGGCTTATTGGCGTCTATATGAGTTAGGTCCAAAAGCCAACGGTCATTTCGCCAATGAATCTTGGATGCCTTCGTACCACTTTAATAGCGTATGGATTTCAAAATACCTGAAAGGTCTTTCTGATCTGAGCCAATGGCTCTGTGTTGACTTAGGTACTGATGTGGACTTTAACCTGGTGAAGTTGTTTTGGCTGCATCGACCTTTAGTTGGGAAGGTGCAGGTTTCAAAGGATAACAAGACTTGGACTGATGTGGCAAATCTACATTCCGGTGCGTCTGATAATGATAGCATCTCCTGCGATGCCCACGGACGTTATGTCCGGATTCTGATGGAAAAGCCTGATAGTTCTTGGACTTATGGCTTGAGGGAAGTTCAAGTTATGGGGAAAGGAGGACTGAGTGTCAAGCAGGATTCCGTTCGAACTTTGCTCGTCAATGCCTCGCAATTGGACCGATCTAACATTCAGTTGGATCGCAACTGGCTCATTCGGCGGGATAGTGACTCCCGATGGATCAGCGGGACTGTTCCGGGAACAGTTTTGACCAGTTATATGAATATAGGGGCAGTTCCGGATGACCGTTATGGCAATAATATGCGCCAGATCTCCGAGTCTTATTTCAATTCTGATTTCTGGTATCGGAATAAGTTTACTGTCGAGCATTTAGATCAAAACAGAGTTGGGAAGAAATACTATTTGAATTTTGACGGCATTAACTGGAAAGCTAGAGTCTTTCTGAATGGGAATGATTTAGGGACTATAAACGGTGCTTTCATGCGAGGCCGCTTTGATGTGACTAAATACCTGAAAGACGGTGAGAATACCCTTGAAGTAAGGATCATCCATAATGCCCATATTGGTCCTGTAAAGATCAAGAATGCAGAGAGCACTGATATCAACGGAGGTGTATTAGGAGCTGACAACCCAACTTTTCATCCGACTATCGGCTGGGATTGGATAACCAGTACGCCCGGTCGTGATGCAGGGATTTGGAATGATGTGTATCTCTCTTCCGACAGAGGGGTTTATCTGCATGACCCGCTGGTGACCACCACCCTTAACCATCCTGATACGTTAGCGACAATGCTACCGCAACTGATGGTGAAGAATGAAGAGGACAAATCTCAGACGATTACTTTGAAAGGTTGGATCGGCACTGTCTCTTTTGAAAAGAAAGTGGATCTGCAGCCTTTGGAAGATAAGGAAGTGACCTTCTCTCCGGACGAGTTTCCGCAATTGAAACAGAGGCGCATGCGTCTGTGGTGGCCGAATGGCTACGGAGAACCGTATCTCTACCAAGCCGGTTATGCTGTTTCTGTTGAAGGTGAAACGGGAACTGTGCCTGTCTATAATGATACCTTGATTTATCAAACTGGAATACGGGAGGTATCTTACAAGGATATGAGAACAGTTTTCAAGATGTACATCAATGGGAAACGTTTCAATCCTTTGGGTGGAAACTGGGGATTCTCTGAAATCAACTTGAATTACCGCGGTCGCGAATATGATACCGCAGTAAGGTATCATAAGGAAATGAACTATAATATGATCCGTGACTGGGTAGGGCAAATCGGTGACGAGGAGTTCTATCGTGCGTGTGACAAATATGGTATTATGGTCTGGCAGGATTTCTGGTTAGCCAATCCTTGGGATGGACCCGATCCTTATGATGATAAGATGTTCCTGGACAATGCCAGGGATTATATCTTGAGAATACGCAATCACTCTTGCCTCGGAATTTATGTCGGCCGTAACGAAGGTGATCCTCCTGCTTCCTTGGAGAAACCTTTAGAGGAATATGTCAAAACTTTGCACCCTCAATTGGGCTATATCCCCAGTTCTGCAGATTATGGCGTTGGCGGTCATGGCCCTTATGGGGTAAAGCCAACTTCTTTCTATTTCTCTAATTTGAATAATAAACTCCATTCTGAAAAGGGGATGCCGAATGTGATGTCTTACGAGAGTTTGTGCCGGACTTTGGAGCCTGAGTCCCTTTGGCCTCAGAATGTAGCTTGGGGTGAACATGATTATACTATCCATGGTGCACAGAACGGCCAGTCGTTCAACGATATACTTGCACAGCATTTCGGAGCTGCCAAAGATGCAAAGCAGTTTACTGAGCAGGCTCAGTGGCTGAATTATGACGGTTATCGGGCTATGTATGAGAGTGCAGAAGTGAATCGATTGGGACTCCTGATCTGGATGAGTCATCCTTGTTGGCCGACGATGGTCTGGCAGACTTATGATTATTTCTTTGAACCGACAGCAGCCTATTTTGGTGTCAAGAAGGCTTGCGAACCATTGCACGTCCAGTTCAATCCGGCTAAAAAGTCCGTTGAGGTGGTCAATGTGTCCAAAGGTCCTCAGAGAAATCTGACGGTGAAGGCTCAGATTCTGGACATGTATGGAAAGAAAATCAGCGAGAAAGTCGTCCCTGTAACTATCGGGGAGGATGAAACAAAAGAGGCGTTGTCACTCGATCTTCCTGACAAAGACGTCTATTATATCCGATTGACACTCTTGAAAAAGAAACAACTGATTTCTGAGAATTTTTATGTTGAAGGAAGGGATGAGAATAATTGGAGGGCTCTGAATACACTGCCGAAAGTGAATGTGAAATACAAAGAGGTGTTTCGGAAAGAGGGAGACGAATGTAGGGGCATTGTGACAATTTGGAATCCGAATACAACTCCCGCCTTGATGTTGAGACTGAACCTCTTGAGATCCGGAGGACAGCAGATCCTTCCGGTCATTTATAGCGATAACTATTTTCATTTGATGCCGGGTGAGCGTCGGACCATAAATATCAGTTATAAATTGGCTGATGGCATGGGGGATGAGCCTCATGTGGATGTCACCGGTTTTAATCTTTCCGGCGAGCAATGAAATAAAGGAGCTTTAAGTCTTTTATGACTATTTCCCGGTTGATGGTGTGAAATCCACAGTCTGCCGGGATTTTTGTTTTGCATGTGCTCGATGAAATAAACCGGTTTAAGAATACAAATATTGTTTCTGTGGATTAAGGAATAAGTCAATTGCAACCTGCGCTTTACTTTGAAATCCTCTCTATGTTTTGGGTAGACGGTCAGGCAGATTGGTACTTGTTGTCGTAGTAAATGTGAATCAGTTGTCAAGTAGCTCTATATAAAACGGAACCTCATTCCGCACAATATCAAAACAGGCAGATAAAAATCACTTTTACAGCATATAAAAACGGGGCTACGTCTCCCGACACAGCCCCGCCGCAAACTTTAACAACCCATAGAAATAGATGGGCCATTATCTGAGTATTATCTAATAAAGAGTAACTCTCTGTATTTAGGCAAAGTCCAAAGTTCATCACTTACGAGAAGTTCCAGATGATCAATCTGATATCTGATTTCTTCCATCTTAGGAGCGACTGTATCGTGATAAGCAACGGCCTTTGTACGAGGATCTTCGATCTTATTGGCTACCTTACGGGCATTGATCAGTTCTTCAACACCTGTCTCAATCTTCTGATTCCGTTCTGCAATCTCCTTGATGAGTTTGACGTTCCTGGAAGTCAGTTCCTTGCCTTCTTCACGACCGAAGATTTCAATCATACTTTGTACATTTCTGGCTAACTGGCTCTGGTAATGAGTCGTAACGGGGAGAATATGATTCATCGCAAGATCACCCATGACACGGGCTTCAATCTGGATCTTCTTCGTATAAGTCTCCCACTTAACTTCATTGCGGGCAGTCAGTTCGTTCTGGCTCAACACTTTCTGACCTTCGAACATATGGATACTGTCAGCATCCAAATAGCGGTCAAAGCATACCGGGCAAGATGACTCAGAGTCCAAACCGCGCTTTTTAGCCTCGGCGATCCATTCGTCACTATAACCGTTACCTTCAAAGTGAATTGGCGTAGATGTCTTGATGTCCTCACGGATGACGTCGATGAGGGCAGATGTCTTTTCTTCACCTTTGCTGATGAGTGCGTCTACACGACTCTTGAAATTCGTCAATGCTTCAGCAACGGCTGTATTGAGCACGATCATAGCTGAGGCACAGTTAGCTTCTGAACCCACAGCTCTGAATTCAAAGCGGTTACCGGTAAAGGCGAAAGGAGATGTACGGTTACGGTCAGTGTTATCCTTTAAGATCTCAGGGATCTCAGGGATATCCAATATGACGCCCTCTTTGCCTTCTAACTTGAATAGATCTTTCTTGTCAGATTTCTCAATGTGATTCAGAAGATCACTCAACTGTTTGCCGACGAATGCGGAAATAATTGCTGGAGGTGCTTCGTTGGCGCCCAGACGATGCGCGTTGGTGGCACTCATGATAGAGGCCTTCAGCAGACCATTGTGCTTGTAAACACCCATCAAGGTTTCTACGATGAAGACAACGAAACGGAGATTCTCCATAGGTGTCTTTCCCGGTTTATAAAGTAAGATGCCAGTGTCTGTACTCAGACTCCAGTTGTTGTGCTTACCGCTTCCGTTGATGCCGTCAAAAGGTTTTTCATGAAGGAGAACCTGAAAACCGTGTTTGCGGGCAACCTTCTTCATGAGTGACATCAGCAGCATATTGTGGTCTACAGCCAGATTGCACTCTTCGAAGATAGGTGCCAATTCAAACTGGTTTGGAGCTACTTCATTATGGCGGGTCTTACAAGGGATGCCAAGTTCCAGGGCTTGTATCTCCAGATCTTTCATGAAAGACTGCACTCTCTCGGGGATACTTCCGAAATAGTGGTCATCCATCTGTTGGTTCTTGGCCGAGTTATGCCCCATGAGCGTTCTGCCTGTCATAATCAGGTCAGGACGAGCAGCAAAAAGGTCAGAGTCGACCAGAAAATATTCTTGTTCCCATCCCAAATTGGCATGGCATTGTTTGACGTCAGAACCGAAATACTGGCAGACATTCGTTGCTGCTACATTGACGGCATGCAACGCACGGAGCAAAGGAGCTTTATAGTCCAATGCCTCACCGGTATAGGAAATGAAGATGGTCGGGATGCAGAGTGTGTCATCCATGATGAATACAGGAGACGTCGGATCCCATGCGGAATAACCACGGGCTTCGAATGTGTTGCGGATTCCGCCAGAAGGGAAACTGGATGCGTCGGGTTCTTGCTGGACCAGGAGTTTGCCAGAAAACTCTTCGATCATGCCACCCTTGCCATCGTGTTCGATAAAGGCATCATGCTTCTCGGCTGTACCTTCAGTCAAAGGCTGAAACCAGTGCGTGTAGTGAGTCACACCATTTTCGATAGCCCATTGTTTCATTCCAGTGGCAACAGCATCTGCAATAGAACGGTCGAGATGAGTCCCATTGTCGATGACATCAGTAAGTTTTGTGAATACGTCGGCTGGAAGATACTTATACATCTTAGCACGATTGAAGACATACTTGCCGAAATATTCTGAAGGTCTTTCGGCTGGAGCTTTCACTTCCAGAGGCTTTTTGCGTGATGCCTCTGCGACTGCGTCAAATCTTAAGTTCATCTTTCTAAGCATTTTGTGGTCCTTCCGTCCTTTTTACAGGTGGATGGGGTGTCCTGTTATTAATTGTTCTCTCTTATATAGAGTCTTTGTAATCTTTATGAATGTATTGTATATTTGCCGGATTTATGCCGATTGTATCAATACTTTAAGACTGAAAGGTAAAACCTGATATGATGTTATCCTTCTCATTTTCTTGTATAGTCTTGGCTCTCGCCGTGACCCGTAATGAAAAGTCAGGGAAAGGAGATGCATTTTGCTGTTCTCCGACAGATAACAGTTTCTGTAAAGTCGTCTTGTTCTGAATGATAACAGATTGGGAGTAGGCCTATCACTAGGCTTTTTACGTTCGCCTGTGGCGAAATTGCCTGTCTCCAACTGAGGGTCATCGAACTATTGTTAATCTCTCCAGTCCCTTTTTATAGTCATTGTTATTTATTGCATTTCCCAAGTTTCATGCAGTCTGATATTCTCTGCATGGCTTCTTCTACATCTTCGCGTTCTCCGAAGGACGTCAGACGAATGTATCCTTCCCCGCTAGGACCAAAACCTACACCCGGTGTACATACGACAGAGGCACCGAAAAGGAGTTGGTCAAAGAATTTCCATCCCGGGGTGTTGTCTGGTGTCTTGACCCAGAGGTAAGGAGCATTAACTCCACCATAGACAGTAAATCCCAATTGGGTCAGAGCTTCGCGCATGATGCGTGCATTCTCCAGATAATAGTCGATCGTCTCACGGGTCTGCCTTTTCCCTTCCTTTGTATAGATAGCTTCGGCAGCACGCTGACTGATATAACTTGTTCCGTTGAATTTCGTACTTTGGCGGCGCATCCATATCTGGTTGAGAGCCACGCGTTGCTTGCCGTCTTCTGTAGTCGTTGTGACCTCTTTAGGAACGACTGTATAGCCACAGCGGACACCGGTAAAACCGGCGGTCTTGGAATAACTGTGGAATTCTACGGCACATTTCTTTGCCCCACGTATTTCGTAAATGGAGTGGGGAACATCCTCTTCCCTGATAAATGCTTCATAAGCTGCATCATAGAGAATCAGAGAGTCATTCTTCAGGGCGTAGTCCACCCACATCTTCAGTTCTTCTTTCTTCAGGACCGTGCCTGTAGGGTTATTCGGATAACACAAATACACCATGTCGACGCGGTGATCCGGAATCTGAGGGATAAAATTGTTCTCTTGTGTACAAGGCATGTAAGTGATGTCACTCCAACTGCCGTTTCTCAGTTCTCCGGCTCTGCCTGCCATGACATTTGAATCAATGTAGACAGGATAGATAGGGTCTGTAACCCCGATCGTATTGTCCCGTTGCAGGATATCCTGAAAGTTTCCAGTATCGCTTTTCGCACCGTCGTTAATGAATATCTCACTTGGATCTATATGAATACCACGGAGCGCAAAGTCATTCTTTGCTACTGCCTCTCGGAGAAAGTCATAACCTCTTTCCGGTCCGTAACCTCTAAAAGTCTCTTTATGAGCCATTTCTTCAACGGCTTTATGCATGGCTTCAATCACAGCTGGGCAGAGCGGACGGGTTACGTCTCCGATTCCCAAACTGATGACCCGCTGTTTCGGGTGTGATACCTTGTAGGCGTTGACTTTCTTTGCTATGTCCGCGAATAAATAATTTCCTGGTAATTTTAAAAAGTTTTCGTTTACTAATGCCATAATCGATTCCTCTTGTTGTTATAGTTTGCTGTATATTTCTATTTCTTTTCTTTGAAGTTATAAGGGGATATCTCCCTCAAAGACAAATTCTGCAGGTCCGGTCAGATAGATATGGTTGCTCTTCTTGTCCCATTCTATCTCCAAAGTCCCTCCATCCATGACAATCTTTTTCTTTTCAGTATTGCCGGAAGTAGAGATGGCTGCTACGGCTGTGGCACAAGCCCCTGTTCCGCAAGCTTGGGTGACGCCGCTGCCTCTTTCCCATACCCGTGTACGGTATTGATTCAGTCCCGTTTTCTGTGCAAATTCTATATTGCATCTTTGTGGGAATGCCTCATTCCTTTCAAGTTGGCTGCCGTATTTGACAATATCTAGTTTGGAAAGATCATCGACGAACAACACATAATGCGGATTGCCCATTGAGACAAATACACCTTTCACACCCTTCAACGCACCTTCCAACTCAGGGTGATGACCTGTGAATTGTTCAGGTACCTCTGTTTGGGGCTCACCCATATCTACGGTAACATATTCAACCTTCTCCGGTTTTTCCTTTGAGAGATGGAGTTGCAGGATTTTGATACCCGATTTTGTCAAGAGTCGGATGGAAGTCTTTGTCGTCATCCCCTTTTCAAAAAGGTATTTCCCGACACATCGGCTTCCGTTTCCGCACATCATCGCTTCAGAACCGTCTGCATTGAAGATCCTCATGGAAAAGTCAGCGCCTGTCTCTGCCTCAGGTTTACCGATCAGGATCAAGCCATCGCTGCCTATCCCTGTGTGGTAAGAACTCCACTTGATTGCCTCTGCAACGGGGTCTGGAATCTTATATAATAAGGTATTAATATAGATGTAATCATTGCCCGCACCTTGCATCTTGGTGAAATGAATGGTTTGTGACATTATGTTATCTTTTTTCTTGTTTTTGGTAAAAATCGTTTATATCTCACTGCAAATATATAACGTTTAGTTCGAATATGAAACATAATAAGCACAAAAATGATTAAAATTTTTACGATATTTCCATTTGGTAGATATTCTAGCATATTTGTTACAATCTGTAGTATAATATCCCGTATTATGTAACAGTATGAAATAGTATACAAAATAAAATATCAAAAAGAATACTTTATGCTCTACTTTATGACAAAAAGATATAACTTTGCAGAAATAATAATCGTTATGTTTCGAAATGGCTGTTTATTTGACCATGAATAAATAAGGTAATTGCAATAAAATTTGAAAAGAGAGGTACGATATGAAGAAGATTGAGGCAATCATCCGGAAGACAAGATTTGAGGATGTGAGAGAAGCTTTACTTGCTGCAGACATTGAGTGGTTTTCCTACTATGATGTCCGCGGTGAAGGGAAAATGAGACAGGCTCGTATTTTCCGGGGAGTTTGTTACAAGACAAGTTGTATTGAACGCACGTTGGTGAATGTAGTGGTTCGTGATAAGAATGTTGAAAAGACGATTGATGCCATTGAGAAAGCTGCTTATACTGGTGAGATCGGCGATGGTCGGATCTTTGTCATTCCTGTGGAAGACGCCATCAGGATCAGAACCCATGAGCGGGGGAATATTGCCCTTTATAATGCAGAACAAGAAAAGTAGTTGGTAATAGATTAAAAAGGATAAACAATATGAAACAGTTTAAAAAGAAAATAGAAGCTTTGACTGTATTGATGTTTACTATGCCAATGACGATTTTTGCTCAAGGTGCAACACCTGCGATTAATAGTGGCAATACGGCATGGCTGACAATGGCGACAGTATTGGTGATGTTTATGACCATTCCGGGACTGGCTTTGTTTTATGGTGGATTAGTTCGTCAGAAAAATGTCCTGAGTATCCTCATGCAATGCCTGATGTGTACGGCAGTCGTCAGTCTTTTATGGGTATTTTTCGGTTATAGTTTTGTCTTTGGCAAAAGTTTGAGCGGTACTCTGCCAGGATTCTTCATAGGAGGATTTGACAAATTGTTCTTACATGGTGTCACGACTTCTTCAGTCGTCACTCCGGCTAATGTCCCGGAGATAAGTTTTGTCCTGTTCCAGTGTATGTTCGCTGTTATCACGCCCGCCTTGATCATCGGCGCCTTTGCTGAGCGGATAAGGTTTTCCGGATTTTTGCTCTTTACGATCTTATGGTCGATCTTCGCCTATTACCCAATGGCACATTTTGTCTGGGGCGGTGGCTGGATGCAGCAACTGGGTGTCATCGATTTCGCAGGTGGCACAGTCGTTCATATCAATGCAGGTATTTCTGCCCTTATGATGGCTTTGTTATTAGGCAAACGCAGGGATTATCGCCCCGGCAAACCTATTCCGGGACATAGTGTCCCCTTCGTATTCATCGGCGCTGCCTGTCTTTGGCTGGGTTGGTTCGGATTCAATGCTGGCAGTGGTTTGACTGCTGACGGGTTGGATGCCAATGCTTTCCTGGTGACACATGTCGCCACTTGTGTTGCAGCACTGACATGGATGACCATTGACTGGATATTCAATCGCAAGCCGACGACAGTAGGTGTATGTACAGGTGCGGTCGCAGGACTTGTAGCCATTACTCCGGCTTCAGGATCAGTAGGACTACTGGGAGCTTGTGCCATCGGCCTCGCCACAGGCATCGTCTGCTTCTTTATGGTGGCAGTGGTCAAGACGAAATTTAAATACGATGATTCACTGGATGCTTTCGGCGTTCATGGTATCGGAGGTATTGTAGGATCTATACTTACCGGTGTCTTTGCTACCAAGGCAGTGACAGGAGGCGTTGACGGTGCACTCTATGGGAACTGGCATCAGTTAGGGGTGCAGTTGGCCGCCACATTGTTCTCAATCGTTTATAGTGCCGTGATTACATTTATCTTATTCAAGATCGTGGATAAACTTGTCGGAATCAGAGTTGCCCCACGTGAGGAAGAGGAGGGTGTCGATATTTATGAACATGGAGAATCTGCTTATAATTATTGATCTCCGGATGCCTTTGAGGAAAATAACTTATATGTTTTTGATGCCAAATTGATAGGCCGTTCCGTCGAGGATGGTGAGTCCTCGATGGAAGGCCCTTGTTACTCATTCCGATCGTAAGAAAATATATCGGTCCATTGAAAATTGAAAGACGTCAAGCATTTCTCTTGGAATCCGGAAATGATCCGGAGACCCTTTTTAATTTGAAAAAGTCAGCAAACTTTAATAACATAAATAGATTTATAATATATGTGTGGAATAGTATCCATCTTCAATATTAAGGAACAAACTCCAGAACTCCGTCAGAAAGCTCTGACTATGAGTCGTAAGATTCGTCATCGCGGACCGGACTGGAGTGGCATTTATTGTGGGAAGTCTGCTATTCTGACTCATGAACGACTCAGTATTGTCGATCCTGAATCAGGAAAGCAACCTTTGTTCTCACCTGATAAGAAGCAGATCCTTTCCGTCAATGGAGAGATCTACAACCATCAGGCTATCCGCAAAGAGTTCGCAGGCGTATATCAGTTTCAGACCGGCAGTGATTGTGAGGTTATCCTCGCTCTCTACCGTGAACTGAAAAAGTCGGGAATTACGGAGAAAGGCATAGAAAAACTGCTGGAGAAACTCAGTGGAATTTTTGCCTTTGCTTTATATGATGCCGAGGATGACAGTTTTCTGATCGCCCGTGATCCTATTGGCGTCATTCCACTTTACATCGGATATGACAAAGACGGGAAAGTGTATACTGCCAGTGAATTGAAAGCTTTGGAAGGGGAGTGTGACCATTATGAACCCTTTCTTCCTGGGCATTATTATTGGAGCAAGAACCCGGGCATGAAGCGCTATTATGTCAGAGACTGGTTCAGTTATGATGCCGTAAAGGACAATGACTCCAGTGTAAAGGCCATTCACGATTCTTTGGAGGGAGCCGTCAAGCATCAGTTGATGAGCGATGTCCCTTATGGGGTATTGCTCAGCGGCGGACTGGACTCCTCGATCATAGCAGCAGTAGCAGAGAAGTTTGTCGGTCATCGTGTAGAGGACAACGGCAATTCCGTAGCATGGTGGCCCCGTCTGCACTCTTTTGCCATTGGGCTGAAAGGTGCACCAGATCTGGCTAAGGCAAAACTTGTCGCCGACTATATCGGTACTGTGCACCATGAGATCAACTATACCATTCAGGAAGGGTTGGATGCCATCAGGGACGTCATCTACTTTATCGAAAGTTATGATGTGACGACCGTCCGTGCCTCTACCCCGATGTATCTGTTGGCACGCGTGATTAAGTCGATGGGCATCAAGATGGTTCTCTCCGGTGAGGGAGCTGACGAGATTTTCGGAGGCTACCTCTATTTCCATAAGGCACCGAGTCCACAGGCTTTTCATGAAGAAACAGTCCGCAAACTCGCCAAACTTTATCAGTATGACTGTTTGAGAGCCAACAAGAGTTTGGCAGCTTGGGGTGTAGAAGGCAGAGTACCTTTCCTGGATAAAGAGTTTTTGGATGTCGCCATGCGAACGAACCCCAAAGCCAAGATGTGTCCGGGGAAGACAATAGAAAAGAAAATCGTCCGTGAGGCTTTTGCGGACATGTTGCCCGAGGAAGTTGCGTGGAGACAGAAGGAACAGTTTTCTGACGGTGTAGGATATTCTTGGATAGATACTTTGAAGCAAGTTACGGCCTCTGCGGTCAGCGATGACCAGATGAAGCATGCTGCAGAGCGTTTCCCCATCAATCCGCCACGCAATAAAGAAGAATACTATTACAGAAGTATTTTTGCAGAGCATTTCCCATCAGACAGTGCCGCACGTTCTGTGCCTTCCGTTCCGAGTGTCGCTTGCTCTACAGCTGAAGCCTTAGCCTGGGATGCCCGTTTCAAGAAGGTCAATGAACCCAGTGGACGAGCTATTGCCGATATTCATGAAGATCAGCAAAAATGATGTGTATCGTTTCCTAGTTATAGATAAATATTCGACAATAACCTTTTGTAATAACATATATATCCCCGTATGGTTGAAGGCTTTGCGGGACCTAAGAAGATAATCAATCTATCTTTCAATATTCTAATAAGTAGCGCTCGCGCCGTCGGTAGACGTCGCGGCGTTTTTTTATTTCCTTTTTGCCTCGAATTGCTTTTCCAGAAACCGTATGCCAGTTTTTGTCTTGAATATCTTTTCCTTTATGCTTTCAGCGGCAGAGATACCGAGTTGGTCCTCCAGAATGTTCACTAGAAAATCCGCTTCCACGAGGATCTGGTAGTCGATGCCCGTGATATGATTATAGGTGTGGTGATGTCCGATCAGGAACATGACCCGGTTGATTTGTTCAGGCGTATAGCCTCCGATTTCGTTCAGGAGTTTTTGAGCTTCTGCAGGACCTTCTTTCTCTTGGAACTTGCCATTGCTGCTGCCGTATTTCTTCTCTGCCATGTGGATGCCGATGTCATGGACGATAGCGGCAGTCTCGAGGACAAACTGGGTCTCTGCATCGATTCCCTCTAGTGTCCCGATAGCTGCAGCAAAGTTGTGGACTTTCATGAAATGTTGGATGCGAACAGGATCTCCTTGATCGTAGTCGATCATTGCCGCAATGAGTTGAGCATGTTGTAAATTCATTGGTGATAGGGTTAAATTTTTCAATTGGTAACGCCTTCTGAAGGCTTATAGACTCATTGCAAAATTATAAAATCTTTTCTTTATACCCTAGGGTTACTGATAATTTATCTTTCTTTTTCGTTAATTAATAAAACATTGACAGATAGAGTTCGTCTCAATCATTTGTCGGATGTTCCCTCTTGTCTTGACCGGTATGGGACAGAACGGGTCAGTTTTCCATGAATCTCTTGGCAGCCCTGAGTTGGTGTCGCATCACACTCAGGAATTCCTGACTCTCCTGCAGGATGTTGAGATAGAGCAGATTGATCTGCATCTGACTGGTATCACCCTCCTGTATCCGTTTGAGGTGTTTCTTGCGGAGGATGGCAAGTTCATCCTTACATTCGTCAGCTTCAGCCAGTATCTCCCGGTAATTATGATAATGCCCTTCAGAAATCTCGGCCTCCGTATTTTTCATCAAGTCATTGATATGCTGCAGCATCGGCAGAAATTCCTGGACATAATTGGCCGGTAGCGGACTGAAACTGTTGTCCACATGCTCCTTGATCGGATCGAGCATCCGTCTCAGGCTATAGAGGAATTGCTGGTTAGCGTTGGCTCCCAAGTGGAGCCAGGTGTTCCGCTCAATGGCAATATCCTGCGGGCTCCTCTTCAGTCCAAGCATCTCCTGGCGTCTGTATTTCTTCAAATTGTTCTGTTCGCTCTTCAACTCTTTATCCGCATGCTGAAGACCTTTCATATCTTCATTTGCCAGTCCGTTCATGATCTGATTATACTCTTTCAGCGCAAAGCGGTTCTCGTGACTTTGGGTCCGGCTGACATGTTTCTTTAAGATATCCCAGACCAGCTCCGGATCCCTGACACGCATCATCAGTCTGAAAGAATCCTCATCCTGGTTCTGCGTTTTCTCCTTGCTGACAGGTTTGCGGTTGGAACGGATGATTTGGAAAACGATAAGAACCACGAAAAGGAGTTGTACAGGAAAGCCCCCGAAATACATCAGCAGACATACCAGACCCGTTATGATGAAGGCGGCGCCTGCGGTAATGAACCAGCCCCCGATGACACTCAGGACACCCGTCACACGGAAAACTGCCGTATCACGACTCCACGCCCGGTCTGCGAGAGAAGTGCCCATAGCAACCATAAAAGCAATATAGGTGGTCGAAAGCGGCAATTTGCAGTTGGTCCCGATCGTGATCAATACGGCGCTCAAGACCAGATTGACCGATGCCCTGACGAGATCAAAGGCAGCCTTGTCATCTGATAGGATGATATTGTCTTTGTCAAAGCGGGAACTGATCCAATTCTTCAGTGGGGTAGGAACAAACCGGTTGAGAGTATTCCCCGTGTTCTGCGTGAAGCGGACCAGGGCCCGGGCAGTTTTGGAACTGCCGAACATCTCATCCCCTTCATCCTGCCTGGATAAATCGACGGAAGTCTGGATGACCTTCTGTACTCTCTGCGACCTGCCCATAGCAATGAGCATGATGATGCCGGCGATGAGCAGATAGAGTGGCGGTGTCTTGACATTGGGCGTCAGGGTGTTCATCATAAAATCCGATGGAGTTATGTTGTGGGCATTGTTCATGAAGTCCTGATAGGAACTTAATCCTGCAAGGGGAACGCCGATAAAGTTGACGAGATCATTCCTCGTGAAAGCCAGTGCCAGCGCAAAAGTCCCAAAGAGCACGATCAACTTGAAAATATTGACGTGCAGCAGATGGAGAAGTTCTATGACGATTGTAGATACGACGAAGGTAACGGGAAGCAACCACAGCGTATGGGCTTCTATAAAATTACCAGATGATTCAGAACAATAGGGACTTGTTCTCAGACCTTTGAAGAAGATGAAATAGGCGAGGACGGTAAACGCGAGACCGCCGAAAACGGCGATGATATATTTGAGATGTTTCTTATAACTGAAAGTAAATAAAATTCGTGCCACCCACATGACGATTAGACCGAGAACGAAGGCAATCACCACAGAGACGAACAGCGCGATGATGATATTCAATGCTTTGCCGGAATTGAGCAGGGTATTATAAGACAGAGAACTGTCGGAGATTACCTTAATGGTCGACAGAGCAAAAGTCCCTCCGAGCAAGTCAAACACGATGGAAACTGTCGTAGAGGTAGGCAATCCCAATGAGTTGAAGGCATCCAAAGCTATGACATCTGTTACCATGACGGCAAGAAAGATGATCATCACATCCTTAAAAGAGAATTGAGCCGGCATCATGATCCCGTTCCTGGCGATATCTATCATTCCCGATGACAACATAGCCCCTACTATTACGCCACATGAGGCAACGATCATCATCGTCCTAAACTTCACTGCCCTGGCCCCGATAGACGGCTGCAGAAAGTTGACCGCATCATTGCTTACACCGACTGAAAGATCGAATAGAGCAAGGCATAATAGAAATATGATCATGCACAAATAAATGATACTCATCATTCCGTTATTTTAAGTGCAAAGATAAGTCACGGATGTTACGGGATGTTTAAATGTAAGTTACAATCTGATTACGGAAGATTTTTTAATGATTTTGTTGAAGCCTTTCTAAAGATGTAAAGGCGCGACATCGTGGGGATAGAGCAAACGGTTATTAGTGAAAGTTGTCCTTTTCCCAATACTTCTGACACCTCAGCGAAAAGGCGCCGAAAGCCTTTCTCGAAAAACGATTTTATCTTTCGAGAAAGAGAGCGCTGACTTTCTCGAAACAAGGGCCTGCCTTTCTCGAATGGTAGAACCTCCCTTTCTCGAAGGGTAGATTAGACCTTTCCGAACCCCCTGAATCGGTTGTAGATTTATACTTGAAGAAAAATTGGTGAGGGCGTTTCCTGAAAATAAAAAAGCCATTGGCACACCCTCATGGGGTTGTCAATGGCCTTTTCTCTATCTGATTGATGCAGCCTTTTTTGACAGCAACAATCCGTCTCTATTTGAGTTTTTATGCAAAAGTCATATTCTGCTTACTTCTTCTGCAGAAATGCGTCTACTTTCTCCGCTGCTTCACGGCCACTGGCCATAGCCCGTACGACCAATGACGCACCGCTGGCAGCATCACCTGCAACAAACACATTCTTTGCAAAATCAGGTTGCTGTGGCCGGAGGAATCCCATTGCCAGCAGGACCATTTGCGCCTTGATGATCTCAGGTTCGCCTGCAGGTTTCATTAGTGGGCGTCCTCCCTCAGGATTAGGCACCCATGTGATGGGTTGGACCTTAACACCCGTCAGTTTGCCGTTCTTGCCGAGGAATTCCAAAGTGTTGATGTTCCATCGCCGTGTACAGCCTTCTTCATGACTTGAAGTGACCTTCAATGTTCTCGGCCAATTCGGCCAAGGATTCTTGGGATCTTCAGGACCTACAGGCGGTTTGGGCATGATCTCTATTTGCGTCACGCTCTTGGCACCTTGCCTGTGAACGGTTCCGATACAATCCGATCCGGTATCGCCGCCGCCGATGACAAGCACGTCTTTTCCTTTTCCTGTAATGCGTTCTTCTTTGCTGAATTCCTGTCCGGCAAGGACACGGTTCTGCTGGGACAGCAATTGCAGTGCCAAATAGATGCCGTCCAGGTCTCTGCCCGGTACTTTCATGTCACGTGCGACCGGTGTTCCCGTTGCGATGACGTACGCATCATAATTCCCGGGGAGTTTAGTCGTGTCTATTTTCTGATTGTATTTGAATACGATCCCTTCCTTCTCAAGAATCTTGATCCTGCGGTCAATGATCTCCTTGTTCAGTTTGAAATTCGGAATGCCGAAGCGCAGCAGCCCGCCATTGTTTTCACGAGCTTCGAGTACGGTCACCTGATAACCGGCCTGATTCAATCGCGTTGCAGCGGATAAACCTGCAGGTCCTGCGCCTATGACACACACCTTCATCCCATTGCGTTCAGGGATATTGGGCTGGACGAAATTCTCTTCGAAAGCATGCTCTACGATGGCACACTCGTTTTCCCTGTTCGTGGTCGGCTCATGAAGCATGAGGTTCAATACACACGCCTTTTCGCATAGGCCCGGACAAATGCGTCCTGTAAACTCAGGAAAGTCATTGGTGGAGGTCAGGATCTTATAAGCCAACTGCCAGTCACCTTTATAGACAGCGTCATTCCATTCCGGAATCTTATTGTCCAAAGGGCAGGACCAATTGCAAAAAGGGACACCACAGTCCATGCATCGGGATGCCTGTAACTGGCGGTCATTGCTGTTCAAAGTCTGTTCCACTTCCCCGAAATCATGTATTCGGTCGTGAACTGGTCTGTAACCGGCTTCTTTTCTCGGTATAGTTAAAAATACTTTTGGATTTCCCATTTTCTTTTCCTTTCATTCCCTGCCTGCCAGTTTGCCTTGAAGGTTCCTGACAGGCGTGGGGCGAATTTAATAATCACGTTGCATATCTGCAATCTTCTGTTGCAGTTTTCTGACTTGTTCTTCCTGCAGTACCCTCTTGTATTCGATAGGTACTACCTGGATGAATTCTTCCACATAGTGGTTCCAGTCATCCACCATCATACGGGCAAGTTTGGAACCCGTATAGAGATAATGCTGTCGGATGAGTTCATGCAGTTCTTTTCTGTAACTGGTCTCCTCTACGAGATTGATTTCGACCATATCCATATTGCAGAAGTAGTCGAAATTGTGCTTCTTGTCCCATACGTATGCGACACCGCCACTCATACCTGCTGCAAAGTTGCGGCCGGTGGTCCCCAGTACGACGACTCTTCCTCCTGTCATATACTCGCAGCAGTGGTCACCTGCGCCTTCTATGACAGCAATGGCACCGGAATTGCGTACGGCGAAGCGTTCGCCCACCTGACCATTGATATAGAGTTCTCCGCTTGTGGCTCCGTAGAGTCCTGTGTTACCTGCGATGACATTGTCCTCAGCATTGTAGTTGGAGCGGATAGGAGGAGCGATGGATATTCTTCCGCCACTCAAGCCTTTGCCGAAGTAATCGTTGGTCTCACCTTCCAGTTTGAAGTCAACGCCTTTGACCAGAAAGGCGCCGAAACTCTGTCCTGCAGACCCTTTGAATTTGACATTGATGGTATCTTCAGGGAGTCCTTCTGCTCCGTATTTCTTCGTGATGACGCCACTGAGCATGGTGCCAACGGCACGGTCTGTATTGCGGATCGTGAAGTCCAGATTGACTTCTTCCTGATGATCGATAGCCTTTTGAGAGCCGTTGATCAACTGGTGATCGAGGATATTGCTCAAGTCGTTATCCTGTTTCTTCGTGCAGTATAGACTGGAGTCTCCCTTTTCCTTAAAGAGCATTCTACTGAAGTCGAGTGTCTCATATTTAGGATTAGTCACCTTCTTTTGTGACAAGAACTCGGTATGTCCGACAATTTCATTTAATGTCTTGTATCCCATTTCAGCCAGATACTCCCGCACCTGTTGGGCCAGGAACGTGAAATAGTTGATGACGTAATGGTAGTCGCCGCGGAAATGCGCACGCAGTTTGGGATCCTGGGTAGCGACACCCATCGGGCATGTGTTCTTGTTGCATTTCCTCATCATGACACAGCCCAGAGTGATCAGGGGTGCCGTTCCGAAACTGAATTCCTCTGCACCCAGCAAAGCCATGACGATGATGTCCCGTCCGGTCTTCAACTGACCGTCGACTTGCAGGCGCACCAAAGAGCGGAGACCGTTCTTGACCAATGTCTGTTGGGTCTCAGACAGTCCTATCTCGGGAGAGATGCCTGCCCAGCGTCTGCTGGACGCAGGTGTGGCACCCGTACCACCTTCGGCACCGGAGATCGCCACAAGGTCAGCCTTGGCCTTTACAACTCCTGCGGCGATTGTGCCTACACCGCTTTCTGCTGCGAGTTTGACACTGATGATAGCATTTGGATTGACATTCTTCAGGTCGAAGATCAACTGTTTCAGGTCTTCAATCGAATAGATGTCGTGGTGTGGGGGAGGAGAGATCAGGGAAATGCCGGGAATGGAGTGGCGCGTCCGGGCGATCACTTCATCCACCTTAAAACCGGGCAATTGTCCGCCTTCTCCAGGTTTTGCACCCTGTGCTATCTTGATTTGGATTTCTTCTGCATTGATCAGATATTCTGTTGTCACACCGAAACGACCACTGGCAACCTGCTTGGTCTTGTTCGACAAACTGATACCGTCTATCGTATTGTGGAAGCGGTAACTGTCTTCTCCGCCTTCACCCGTATTGCTCCGCGTTCCCAAGGAGTTCATTGCCAATGTCAGCGATTCGTGGGCTTCCTTGGAAAGTGCTCCGAAACTCATAGCTGCGGTGACGAAATGCTTGACGATCTGCTCTACAGGCTCTACTTCATCGATTGGAATAGGTTTGCGGTTGCTCTTGACTTCCAGAAAGTCGCGCAGGAATATTGGCTTAGGTTTCTGATCGACTAGATTCTCGAATTTCTTGAACAACTGATAGTCTCCTGTACGCGTCGCAAGTTGTAACGTTGCAATCGTTTCCGGATTCCAGGCATGCAGGATACCGTCTTTGCGATAATGCTGCTCTCCGAGATTCGGAAGGAAATCGTATTTCTCTTTCTTGTCGAAAGCTTTGTCGTGCATGGCGATGGCGTCTTTGGCGATTTGCTTGAGGCCGATGCCGCCGATCGTACTGATGTCTGTCCCGAAATAGGCCTTGAGCAGGTTCTCGGACAGCCCGATGGCTTCGAAGATCTGTGCACCGCGGTAACTCCTGATAGTGGAGATGCCCATTTTTGCCATGATCTTCAACAGGCCCTTCTTGACAGCCTCGATATAGTTGCTTTCAGCTGTAGCATAGTTTTCCTGGATCTTCCCCCGTTTGACGAGGTCGTAGAGGATAGCATAAGTCAAGTAAGGACATAGAGCCGATGCTCCATAACCCAGTAGTAAGGCGGCATGAGTAACCTCTCGGATCTCAGCACTCTCCACAATCAAAGCCGTCTGCACACGTTTGCCCACCTCTATCAGATAGTGGTGTACAGCACTGGTGGCGAGCAGCGATGGGATGGCAACATGTTCCTCATCGACATTGCGGTCGCTGAGGATGATATAATTGTATCCGTCGTCAACGCTCTTTTCTGCTTTCTGACACAAGTCTTCCAAGGCTTCATGGAGACCTTCTTCACCCTTGGAGCGCTCGAAGAGAATCGGGAGTTTGATGGTCTTGAATCCTTTGTATCTGATATTGCACAGAAGGTCGAGTTGTCCGTTCGTCAAAATAGGATAAGGCAATCTGACCATCTTGCAGTTGGAAGCGTCCGGATTCAATATGCCCCTTCCGACCCTGCCGATATATTCCGTCAGACTCATGACGAGTTTTTCGCGGATAGGATCGATTGCCGGGTTGGTCACTTGGGCGAATTGCTGCCTGAAATAGTTGAAGAAAGTCTGAGGTTTGTCAGACAAGACTGCCAGAGGGGTATCATTTCCCATTGAACTGGTAGGTTCCTTGGCTTGTGTAGCCATCGGGATGATGGTATCGTTGACATCCTCGGCACCAAAGCCGAATTCAACTTCTTTTCTGATCAGGTTGTCGATATTGTTAGGAACCTTACGCCCGCTGTGTATGTTTTCTAATTGTATCCGGTTCTCTTTCAGCCATTCCCGATAGGGGTGTTCAGCGGCTAATTGTTCCTTGATTTCATCATCATAGTAGATCTTGCCCTCTTTCGTATCTACCAAAAGTATCTTACCCGGTTTCAGGCGGCCTTTCTTGACGACCTCACTCGCCTCGAAATCCATGACACCCACTTCAGAGGCGACAACCATCGTGTCATTCTTAGTGATGACATAGCGTGCAGGTCTGAGGCCGTTACGGTCCAGCATGCCTCCTGCATAACGGCCGTCACTGAACATCAGTGCTGCCGGGCCGTCCCACGGCTCCATCAGGATGGAGTAGTACTCATAGAAAGCCTTGAGTTCGTCAGAGATAGGGTTCTTGTCATTAAAACTCTCAGGTATGAGCACTGCCATTGCATGGGGCAATGACAATCCGCTCATGACGAAGAATTCCAATGCATTGTCCAAACTGGCGGAATCACTCATTCCGGGTTGCAGGATAGGGGATATGTTCTTGATATTTCCGAGTGCCTTGGAAGAAAGGACAGATTCACGGGCTTTCATCCAACTCCTGTTGCCTCGGATGGTGTTGATCTCACCATTGTGACAGAGAAAGCGGAAAGGTTGTGCCAGACTCCATGTCGGGAAGGTATTCGTGCTGAACCGACTGTGTACAAGTGCTAGACCACTGGTAAAGTAGTTGTTGGTCAGGTCAGGATAGTACTGGCGCAATTGGAGGCTGGAGAGCATCCCCTTGTAAACAATGGTCTTGCTCGATAAGGAACAGATATAAAAGTCTTTATCAGGTACGCGTTGCTCGATCTTTTTCCTGACCGTGTAGAGCATGCGTTCGAAAGAATCGAGTTTGTCATCTGTCACGCCTGTGATGAAAACCTGTTTGATGTCAGGTTCACTGGCAGATGCAGCCTCGCCAAGACAGTCTGAGTTGGTGGGGACATTTCTCAGATGCATCAGCGAGAGACCTTCACGTTCGATTTCCTCGATCATAATGGCGAGGATCTCTTGTTGGCGTTTTTCATCTTTGGGCAAAAAAACTAATCCTGTGCCATATTTGCCTTTTTCTGGAACAGGAATACCTTGAAGCAGAATGAACTCATGAGGGATCTGGAGCAGTATGCCGGCACCATCTCCGGTCTTTCCATCTGCTCCTTCAGCACCACGATGGCGAAGATTTTCCAAAACCTTCAGGGCATTGTCGACGAGTTCATGACTTTTGTTTCCATGGATATTTACTACCATGCCGACACCACAAGCATCATGCTCATTGGCGGCATCATACAATCCATCTCTCTTTACTTGTTGCATATAATTCGGGTTTTGCTGATTTCTCTATCAAATGGGATACAAAAGTACAAATAAACTTTCAGATTGCAATATGAAATTGATAAAATATGCGGGATTTCTTTGAATATTTCTCATTCTGCATCAGAAATTAATAAATATAAGCATTTTTGTCATAAAAATCCTTTAGGATTGCTTTAGAATCTCTTCTCTATTCTGAACTGTTTTTCGATGATGAAAATAGAGATGGAGTTGAATGGAATAAGGTCGACCTTCTGATGGGTGATATTGGATCTTATGTCAGAAATGAACGAGGATGGAGTTGAATGGAAGAAGGTCGACCTTTCTGATGGTGTCTCGGCTATCTGATACTCTTTAGGGTTTGAATATAAAAAGAGAAAGGATCCCCCGTGATAGAGGATCCTTTCTCTTTGTCAATTATGGTATTCCGTGAAGTATTTCCCGATGCTTGTCTCCGTGTTTGACAGATGTGCCGCTACATGACGCCCAGCCATCGCAGGACATCATTCAGATTCGCGACTACCAGTAGCAACAGTAGAATACCTATTCCGACCGCTTCTGCCCTGACGAGGAATTTCTCACTCGGTTTTCGATGTGTGATGATCTCATAGAGCAGGAATAAGACGTGCCCGCCATCCAATGCGGGGATAGGCAGAATGTTCATGAATGCCAGGATGATACTGAGGAAAGCGGTCATTTTCCAGAACATATACCAGTCCCAGGTAGGTGGAAACAGACTGCCGATGGCACCGAAACCGCCTAAACTCTTTACGCCGTCACTGGAGAATATGTATTTCATGTCTCCGACATAACCTTTCAGCACATCCCAACCGTACTTGACTCCTGCAGGGAAACTGGCGAGGAAGCCATAACTGGTGTGGGTCTTCTTATATTGGTTGATGGTGGGCGTAGCGAAGACGACGCCCAGTTTTGCATCTCCCGTAAGTGTCACCTTCGTCGTATCTACTTTCGCACTGCCGGCATGGCGGAACACGATGGGGATCGTCAGGATGTTGACACTGTCCTGATGGGTCATGCCCTTATTGACATCCTGTGACTTTGCTTTCAGTATGTCAGTGACGTCAAAAGTAGTTTCTACCTTCTTACCGTTGACAGCCAGGATGATGTCCCCTTTCCTCATACCGATCTTTGCTGCCGGGACACCCTTCGCTACGCTGTCGATCTTGGCAGGATAGTAGGGACGGACGAACTGTGGGGATGTCTTGAGCATTTCCAACATGTTCATGCCGCCGGGAAGTTTGATCGTCACCTTACGGCCTTTGCGCAGGACATCACAGGTCTTCGCCTTGCTGAGGTTTCTGTACAGGTCGGCATTGAAGTCCTTGAAGGTTCCCCGGTCTGTACCTAGAAGAATGTCGTGGTCCTGGAAACCGTAAGATTTGGCTTCCTGATTAAACTGGAAACCGTATGTCATGTCCTTTGCTGCGATATAGGTATCTCCCCAATGGAACATGATCATTGAGTAGATGAATAGTGCCAATATGAAATTGACGAATACGCCTGCCACCATGATGATGAGGCGCTGCCAGGCCGGTTTGCTCCGAAATTCCCAAGGTTGGGCAGGTTTATGTAACTGCTCCGTATCGAAACTCTCATCGACCATACCGGCTATTTCGGTGTATCCTCCCAGAGGAAGCCAGCCTATTCCATAAGTCGTCTCGCTGTTCTTCGGCTTAAACTCGAAAAGATGAAACCAAGGATCAAAGAAAAGATAGAATTTCAGTACTCTTACCCCAAAAATCTTGGCAGCTGTGAAGTGACCGAGTTCGTGAAGCAGTACCAGGAGAGAGATTGACAATATGAACTGGAGCAATCTGATCAAAAATACTTCCATTGTTGTTTAAGAATTTACTTGTTATTGTTCCTTTTAAAAGGATATCAGTTGATGTCCTCCCAAAATTTTCGTAATACTATTATATTGCTGAGAACGTCCCTCTTGGCTGTTGTAGACTGTGGAGACGGATTCTTCTTTTCTTCTGTCTTATAGGTGAAAGTGGTATGAATGACAGTCATTTGACTGTATGATATCCTTGATTCCCTTTTCTGATTAGGAAAGACCCGCCATGATTTCTGTCGCGATCTGACGTGATTCCGCATCGGTACTCATATAGATGTCGTAGTCAGGATGACTGTCGAAGGTCGCTTTCTGCATGGTCTTCTCAATGATGTCTGCCATTCCCATAAAAGAGCATTTTCCTTGACGGAAACCGGCATTCGCAATCTCGTTGGCAGCGTTGAGGATGCAGGGCATGTTTCCTCCCTTTCGGATAGCATCGAAAGCCAGTGCCAGGCATTTGAACTTCTTCACGTCCGGGGCGAAGAATTCGAGTTTGCCGACTTGTATCAGGTCAAGCCGCTTTCCGTTGAGGGGCAATCGGTCAGGATAAGAGAAGGCATATTGGATAGGCAGTCTCATGTCAGGGACGCCCAGTTGGGCTTTGACCGCACCGTCTACAAATTGCACGGCGCTATGTACGATACTTTGCGGGTGGACGAGAACCTGTATTTTGGTGGCAGGTACCCCGAACAGCCATTTCGCCTCCATCACTTCAAACCCTTTGTTGATAAGCGAAGCGGAGTCTATCGTGATCTTCGGTCCCATATTCCATGTCGGGTGGTTCAGTGCCTGCGCTGCCGTAACGTGCTGGAGTTGCTCATAAGAGAACAATCTGAATGGTCCTCCTGAACAGGTTAAGAGGATTTTCTCAATCTGATTGTCACCTTCACCTACGATACTTTGGAAAATGGCGGAATGCTCGCTGTCTACCGGCAGGATAGGAGCGTGGTACTCTTTTGCCAGATTACAGATGAGTTCTCCTGCAACGACAAGGGTCTCTTTATTTGCCAGACATATCTTCTTGTGCGCTTTAATGGCATGGATAGTAGGGGTGAGGCCAGCAAAACCGGTCATGGCTGCTAATACCATATCTATCGGACCTGCTTCCACAATTTCATCCAGAGCCTTCTTCCCAGCATATACTTTGATATCCGGATGATCTGCAAGCATTTGCTTGAGTTGGGCATAATAACTTTCATCGGCTATCACGACAGCAGCGGGGTTGAACAAGCGGGCCTGTTGGGCCAGTTTCTCAACGGAGCGGTTGGCAGTAAGGCAATACACTTCATACCGGTCATCGTGTTGCCGGATGACGTCTAGTGCCTGGGTGCCGATACTGCCTGTGGAACCGAGAATGCATATTTGTTGTTTCTTCATTTCTGTAGGATATTATGAATAAGCGGACTAAGTCTTTCGAACGGATGGGGTGTATTCTCTTTGGGCTAAGAGTGCCGTTTCTCGCGGCGATCCAAGACCTAAAGGTCCAATAGTCCGTCGGGCAGGTTCATCTCAATGATATGCCCCTCTGTATTTATATTGTTGATCAAATTTTCAGATGCAGGGATAAGTATAGAGTTGCCTTCTGCTGTCTCTACCTGGAAAAGCAGATTTGCCGTGGAGTCATCGATGCCTTTGATGGTTCCAATGACTTTCCCGCTTTGGGCGTCAGTCAGTTGATAATTCACCAACTCTGCTCCTAAACGCGGACCATCCGTTTCTTCCGCTAGAGACTTAGGGAAAAAGACCTCACAACCTGTCAGTTCGCAGGCTTGGTCTACGGTATCGATGTCCTCGAATTTAACGTAAGCGGTGCCTTCATTCTGAAACCGGTAACTCTCCAAGTAAAACGGAACAAGAATGCCTTCCATCTTGAGGATCAGATAGTCTGCTTGGACTTGGTCGAACACATCATCCTCGTAAAAGAAGTTGATCTCTCCCTTTACGCCATGATGCTTCCCTAACCGTCCGATATAAAATACTTCGTCTTCCTTCATGATGGATATTGTTCTGTCCTTTTGACTCTGTCCGGCAAACTATTCAGTGACTCGTGTAATCTTTGCGCCGATGTGGTTGAGGCGTTGCTCGATGTTCTGATACCCGCGGTCGATCTGTTCTATGTTGTCAATGCGACTGGTCCCCTTGGCATTCATCGCTGCAATCAACAGAGCAATACCGGCACGAATATCAGGACTGGTCATGCGTCCTGCCCTCAGTTGCCTCTTTCTGTCATGCCCGACGACAACGGCCCTATGGGGGTCACAAAGAATGATTTGGGCTCCCATGTCAATCAGTTTATCTACGAAGAACAACCGACTTTCGAACATCTTCTGATGGATGAGTACCGTTCCACGCGCTTGGGTTGCTACGACCAGGAGTACTGAGAGCAGGTCAGGCGTCAGTCCCGGCCATGGTGCGTCGCTTAGGGTGAGAATGGTCCCATCCAGGAAAGTGTCTACAGCATAATGTTTCTGTTGGGGGATCACCAGATCATTGCCGTCGACATTGATCTTGACCCCGATGCGTCTGAACGTATCCGGGATGATCCCTAGGTTTTGCAAGGATACATTCTTGATCCGTACACCTTCTCCGACCATAGCTGCCATGCCGATGAACGAGCCGATCTCAATCATGTCCGGCAATATCTCATGCTTGGCACCGTGGAGTACTTTCACCCCCACGACTGTGATCAGATTGCTGGCAATTCCACTGATATTGGCGCCCATTGCATTAAGAAGGTGGCAGAGTTGCTGGATATAAGGTTCACAAGCGGCATTATATATGGTTGTGGTCCCTTCTGCCAAAACAGCAGACATAATGATATTTGCAGTTCCGGTCACAGAAGCTTCACCGAGAAGCATGTAAGTTCCCTTAAGTTTTTTTGCTTGTATCTCGAAAGTACTGCGGTTCTCATCGTAGACAAATCTTGCTCCCAGTGCCTTGAATCCCTGGAAATGAGTGTCCAGTCTGCGGCGACCTATCTTATCTCCTCCCGGTTTGGCTATAGTCGCCTTGCCGAAACGACTCAATAGAGGACCGATCAGCAGAACACTTCCGCGGAGTTTTGAACATTTGTTGACAAACTCCTGGCTTCCCAGATAGTCCAGGTTGAGATGGTCAGCTTGGAAGGTATAATCGTGTCTTGTATTTCGTGTTACTTTCATGCCGATATCGACCAACAATTGAATAAGGTTGTTGACATCAAGGATATCGGGAATATTTTGAATCCTTACCGGTTCTGAAGTGAGTATAGATGCACAGATCACTTCAAGCGCCTCGTTCTTTGCACCTTGAGGAGTAATCGTACCTTTTAAGGGATGACCACCTTCGATGATGAACGATTCCATAGGCTTATTTTCTCTTTCTCTTGTTGTTACTATTGTTCTCCAGAGGGACCTGTGACGGTTGTTGCATCGGGTTACGGTCAAATTCAAATTTGTCGATGTCCAATTGAATCTTTCCGTCTGTAAATTTTGCCAGATCGGCTGCTATCTTTTCGTCATCATTCAGCCCGTGACTCCATTGCACGAGATCGCGCTTCATTTGATTGGCGACGATCCTGGTCAACTCGTCACGCTCTTCTCCCGGCTCCATGTCCTTCAGTTTGTCGAAAGTTTCGAACATTAAACTTCCATAGTGTTTCACTGGTATCTTTTGCATAGGGTAAGGCAACGGCTTCGGCTTGGATGTCGTCATACTCTTGACTTCCCGGATATCATAGGGATAATCTACGTCTAACTTGAATCCACTCATCAAAGCCAAGTGATCCCAGAGTTTGTGCAGATGATCTTCTGTATCCTGTCCTTCAGGGTACATTCGGTCCATGATCGCAATGATGGCCTCTGCGCATTTCTGCCGCTTTTCACGGTCCTCTATCGTCATAGCATAGTCGACCATCTTCTGAACAGTCCTCCCATACTCCGGCAGAACAAGTTTGCTACGCTGTGTATTGTAATCTAATCCTTCTAAATTCATTTTTTACGATTTAATTATAATCATCATCGCTTCCGGACCGTTAATTCTTCCTCTTGAGGATCTGTTCTGTCACCAGTTGTCTTGTCACTACCACCAGTTGTGTTGTCCCTATCACCACTATTCCGGTATGAGACAGTTTTAGAGCAATTTGCGGGGCTTTGTGGCAACAAAATCTTTCAAGTAGAACGGAACGAAATAAGCGACATCTTCGAATTTCCCTTCTGCTATTCTCTTTTCTGCCAGAGGCATCATATTCTTGGCCAGCGGTTCGATACCCTTTATCAAATGTGCGTTGGGGTGATTGATGATGTCCATGCATTTGGCAGCTCCGTCACCGAAGAAATAGACAGGCCCCTTGTCCAAATAGATCTTATAGGTATCGGCCGTGACAACATTTGCTTCGATCTTCCTCACTTCTTTCAAAGAACGGTCGAAGACTTGAGAATAAACTTCCATTCTTCGAGCATCAAGCATTGGGACTAATAATGCATTTTCTTCCTTGATCATTTCCTGCAGCAGTACAGGGACACATAACACTTCCAATGTCGGGATACCGAGCAGTTTGACACTGCGTCCATAGCAGAGACCTTTGGCCATACTTGTTCCGATACGCAGTCCGGTGTATGAGCCGGGACCGCTGCTGACAGATACAGCATCCAAAGGTATGGCATGGTTATCAGTAAAAGATAATGCTTCGTCTACAAAGGCTCCGAGTTTTACATTATGATTGGCGCCACTATGATCTTCATCGTTAAATATAACTTTGCCGTCATTGCTGACAGCTACAGAGCAGGATTTAGTGCTCGTCTCAATGTTTAATATACACGACATAGATAAAATAATTTCTTAATTAGGACGCAAAGTTAATCAAATTTCCCGATTTTTTTGTAGTTTTGCAGAAAATTAACGCTAAGTAAGTATGATACAGTCAATGACCGGTTACGGCAAAGCGGTTGCAACCTACAAAGAAAAGAAAATCAATGTTGAGATCAAATCCTTGAACTCCAAGAGCCTTGATCTTTCCACTCGTATTGCTCCGGTTTATCGTGAAAAAGAAATGGAAATCCGTCAAACAATCGGGAAAGCATTGCAACGCGGTAAAATAGATTTTTCCATTTGGATAGAGCAGGACACTGTTGTGGAGGCTTCTCCAATCAATGCCGATCTGATAGATAACTATTACAAGCAAATCAAGGAAATATCCAATCGTACAGGGATTCCGGAACCACATGACTGGTATTCTATATTGATTAATATGCCGGATGTGACGACCAAACCTGATACAACTGACCTGGACGATGAGGAATGGGCCGTCGCACAAGGCGTTATCCGAGAAGCCCTCACACATCTGATCGATTTCCGCAAGCAGGAAGGTGCTGCCCTCCAGAAAAAGTTTACTGAGAAAGTCGATAATATCGAGAAGTTGCTGGCCGGTATAGAACCTTATGAGAAGGCTCGCGTTCCAATGATAAAAGAAGATATCATCAAGCATCTGAAAGAGATACCTGAAATCGAATATAACAATAATCGCCTGGAAGAGGAGTTGGTTTACTATATAGAAAAACTGGATATCAGCGAAGAGAAACAGCGGTTGACCAACCATCTGAAATACTTCAGAGAGACGATGAATGAAGACCGTCCTGTGGGAAAGAAACTCGGTTTTATCGCTCAGGAAATGGGACGTGAAATCAATACGACCGGTTCTAAGAGTAATCAGGCTGAGATGCAGAACATCGTGGTCAAGATGAAAGACGAACTGGAACAGATCAAGGAGCAGGTGCTAAATGCCTTGTAAAAAAGACGTTTAAAACTGCCGGTTGTCATATACTACTGAAAAAATCAATATCTAAATAGAAATACAATAGCTGGGCTCAGCAGACAAAACATCTGTTGAGCCTTTCGTGTCAAAATTTAATTATTGGTCTGATGGGTTTGCGACAGACCACAAACCGTATCTTCAGACCGTGATAATAGGACGATGAGACAAGGCAAATTAATTATCTTCAGTGCTCCGAGCGGAAGCGGGAAAAGTACTATTGTAAATTTCCTTATGGAGAAGCATCCTGAATTGCGGTTGGCTTTCTCGATAAGTTGTACGAGCCGTGCACCACGTGGTACTGAGAGAAATGGAGTAGAATATTTCTTTCTGACGGCAGATGAATTCCGTAATAAAATCCGGAATGGAGAGTTTCTCGAATATGAGGAAGTCTATCCCGGTCGCTTTTACGGGACATTGAAGTCTCAAGTTGAGCATCAGATGGCTGAAGGCCAGAACGTGGTTTTCGATGTAGACGTCAAAGGAGGGTGCAATATTAAGAAGAAGTATGGTAACAAAGCATTGAGTTTGTTCGTTCAGCCACCGTCTATCGATGAACTCCGTCGTCGTCTGATAGCTCGCCATACGGATCAACCAGAAGTGATAGAGCAACGTTTGTCAAAAGCCGGATACGAGTTGTCCTTTGCATCGAAATTCGATCATGTCATCGTCAATTCCGTCCTTCCTGATGCAGAGAAAGAAGCTTTTGAACTTGTCAGGCGTTTCGTGGAAGAAGAAAATCATTGATGATGGCCATAGGTTTTAGTGGTAAAAGATATGCTTTTTGTACCCAGTTCTATGCTATGTAGAAGTCACCTGCTTGAAAACCATTCCATTCAGAATACATTGAATTTTGAAAGGTAACACTGTTCTAGAATGAAGTGCTTTTCTGCTAGAACCCAATAGGACAACTCTATTATGAAGAAAATAAAAACCGGCATTTACGGAGGTTCTTTTAATCCTATCCACAACGGACACATAGAATTGGCTCGCCAGTTCCTGGAAAAGGGAGGATTGGATGAGGTGTGGTTGATGGTTACTCCTCAAAATCCCTGGAAGAAGCACGAGGCTCTTCTAGATGATGACAAACGGTTTCATCTGATGCAACTTGCGCTGAAAGGAGAAACGGGTTTGGTGGCAAAAGATTATGAGTTTCATCTCCCCCGGCCATCCTATACATGGAATACCTTGAAGGAACTCAGTAAGGATTTTCCGGACAGGGAATTTGTCCTGCTCGTGGGAGGAGACAATTGGGCCTATTTTGATGACTGGTACCATTATCAGGATATTCTGGACAACTATTCTGTATGTGTTTATCCTAGAGAAGGTATCACAATTGATGAGCGGACGCTTCCAGAACACGTGAGCGTCTTGCACGCCCCCCTCATACATATCAGCAGTACAGATATCCGCCGCCGGATTCAGAACCATCAGCCCATTGACGATTTGGTGCCGAAAGTCGTCGCTGAAGAAATGGAAAGAGACGGAGATTATCAGGGCGAGTAAAATCAAGATACTTGTTCAGCCAAGAAAGGTTAGAATCTGAAGGGTTTTGTTAAGAAGATGCGGTAAAATTAGTGAATATGCCGGATTGGATTGAAGTTCAGTAAGAAAGCGGTTTCCTTCATTTCTACGGTGTGTGAAAAAATGAGAAATAATTTTGTTCTCTGCCTGATTTCAATTATCTTTGCATCTAAATAGCGGATTTTCAATGAGATATTTAAATAAGATTGCTCATTTGATGGGGAAATTCCTGTATCCCCTCAAAGCAAACTCAGGTTTCTTCGTGTTTATGTTTATTCTTGCCGTGGTAAGTGCCTTGTGTGTACTGCCCGATCACAGAGGAAACAATTCACCAGAGTTCATGTATGCAGAACTGTTCTTTGATCTATATCTCTTATGCTGCATTCTGGCTCTGATCCCATTAAAAGCACGCCGCGTTGTCAGAGGTATACTGTATTTTGTCTTTTATTTCACGTCACTGGCAGATATCTATTGCTACGTGAATTTCAGTTCTACACTGAATCCGTCCATCTTGATGCTGGTAGGTGAGACCAATGGGAGAGAAGCCGGCGAAGCTATATCTTCGTTGTTCTCCTTCAGCGTGATTTTCAGTAAAGTCGGATGGGTACTCTTACTGATCCTGATTCATGTCTTGTATGCCTGTCGGCGTTTTATTCTGAAATTGCTGCCGGTAAACATGAAGGTCTTCTCGACACGTTGGAGACGGGACCTGAATATGGGAAAACCTGTTATTTATCCTGTTGTGGGGACTGTGGTCCTCCTGCTCTTCATCTGGTGCGGACAGATAAGTTCAACGAATCAAAAGGAAATCTTACACCTTTTCTCAGGAAATTCAATAGGACAGGTCGAACATACGTTGACAGAATCCAATCATGCCCAACTCTATACACCTTTCTCTCGTCTCGTGTTCAGCCTTTATGCCAACCACTTGGCAGGGAAACAACTGGGACAATTGCTTGAAGCTTCCAAAAACGTCAAGATAGACAGTTGCTCGTATGATTCTCCGAATATTGTACTGATCATAGGAGAAAGTTATGGCAAAGTACATTCGCAGTTGGATGGCTATTTCATGCCGACGACTCCACGTCAGGTCGCTTTACGCAAGTCAGGTCTGCTGGTCAACTACGATGATGTCGTGTCCTGCTGGAATCTGACGAGTTATGTCTTCAAGAATGTCTTTTCCATGCATGTCATCGGCGAGAAGGGAGAGTGGTGTGATTATCCCCTCTTCCCGCAGATATTCCGGAAGTCAGGATACCATGTGACCTTCCTGACCAACCAGTTCTTGCCCAAAGCGCATGAAGAGGTCTATGACTTCAGCGGCGGGTTCTTCCTCAACCATCCGGATCTGAGTCATCAGGAATTTGATACCCGTAACACCGAATTGCATCAGTATGATTCCGGTCTTCTTGAGGATTATGACAATAACCTGAAAGAGCGGAAATTCAATTTTGATCCGAAGAACCCCAAGCAGTTATCACATAATCTCATTATCTTCCATCTCATCGGACAGCATGTCAGTTATAAAGACCGTTATCCTCAGAATCAGACACATTTCTTTGCCTCCCAATATGATGATGTACGCTCTGACCTGACCCCGAAACAGCGGAAGATGCTAAGCTATTATGACAATGCCTGTCTGTACAATGACTCCATCGTCAATCAGATCGTCCGGCGCTTTGCCCATCAGAATGCGATAGTGATCTATATGCCCGATCACGGTGAAGAGTGCTATGAAGGGAGTCGGGGATTTATCTGCCGCAACCACTCAGCAGTGATTGACTGGCCTCTGGCCCATTATGAATTTGAGATACCTTTCTGGATATATTGCTCGAAAGAGTATATCCGTCATAATCCGGAGATGTTCCAGGCTGTCATCGAAGCCCGTCATCGTAAATTCATGACAGATGCTTTGCCCCATATGTTGCTTTATCTTGCGGGTATCCACACAAAATACTATCATGCAAAATATAATCTTCTGAGTCCGGAATACGATGAGAACAGACCGCGAATCCTGAAAAATACAACGGACTATGACAAACTCAGGCGTAACCGACCCATGAATGACCGGAAAGAATGAAAGGGAAGGACAGTTTTTCGATTTTAAAGTATTGATCATCAACTATTACAATTAATATCGTGGGATTATTAAATCAAGATAGGAACAGCTCTTCTCTTCAGGTAAAAGAAGAATCTAAGGAATTGCTTTCTCAGATGGAATGTCATGCTTTAAGAGGTCTCGCCATTCTCGGTATCTTCCTGCATAACTATTGCCACTGGCTGCCGGGGATAGTCAGAGAGAATGAATACCAGTTTTTCCAGGGCAATGTGGATGCTTTCAATCATGCCCTCTTGAGTCCTGATGAGAAACTGCCGATGCATTTTCTGTCTTTCTTCGGACACTATGGCGTACCCGTCTTTCTCTTCTTGAGCGCTTACGGACTGGTGATGAAATATGAGCGGAAAACACCGAATAGGCCTTCGCCCCACATTCCCCGTGTCTCCTTCATCCGTTATCATTTCCTGAAACTCTTCAGGATGATGATCGCAGGTTTTGCTGCTTTTATCATTGTCGACCAGATCACGCCAGCCCCCTTCCACTATCAAGTGGTAGATATCATCGGACAGTTAGGCCTGTTCAATAACCTCTTCCCCCATCCTGACAAAGTGATCTGGCCAGGTCCCTATTGGTTCTTCGGAATGCTCTTCCAACTCTATGTGCTTTACCGTTTGCTGATCTATAAGAGGAGTAACAGTTGGACGGCTATCTTGATGGTCATCTGCATTTTGGGACAATTTCTGTTCGATCCTGAGAGAGGAGCGTTAAACTGGTATAGGTATAATTTTATGGGGAGTATGCTGCCATTCTGCGGTGGAATTCTCTTTGCACGGAATCAGGAAGCGATAATGAACTGGAGGAAGCGGATCGGACCCTGTCAATTTGATTGGTCTGCACTGATCCTTTCCTTTGTCTTCATCTATGTCTTCAGTCTGAATTTCTTTACGTGGGCATTTGTACCCGTCTTCATCTGTACTTTCTGTATTGCCTTAGTGAAAACCTTACGATATTGCCATCTGAATTCAATTAACCGGATATTGGTAGGGCTGGGTCAAATCAGCGCAGCCCTCTTCGTCTGTCATCCTATAACACGAAAGATCTTTATACCGATCAGTCGCGACGGAGCATTGTATACTGGGCTGCTCTTGTACATTATTGCCAGTATCTGTCTGGCGTGGATCTGGAGACAGATGATGAAGAAAGTCCCTAAACCTGTCATGTGATCAATCGACATTTCAAATTAATACGAGTAGTGGTCTTATTGGAATTTAGCAGTTCTTTGTCAGGTGGAAAGAAAGATACGGGAGTGAAATTCTCCCGGGGAGATGCAAGTATGATCTAATGATGTTAGAATGAGTTATAAAATAAAGGACATAGAATTAGAGAATATCAGTCGTTTTCGGGGCGAACTGATGGGAGTGGCCATGCTTTTCGTAATCCTCTTCCATGTAGGTCTCCCACGCTATGATCTGTTTTTCGGGCTTCGAAGAATGGGAAATATAGGTGTGGATATGTTCTTGTTCCTCAGTGGTATCGGACTGTGGTTCTCCTGGTCTAAAAACGCTTCTGTCAAACACTTCTATTTCCGACGCTTTCTCCGTGTCTATCCTTGTTGGTTGATCATTGCCTGTCTGTTCTATATCCCTCAGTTTCATGGTGGAGACATTCATCAATGGTTGTGGCTGATAGGAGAGATTACCATCAACAGTGGATTTTGGATTCATGACGAACTGACTTTCTGGTATATCCCTGCAATCATGGCACTTTATGTCCTGGCACCGCCGTACATGAAGTTGATCAAGCGTCATCCAGTGTATCGCTGGTTGCCCGTCATAATGATCTTATGGTGCATCCTGGTGCAATATATCCCGCCTATTCATCATTTCGTGGGACACTTGGAAATCTTCTGGAGTCGGATGCCGATCTTCTTCATAGGGGTTGACATGGGAGAAATGACAAGGCAGAAATATAAGTTGGACGGAGAGTCAATATGGATGATCGTACTGATGTTCCTGATGACATTGCTGTCCAGTATCTTCCTGGAACAGAACTTGCACGGCCAGTTTCCCCTCTATGTGGAGCGTATGCTCTACATCCCTTTGACTGTCACGACGATCCTTCTACTTAACCGGGTCTTTCGCAGGACCCCTAAATGGTTCAACCGCATCTTCAGTTGGATCGGCTCCCTGAGTTTGGAGGCATACCTGATACATTTGCATTTTGTATTAGTCTATATATCCGATTCGTTGAGTTATTGGGAGACGTTTCTGCTATGTGTCGTCATTACACTCCCGATAGCATGGCTTCTGCATCTTGTCACCAGTTATATAACACGGACCATAGAAACTCGTATACGAATATGAAAGATATCTTGAAATTGATCAGGCCGCAGCAGTGGCTGAAAAATCTTTTTGTACTCATCCCAGTGTTTTTCGGAGGAGCACTCTTTGATATACGGTATTTATGGGCTTCTGCGATAGCGGCAGTCTCTTTCAGTTTTGCAGCCTCCTCGGTCTATTGCTTCAATGATATCCGGGATGTAGGAGATGACCGTTGGCATCCGGAAAAGTGCCATCGTCCGATAGCTTCAGGTAAAGTGAGCATCCCCCAGGCCTATGGTCTGATGGCATTGATGTTCATCTTTTCGCTTTTGGTCCTGTTCTTGTTGCCTGATCACCAATTGCAGACCGGAGCAGTCATCCTGTTTTACTGGTTGATGAACTTACTGTATTGTGCAAAACTCAAACAGTTTGCCATCATTGATGTCTGTATCGTGGCCTTCGGTTTTGTCCTCAGACTCTTTGCAGGCGGTAATGCAGCCGATATAGAATTGAGCAAGTGGATCGTGCTGATGACATTCCTGATCGCCCTTTTCATGAGTCTCGCCAAGCGGCGTGACGATGTCCTGAAAATGAATGAGACCGGTGAAGCCCCTAGGAAAAATACAGGCAGGTATAACCTGACTTTCATCAATCAGGCGATTACCATTACAGCTTCCGTTACCTTGGTGTGTTATACGATGTATACGGTCAGTCCTGAGGTGATGATGCATTTCCATACGGATCATCTCTATCTGACCAGCGTCTTTGTGCTCTTGGGACTGCTGAGGTATATTCAGATTACGGTGGTCGACCATAAGAGCGGCAATCCTACCGAGGTCTTGATGAAAGACCATTTCATACAACTAGACATTGTTGCTTGGCTGATCGTGTTCTTGCTGATCATTTATGTTATCGGATGATGCGAAAGGATAGAAGAAAATTCTCGTGACAGAATATGAAGAAGGAAAAGATTTATTGCTTTGATTTTGACGGGACCTTGACGTATAAGGATACTTTGATCGAATTTATCCGGTACAGCAAGGGCACTCTATCCCTCTTTGCCGGTTTCCTCTTTTATAGTCCTTTGCTGATCCTGATGAAGTTGCACCTTTATCCGAACTGGAAAGTCAAACAGAAGATTTTCACCTTATATTATAAAGGGATGAGAGTTGGGTATTTCGATCAACTCTGCCATGCTTTCGCCAATGACCGTTCGAACTTGTTACGCTGGCAGGCCTTTCTCAAAATAGCGGAAGTTCTGCGCCAAGGCGCTCAAGTGATGATCGTCAGCGCAAGCCCTGATTCATGGGTCAGACCGTTTGTGGGAGAAGGACCCGTCGTCATCGGCACTCAGTTGGAAGTGGTTGACGGGCGGTTGACAGGTCGGTTTAAGACCAAGAACTGTTATGGTCAGGAGAAGGTGAACCGTATCAAGGAGGTTTTGAAGGATCCAAGGGAGCATTATGAGATCTTCGCTTATGGAGACAGTAGAGGAGACAAGGAAATGCTGGATTTTGCAGATAAAGGTTTCTATAAACCGTTCAGAGATTAGTTAGAGTGATGCAAGAAGAGCAAACAGATCATCAGAATGACCATTCGCGCAGGAATCTCAAACAGATCGTGCGGTTTGGCATTGTCGGTTTTTGTGCCACACTCATTCAGTATGGCATCTATTGGCTATTGATCCATCTGATCCGTTTCCCCGGACATACCCATCTCTGGTTGACAGCAGCTATGACCATCGCCTACCTTATCAGTTTTGTCTTTAATTTTATTGCCAGTACACACTTCACTTTTCAGGTCAAGGCTAATGCCAAGCGAGGGGCAGGGTTTCTCTTCAGTCATATCGTCAATTATTTTCTGCAGATGGCGACATTGAATCTTTTCCTCTTGATGGGCATGGGACATTCCTGGGCTCCGATTCCGATGTTCTGTATCTGTGTGCCGGTTAATTTCCTGTTGGTACGCTTCTTCCTGACTCGCGTATAGGGTAGTCCGAAGATCAGATGTTCTCTTGCTGTATATTCCTGTATACTGGTAAAATCTGCCTTATTCGCCTCTTTTCGGCTAAAAAGTATTAATTTTGCAATCACGAATGAAGACCATACTGAATATATTCAGAATTAGGAGGGAAGAAAGAGGGCTGGCTGTCATCGCTTTCATCTTTTTCTTATTATTGAATGCGCTGACGATCTATCGGTATTACGGTGTGTTCACACCGATTCGTCCTGATTACTGGCATCTGTTTATCGGTAGGTTTCATGTTTCCGGATTTGATCCCATAGCCTATGATGTCGTATCCCATTGGGAAGCCCGCTTTAATGTGTACAGACACCCCTTTCTGGCGTTTCTCATGTATGTTCCCTATCTGGTCAATCGTGGGTTGATCGCTCTGACCGGAATCAATTGTGCACAGTTTGTCGTTGCGGCAATGGTCATCTTCTGTGCCTTTTATTCCGTTGTCTTTATTTACAGGATCTTCCGGGAAGTGATCGATTTGGAGAGGCCAGAGTCTGTCTTGTTGACGGGTCTGCTGTTCTCGTTTGCCTATGTGATGCTGTCGTGTATGGTTCCGGATCACTTTGTCTTTTCCCTATTCGCCCTATTGCTTACACTTTATGTCTCAGGGCGCTTGATCAAGTCCGGAAAGCCGATGAAGATGTGGCATACCATCTTACTGTTCCTATTGACCGGTGGAGTCTCACTCAACAATGGTTTGAAAGTGTTCCTTTCCGGTCTCTTTGTAAATGGGAAGAAGTTCTTTCGCTGGAATTATTTTTGCTTTGCCGTTATCGTACCCGCCCTTTTGATCTGGGTGTTCTGCCGGTTTGAATACCGCTATTTTGTCTGGCCAACAGAGACAGCCCGCCATGCTGCCATGGCAAAGAAGAAAGCGGAGAAAGTAAGAAAGGATTCCATCGCTCGTCTCGCCATGGCGAATGAGCAGAAAGTTCAGGCCAGACCTATCGTGAAACGTACTGATTCTGCACCTGCACTCCGGAAAATGCACAAAGTTCCCCAAAAGAAGATACATCGACAGATACAGGGAGCTCCTATTTCACACGGGGAATTTATGCGTTGGACAGACGTGACGACGAATCGCTGGCAGAGTATCGTCGAAAACTTGTTCGGCGAGTCCATCCAATTGCATCATTCTCATTTGCTGGAGGACGAATTCATCAAGCGTCCTATCATCGTGCACTATCAGTGGAAATACCATTATGCCGTAGAATCCCTGTTAGTCTTGTTGTTTCTGGGGGGTATATGGTGTGGGCGCCATTCCTTGTTCTTGTGGCTGTCAATGAGTTGGTTCGGATTGGATTTGATGCTGCACGTCGGACTGGGCTTTGGCATCAGCGAAGTTTATTTGATGTCAGCCCATTGGATCTTTGTCATTCCTATAGCCATTGGCTTTTTGATGAAAGCGGCCAAGTCCCGGCCTCCGAAAATCCGCTGGTCTTTATTTGGTTTGGTCAGTGCGTTGACAGTTTATTTGTTTATTTACAACGGGACCCTCATTGCCCAATATATGTTGAGCTAGACGTCATCATTTAGATGGTCGAAGAATTTGGTCAATGATGAGGCTCCAATACGGAAAACAAAAATGAAATTGAGTTTTAAGCGTTTCAAGATATTTGAGATACGAAAGGAAGAACGCTGGCCCGCACTGGTGCTAGTCATCCTTTTGCTGTTCCTGAATTTTCTCTGCATCAATCATTATTTTGATGATTTTTCTTTGTTGTACAGAGATTATCGCTGGATCTTTATCCGGGATTTCCATGTATCCGGTTTTGACCCGTTGACCTATGCTGCCCTTTCATCATGGGGATTGCTCTATGACGTTTACCGCCATCCTTTACTCGCATTCTTCATGTATATTCCTTATGCGGTAAACCAACTGCTGATTTTGATCACGGGAATCAATTGTGCACAGTTTGTCATCGCAGCCATTCTGCTGGTTTGCGGCCTCTATTCATTTATCTTTCTGTATCGCATATTCAGGGAAATCATCAGGTTGACAAGAGTTGATTCCCTCATCCTTTCTGCACTGCATTATTCGTTTGCCTATGTCATGGTCTCTCTCATGGTGCCCGATCACTTTGGAATTTCAATGTCCCTGCTGATCTTCGTTGTCTATATCGTGGGACGGCAGATAAAATATGGAAAAGTTTTAAAGATTTGGCAGACCCTGGTCTTGTTTCTGTTGACGGCAGGCGTATCCTTGAATAATGGTGTCAAGGTATTTCTCGCGGCTCTGTTCTCCAATAAGAAAAAGTTCTTTTCTGCCAAGTATTTTCTTTCGGCAGTTTTTATACCATCCTTCTGTATCTTCTTCTTTGCCTTCTTGGAGTACCACTGTATCGTGATTCCACGGGAGCAAAGGCATAAAGCGAAGATGGAGCAGATTCGGGAGAATAAGGATCTCAGAATCGCCCAGCACTTCCGTGATACAACGAGTTTGAAAGATCCGGAAGTCATTCAGTCGAGGGTTCAGGGAATCCTCTCTAACTTGAAAAAACAGCGTGAACTGAAGGCTGAGCACTCAGTCAGTACACTGCATACAGGGAAACCGATCAAACACAAGATGTTCTTGGATTGGACGGACATCTCTACATCCAGATCACAGACCATTGTGGAGAATCTGTTCGGGGAATCCCTTCAATTGCACAAGCACCATCTGCTGGAAGATGTCTTGGATTCAAGGCCGGTCATTGTCCATTATAGTCATGTGTGGAACTATATCGTAGAAGGACTGATTGTCGCCTTGTTCGGGCTGGGGATATGGTGTGGACGAAAGCATCGGGTGATGTGGATGTGCCTGAGTTTTTTCGCTTTTGACATGTTTATTCATTTGGGATTGGGGTTCGGTATTAATGAGATATACATTATGAGCCCACATTGGCTTTTCATCATTCCTCTTGTCATAGGTTATCTCCTCAAGATATTGGAGGGGAGAAAGCGGGTAGGGATGAGAATGCTGATCCTTTGCATCACTACCTTCCTGTTCATGCATAATATCGTATTGATAACTTCGTATTTGCTATAATTGAGAAAAAGTGAACGTTATAAAGAGAAACAGTAAATCAAATCTTGGAGATCGATCGGCTCTTGCCTGCTCCCATTCGTGGAAATCTGACAACCTGATTAAAATATTCAAGATTCGAAGGGATGAATGCTGGTTGGCGGTAGTAAGTTTGTTGATATTTACTTTCTTCAATGCTCTGGTCATAGCAAGTCATTTCAAACTTTATACTTTAGGAGCAAAGGGCGGGTTTTACACCATTTTCTATAAGCATTTCCAGATGTCGGGATATGACTGTTGGTCGTGGATTGCTGCTTCCGGGTGGCGTATCCATTTTGAGACCATCCGCCACCCTCTGCTGATGACGATACTGTACCCGTTTTATTTACTCGATCATACGTTAATTCATTTGACGGGAGTGAACCTCACCGTCTTCATGATTGCCGTTGTACTGGTTTTCTGTGCTGTTTATTCTTTCCTGTTCATGTTCCGGGTGTTCCATGAAGTCGTAGGATTAAACAGATCGGATTCCAGTCTTCTGACATTTTTGTTTTTTTCATTTGCCCATGTGTTGATCCCAACAATGGTGCCTGACCATTTCGTGATTTCGATGCTGTTGCTGACATTGACGATGTATGTTGCCGGTATGAAGATGAAAACCGGAAAACTGTTTCCTGCAATCTGGTCCTTTGTCTTGGTGTTCCTCTCTGCCGGAATTTCTGCGACCAATGGCGCAAAGATCATCCTGGCAGGTGTCTTTGCAAACGGCCGTCGCTTCTTTACGTGGAAAAATGTCTTGTTGGGCGTGGTTCTTCCCCTTGCTCTACTTTTGGGAATACAACGCTGCCAATACCATGCAGTGGAGGTCCCGCAGCAGGAAGCCATCCATAAGATCGAAGAGGCAAAATGGAGAAAGGACTCTGTACACGTCATGGCGCATCAAGCCAGTCGTAATCAATGGCTGCGTTCGCACGGAGTGGTATCATCGGGAAAGGGTCTGTTGACGAGTATGATGAATTTTGAAACTCCTCGTGGTAAAACACTGATAGAGAATTTCTTCGGGGAATCATTCCAGTTGCATCAGCAGCATTTGATGGAAGATCTGTCGTGGAACAGACCAGTCTTCGTGGCATATAACTGGGTATTGAATTATATCGTAGAAGGACTGATAGTGGGTTTGTTCGTTTGTGGAATCTGGCGGGGTATACATTCCAGATTCCTACAGATGCTGCTCACTTGGTTCGCCTGTGACGTGACCTTGCATTTGATCTTGGGTTTCGGTATTGGAGAGGTCTATATCATGACGTCAGGATGGGCGTTCATTATCCCAGTCTCAATAGCCTATTTGATAAAAGGCATGCAAGAAGGTCCGAGAAAGTATTTGAGAATCTTCCTGATCATTTTGACAGTTTATCTTTGGCTTTATAATGGAATCCAATTAACCGATTATTTATTGCGGGGGATGCAATAAATGGAAGTTTCCACTGAAAATCAAGCCGATTGATAGGCACAGCAAGCAACATTCTTTTTCTGCATAGACAGAAGATCGAGGGTAGAGTAGACGTGCCTTTGCAACTTCAAAATGCCTCCTCTTTTATCGAATCAAAGAGGACTTGGATGTCTCGAGAAATAGCACTTCATACTTTCGAGAAAGTCGGCGCTCTGTTTCTCGAAAGAAGCGGTCAAGTTTCGAGAAACTACCATTTGGTCATTTTCTAGTGCCAGTACGTTCCCTTCAATCCTTGATAGCCGGCATTATTTTGTGAAAAAGTTATCAATAAACGAGTTTGTGAAACTCATGTTCTGAAAGGTCATTTCCCGTTCAAGAAGTCAGGCAAGAGGATCGGTTCTGTCGTCAATGTCCTCCTTTACGATGGAACACATAGTTCAGGCAGTCCCTTTGGATTTTGGCATGTCCGAACCTCATGATCAGGTAATAGACCGCTACAGCGATGATGATTTTCAGAATCAGTTTGATGATGAGGCTATCGATGGTCAGTGTTGCCGCATAAGCCAAGCCTACCGCGATGAGCGCAGAGAGCATGAAAGGGATACTGTCCTGAAGGAGGTTGAAGAAAGTATAACCGATGATCTTCTTAAGAGGGATTTGCCATGCTACAGTCCAAACCATGTAAAAGAGAGAATAGACAGTGATCATGGTAAGTATTCCATAGCGTGAGAATGCCAGGATAATCGCACATTGCAGAATGATCTGGATAATGTTGACCCACATGAACAGATCAGACCTGCCGTGACTGATCAGTAGGTTCTGAAGTGGAAGGTAGAGCGGTGACATGGCGCCGCTGATGCAGAGGAGTTGGAGAATGGGGATACTGTCTGCCCACTTGTCCGAAATCAGGAGAATGATGAATTCGGGGGCAACGATCGCTAATCCGAACATGGCGGGGAAAACAAGATAAGAAGTAAAACGCATCATTTTCCTCAGAATGTTCAATTGCCGGTCTTTCTGATCCTGGATGGAAGCAAATACAGGTTGTGCTACTTGCGCGATCATTCCCGATACTGTCGAGGAAGCCATCCCATTCCATTTGCTGGCCTGTGTGAAATTACCTACCGTCTTGACCGATAGAATCCTGCCGAAAATGACGGTCAGAATATTGCCGCTGATTTGTCCGATGACATTGGTAATCAGAATCTTACTGCTGAAACCGAACATCTCTTTCACAGGTTGGAAGTCGATGTGCAGTGAAGGTCTCCAAGGGATGAAGAAAAATTTACCCAGACTTTGCAGACCGACATAAATGAGTTGTTGTGTCACGATGCTCCAATACCCCATTCCGCAAAAGGCCATGATGATTCCGCCTACACCGGACAATGCCAAAACAGACACTCTCAAGATGGAAGTCTGTTTGATCATCAGATACTTATACAAGTAGGCCTGTGGCACGATGCCGAGAGCAGAAAGGAGAATGCACAGGAAGTCGACTCTTGACAAGAGGATCAGTTTAGGTTGGTGAAAGAAATCCGCAATCAGCGGAGCACAGAAAAACAAGATGATATACAAGATGATCCCCATGATATTACAAAACCAGAAAACGGAGTTGTAATCATTGTCCGTGGGATGTTTCTTATTCGTAAGAGCGGAAGTAAAACCACTCTCCTGCAAGGTCGTCGCAATCGCGCTGAATATGGTCAGCATCCCGATGAGCCCATAATCTGCTGGTAAAAGTAATCTGGCCAGGAAAATGCCGATGACAGCATTCAAGATTTGCATGCAACCGTTATTCATTGCCGCCCATAATAGGCCTGAGGCAGTTTTTTCTTTAAGGGAACTCATGGCGTGTTTGCTAAATGAATAGTGCAAAAGTAGTGTTTAATCATTGAATTTCAAAGAAAAAAATGTATTTTTGCAAAAAGAGTTGCCCTCGTTGATGGTCTAAGGGGCTGTAAGGCCTTATTCCTCAATATCTTTAGAAAGAAGTAATGACAATATATTATTATCATAATATTCCGGCTTTCACAGTTTATAAGAAATGGACTGAAGGATTATTGCCCGGACATCTGCTTTATGGCGCTACTCATCTTCATGAATACCATGTGCGCGTGATCTATCACCAACCGGTGATGACCCCCTATCGGTGGAAATTGTCTTTGCATACTGCCTGGCGCATCTGGAGGCGTCGGAAAGAGATTGATGCCGTGTATGCCACTACCTTCAGGGGCCTCGAACTGATCATCTTCCTGCGGGCGCTCGGTCTGTTTCCTCATCCAGTCGTCTGTTGGCATCATCAGCCTGCCGTTACTGCCCGAAATCCCATTCGGGAGATTCTCGCAAGACTGTTTTATAAGGGACTTGATGAAACGATTTTCTTTTCTGAGAAACTGGTAAAGGATTCCCTGAAAACCGGGAAAATCCATGCCGAGCACGCTCATGTCGTCCGTTGGGGAGCTGACTTGGACTTCTATGACCGGCTGATGGCTTCTATGCCCGGCATACAGCATCACGGGTTCGTTTCTACCGGTAAGGAACGTCGGGACATGCCTACATTGGTCAAGGCTTTTAATTTGACGGAAGCACCTTTGGATATCTATATCTGCAGGATAGACAGGGGATTCAACTATGAGCAACTCTTCGAATCTCTGTCTCTGCATCCGAATGTAAAAGTGCATTATATTTCGGGTAACGTCATCGTTGACCTTGCCAGAAAAGTGTATCAATCCGCCTGTGCAGTCATCTGTTGCCGGGAATCCAACTATACCGTCGGGTTGACGACGATAGTCGAGGCTTTGGCTTTAGGGGTCCCCATCATTTGCAGTAAAAATGTCCAGTTGCCTATGGACATCGAGAAAGAAGGATGTGGACTGACAGTAGGTTATGGGGATGTAGACGGCTGGGTCAAGGCTATCCGGTACATCTCCTCTCATCCTGAAGAGGCCCTGAAAATGGGTCAACGGGGGCGTGCTTTAGCTGAGAAATATTATAATGACCGGGAATGTGCCAGGGAAGTTGCAGATATCCTACACCGACTGAATTTGAAAAAATGATCGGCAGGACTCTTACATTCCAATCTTTTTGTCTTTCAGAGAAGATGATTGCCTTTGGCAGACCCGTTCTTCAGATATGCAGCTATCGATACGGCTTTTTTGAGATAACTGAAGGAAAGTCTAGGAACTTAAAGGATTTGATGCTATCTTTGTAGAAAATAATATATGAACCACAATGTCGAAAGTTTATAATACAGGCGAGACAGAGGAAGAGCTCCGGAGAAAATACAATCCCGACGGCTCGACACTCAGGAAGGCACAATTGAGGATGGTCGATATGGCCGTCTATCTGCAGGAGACTGCTAAAAAGTTAGGCATCCCTTGTCGTCTGGATGGCGGAAACGTGCTGGGGGCACTCCGTCATGGTGGATTTATCCCTTGGGATGATGATATGGATTTTGTGGTGGCGCATCAGGATTTCAAGCGACTTTGCCGTTATCTGAAAGACCATCCGCACCCCCAATATGTCTTGCAGGACAATGAAACAGATAAAGGCTACTATAAAGAGTGGGCGATGCTGAGAGACTTGAAAAGCCACACCGTCAGTCATGAGTCGCATGACAGCCAAGATCGCAGATGCTTTGAAGCACAAAAATACAATGGTTTGCACATCGATATCTTCCCTTATGAAGATCATATGATCCCATGGTTGCAACGGCTGGCCGGGAAATTGTCAGTGAATGTCAATCTGAAATTTGCAGGCGTACATCCGCATATGGCCCAGTTTTCCTATGAGGTATTACATCATTTGCTCTTCCCTGTATTTCGTCTTTTCGGTCATCTGTTCGGGGATAAACAGTCTTGTATGCATTCCTATGGCGCATGGTTCTACGAGCGGCATCCGAAACGATATTTAGTCCCTCACGGGAATTTGGTGTTTGAAGGACATCATTTTGAAGGCCCTGCACAACCAGAAGCATTCTGTCGTATAGCTTATGGGAATTACATGGAACTTCCCCCCTTGGATCAGCGTGACCGCCACAAGGTGGATATCGTCATTGATGAATAAAATAAAAAGAGATTCTTATGAATATAGCCGTTATTTTTGCCGGAGGTTCAGGTGCCCGGATGCATACGAAATCGAAACCTAAACAGTTTTTGGATCTAAATGGAAAACCGATTATCATCTATACGCTGGAACTGTTTGATGATCATCCTTTGATTGATGGCATTGTGGTGGCTTGCATTGAAGGTTGGATACCTTTCTTGAAAAAGCAACTGCGTAAATTTGAGATCACGAAAGTGATGAAGATTGTCCCGGGTGGGACTACGGGCCAGGACTCCATCTACAATGGTCTAGAGGCTGCTTGTGAATTCTCAAAATCCAAAGACGATATCGTCCTGATCCATGACGGCGTGAGACCGCTGATTACGGATCAGACGATTACGGATAATATAAATAAGGTGAAAGAGTGCGGCTCTTGTATTACGTGCGTTCCGGCAACAGAAACTTTCATCGTGAAGAAAAAAGATGATTACCTGGAGATTCCGAAGCGCTCAGATTCCCTGATTGCCAGAGCACCGCAGAGTTTTTACTTGCAAGATATTTGGAAAGCTCACCGGCAGGCGAGGGAAGAAGGGCATCATGACTTTATAGATTCCTGTACGATGATGAGTTCTTATGGTTATAAATTGGGTACGATATTGGGACCTATGGAGAATATCAAGATTACGACACCTACGGATTATTTTATCTTAAGGGCAATGATCAAGGTTCATGAAGACCAACAGATATTTGGTATTTTATAATTTCCGAATAACACTAAAGATAATTCGTGAAGCATGACGGTTAATAGAATATTAGAAGAGGATATCAATCTTTTTGTTTCCCACTTTTCTCTTTATGAGGAATTACGAGGAAAGTCACTGACCATAACAGGCGCAACGGGTCTGTTGGGATCTTGCATGGTGAGGTGCTTGCTGGCTTTGAATACGAAATATCATCTCGATATCAGGATCGTGGCAGTCGTAAGAAATGTAGAAAAAGCTCAACTGATGTTTGGAAAGGAGGATGGGATCCTTTCCTATTATGTATGTGATTTCTCATCGGTCACTTCATTCGTACCCCCTCATACAGACTATCTGATACATTTTGCCAGTCCTACGGCTTCCAAATATTTTGTCGAACATCCTGTAGAAACGTTGCAGACAGGGGTGAACGGTATTGAAAGAGTGCTGGACTTCGCCCGTAAGAATCCTTTGGATTCTGTGGTCTTTATTTCTTCTATGGAAGTTTACGGTTCGGTGTATGACGACAGTAAATCTTTGCAGGAGAGTGAGCAAGGATTTTTGGACCCGATGTTGACGCGGAGCAGTTATCCGATGGCAAAGCGGGCTGCAGAATGTTTTTGCCGATGCTTTTATGAAGAGTATCAGGTACCAGTAAAGGTCGCCCGGTTGGCTCAAACTTTCGGAGCGGGTGTCTCTAAGGATGATCACCGGGTCTTTGCCCAGTTCTCTAGAGCTGTACTTGAAGGGAAAAATATTCAACTTTACACGAAAGGTGAGGTTAAACATTGCTATTGCTATACAATGGATGCTGTGAGCGGGATTTTGTATATCCTATTGCACGGAAAGGATGGCGAGGCTTATAATGTGGCGAATGAACAGACTTATATATCTATCATAGATATGGCAAGATTCCTTTGTCGTGAATTCAATCCCCAACTCCAACCTGTCATCGAACTGAAAGAAAATATGGGTTATCCGCCTACTACAAAATTACGCTTGTCCACTCAAAAGATCCGTGCCTTGGGCTGGGCACCTGAATATGATCTGAAAAGGATGTTCGAGAGACTCCTTTTGTCAATGAAAGAAGACAATAGATGATCCTGATAAATTGGCGAATGAGGATCACCGTTATTGTTTTTGAGGTGCAGTAAGAGAAGGCGTTTTGTGGGCGTTATTGGATTTTCCAAAAGCTAATCGCAAGACAACTTCCATACACATCTCAGGCGCCAATATCCCAAAGTGGTCTGTCATGGCCAGTAGTTTGGTCATAGACCAGATATCCGTAACGGTCTCCAGTCCCTTTTGGTAAATGTCATCGACAACGTGCTGGCGTGTTTCCCGGGTGCACGTCCGATCGAATATGATCAGGCAGTTTTTGGTCGGAGCCTCAACAAAAGCAATGCGGATAGCAGGCCATGTACTATAGATAATATAATTCTTCAGTTTTTCCTTATCCTTTTCCGGTGTCAGGAGGAGGACATTTACTGTCGCGCCGATCCAGTCGATATGCGACTGTTTGTGCTCATCCAAGTGGAAATAATCAGACAAGGTCTTTTCATCTACTTCTTTCATTCTGGCAATCGTATTTCTTTCCAGAGTGTCAGGATCGACAGGTGAAAGGATATCCGTCCCATTGTCACTGATAGAGAGCATATAACCTTTTGTGATGTCTTTGGCAAACAGATAGCGGCCTTTCGATTTCCCGACTCCAAATCCGTTGCCGATAAAGAGTTTTGAGATTTTGATAATAGATGGTTTCATGATGTTTCCTGTTTGTATGAATTTTTATATTTTTGGATTTCCAAATTGTATTTGGCGATCCGCAGTCCTAATACCCGTTCTGTGATACCGAGTTGTATGGCAGCTTTGGAAATATTTCCTTTCGTTAGAATGAGGGTATCAATAATCATCTGTTTCTCCACTTTGTCCAAGATGATATGCAGAGTCCCTTTATGCATGGTGTTGGAAGATACGCCGGTCTGCAGTGTCGGGGGCAGGTCATAGGAGTGGATGACACCGTCTGCACTGAGAATCATGGCCCTTTCGATGACATTTTCCAGTTCTCTGATATTCCCGGGCCACGAATAGGTCATCAGCATGTCCAGTGCAGAACCGGTGATACGTTTGACCTTCGTTCCGTTTTTCTTGTTGATCTTGACTATGAAATAGTCGGTGAGCATCGGAATGTCAGCAGTGCGTTCACGTAGGGCGGGGACATAGATGGGGAAGACATTAAGACGGTAATACAAGTCTTCGCGAAATAGGTTGTCCTTGATGAGTTGTTCCAGATTCCGGTTGGTTGCCGTAATGATCCTCACATCAATGTCTATCGGTTTCGTACCGCCGATCCGTTCGATTTGCCGCTGTTGGATCACCCTCAATAATTTGACCTGGATGGCAGGGGAGAGTTCTCCGATTTCATCCAGGAAAAGCGTACCTTTGTTCGCCATTTCGAATTTTCCGATGTGCTGATTTGTCGCGCCTGTAAAAGACCCTTTTTCATGTCCGAAAAGTTCACTTTCAATGAGGTTCTCAGGAAAGGCAGAGCAGTTGATCTTGATAAAAGGTTTATCCGCACGGCGACTGGCATTGTGGATGGCTTCAGCAATCAGTTCCTTGCCTACACCGCTTTCCCCCCTGATCATGACGGTTGTATTCTTTGGGGCAACTTTTTCTATCAGGTCGTACAAGTTGCGCATGATAGCCGTATTGCCTATGATATTCTCCGGACGGTTGCTCGTCCCATTCTTTAAGTGTCTGTTTTCTGCTCTAAGTTGGTTGAGTTCTTCGATTTGCCGGCTTCGTGCAGATACATTCTGACCGATCAGCATCCCGATGATGCTCAGAAACTTGATTTCGGCGTTGAAGTCAATATTTCCGGTATGTATTTTGTGGATAGACAGTGTGCCTCTGACTTCGTTTTTCATAATGACGGGCACACAGAGAAAGGCCACAATTTCTCCTTCCTTAATAATTACTCCCGTTTTATTGAGGAAATGGTCATTAGTCGTAATATCCCTGATGATGACAGGATGCCCCGTCTCTACTACTTTCCCGGTAATCCCTTCACCGATTTTATAGACTCCCCTTCGCTTTTCTTCTTCTGTAAGTCCATAGGCAGCGTTGATCATAATCGTCTCGTTATCCTGGTCAATGATTGTGATAGCTCCCCGCTTTGCACCTAAAAACTCACATAACTTTTTCATTACAACTTCCAGATCCCTGTCCAAGTCTGTCCCGTGACTGATCGTGTGACTGATATCTACTAGGAATGTTAGATCAGAATCGGCATAGCAATTTCTTTTGTATTTGTCACAATACATAGGTTATCCTTCCTGTTAAAAAGTGAGACTTCTGATGCAAAGATAACATCTTTTATTCGATAAATGAAAGTTTAATCGGATAAAATCGAGCAGAGTGACTTCTTTTTTATGATCTGACTATCCGCTTGCAAATACGGGCTACTTCATCCGGAGATACACTTCTCTTTGTCATCTGGGCAGTCTTGTGGATTTCGTTCATGATCTGCATCAACTGGGTATCATTGACATTCTCGTCTTGGCCCTTCAGAAACCGTCTCAGCAGATTCCTGCCGGAATGTTTCCCGAATAGCAAAGACGTACTTTGCCGTCCGATGAGCCGCCCGTCAAATGCTTGGAAAGCTGTCACGTCAAATAGAGTTCCTTGAGTGTGTATACCGGATTCATGACTAACTGCCATTTTTCCACAGATCGGTTTCCCTTCAGGAATAGGCCTTCCCGATATGCTGGACACGAAACGGCAGAGATCATATAGTTTTTCGGTATGATATTTCCGTTTCCGGGTTATTAGGGTAATGGCCGTGATAACTTCTTCCAGTGCGGCATTACCCGCTCTTTCTCCTATTCCGTTGACTGTAACACTCAAATGTTCTGCTCCTGATTGCCATGCTGTCACAGTATTGGCTGTGGCCATGCCGAGATCATTATGACCATGGAAGTCAATGAGTATGTTTCCACAGTACGACTTGACATGTTGGATGAGACTTTGGGTAGAGAGGGGACTCAGAATACCTGTTGTATCGGCAAGTCGGATGCGGTAGACATGAAATTTGGCAGCTAGTTGTATAAACTGTCTTAACCTTTCCGGATTGCTTCGACTGGCATCCTGAGCCCCGAGACTGACATACTGAAACTTTTCCCGCGCGTAAGCCAGTACTTTGGGGAGTGTTGCTGAGATCCACTGACCGTCTTTATGCATCGCCTGTAATTGAATTTCGGAAACGGGAAAAGCAATATGTATGGCAACTGCTCCCGTGGTTGCAGCTGCATCAATATCTTCCTTTAGTGCCCGGCTCCAGACACAAATCCTGGCATGAAGTCGTAACTCGCACATCTGGCGTATGGTCTGGCGAACTTCTTCGCCCATTGCCGGTGTCCCTGCTTCTATTTCGTCAATCCCCGTTTCGTCGAGCATTTGAGCCAGTTTTAGTTTTTCTTCTCTTGTAAAAGCTATTCCTGGTGCCTGTTCTCCATCCCGGAGAGTTGAATCAATAAGATAGGGACTCGTTAAATCTATTTGCATGTTATCCTCCTTCTGTGTCCTTTACCTTTTTCTATCCCTTACAATCTTTCTTCTTTTGTGTGCTCATCCGCAACCGTTTCCTGTTCCTCGACAGGATTCCCCGCATCGGGTATAATCTCCTTTGCATAGGGTGCGGATAGGCAGATTCAGATAGATGGCGTCAAGTCCTGCATCAATTAGTCCGGTCATTTGAATCACCTTTACCCCGTTGCCTTGCAGGACCTTCATCGGGGTTGACCCGATACCTGCTACGAGGATGGCCTGGCAGTCTACTAATGTCTTTCGTGCCAGTTCTTTCCATCGTTCCATCCCCCTTCCTTCGGGTGGCGTATTACGGGTTTCTACAAAATGGTATCCGTTAGGGGTCTGCTCGAAGATGTATACTTTATCGGCTTCACCCAAGTGCATGTTAACTAACAAACCTTCGTAGCTTGCGACGGCTACGCGTGTGCGTCCTTCACCTTTGTTGACGACCATGGTTGAAAATTGTCCGATCATATTCATAGCTTCCAGATTGTCGTGCCCTAAAAGTCCGGCGGCATCAGCCCTGCATCTTGCGCAGTGGGTCATGGGTCGGATATAATGGCATATTTTTGACTTGATTTCTTTCATCTCTAACTTGGAGGGTTCGCCAAGTCTTTCGAAGTCGGTGTTCTCTGTCGGGTACATAGGAATACAGTTCATCGTGTCGGCGCCGAGTTTTCCCACTGTTTTGGCCAGTTCTTCTATCTCCCCGTCGTTGATTCCCGGACAGACGACCGTATTGATTTTGACAATGATATTTTTCTTCTTGAGCAACGGGATACATTTGAGTTGTTGTTCCAAGAGAATCTTTCCCCCTTCGGCCCCTCTGTAAACTCGGCGCTTGTATCGTACCCAACGGTAAATTTTGCCCAAGGTCTCGGGGTGCAGGGAATTGATGGTTAAAGTCACGTGGGACACGCCGATCTCTGCGAGTTGATCGATATAGGGTTCCAGGTCTAGTCCGTTAGTTGACAGGCAGAACAGCAGATCCGGGAATTCCTTATGGGCCAGTTTCATCGTCATCAATGTCTCTTCAGGGTTGGCAAAAGGATCTCCCGGTCCGGCGATACCGATCACACTGATATTCGGCATCTTCTTACGGAGAGCTTTCATGTAATGCACGGCCTGAAGAGGAGACAGGACACTGCTGGTCACTCCCGGCCGACTCTCATTGGTACAGTCGTATTTGCGGTTGCAGTAGTTGCACTGGATATTGCATTTGGGGGCTACGGGCAGGTGTACTCGGGCGAATTTCGCTCTTGCTTCAAGATTGAAACATGGATGTCTTGTGATATCTTTTTGCATATTCATGTCCTTTAGTGGGTTTACATATATTTATAACCTATGGGAGATTTCCTCTGGATATTCTCAAGTAGGGTGTTGACGATGTTTTCGAATAGGATGGCAGTACCTTCGTAGCCTAATATCCGATTGTGTTGTGCACCGATCCTGTCGTGGATGGGAAAACCTGTCCTGACGATAGGGATGTCCAACTTGCGGGCAATGTAATACCCTTTGCTGTTCCCGATGAGCAGGTCCAGATTCATCTCTTGGGCAATCCTTTCGGCTCTCCCGAAACTCATCCCTTGTCCGATTACTGCTCCTTCAGGATAGAGGTCTCCTAAAGTCTTTCGTAAAGTCTGTTCAAGTTTTCCGCTTTCTCCTCCGGTAAAGCAGAATACAGGTTGGATACCAACTTCTGCAGCGAATGCGGCCAAGGCTACGACCAGATCCTCTTCTCCGTAAATCATCGCCCTCTTGCCGGAGACATATTTGTGTCCGTCTACATAGAGGTCGATGAGTCGGCCCCGTTGCATCTGATATTTCTCAGGAATGTCCTTGTGGGTAATGAGAGAAAGCAACTTGAAAAATTTATCACTTTCATTGATACCTATTGGCAGTCCCGTCTTTTGGCAGTGGACGCCAAAGGCCTTCTCAAGATATTCCCCTGCAGACTGCGACTTCACATTCTCTTTGAGTTTTCCGTTCCGCCCACCTGAATTGAGGATATATCCCAGTTCTATGGAAACGATAGCATCCGCGCTCCGCCTAAGGTCAGCCAGCGAGGTTCCGCCTTTTGGTATCCGGTAGTAATGGTCCCACGAGGTGCTGTCGAGGGTATCTGAATAATCCGGGAATACCATGGCATCGATGCCAAAGTCGGACGTAATTTCCTTCAAGTGCCGAATATCCTCGGGTGAGATAAAATTGGAGAAGACGTTAATGTGTCCGTCAGTCTTTCCTGAAGTTTTGGCCAAAGCCTTTACCGCAGCGCATACTGCTTCGAGGAAACCATCGTAGTGAGTTCCCTGGTAACTGGGAGTAGAGGCAAAGACCATCTCCGGCAAATCCGGTTGACCGTGGTGAATAGACTTGTATTCGTGGATGAGCCTCGGAACGTCCTCACCTATGGTTTCGCTCAGACAAGTACTGGCTATGGCGATGACTTTGGGGTGATACTGGGAGATGATGTTGTCAATGCCGGTATTGAAGTTTCTGTTTCCTCCGAAGATTGTCGTCTCTTCACTGAAATTTGACGAGGCAATATCCATAGGCTCCCTGAAATGGCTGATCAGATACCGCCGGATATATGTAGCGCAGCCTTGTGAACCGTGCAGCATGGGCAGGGATCCTTCGATGCCCCTGAAGGCAATACAGGCTCCCAGGGGAGCGCATTGCTTGCAGGCATTGCAGGAATAGGCAAATTCTCCGATTTCTTCGGTAGAGCCGTTAAGTGTCTTGAATACGTTTTCTCTCATAAAATGAATATTATGGACCGTAAGTTATTATTTCACGTCTCTCACAAATCTCCATACCGGACTCATGACTGTGGCATACACTTCCTTCGCAAAATTCAGCATGCCGTTATAGCCGGACAGGGCATGCTTCCTTTCGTGGTTGTGGTCCACAAAACCGATTCCGAGTTTGTGAGCGATGGGGCGTTCCTTGACTCCGCCAATAAACAGATCAGCTCCGGTCCGTTTGACAAATTCAGACAATTCCACAGGATTGGAGTCATCTACCAGAATACACCCGTCGTCACAGATGGCCTTCAGCAATTTATAGTCTTCTGTATTACCGGTCTGAGTTCCGGCTATGACCGTTTTTACGCCAATCAGGCGGAGGGCTTTCACGAGGGAAATGGCCTTGAAAGCCCCTCCTACATAAATGGCTGCTTTCTTGCCTTCCAAAGCTTTCTTGTAAGGGGCCAATGCAGGGACCAGCCGCGAGAGTTCTGACGTGACGAGTCGCCTTGCCTTTTCCATGATCTCATCGTTCTTGAAGAACTTGGCCACATCGTATAAAGCGTCCGACATGTCTTCTATTCCGAAATAGGAAACTTTCATATAGGGGATACCGTATTTCTCTTTCATGAGTTTGGCAAGGTAAATCATGGAACCGGAGCATTGGACGACATTCAATTTTGCCCGATGGGCATTCCTGATGTCTTTGACTCTTCCGTCTCCTGTCAGAGTTGTCATGATTTGCACGCCTATCCGGCTATAATAGTCTTGGAGCGTCCATAGTTCTCCAGCCAGGTTGAAGTCTCCCAGTATGTTGATACTATAGGGGGAAGCTTCCTTGCTGTCATCTGTTCCGATCAGGCGTGCCAAAGCTTCGCAGGCAATCTTATAGCCATCTTTCTTGGAGCCTTGGAAGCCTTCAGCCATCACGGGAATCACGGGAATATTCTTCTCGGCCTGGACTTTTTTACAAACCGACTCCACATCGTCTCCGATGACCCCCACAATGCATGTGGAATAGACGAATGCTGCTTTCGGATGAAGTTCGGTAATCAGGTCGCTCAGAGCTTTGTACAACCGTTTCTCACCTCCGAAGATGACATGCTGTTCCCGCAGATCAGTAGAATAGCTGCTTCTGTACAATTGGGGACCGGAGGAAAGAGAGCCTCTGATATCCCAGGTGTAGGAGGCGCATCCGATAGGACCGTGTATAAGATGCAGGGCATCGGCAATGGGGTAGAGGACGACCCTGGACCCGCAGAACACGCAAGCTCTCTGACTGACGGAACCTGCCAGGCTGGGTCTTCCTCCTATCAAATCCCCGGAGTCCTTACCCTTGGTGATGATCTGACCTTCTCTGTCTTGTAAGAATTTTACCATACTATAACTATAAACACATTTGATTTTCTAATGGGTACATGGTCTTTGCAGACAACTACATCTGGAATTCCATTTTCTCCTCACGACAAGTTCTGTCTTGGAAGTCGAGGAGTTCTCTCAAGATGTTGATGGCTAAGTTTTCCGATCCGATGTATCCTGTCTTCGGGAAAAAGTTATGTCCGGCCCGGTCTACGATGGGGAATCCCAATCTGACGAAAGGAACGTTCTCGTCGCGCGCAATGTATTTGCCATAGGTGTTACCCATCAATAGGTCTACGGGTTTTTGCTTGATCCACTGGTGCAACTGGAACATATCTGCTTGTTCACCACTCTTGAATTTGGCTTCGGGAACCTTGTCCTTTAACAACTCAACCATCTTCTCGTCAAAATGCTTTCCCGGTGTACCTGTAACCAAGTAGACTGGTTTCATGTCGAGTGTCAGCAGAAATTCCACGGTTGGGATGAGTATGTCGGGATCCCCGAATAAAGCGACCCGTTTTCCCCAGAAATATTTGGCATTATCTGCAATGAAATCCACCAGCCGTCCACGCTCTTCCGTCAGACTGTCGGGAATTGAAACTCCGGCCAGTTTGCTCAAGGTCATGAGAAACCGGTCAGTAGCTTTTAATCCGATGGGAATTTCTACAGTCTCAAAATCTACACCGCACTTCTCTTTCAATTTGGTACAGGCGTCTAGGGTGCTGTAAGGACCGATGCCTAGAGAACATTTGCTGTCTCCTGTGGCCTTCATCTCCGGAATTGTCGTTCCGCCTTTGGGGAACATGTTGAAAGTCCCTGTCAGAGGAGTGTCCAGAACATTGGTCAGATCGGGGAACACGATGGTCTTGATATTCATCACCTTGGCAATCCTTTTGATTTCATTTATGTCAGAAGGCTCCATCCATCCCGCAACCAGATTGATGGTATTGTCCTTTTTCCCAGTCGTCTGTGAAAAGAACTTGACGAACGCGGCTGTCTGATTGGAATAACCTGTGATGTGCGTACCCTTGTAACTGGGAGTATTGCAATAGATAACTTCCTTACCTTCCGGCACCTTTCCTTCTTCTTTTGCTTTTTCCACGATTTCGTGAAGGTCATCACCGATGGTTTCGGAGAGGCAGGTGGTGTGGACTGCAATGACATCGGGATTATAGACCGTGAATATCGTTTCAATGGCTGAAAGCAGGTTGGCGGAACCTCCAAATACGGAAGAACCTTCTGAGAAGGAACTCGTTGAGGCCAGTACAGGTTCTTTGAAATGTCTGGTCAGGGTACTTCTGTGGTAGGAGCAGCACCCTTGGGACCCATGGCTGTGAGGTAAGCAACCGTGAAGTCCTAAAGCTGCATACATTGCCCCTATGGGCTGACAGATCTTAGCCGGATTGATGGTCAAGGCATGTCTGTCAATCTCCTTAGCTGTTGTGTGACGTAATAGCATAATTTTCCGTTTTAATAATCGTTTTGAACTGGAGAAAGATCAGAGGATCTCCCTATTAACTCATTCTATGGAGAAGGATGTTATTGTGCCTGGGCATAAGTCTTCTTTTCCCATGGGGCTTTAATTTCTTTCCATATACTTGCACCGACCATGGCTTCAATGTCTCTATAGAAGTTGATGGCTCCCTTGAATCCGGCATACGGACCTCCTGAGTCATAATTATGGAGTTGCTTCAGAGGAATACCCAATTTCTGTACGCAGAATTTCTCCTTGATGCCAGCACAGAATACATTGGGATGATATCTTTCAATGAGTTTGTCCATTTCGTACAAACTGATGTCATCGATGACGAGGGTGCCCTTTGACATATCGTGCATCATTCCCTTGTAATCGTTCAGGTCTACTCCCTCTTTGCTGAGTTGATCTATTTCTTCCTGGGTCTTTCTCGGGTGGAATTTCTTTTCGTCTTTTGTTACCGTAATCTCTTCGATATTACGGCTGTCGGCATCAATCTTGATGGTCGGAATGACCCTCCGGCCTTCATAGTCATCCCGATGGGCAAACTCGTATCCTGCCGAGATCGTTTTCATGCCCAGTTCATCAAATAGGGCTTGGTAATGGTGAGCCCGTGAACCTCCTACGAAGAGCATGGCCAACTTGCCTCGAGTCTTGGGATAGATCTCCTCCCGTACTTTTTCTACCTTGTCCATTTCTTCGGCAATCACTTTCTCTACCCGGTCAGTCAGTTCTTTGTCATCAAAATACTTGCAGATCTTCCGAAGCATCTTGACAGTAGAAGTAGCTCCCAGTGGATCGACCTTGATCCAAGGAATCCCATAGGCTGTTTCCATCATTTCTGCTACATAATTGATCGATCTGTGACATACCACTAAATTGAGGTCAGCAGTGTTGGCCTTGTGGTATTTTTCCACTGTCCCATTTCCGCTCAGGGTGGCTACGAGGTTGATTCCGCATTCTTTGAAAATACGTTCCATCTCGAATTCATCACCACCTATATTATATTCTCCCATAAGGTTAATGCGGTATTTCTTCTCATCTTTCTTGACCTCATAGTCGCCCTTTTCGATGATATTTCGGAATAGACCGTTGTTGGCGATGTGGTGCCCGGCTGACTGGGATACGCCCCGGTAACCTTCGCAGGAGAAACCGAAGATGTTGACTTTGTTGTCCAGTTCCTTCATCATCTGTTTTGCAGCTCGGTGGACGTCATCACCTATCAATCCCACCGGGCAAGTCGTGTAAATGGCAATGGTCTTAGGATGAAAGAGTTCGTAAGCTTCCCGGATGGCCTGTTTCAGTTTTTTCTCTCCTCCAAATACGATGTTCTTCTCCTGCATATCCGTCGAAAAACAGTAATTGATGAAGTTGGGGTCGCTGTCACTTGTCGGAAGCGTTTCGTTTCTCCGGGTCAGCCAAGCATAGAAACTACACCCGATAGGACCGTGGACAATATGCACAATATCTCTTGTTGGTCCCATGACTACACCCTTGCATCCTGCGTAAGTGCATCCTCTTTGAGTGATGATGCCTGGTACGGTTCTTACGTTAGCCTGTATTTCAGGAGGGTTGTTCGGATCCTCATTGATCACCATCGACTTCGCCCGTTTCTTCGCTACTTTAGGGGGATACTTCGTGATGATCTCATCACGGAAAGACTTCATGTCTTCCAGAATTGTATCTACATCCCGCTCTGTATTCTTGAGTTCTGCCATAATTATTCTTTTTGTTTTGTGTAAATATCCTGTACTACGGTCTATCAGCGGAGAGGCGCTTTTCTAACTCATGATGCCGAAATCGCCTAGCATGCTCTCCAACTCGTTCATCTCGAGTGGTGTAGGGATGACTTTCATGGTGTTTCCGTCTATTTTCTCAGCCAGTTCCCTATATTGGTCGGCTTGTGGATGCTTGGGATCGTGTTCGATGACGGTTTCCTTTTTTATTTCAGCATGCTGCACTTCATTGTCTCTCGGAATGAAATGGATCATCTGTGTGCCCAGTCTATGTGCGAATTCTTCAATCATTTTTGATTCGTTGTCTACCTTTCTGGAATTGCAGATGAGGCCACCTAGTCTTACGGTACCAACTTTTCCGAATTTAGCGATAGACTTGCAAATGTTGTTTGCAGCATACATAGCCATCATTTCTCCGGAACAGACAATGTACACTTCCTGGGCTTTGCCGTCTCGAATAGGCATGGCAAAACCACCGCAAACCACATCTCCCAAGACATCATAGAAAACATAGTCCAGTTTTTTGTCTTCATCATATGCTCCGAGTTGTTCCAGAAGGTTGATAGAGGTGATGATACCTCTTCCGGCACAACCCACTCCCGGCTCCGGACCTCCGGATTCGACGCAGTTCGTGTTTCCGAACCCTTGTTTCATTACTGCATTCAGATCAATGTCTTCGCCTTCCTCACGCAAAGTGTCCAATACGGTTTTCTGAGCCATACCGTGTAGTAACAAACGTGTAGAGTCTGCTTTCGGATCGCATCCTACAACCATTACCTTTTTACCCATTTCGGCCAGTCCGGCTACTGTGTTCTGTGTTGTTGTGGATTTTCCAATTCCACCCTTACCATAAATAGCAATCTTTCTCATAGTTGTGATATTTAAAACTAATACTCTGATACCTTCCTGAAAGTATAGTTCCAAAAAGCGTACCATGATTCAATATGATTGGAGGAAAATAGAAAAGAAGTATACAACTTACTGATTATAAGATAATTGTTAATTGACTTACGTTATCTATATCTAGAGATTGTGGTAGCCTAATATTGGTTGACCACTTTTCTCCTTAAGCCTGAATTAAGTTGTTCATTATTTTCCTTAATCCTACATATGGTTGACATTTTATCTTCTAATCCTGATAAAGGTTGACTTCTATGC
>NZ_JAMXLY010000013.1 GCF_024054555.1 Segatella cerevisiae | reverse complement strand
TGAAATGATGGAAATCATCAGAATAATCCCGGAAAATACCGGGATCTTTAGAAATCAAAGCCTGGTGGCTGAGAAAACTCCCGTTCTCGCCATCGGCTGATGAAAATAAATCAGCGGACCCTAAATAAATGATAAACTCTTTATTATTGTTGTTTTTTTGATAGTTCTTGCAAATTGAATTTCCCAGCCTCAAGACCTGCATCCGCAGCTTCCTTGAAATCATTCAAGGCTTGGGAATAATCACCTTTCTTGACTTCCAACACACCGCGGGCATTCTCTACTTCCGGACCATCACCGGCTTTCATCAGGAAAGTCTTTGCACTGATGGTATCACCACGACTCAATGAAGCATTGGCTGCATTCAGATTGGCGAGTGGACTGTTGGGATACATGCGTACGGCAATATCGAAGACCTGTTTGAAATCTTGACTCCCGGGCTCATAACTCTGAGCGACTTTGTACATTTCAATCAATGATAACTTATTCGGACGAGTCTTGACTATTTCACGGGCTTCCTGAAGATCAAAATTCCTAACGTTATAGTCTACGGTATAATCGACACGACGCAAACCCGGATATACACTATTCATTAAAGTTCTGTGAAACAGTGGAAAATGCTTTTTCAGGTATGCTTCCTTACTGTCCGGTTTAAGACCGTTATCAATCACTGCCAGAATCCGACTCTGATAAGGTACGGAATTGTTTTCTACATATTCCCGTACACTCTGCCAGTCCTCAGCTGTCCAGTCTACCTGCAGTGCGTCAGTTGGAAAATGATATTCGTTGATCAGCCAGTTTGAAAGTGCGGCTGTACGTTTATGAGATAACCGTAAATTGACTGCATAACCTCCATCAGGGGAAGCAAAACCATGCAGAATGATTTTCGTGACTTTGATGTCAGGATCATCATTGATAGGTTCGATGGTATGGCGGATTTTCATCAACTCGGAAGCATTCTTCCCAAAATCTGGGATAATAGTAGAACTGCCAATTGGAAAATCTAACCTCGCTGTACCTGAAGCCATCCGCATCTTTACATCCTCATCGCTGGGTTGTACATAAGCAAACTGATAATTCCATTCATCAGGACGGAGATTTACGCCACGCAGTGATTGGAAAGGATTAGACGACAACAAAGTCTGGTCGCATCCGCAAAGTCCCTCACCCATAATCAGTTGAGATTGTGACATCCAATTCTCAAATGGGACTGCACAACTATAATGGACGACCTGAGGCTTCCCGTTATTCCGCTTTACTACGACTGCAGGGCTTTCGGTGGCAGCCTTATGCCGACGCAGGAAATAGACATATCTGGCTTTGCCCATAATCTCTGCTGCTGGCAATTTCACTGTATCCTCAGCATTGACGAACATCGGAGTGAATATGATTCCACGATTTTCCGAAAGAAACATATTACTCAAATCCAAGTCCATTTCCAACCTGACATTGTTCCCTTGTTTTTTGGCAGATGAGCGAGTCACATTCACCTTTGTATTTGAAAGCATCTGGGCTTCAACTGCAGAAGGTACGGCTAACACAGCCAACGCTGCCAAAAAGAATTTTATACTCTGTTTCATCTTCATCATAATATTTTTTCAGTTCAAAAAACATATATGAGATTCACGGCAGCCTTTGTAGGCCCTACATAATTATGTGACTCTTCATTTCCCAACTTGTTTCCGCAAGTTGCACATTCATACTTATCATAGCGGGTATAAATATAACCGACAGCCAACTCTGCCTCCACGTTCCAATGACGTGAGAGGATCCAAGAATAGCCATAGCCGACACCAGCGCCTGCCATCCATCCCTGATAACGATAATTCTTTAACTTGGAAAAAGGTGTCCCAAGAAAGGTAAAATCTGTATGCACATTTCCGACATTAAATTGACCACCGATCAGATGACCCGCCAAGAAAGAACCATGCATCTTATCGCAGAGCCAATAGCGGGCTTCTGGTTGTACAAACCAATGCTTCCATTTCCGGTTATGGGAAAAAGTCCATGGATTGTAATTTCCGGAGACATCTAATGTCCACTGCCTGGCCAAATCCGTTTCTACCCCAATGTTGATTGTAGCCGTAGCATCATATAAAATATTTGTCTTTAAAGCTACTTCCTGAGCACCTACACTCGTTAACATAAAAAGAGTAACTATAATGGATAGAAAAAACCTTTTCATATTATTTATTTTTTGGTTCCATTTTGTTTTGAAAATTCTAGAATGATTTCAGGATACCGCTTACAGTCATTTGACCTCAGCAAGACTGTCCTTTCTACATTTAAAATATGCACCATTTAATACCTTAAATTTTGCATGACGTATCTTAACCATATCTCGTAAACTTTTTAAGAAACGCTCCCTGTTCTGAACAATCAGAAATTGTGCATTCAACATCTTTCTCATATCTTTTATATATTTTTTATCTGTTATCATTTATCGGACCATACAACCTACTATTAATAGCGTTGCGGGATTCCTCTTCATTAAATTGTAAAATGATCTTCTCAAATAGTTGAGCTTGCTTTCGAAAAGGAATTCACAAATCATTCCAAATCAGAGTAATTACTATAATCGTAATCATTTCAAATTTCTCGATGCAAAGTTAGGCTTTTTTGATATCTATCTACTTTCATGTAAATATTAAAAGTAAGTAAAAAATAAGTATAAATTATTGATATTCAGTAATATTATTTATTAAATAGTAAAAATAAAGTAAATCAATTTTTAATATCTAATAAACCGACTTGGTCTCTCTTTCCATAAAAAAAGCTCAAAAAAGAAATAAAATAGGCCTTTCTAGATAAAAGAACTTCAAAATTTGTTCCAATTATGAAATTTTATGTAGTAACTATTCCTTTTTCTTAGATATATAGATGACCTAAATCTATCGAATACCATAGAAATGAAGTTTCGGGGACTTAAAAATTGGTTAATCTCTTGAAAAACGCCTATAAATTCTTATCCGAATATACTTTTTGACCATGAAAATCTTGCTGCCACTAAGGATAGATCGATTATCTATCAGAAATACCGGTCCTGTCATTCAAAAAATTTCACTAATCTATAAGGAATCTGTTCCAACCCACTGGTGGCATCAAATGACTAAAAAATTTAAGTATAGAAAGTTGCACCTATCTTGATTTTTGCCATTTAGTAGTGGTAAAACACCTAAGGAGCATCCAACGGACACATAACTTACATTTATCTCACGAAAGTTCTCGATTAGTGCAAGGATTCCTCTAAAATTTAGTTAATGAACATGGAAACAGATCACATCGTGGTGCTTTGTCCCGCTTTCTGATGGCAGAAGCCGAAAACAAATCCGTTCCCTGCCAATCCCACCCTGTTCCCCAACTCGTTCCCTTTTCGTTCCTGCTCGTTCCCTCTCCGTTCCCTATTTTAGTGTTTGGTTGACAAAACAGTTAAGGCAATCTGTTGAAGCGGTTTATTAGGGTCTAAAGAAGCGCTTTATTATCCCCTAATAAAGCGTATCCGGACAATGTCAGGATACGTATGAACAGAATCTCATAAAGCGCTTTAACAGAATCTAATAAAAGTTATCATTAGTACCTCATAAAACTCATCAACGGCATCATATGAAGTGATGAACGGAACGTCAGGTTGTGTATCAACGGAATATATGGATAAGTGTCAACGCAATAAATGGATGTACATCTTCAGCTACGAAGATGGGGAACAACAGAAACGAAAAACATCAAACTCAGTTAAACGATATTAAACTGGTTCTTTTTTCCACAAATGCAATCCCAAACAACCACTTATGCCACTAACCATTATATAAAACTGGGTGCAAAACTCCGGTTAATGCTACAAATAGGTTATCTATACCTTTTTACATAAAATACAATAGAAAAACGTTCATATCAGCTATTGGTCTAAGCAAATAAGAGTTTCCAAAGCACAATATCGAATAAGAAAGAGCAGGAAATCTTTCAGTTGAGAAAAAAGCAAGCAACGATGTCTGCTGATTATCGGTATCCGCGATATCGAATTTCCGACAAGAGCAAACCGTTTATAAAAATCAGGAGAGAAACAGAGCTCATTCCCCTAATGAGTCTAACACCTTATTTATATATGACTTAGCCGTCTTATTTTCTATAAAGGGCATATATGGACTAAGCAATGTCATATCTATCTTTAATAAGGGGTGTTCATTTCTGAAGAAGTTTCTCTTTAAGGTGGAGACAATGTCGATTCACGGACATATTCTGAATAAGTTCACAAGACACCAAAGAATCAGGTCAACTGTTAATCATAGCAATAGACAAAGGAAATAGACATGAAGCACGGTGCCAAATAGACGCTATGCTACATCACAAAGGTTGCCGATAAAATCAATAACAGCCGAGAAAAGGAAATCCTTCACATGACCTGTTTCAGGCAATCCGGCAATGCAATATTCTTACAGTTTACTTTCTCGAGTTGTGATTTCCCTTCATTGGTCAGGTGGAAACGCATACTTCTTTTGTCTTCTTTGCAAATCCTACGTCTGATCAAACCCTTTCGCTCTAAGGAAGCGATGACTTTGGAAGAATTGGAATGAGATAAGTTCATCAGTTCGGAAATCTCATTGGCAGTAGGATCTGTGTGGTCGGACAAAACACAAAGCAGCATGGTCTCATTCAGATTCAGTCCAAAAATATCCATCATTTGATTTTCTAATACGGATAATGATCTATAAATTTCTCTCAGTTTACTAATACAGTGACTGTCCATAATTAAAACGATTAAGTACACTACCGGAACAGCCGGCAGCGCACATGTTACTCTCCCCTTCTTAAAAAGAATTATTTCAACAATTGCTCATTGATAATATCTTCAAACTGACTCTTCATCATTGCCCCAATAGACATATAGGGCTCTCCTGATTCCGGGATAAAGAGAATAGTAGGGATAGACTGGACGTTAAAAGCAGCCGCTACATTTTCTTGTTGATCAATATCTACTTTATAAAAATCGATTTTTCCAGCATATTTCTCTGCGAGTTGTTCCATAATCGGTGCTACGGCCTTACAAGGTCCACACCAAGTCGCATAAAAATCCACGATTGCAGGTCGATCGCCTTCAAACTTCCAATCCTTGGGATACCGGTCAAAGTCCATTATCTTTTTCTTGAATTCTTCTGATGTCAATTCTATCGGTTTCATTTTCAAATCTCCTTGTTTTTGATTAATTTGTTGATGGCGAGCCTGCTCTGCCCGCTGCTTACCAGTTAGGTTCTTAGATTCTAAGAGTTGCCCCCTTTTCTTATCTGCCCCACAACTTCCTAAAAATGCAGTCAGCACCGAAAGTATTAGAGTAATTACAAATATATATTTCTTCTTCATTCCCCCCTCCTCCATAAATACGGACATTAAGCCCACTTTTCGAAAATATTTTCCATAGGAAATGTGAACAAAGATAATGGAAATATACGTAAAGCACGAAGGTTTTGCATAAAAACACATATCGTAAAGCAGAAATTAACTCTTGCAAATTTCTATTAACACTTACAACTGATTATACCGTTTCAAGTTTTCCTATTTTACGGACATCTTCTATGCCATCCTTATCACAAAATAAGTTTTATGCCAAAACCATTCAACGGAAAGAAAGTCCTTTCGATTTCCATCTGAAATAGATGAAAGCCTCAACCGCACCCCTCACAAAAAGAAAGGCATCGAAAGCCAACCACAGGGCATGATTACCCAAAGTCTTCCGGAAGAGAAAATAGACCACGAAGAAACAGAGTGCTGCCGTAATTGAGGAGGAGAGCAAGCCTTTGGTATTCATAATTCCGACGAAGATGCCATCCAGAAGGAATGCTGCAACCCCGCAGAAGGGAATAGCTACAGCCCAAATGAAATACGGTCCCGCAGCACTGATAACATCTCCGTCACTTGTCAGCAAATTCAAGAAAGGTTTGCCTGCTAAGGCATAGAGGATCGTAAACAAGATCATAATGATCGCCCCAAGACGGAGAAAACTTCTGACTAATCCTTCAAATGACACCCTGTTTCGTGCGCCATAATATTTTCCTCCCAAAGCCTCACCCGCATAAGCAAAGCCATCGGTAAAATAGGAGAATATCGTATAAAATTCCATTAGGAGCGTGTTGGCAGCCAAAATGACAGCTCCCATACGAGAGCCGATTGCCGTAAAACTCAAAGATACTCCAACAAGGAACAATGTCCGGATAAAGATATCCCGATTGACTGAAAAGAATTTCCCCCAGGCATGCCAATCTCCTTTCCATCCGCCAGCTGTATCTTTCAAATGCTTCCATAATCTCCGATAATTGAACAACCAGAAAGAACAGGCGATAAGGAAGCCACACCACTGGGCTGTCAACGTCCCAAAGGCCACTCCCTCTATATCCAAATGAGCACCGAAGACCAAGGACAAACTGACGATGACATTGATCACATTCTGCAAGATGGACACCAGCATCGGGAAACGGGTATTCTGCATACCGACATACCATCCTGTAAAACCATAAAGGCTCAGAACCGCCGGTGCACCCCAAATAACAATCAGACAATAACGCTTGCAAAGTTCGATGATGTCTGCTGAAGGCTTCATTGCCCACAAGCCTATTCCGATAATCGGACGCTGCAGAATGACGAACAACAGTCCGATGCCGAAACCTATAGACAGCGCACGCAGCAGCAATCTCATATCTTCAGCCAGATCCCGGCGGCCTAAAGCCTGAGAGGTCATGCCCCCTGTGCCCATTCTCAGAAATCCGAAGACCCAATAGATCACATTGAAGATCATTGTCCCCACTGAGATAGCGGCGATATAGTGGGCGTCACCAATGTGCCCGACAATCATGACATCACACAGTCCGAGTAGCGGGACCGTTATGTTAGACATGATTGACGGCAAAGCCAATCGAAAAATCTGCTGAAAACGACCGTTCAAAATAAAATTATATGTCTGAATACAATGAGAGCCTGTAAACCGTTATTTCTTCACTAACCTGACACTTGTAGGGGAAACCGTGACCAATCCCTTCTTATAAAGTTCACCTATACCTTTCTTGAAAACTTTCTTGCTCACTTGGAAACGTTCGTATACATCGTCTGCTTCACTCTTATCACCCAAATCGCAATAACCTTCATTTGCTTCAAGGTAGTCCAGGAGAGCGTTAGCAAAGTTCAAACGTTCAGCCTTTCCCGTTTGCTGTAAAGTAATATCAAGTTTCCCGTCTGTACGAACCAAACTGACGAAACCGGGGAGACGGTCTCCTGAATGCAGATGCCGGAAGATCTGATCCTCATAGATCAGGCCTTGATACGCGTTATCTACAATCACCTTGAACCCTAAATCAGTTTTTTGCCAAACCAGAAGTTGTACCTCATCTCCCGGCTTATACTTCTCGGGCGGGACAGGGGTAATATACTTGTCAATCTTTGCAGTAGCGACCAGTCGATAGGTTTTCTCATCCACATAGATATAGACAATATAGTACTGTCCCATCTCCATCCTTTTCTTCATCTCCCGAAAAGGACAGAACATATCTTTCTCTACACCCCAATCCAGAAAAGCTCCGAACTTATTTATCCAACTCACTTTGAGCCAAGCGAAGTCTCCGACCTTAGCCAAAGGTGTCTCCATCGTTGCTACAGGCCGTTCCTCGGAATCCAGATAGATGAAAGCCTTCACTTCATCACCCGGCTTTATACCTTCAGGGACATATTTTTTCGGCATCAGGATTTCCCCATCCTTACCGCCATCCAGATAGACCCCGAAATCGACTTCCTTAACGACCTTTAGGGTATTATAATCTCCTAACTTTATCTCAAAATCATCTCTATCGAGATGCTCATCCTGTTCTATTTCTTTATCCATTATGATCTTCTATTACTTCAGTTATGCCACTGTCTTCAGTACCTGCTCCAGCTAGCAAGGCAAGACTTCTTCTATTGTTCGCCCTTCCTGGTTTCTCCGATGATCTGTCCGTCTTTGAGTTGGATGGTTCTGTCTGTCAAGGCTGCCAGATTTTCATCATGTGTTACGATGACAAATGTCTGTCCGGTCTTGTCTCTCAGGTCAAAGAAGAGTTGGTGAAGTTCAGCCTTGTTTTTACTATCCAAAGATCCGGAAGGTTCATCAGCGAGGATGACATCAGGATGATTGACCAGTGCCCGGGCGACAGCGACCCGTTGCTTTTCACCCCCGGAAAGTTCGTTTGGCTTATGCCCGGCACGATCTTCCAGCCCCATGAATTTCAATAAATGCATCGCTCTTTTCTCTGCCTTGCTCCGCCCTACACCGGCAATAAAAGCCGGGATCATGATATTTTCCAAAGCTGAAAACTCAGGCAGCAATTGATGAAACTGGAACACGAATCCGATATGACGATTGCGGAAATCGCTCAATTTTCTAGTAGAGAAATTTCTGACATCTATTCCGTCAATGAAAATAGAACCACTGTCAGGTTGGTCCAGCGTTCCGATAATCTGCAGCAAAGTAGTCTTTCCTGCACCCGAAGGTCCGACGATGCTTACAACTTCGCCTTTATTCACATGCAAATCAATGCCTTTCAGCACTTGCAACTTTCCAAAAGACTTTGTGATGCCTTTCGTGTCAATCATACTCTCAGGGGCAGAATTTTCTTCTCTTTCCATAGGTGTATCCTTCATCAATTACCAAATGTCTTTTTTACAAAACTCCAGTCAGTCCTCATCTAAAAGACCGTACCGGATACCTGCAAAGTTAATAAAAAAAGAGAAACGCCTGCGTAAAGATGCGAAGATTTTACGATTTACAGACTGAATAAGAATCATTTTATTAAAAAGGTGCTGCCTTTTTATGTTTTCTACTCTAAAAGTTGTACATTTGCATGAACTATCCCATTCATCTAAAAATTTCGAGATATGAAAGTAGCTATTGTTGGAGCAAGCGGAGCTGTAGGACAAGAGTTCCTGCGCATCCTCGCTGAAAGAAATTTTCCTCTTGATGACCTGGTATTGTTCGGTTCCCATCGTTCTGCCGGCAGAAAATACAATTTCAAAGGGAAAGATTATGAAGTCAAACTTTTACAGAAGAACGATGACTTTAAAGATGTTGACATTGCCTTCACTTCCGCAGGTGGTGACACTGCAGGCGAATTTGCTGATACAATCACGAAATATGGTGCAGTGATGATCGATAATTCCAGCCATTTCAGAATGGACAACGATGTACCTTTGGTCGTTCCTGAAATCAATCCTGAAGATGCCTTGAACAGGCCTCGGGGAATTATAGCCAATCCGAATTGTACGACCATCATGATGGTTGTGGTGCTGAATCCTATTGACAAACTCAGCCACATCAAGAAGATCCATATCGCTTCTTACCAGAGCGCCAGTGGTGCAGGTGCCTCAGCCATGAAAGAATTGCAAGAGCAATACAAGGAAATGGTTGAAGACGGAAAAGTCACCACCATCAAAAAGTTCCCTCACCAATTAGCCTATAATGTCATTCCTCAAATTGACAAGATGACACCCAACGACTACACGAAGGAAGAGATGAAGATGTATAACGAGACACGCAAGATCATGCACAGTGATGTACGCACAAGCGCTACCTGTGTACGTGTCAGTTCGCTCCGTTCTCATTCTGAGAGTGTCTGGTTCGAAACTGAACGTCCTCTGAGTGTAGAAGAAATACGGAAAGCCTTGTCAAAGGCTCCCGGTGTACAGTTGAAGGATGACCCCCAGCACTATGTCTATCCGATGCCTTTAGAGAGCGCAGGAAAAGATGATGTATACGTTGGTCGTATCCGTAAAGACTTAGCCGATGACAATAGTTGCACACTTTGGCTTACAGGTGACCAGATAAGAAAAGGTGCAGCCCTGAATGCAGTTCAGATAGCAGAATATCTGATCAAGACAGGTAACGTGAAATAAATGATCTCAAAAGCAAAGCGAGCTCTCCCGCATTTGCTGTCATAGCTTATCAACGGACTCAAGATTCTGTCTTGCCAGTTCGTTGATTTTTTGTTTTCTACCTTGAGAAACACCTACTGACATTCTGGCTTACCAAGTCATGCCACATTAAACCACGCAAATAGACAATTCCTATTTGACTACTGATTACCAACACTTTAGATTCCATGAGAATGAAAGGGAAAAGGGTTATCCATTCGTTAAACTTTCAGTATTTTAATTTATTTTTGTTGAATTTATCGAGTAAAACTTAAGCTGTTTCAATGTTATCTAAATAATCGGCATAAATTTTGCGAATACAATGATAGAGTGTATATTTGCTTTATCTAAATAAAAATCACGAGGCTTATGTTACAGAAAAGAATTTCTTCGATGACATCATTTATAACCAACCTTACTTCACTGATCTGGGACTACATCGCACATCCCAGCCGCTATCCTCTCAATTCCAAACTTCTCATTGAACCGATATTGGGGGAGACGGTCATAGATGACCCGACACAAAGCAGAGGATGTGAACAGTATGATCTGAATTATTTTGTATCTAAAAACGAACATGGGTCTGTTAAACCCAATTCTAAATCGATTAAGAAATTGGCAAAGAAATTGTATAAGTTCAATTGGTAATAGCTTTTTTAGACCCGGCCTGATGTGCCGGGTCTTTTTATTGATAACCGTTTCCCGTATCTTTTCTCTTGAGAAAAACAGCATAAAAAAACTGTCACTGTAAAACAGTGACAGTTTATTGGAAACAATTAATTTCTTTATGTCAGTTGACAGAATTCTCTACTCCATTCAAGATACTTCATCTACTTAGCAGCCAACACCTCTACCTCTACGAGTGCACCTTTAGGGAGTTTTTTCACAGCTACGGCTGAGCGAGCTGGAAAAGGTTCTGTAAAGAAACCGGCATAAACTTCATTCATTGCCGTGAAGTCATCGATATTGTCCAAATACACGGTTGTTTTTACCACGTGGTTCAAATCAGTACCTGCTGCCTTGAGAATATTTCCGGCATTCGTTAATGCCTGCTTAGTCTGTTCTTTGATTCCTCCAGGCACTAACTGACCCGTTTTAGGATCAATTGGTATCTGACCTGAGGCAAATACAAATCCATTAACTTCGATTGCCTGGCTATAAGGGCCTATGGCAGCTGGTGCATTGTTTGTGTGAATTGGTTTCATATCTATCGTTTTTTAAAATGATCTTTATCTCGAACAACTCCGGGAAAAGTTATAAAATTTGGTGGACATTGAGTCCCTTGGAATTCAATGCCTTAATGATCTCTTCTATATGCTTCTCATTTTTTGTCTCCATACTCACCCGAAGGATACAGGAATTGACTTTCTGTCGATTAGCAGAGCGGTCATGATGTACGCCGGTGATATTCGCTCCAAGTTGAGCGATCACACTACAGACAGACACCAGTCTTCCTGGCTGGTCATCAAGTTCCATATCCAGTGTGCACAAGCGTCCGCTCTTTGCAAGTCCCCTGTTGATAATACGATTCAGGATCGTCACGTCTATATTGCCACCACTGACGATACAGACCGTTTTCTTGCCTTTTACCGGCACCTTATTAAACATTACAGCAGCGACACTGGCAGCACCGGCCCCTTCAGAGACCATTTTCTCACTCTCTATCAAGCGTAGGATGGCAGCACAAATCTCGTCCTCATTTACCGTAACTATCCCATCCACATATTTCTGACAAATACTGAACGTCAAGTCTCCCGGTTCTTTCACTGCAATGCCATCAGCAATCGTAGACACAGACGGCAGACATTCCACCTTGCCATCCTTCAGACTCTTAGCCATACTTGGCGCCCCTTCAGCCTGGACACCATAAACTTTCACTTTCGGGTTGAGACTCTTTAATGCAAAGGCGACACCTGAAATCAATCCACCGCCGCCTACAGGGACGACCACGGCATCCAAGTCTGGGAGTTGATCCAGCAACTCGAGTCCAATCGTACCCTGACCGGCAATGACGTTCTCATCATTGAAAGGATGTACGAAGGTGTAACCTTTCTGGTCACGCAGTTCGATGGCCTTCTGATAAGCATCGTCATAGACACCCGGGACCAGACAAACCTCTGCTCCCAGTCGTTTAGTTGCCTCCACCTTACTGATAGGAGCCCCTGCAGGAAGACAAATGAGAGATTTCACTCCCATGGCTGTTGCCCCTAAAGCCACACCCTGAGCGTGGTTACCAGCAGAGCAAGCGACAACACCCTTTGCTTTCTCCTGATCCGAAAGTTGCGAGATCTTGAAGTAAGCACCACGGATCTTAAAGGAGCCGGTCCTCTGCAAGCATTCCGGTTTCAGATACACATCCACATCAGGATTAATCTTGGAAGCATGTACCAAATACGTTTTGCGTACAACTTCATTCAAGACATATCTGGCCTTATAAAAATTGTCTAATGATAGCATGATATAGCATTGATTTACTACTGCAAAAATAGGAATAAATTATGAAACATGCACATACCTAAGCATAAAATAAGCATAAAATTTTTCAGTTAAAATATTTACTACATTTACAATTCGAACTTTTAAAGAGGCGAATACATCTGAATTAAAAGTCAAATGGAGCATTGTTTTAACGAAAGCAAAGACAGAATCCGAATAAAAGACAAAAGAAACCAATATTATTGTATCTTCATCAATCTGTTATCATTTTTTTTATTAACTTTGCAAAAAAATAGTAATCATCTAACTTTACAGTCATAAATTAAGGTCTTTACATCATGACAATTCATTTTTTAGAAAAATTGATTACCTCTGCCAACTGCCTGATGATCATGTCCCCTATTATTGGAGCTGTACCAGGTGCAGGACCTGTAAGAATCAAAGATACAACAGACGACAAACCATGGGGCATCGTAGATGTTTCCGTCTGCAACCTGAGACAATCCGGAGACTATGATGCGGGAATGGCATCCCAGGCTTTGTTGGGCACCCCGATAAAAATACTTGAAGACGGCACTTGGATGAAAGTCCAGACACCTGACGACTATGAATCATGGGTGCTTAATTCTTTCCTCTGCCGGGCAACAAAGGATGAAGTGAAAGCATGGAACGAAGGTCCTCAGATCGTCGTAACGGCCATTTACGGCTTCGTCTATAGCAAGAACGACATGAAATCCCAGACCATCAGTGACGTCGTTGCCAGTGACCGCCTCAAACTGCTGGACGAGAACGGAAAATTCTATCATGTGGCTTATCCTGACGGGAGGACCGGATATCTTCCCAAATCAGATGGCGCCATCGTGAGTGGCTGGCGCAAGAATATCAAGCAAGACGCCAAAAGCATCATTGCCACTGCCAAGACACTGATGGGTATACCCTATATGTGGGGTGGCATGAGTACTAAAGGCGTGGATTGCAGTGGGTTTGTAAGGACAGTTTTCATGCAGCACGACATCATTCTCTCCCGAGACGCCTCACAACAGGCCTATCTCGGTGCACATATTGATATTGCCCACGATTTCAGCAATCTCCGACCGGGTGACCTGCTCTTCTTCGGATGTGACGGTTGTGAAGGAAAAGACGCACGCGTCTGCCATGTGGGCATCTATATCGGAGAACAGAAATTCATACACTCTTTGGGATACGTCCACATCAGCAGTTTCAATCCTAAGGACAAAGACTATGATGAATATGACCTCAACCGCTTGCTTTGGGCTCAACGTGTACTGCCTTACATCAATCAGGAAAAGGGCATCAACACAACTGACAAGAACGAATTTTACAAATAACAGCCTCTGACCTTCAAAGGCCGGGGAATAGTGGCGAAAAGTTATGGCAATGGATCAAACAGAAAACCCTTCTATCAACATTAATCACAAAGGGAAAGACGACTATCTTAAACTGAGTTTTTACCCTTATGAACTGAAACTAAAGCATGTCTTTACCGTTTCTTCTTATTCGCGTACGACAACTCCGGACGTCCAATTAGAAATAGAATATGATGGCATCAAGGGATTTGGAGAAGCTTCTATGCCCCAATATCTGGGGCAATCAGTAGAAAGCGTCACCGCATTTCTCAAAAAGACAGATTTAAGTCAGTTTCATGACCCCTTTCAGATGGAAGATATTCTGAGTTATGTGGACAGTCTTTCGCCAGGAGACACGGCAGCAAAAGCCGCCATTGACATTGCCCTTCATGACCTCGTAGGAAAAATGCTGGGTGCTCCGTGGTACAAGATATGGGGACTGAATCGCGACAAGGCGCCTTCGACGACCTTTACCATAGGCATTGACAGTCCGGAAATGGTAAAGACGAAGACGAGGGAATGTGCCGGTCAATTCAATATTCTGAAAGTAAAATTAGGCAGTGACCACGACAAAGAGTTGATTGATACCATACGCACCGTGACAGACCTTCCCATTGCCGTCGATGTCAACCAAGGTTGGAAAGACCGCGAGAAAGCTCTTGACATGATCTGCTGGCTTAAAGAAAAAGGCATTGTCATGGTAGAACAACCGATGCCTAAAGAACAAATTGATGATATGACGTGGCTGACGGAACACAGTCCCCTGCCTACCTTTGCCGATGAAGCTGTACAACGGTTGAAGGACATAAAGGATACGGAGGGAGTCTATTCCGGTATTAACATCAAACTCATGAAATGTACGGGTATGAGAGAAGCCTGGAAGATGATCAACTATGCACGTGCAAGAAACATGAAAGTCATGGTCGGTTGTATGACAGAGACTTCTTGCGCAGTCAGTGCCGCCGCACAACTCTCTCCAGCAGTTGATTTTGCCGACCTTGACGGGAATCTTCTCATCGCCAACGACCGTTTCGTAGGTATGCAGGTCATCGGAGGAAAAATATTCCTACCTGACAGCCCCGGCATCGGTATAAGAAAGATAGAAGATTAAAAGCACGTTTCCCTAATATATAAATAGGTGTAAAGGCTGCTTGTTCCCAGTCTGAACCTATTTGAATATTCTAGAAGAAATTGATTCGGAATGAACACAAGACAAATTCTACTTATGGTCTCAGCATGTTTGGTATCGACTTTACTCCCTGCCGAAAACTACCATTGGGAGTCTGATTTGCATCACAGACTCCTATATGATTTCAACAAAACTCGTGAAGAGGTCAAGACTTACATCCGGCAGTATATTCCAGATGTTTCCGACCAGCAAATGGATAATTGGGAAAAGACGGGAGCATTAGAAGCGAGAATAATTGATGGGAAGAAACTCTATTTCCATAACGCTGCTTCAAATCTTTTCCTTATTGACCCATCCTGCCGGAAGATAAAAGAATCGAAGGACGGTATAGCAAAGAACGGGTATGAGACGGTAGATCAAACGAATGTCCCACTTATTATCCGTGAGGCCCCACACCATCCTTTACATCTGGCAGAGCCCAAGCATATGCGTATCACCTACACCATTACAGTGAATGCTGATGCCGTACCGGAAGGAGAAATCGTAAGATGCTGGATGCCTTTTCCACGTCGTGACATACAGCGACAAAAGGATGTCAAGTTGCTCAATGCCAGTGAGAAGAGTTATATCTTGTCTCCTGAGAATTCTGCTCATTCATCATTATATATGGAGAAGAAGGCGATAAAGGGTGAACCTACAGTTTTTTCCGAGACTTTTGAATTTACATCCTTCGGGAGTTGGTTTGACTTGAAACCTGAAGATATTCAGCCCTATCAAAAAGACAGTCCACTATACAAGACCTATACATCAGAGCGTGACAAGCACATCGTTTTTACGCCCCGCCTTCGGCAACTAGCCGACAGTCTGACACAAGGCACCGACAATCCCCTACTCAAGGCAAGAAAGATATTCACTTGGATCAACGCTCATTTCCCATGGGCCTCAGCACGTGAATATTCCACCATATCAAACATCCCCGAATACGTATTGGAGAATCATCATGGCGACTGTGGTCAAGTGACACTGCTCTTTCTGACGCTATGCCGCATCAGTGGTATACCTGCACATTTTGAAAGCGGATTCATGATGCACCCCCAATATGAAAATCTGCACGACTGGGGAGAACTCTATTTCGAAGGCGCAGGATGGGTACCTGCAGACATGTCATTCGGAATTCCCTGTTATGCAAAGAATGACAAAGAGACCTATTTCTTTCTGGGTGGCATCGATTCATGGAGACTGGTCGTCAATTCCGACTTCAGTATGCCTTTATATCCGGAAAAGACATACCCCCGTAGTGAAACAGTCGATTTCCAAAGAGGTGAAGTTGAATGGAAAGGAGGTAACGTATATTTTGATAACTGGCACTGGAAACTTTCGGTTATAAAATCGACAAATTAGGAATTCGTCACGAGTAAATGGAATGTTAAAAGGATAATCTTAACAAAAATCTATACTTTAACATATTTTTCTTGTTTATATTCAGAAAAAAATCAATCTTTGTACACAAAGTTTATTTAATGTTAAGTCAAGTAAAATGGCGAGTACTTTCAATTGAACTAACGATAACCATACTTAATAGTAACCAATTTAAAAAGAGCTTATGAAAAGACTACTTGCTTTGATGGTAGCAGCATTCTTGTCATGTGGTGCTATAGATAGTTTTCTATATGCTTCACCTGCACCAGAAGATGTTACACAGGATAACGCCTTTGTAAAAGGACGCGTCGTTGATGAAAAAGGAGAACCGATCGTAGGAGCGAGCATCACCGAGATCGGAAGTACAAGGGGGAGTATTACCGATGCCGACGGTAACTTCTCTCTAAAACTTGCACCCGGGACTAGGATTCAAATTTCTTACCTCGGTTATAAGACGGTGGTTGTAAAAGCTACTAACGGCATGAAAATACAGATGGCTACAGACAATGCCATGCTGGACGAGGTCGTGGCAGTAGGTTATGGTCAGCAAAAGAAAGTCGATCTGACGGGGTCTGTCGCCAATGTCGACCTGAGCCAAACCCTATCTTCCAGACCTGAGCAAGATGTTGCGAAAGCACTTCAGGGTGCTGTTCCCGGACTTTCTATAGTTAACACAAGTGGCGATATCAATGGGCAACCTACAATCCGTATCCGAGGATTGGGAACGCTCTCCAACGGTGAGAATTCATCCCCGCTTATCGTCGTGGACGGTGTACCTACAGATGACTTGACTATGATTAACGGAGATGACATCGCTTCTATCTCGGTATTGAAGGATGCGGCTTCGTCATCTATCTATGGCAGTCGTGCAGCTTTCGGTGTCATCCTGATTACGACAAAGCAAGCTAACAAAGGAGACCGTATTTCAGTGAAGTATGAAAACAACTTCGGTTGGGATGATGCTACTGTCCTCCCTAACTTTCCGGATGTACCTACCCAGCTCAATGCTGCCATGTCTGCAAAAAACAGAGCTGGGGCGGCTTCAGTAGAACTCTTCGGCATGTACTTCGATAAGCTCCTTCCCTACGCAGAGAAATGGAAAGAGCAAAACAGTGGTAAAAAAGGTTATAGCGTCATGCGCCCTTATAAGAGCGACAGTGATGTAGGCGACTACGCCATCATTGACGGTCAGCCGATGTATTATGCGGATTATGATCTACAGAAGATCTGGTATAATGACGCAGCACCTTCTTCAAGCCACAACATCTCAATATCCGGAGCCAGCGGTAAAACGACATTCTATACTTCTTTAGGATATAATTACAAACAGGATGTCATGGCATTTAATCCTGGGAAACTTGACAGATACAATGCTACGGTCAATTTGAAGACCGATGCCACTGATTGGTTAACAATCGGTACCCGCTTTAATTTCACACGTCGACGCATGACTAGTGCCAACGCCTACAACTATATTTATCAGTACATCTGGCGATGGGGGTCATTTTTCATCCCTTCAGGGATCATGGATGATGCAAACGGTACTCCCCAAGACTTTCGTGTTATTGCCATGCAGAAGCAGGCATCCAGAATTTATGACATCCATGACGTCACTAAACTGAATGCTTATGCGACAGCACATATCACAAAGGATCTGACATTAAATGCTGACTATACTTTCCAGGTAGACAACTACAACTATAGTTCCAGTAACCATAGCGTTTATGGAATGAACTGGACGGGAACGGAACCGCAATATATCGTTCAACCGTCAACTACGAATGCCTACCGTCAGAATATCAAGGTCAACAGATGGACTGCCAATGCTTATCTCAACTATACACATGTTTGGGACAATGTCCACAACCTCAGCGTTATGCTGGGTATCAACGGAGAAGACTACAAATCTGATATGTTCGATGCGCTCCGTACCCAACTTTACGATGAAAATTATCCGCAATTGAATCTCGCCTACGGAGACATGACCAAAGCTGCCATCGATGCCTCAACAGGAGACCGCTCTACAGCCGGGTATTTCGGTCGAATCAATTACAATTACAAGGACATCTATCTTTTGGAACTCAATGGACGCTATGACGGCAGTTCCAGATTTCCACAAGGAGACAAATGGGCTTTCTTCCCTTCAGGTTCATTAGGTTATCGATTCACTGAAGAGCCTTACTGGAATCACCTCCATCAGTATATCTCTAATGGTAAACTGCGGCTCTCATACGGTGAGATCGGGAATGAAGCTGTAGGTGACAATATGTTCATCTCAACAATTTCACCTGTAGCTCAAGGCAGCCTTTACTGGTTGGATGGAGATGGTGCAAAAGTCAATCAATTCAATATGCCAAGTTGGGTATCCTCACAGTTAACTTGGGAACGTATTTATACCTTTGACGCAGGTGTTGACCTGGATTTCTTCAATGATGCACTCTCCCTGACTGCAGACTGGTATCAACGGACCACTAAAGATATGCTGGCACCGGGCAATGCCCTTCCTTCAGCTGTAGGAGACTCAGCTCCTTATACCAACGCAGGCCAACTCCGGACTAGAGGTTGGGAAATATCTTTAAGTTGGCGTAAACAATTGAATAAGAGTTTAGGACTCTATGCCAATTTCAATATCGGGGATTCCAAGACAGTCGTAACCAAATGGAACAACACCTCCAAGTTGATCGGCCATACAGAAGACCGTTCTTATGCCTATCAAGGAGAAACATGGGGAGATATTTGGGGCTTTGAAACAGACCGCTACTTTACAGAAAATGATTTCAACGGTCAAAACGCAGATGGTTCGTGGAATTATAAGAAAGGTGTTGCTGACCAAACAGGCATACAAACCAACAACTTCGTATATGGTCCTGGAGACATTAAATTCAAAGACCTGAATAATGATGGAAAAATCGATGGAGGAAAGGGAACGGTAGATGATCATGGTGATTTGAAAGTCATTGGGAATGTACTCCCCCGATATGAATACAGTTTCCACATTGGCGGTACTTTCAAAGGTTTTGATTTGGACTTGTTTTTCCAAGGCGTCGGCAAGCGTGATATGTGGACACTGTCCTCATTTGTCTTTCCGGAAATGCGGAGTGCTGATCTCGCCATCTATTCAAATCAAACCAAATACAATGTCTACGATCCTGCTGACGGAATCGTGAATATCAGCGAAAGCAATGACTTCCCTTGTTTGTATGCAGGCAACGAGGTTGCCGGGAATGTAACAGCCCTCGCTTCTTACGGAGGTAGCCACAACTATTACCCACAATCCAAATATCTCGTTAACATGTCTTACCTCAGGATGAAAAATATTACCCTAGGTTATACGCTGCCGGAATTGTTTTCCAAGAAATTCTATGTGCAGAAGCTGCGTGTTTATTTCAGTGGCAGCAACTTGTTCCTGCTTCACAAAGGAAGTGGAGACCTACCTGTAGATCCTGAGATGAATGATGGCCAAGGCGGATTAGGCAATGGGACATGGGGGCGTACCTACCCGATTACCAGAACATGGTCATTCGGCGTTCAGGTCACACTCTAACAAGTACAGACAACATAAAAATTTAGAAATATGAAAAAATCTATTATATACCTACTTGCAGCGTTCCTGCTGCTATTCACCAGTTGTAATGATTTTCTCGATAAGGATCCTCGTGATACTTTCACAAACAATCCTGAGTTCTGGAATAACTCAAATGACGTGCAAAGTTATTGCAATAAATTCTACAACAACTACGTAGGATACAGTTATGGAGGTGGATCTGGTTGGTTCTATTTCACAAGTCTCAGTGATGATCAGGCAAATGCGAGCTTTGACAACTGGAGCTTTATCACAATTCCTGCTACTTCGAGTTATTGGTCGGGAGGATTCACGGAAATAAGACGTGCAAACTACTTGCTTCAAGAAATCAAAAGTTCCACTCTTTCCCAATCAGAGAAAGATGGTTATATCGCCATCAGCAGGCTGAACCGTGCTTGGAAATACTATCAACTCGTACGTGAATATGGTGATGTACAATGGATTGATTACCCCATCACAGATATTGATGATGACCAAGTCTACGGGAAAAGAACCGATAGGGATGTCGTGATGGATTCAGTTCTCAGTGACCTCAATTATGCAATTGCGACACTTCCATCCAATGTCAGTGACAAGACGAAATGGAGCAAGGAGATGGCTGAAGCGATGAAGAGTGACATCTGTCTCTATGAAGGCACTTACTGTAAATACCGGACACAGGCAGACAATGGAAAAGCTCCTGATTTGGACCGCGCAAAGAAATATCTGCTGGAATCAGAAAATGCTTCCGAAGCTATCATGAATACCGGCAAATACAGTTTGACGCCCAACTATGGTGAAATTTATAATTCCCTGGACCTGTCAAACAATTCCGAAATCATTTTCTACCGCAATTATGAAAAAGATATTGTCATGCACGGTCTCTGTGACTATACCAGTAGTTCCAGTGAACAACTAGGTATCACGAAAGATGCCGTCAACGCTTTTCTATTCAAGGACGGAAAGCCTCTGGCTACAACTTCTCTAGATAAGGATGACAAGGCCGTGGAGAACAAGAACGGCGACTATTCCATTTCAGGTATGTTAAAAAATCGCGATAAACGACTCAGTGTCCTGATCGACTCCATCATTTGTTTCAAAGGGCATGGCTGGGCACGACTAGATGAAAACGGCAATCTCCCGACTGCAGCCCAACTGATGACTTCATCTACCGGCTATACCATCCGGAAGTTTGATAACACTACCCTTGATTCCTATTATCGCAACAATGTCAGCACCAATTATACCGATGCGCCTCTCTACTGGTATGCTGTAATTCTGTTGAATGAGGCAGAAGCAAAGGCTGAATTGGGAACCATCACTCAAAGTGACTTGGACAAGACGGTCAACTTGCTGGAAGCGCGTGCGGATGTACCGAATATCACATTACAGCCTGAAACTGATCCTGCCAACGACATGGGAGTCAGCAATCTCATTTGGGAGATCCGCCGTTGCAGACGCTGTGAACTGATGACCGACAACTGGTACAGATATTGGGATCTCGTACGCTGGCACCAATTAGACAAACTAGACAGTCAAAAGTATCCAAACATCAACCGAGGAGCGAATCTGTCCAATGTAGCGAATAACACGATGACGGTAGATCAAGACAAATATATCATCGCAGCAGGCAAGACCCGCACCTTTGATCCAAAATATTATCTTTATCCTATCCCGAGCAATGAATTGAATTTGAATAAAGAAATGCAACAAAACCCGGGTTGGGAGAAACAATAAATGGCAGTTCAGGGACTCTGATTACAGAGTTCCTGAACTCTTGTTTTTTTGACAACAGGTATCAGAATTAACTTCAAATCAGAGAATAATGCTCATAATACGACAAATGATGATCCGCGGTTTCCCGCTTATCTGTGAACAAGGTAGAAATTTTCAGAAGATGACAACTCTCCAGAACTATAAATAAAAAAACGTGTGTCCATCAATAAGAGTCAGGAAAAATGACTGCACCAATCAATAATCGGTAACAAGGTCTGGCTCTCTCGAGAAAGAGAGGATCTTAGTTTCTCGAAAGAAGAAGCTGACTTTCGAGAAAGATGAAGCCGGCTTTCGAGAAACTACGAAGAGTTGCATAGCACTAATGGTCACGAGAGCGTTTTCCGATATTCATCACTCATCTCTCTTGAACACATTGAAACACCGTTCACACTCAAGAGAAGAGAAGTCTGTTTACTTCCACCAATGTTCCACAAAATATATATCTGACAATCAATAACCATTCAACTCTTGGAAGAATAAAACGTGAAAGAATGAAGAATCAGTTATTATTTAAACTCGTATTTTTCGGATGTTTTGCCCCAGTGGCCATCCATGCACAGACCTCAACCAAGGCAGAATACCCAGTTGTAGAAAGCATACTCAACAGTTATACAAAAGGTGTGCAGACAGGAAAGATCAAAGTAAACTCCATTGTATCTACTAACGACACACTGAACATCTTCACTTCCGACAACTTCTCGTACGTCCCTTTCAGAAACGAGAATTACACCAGCCTCATCCAAAAGTTGAAAGATTCACTATCCTCCCAATATACCTTTAAAGGCATACGACTTTTCACGGATAACAAGTCCGTAGCTGACTTGATTCCCCGGTCCTGCCTGCCATCTAAATCTAAGCGACCGGCTTTTACCAATCCTTCCGATATCCCTCTTGTCACCAATCTTAACCGGCCTTATACACCGACACGAGGATTGAGCGGAAGGCATATCGCAATGTGGCCAAGCCACGGCACATACTACGAATTAGGCCTTCAACGATGGGAATGGCAACGCGCCCGCATGCTGCAGACTGTCGAAGACAAGTATACCGAGAGTTACGTACTGCCCTACCTTGTACCCATGCTGGAAAATGCCGGAGCCATCGTGATGCTGCCCCGGGAAAGAGATACTAATCCTTATGAAGTCATCGTAGACAACGATGGTCACGAAGCAACCTCACCCTATCAAGAAATCAATGGACGTCTCCCATGGAAAGAGGGGACAACTTCCGGATTTGCCTACCTAAGGAAGACCTATAAGGATTTCGAAAATCCCTTTACAGAAGGCACTTACCGAGAGACAGAAACCGTAAACAAGAAAAAAGATGCCGGTACGATAACGTGGACGCCGGACATTCCCAAAGACAGAGACTATGCCGTTTACGTCTCTTATAAATCACTCCCCAACAGCACGACCCAGGCAAGATATACCGTATACCACAAAGACGGAAAGACTACTTTCTCCGTTAATCAGACCATGGGTGGCGGAACTTGGATTTATTTAGGTACCTTTGCCTTTAGAAAAGGAAGACAAGGAAAAGTCGTGTTGACCAACTATGCACCAAAAGCCGGCAAGACAATCACTGCCGACGCCATAAAATTTGGTGGAGGAATGGGCAATATCGCACGTCGGGCAGATTCTGACAGCATCATCCCCAATACGAAATCAGACCGCAGGACCAAGCGCATTCCTAGAAATGCCTATCAACCAAGGATCGACTACCCCTATCAGGTCAGCGGTTATCCCCGCTTCGATGAAGGCGCACGCTACTGGTTGCAATGGGCAGGTATACCCGACAGCGTCTACTCTCCCACTCACGGGCGTGATGACTATGCAGACGACTATAAAGACCGAGGGACATGGGTCAACTATCTGGCCGGTGGCACAAAAGCCGTTCCCGACTATAAAGGTTTGAATATCCCCGTTGACCTCTCTCTCGCTTTCCATAGTGACGCAGGGACAGTCTATGGAGACTCCATCATCGGAACACTCGGCATTTACGATACGCAGAAATATGACGGGAAGTTTGCTGACGGAACATCCCGAATGGCTTGTCATGACCTCTGCGATCTGGTTCTGTCAAGCATCACCAATGACATCCGCAAACTCTATGAACCTAAATGGACGAGAAGGGGCATGTGGGATGCCAGTTACTTTGAAGCCTGGGAGCCGCGTGTTCCTGCGATGCTTCTGGAACTCCTGTCGCACGAAAATTTTGCGGACCTGCGCTATGGACTCGATCCCCGCTTCCAGTTTAGTGTGAGTCGTGCTGTCTATAAAGGCATCCTCCGTTTCCTCAGTGATGAATATGGCTACAAATACGTTGTCCAGCCCTTGCCAGTAGACCACTTTGCCGTTGTCATGGCAGGTCATGACCAAGTCAAGTTGACCTGGAAGGCCGTCAATGACACGTTGGAGCCGACTGCCGTTCCGGAAAAGTACGTCGTCTACAAGCGAATCGGAAATGGTGATTTCGACAATGGAACAGTTGTAAAGAAACCCGTTTTCGTCTGCAAGATCCCGACAGATCAGGTTGTCAGTTTTAAAGTCACAGCCTTCAACAAAGGCGGAGAGAGTTTTCCTTCTGAAATACTTTCGGCAGGTATATCTTCTCAATCCACTGTAAAACCCGTCCTCGTCATCAATGGCTTTGACCGCCTCAGTGCCCCTGATGATTTCAGGTCCTCGGACGACAAAGAAGCCGGGTTCCTCGCTGACATCGATAATGGCGTACCCTACAAAACTTCCATCAATTACGTTGGGAAGATGAAGGAGTTCCGCCGCTCCATTCCTTGGACAGATGATGATTCAGGTGGATTCGGTGACAGTTATGGCAATTATGAACGGATGACCATTGCCGGAAACACTTTCGACTACCCAGCCCTTCATGGTCAGGCGATCATGAGCGCAGGTTACAGTTTTGTATCAGCCAGCAAATCTGCAGCAGTTGAAAGAGAATTACTGAATACTGACGATTACAGTGCCGTCGACCTGATCCTTGGCAAGGAGAAGCAGACCAAACTAGGCCGTCCGGGAGTGACGCCAATCAGATTCAAGACTTTCGACACCGATTTACAGAAGGCGATTACAACCTATTGTAAGAACGGCGGTCGCATCTTCGCTTCAGGTTCATATATTGCTTCCGACCTATGGTTCAATCCCCTTGCCCCGGCTAAGGACAGCGATAAAGTATTTGCACAGGATATCCTAAAATACAAATGGCGCGTCAACAGAGCCGCCATAGACGGGAAAGTCAAATACTCCGCCTCTCCCCTGACCACCAAGGAGGGAGAGTTTACTTATTACAATACCCCTAATGAAGAATCCTATGTCGTTGAATCCCCTGATGCCATCGAACCTGCAGACTCCTGTGCCTATACCGCCTTGCGCTATTCCGAGAACAACCTCAGTGCAGGCATCGTCTTCGGCGGATCAGAACAAGACCACTGGCGTACGGTCGTATTCGGCTTTCCATTCGAGTCTCTGAAAGGAGACACGGCCAGAAATGCCTTGATGAAAGAAATTCTGGATTTTCTACTCAAATAATACTTTTGCCCATGTGCTGTAAACGAATCCAACATCTTGCCCAATTCTGCATCGCAGTCCTGTTCCTCTTCCTCAGCCCTTTCCAGGCAAAGGGAGGAGAGCCTTTCCGTTTCATCGAACTCACTGATATTCATATCAATGCCAAGGAAACAAGCGCAATAGAAGATCTGCGGCATACTGTGGATCAGATCAATGCCTCGGACAGCATCGATTTCATCCTGGTGACCGGTGATATTGCCGATGAAGGGGACCGAGCTTCATTGCTGGAAGCTAAGAAAGAACTCGACCGGTTGAAGAGACCTTACTACATCGTCATGGGGAATCATGACCAGAAATGGAGTGAGAGCGGATGCATGGATTTCAAGAATATCTTCGGATACGAACGTTTCAAACTGGTACACAAGGGTTATCTCTTTCTCGGTTTCGGATGTGGCCCGATGATGAGGATGGCACTCGGACATGTATCGCCTGAAGATATCGAATGGCTCAAACAGGAACTGGCAAAAAACGGGAAAGACGGATTGCCCATATTCTTGGTTACCCATATCCCAATGCTCCCACAAGACATGGACAACTGGTTCGAAGTAACTGATGCCGTACGTCCTTACCCTGTCAAGGCCTTTATCAACGGACATTATCATACCAACCATGCGCTGGTTTATGACGGCATCCCCGGACTTACGAATATTGCCAACCTCAGATTGAAGGGACAGCCATACGGGCAATACAACGAATACGACATCACCCCTGATTCCATGATCATCTATACCCATCCTGTAGGCAGCCCGCGCTATCGCTGGGCTGGGATTTCCCTCACGCATCACTACTATGATGAAAAACCGGGATCTTACAACCTGCGTCCGGACTATAGTATCAACAGAAAATACCCGCAAGTCCAGGAGACATGGACTGTCCGGTCACATGCTGCTATCTTCTCTTCTCCTGTCGTATACCACAATCGTGTATACACTGTGGATGATTTGGGAAATGTCAACTGCTATACGCTGAAAGATGGCCGACTCCTTTGGAGTAATCACACGCACGGACGTCTGTTCGGCACGCCCGACATCGGACAAGACATACTTGTAGCCGGATCTGCAGACAACCGTATCTATGGCATCGATGCTTCAAATGGAAAACTCCGTTGGCAACTCGGGACGCGTCGCCCTGTGGTCAGTGCCGTCACCATTGACAAGGGGGTTGCCTATATCGGAGCCAGCGACAGTACTTTCCGTGCCATCAGAGTGAAGGACGGGAAATTGATTTGGCAAGCTAACGGCATCAACGGATATGTAGAGACACGTCCTTTGGTAACCCAAGACAAGGTGATTTTCGGGGCATGGGACAATACGCTGTACGCATTGAACAAGAAAGACGGAACACTTGCATGGAAATGGGTCACCTGTGCTGATAAGGGCATGCATTACTCTCCTGCGGCAGTCTGGCCAGTAACAGCTCACGGCAAGGTATTCATCGTGGACCCCGAACGGGCCATGACAGCTATTGACTTAAAGACAGGCAAACAACTCTGGAGAACTTACCGCAGTAAGGTGAGGGAATCCATAGGTCTGTCTGCCGACAAAAAACGCATCTATGCCAAGACTATGCAGGATAGTATTGTCTGCTATTCTGCGGAATCAGATTCTCCTCAGGAGTTATGGGCAACTGACGTAGGATTCGGCTACGAACATGCCACTGTCATGCTGCCCGAGAAAGACGGACAGGTGTTCTCCTCGACCAAGAACGGACTGATCTTCGCCTTGGATGCCTTTACCGGACAACTCCTCTGGTCGCACAAAATCGAAAACACCCTTGTCAATACTGTCGTTCCCATCAACAGGAAAGAAGTAGTATACACGAATGAAGACGGATGGGTGGGGAAACTCGTCATCCCCTAAATAAGACTGCAGAAACTTAAAGGATCAATCATATAGAAAATATCAACCATAAAATGAAAAATCTCAAGAACCTGTCATACTGGACATGGATACCGACACTCTATTTTGCAGAAGGCATTCCTTATTTTATCGTGAACAATATCTCTGTGACCATGTTCACGAAAATGGGTGTCCCTAATGGTGAGATGGCACTGTTCACCAGTCTCCTCTATCTCCCGTGGACAATCAAACCATTGTGGAGTCCTTTTGTGGACATCATCAAGACCAAACGGTGGTGGATCATCGCCATGCAGTTGATCATCAGTTGTGCCTTCATCCTGTTGACACTCACTATCCCGCATCCTGATGCGGCAACGATAAAGGCGGGGACAACACCTATCAGCCTTTTCACCTTTACCCTGATCTTGTTCATCATCACAGCCTTTGCCTCAGCCACCCACGACATCGCTGCAGACGGGTTCTATATGTTGGCGATGCCCGAAGACAAACAGTCCTTTTTCATCGGCATCAGGAGTACCTTCTACCGGCTATCCTCAATATTCGGACAAGGCGTACTCGTCTATATTGCCGGCAAATTAGAACGCCAGTCCGGAAACATTCCCATGTCCTGGCAAGTCACGATGGGGATACTCGCTGTCCTGTTTACGGCATTGGCACTATATCATACCTTCATACTCCCCCATGCCACCGCTGACGCCCCACGTATCAGTGATGACACCAGCAACAAGGCGAAAGAGATCCTTCGGGAATTCAGGCGGACTTTCATCACCTATTTCAAGAAACCGAGTGTGTTGCTGGCAATCGTCTTCATGCTCCTTTACCGATTACCGGAAGCTTTTCTCCTGAAGATGGTCAACCCTTTTCTCTTGGATTCCCAAGCCTCAGGAGGACTGGGACTGGCGACAGATGACGTGGGCATCGTCTACGGGACTGTCGGTGTCCTCTTCCTGACCATCGGCGGTATCATTGGAGGTATTGCAGCCTCCAGATGGGGACTGAAGAAGGCACTGTGGCCTATGGCTGCAAGTATGACACTGCCTTGTGCAACTTTCGTATTCCTAGGACTCGACCATACGACCAATCTGTTCATCATCAGTGCCTGCGTGGCTGTAGAACAATTCGGTTATGGTTTCGGGTTCACAGCCTATATGCTCTATATGATGTATTTTTCAGAAGGAGAATTCACAACTGCCCACTATGCGATATGTACGGCATTCATGGCCCTGAGCATGATGATTCCGGGAATGTTTGCCGGTTATATCCAGGAGTGGATGGGGTATAAAGATTTCTTCTGGATGGTCATGGTCTGCTGCCTGGCGACTGTCGCCGTCACGTTCTTTGTCAAGCAACGGGTCGATGAAAATTACGGGAAGAATACTAAACATCAAAAAGAAGAAAAATGAGGAAGTACTTTTTGCTTTTATTCTGTTTTCTGTCAATGACTCAACTCTTTGCACAGAAAGTGCAGACAGGGATAGAAGTCCTCAAGAGCCAGAATTTCAGGATTCTGGAAGGCAAACGCGTCGGACTGGTCACGAATCCTACTGGAGTGGACAACAACTTACGGTCAGACATCGACATACTGGCCGGAGCACCAAATGTCAAACTCGTTGCCTTGTTCGGTCCTGAACACGGTTTGAGGGGCAGTGCACACGCCGGATCATCTGTAGGCAATGACTCGGATGCCATCACGCATCTGCCGGTCTATTCCCTTTTCGGCAAGAACAGGATGCCTTCGCCTGATATGTTGAAAGGAATCGACGTACTGGTCTACGACATCCAGGATATCGGGTGCAGGTCGTTCACCTATATCAGCACTTTGGACAATATTCTGAAGGCAGCAACAAAAAGCCACATCAAGGTGATTGTCCTCGACCGTCCTGATCCTTTAGGAGGGAAGAAGATCGAGGGGAACATCGTAGAAGATGACTGCCTCTCTTTCGTCAGCCAACTCAGAGTGCCTTATGTCTATGGCATGACTCCTGGAGAACTTGCCCTATTCCTCAACGGGCAACGTACGCCGGACGAGAGATGCGACCTCACTGTGATCAAAATGAAAAAGTGGAAACGCCGGATGACCTATAAGGATACAGGACTCCATTGGGTCCCTGCCTCCCCTCATATCCCGACAGCCGAAACAGCTCCCTACTATGCCGTTTCGGGAATCGTAGGCGAACTGGACAATTTCTCTATCGGAGTCGGCTACACCCTTCCTTTCCAACTTTTCGGTGCTTCCTGGATCAACGCTCATGATTTCGCCAACGACATGAACGGTCTGCATCTTCCCGGAATACTGTTCAGACCCATCTACTACACTCCTTTTTACGGTCCGGGACAAGGAAAAGAACTTCAAGGAGTACAGGTCTATTTCACCGACTATGAGAAAGCCAACTTGTGCGAGATCCAGTTTTATGTCATCCAGGAACTCCACAAACTCTATCCTGACCATGATATTCTGGCCAACGGTGCAAAGGACCGCCTGGATATGATCGACAAGATATGCGGATCGAAGCAAATCCGCCAGTTGCTGTTGAAACGACATCTGTGGGCAGACGCTGAACCTTATTGGAACAAAGACGTGAAGGCCTTCAGGGAAATTGCCAAAAGATATTATCTGTATAAATAAAATTGAGGATAATATGGAGAAAACTTCAGTACAACCCAGTCAGAGGATCCTGGCCCTCGATATTCTTCGGGGAATGACTATAGCCGGAATGATTCTTGTCAACAATCCCGGCACGATGCAGTCGTATGCCCCTCTGCAACATGCAGAATGGATCGGACTGACACCGACAGATCTGGTATTCCCCTTCTTCATGTTTATCATGGGGATTACAACTTACCTGTCTCTCCGTAAATTCAAGTTTGAATGGTCCAAAGCCTGTGCCAGGAAGGTACTGAAAAGGACCTTCCTCCTCTGGTTGATAGGACTTGCCGTCACGTGGCTTGTCATGCTCTTCCAAGGTATGGAGAACCCGCATAATGCCCAACTCCCTTTCACGGAACGCCTCTATCTTTCAACTGACACCTTCGCACATCTGCGCCTCTTAGGGGTTCTGCCCCGCCTGGGCATCTGCTATGGTCTGTCAGCCGTGATTGCACTGTCTGTGAAGCAGCAGTATATTCCTTGGATCATTGCCGTAATATTCATCGGCTATTATATTCTATTGGAATGTTGCAACGGCTTTGCCCATGACAGTTCCAACATCCTGGCCATTGTCGATCATGCCATACTGGGACCAGGTCATGTCTACAATGCCGATACTCCGGACCCTGAAGGAATATTAAGTACTCTGCCGGCATTAGCCCATGTGCTCATAGGTTTCTGCGTCGGCAGAAGCATCATGAACCTTCAGGACCTGAATGAGAAAATCGAAAGGTTGTTCATTTTCGGTGCACTCCTCACCTTCTCTGGCTTCCTGCTCTCCTATGCCTGCCCCCTCAGCAAGAAATTGTGGACGCCTACTTTTTCCCTGGTGACCTGCGGGCTGGCCTCAACACTGCTCGCCTTACTCACATGGCTCATTGACAAGAAGAAACATCAGGATAAGTTGACCCGTTTCTTTCATGTTTTCGGCGTCAATCCCCTGGCCCTCTTTGTCCTCTCAGACATCCTGCTGATTCCCTTTGGCATCATCCTCTTCAACGGGTCATCCATCCGGGTCATGATCGGAGAGCATATCCTGCTCCCCCTGCTGGGCATCAAGGCAGCCTCTCTAGTTTGGGCCGTTCTCTTTGTCCTGCTCAACTGGTGTTTCGGATACATGCTCTATAAGAAAAAAATATTTATAAAACTATGATATTATTAGCAGACAGTGGTTCCACCAAAACAGACTGGTGCCTATTAGATGATTGTCAGAACACGAAAATCATCAAGACGAAAGGCACCAATCCCTTTTTCCAAACAGCAGAGGAGATCTCCAAGGAGATCGTCTCGGCCTTGATTCCCCAACTCCCGGGAAAGGTCATCGATGATGTCTATTTCTACGGTGCAGGGTGTACAACTGAAAAGACACCTATACTGGAAGCTTGCCTGAGGAAGCATCTCCGGATAACCGGCACGTGTGAAGTTGCAACAGATATGTTGGCTGCGGCCCGCAGTATCTGTGGGCATCAGGCAGGCATCGCCTGCATCTTGGGGACCGGCAGCAATTCCTGTTCGTATGACGGCAAGAGCATCACAGACAATGTCTCTCCTCTGGGATTCATACTCGGTGACGAAGGCAGCGGAGCCGTATTGGGGAAGACCCTTGTCGGAGACATTCTCAAAAAGCAACTCCCAGAGACCATCATCAGACGTTTCGACGAGACCTTTCATCTGACAAGTGCCGAAATCATCGACAGAGTGTACCGGAAGACATTCCCCAATCGCTTTCTGGCAAGTTTCGTTCCTTTCCTGAAGGAAAATCTCAGTGACCCAAACATTTACAAGTTGGTCGTGACCCAATTCAGGAGTTTTCTAAGGCGCAATGTCAGACAATATGAAGGTTGGGACCGCTTGCCGATAGGGTTCAATGGTTCCATCGCCTATTTCTTCGAGGCCCCGCTCAAGGATGCCCTCGAGCAAGAAGGCATGACACTAGGCAGGATCATCAAATCCCCCATGGAAGGACTAATCGCATTCCACACAGGTAAAATATAACATTAGCTTATGGCATTTCAAAAAATTTCAGAACAGTCCTCGCTCTATGACAATCTCGAGAAAAAATCAATCCATGAATTGCTTGTAGATATCAATACAGAGGACAAGAAGGTGGCTTTTGTAGTGGAAAAAGCCATTCCGGAAATCGAAAAACTCGTTTCTCTCATTGTACCGCGCATGAGGAAAGGCGGACGTATTTTTTATATGGGAGCAGGTACAAGCGGCAGGCTGGGCGTGCTTGACGCCTCTGAGATTCCACCGACATTCGGCGTTCCCCCTACTCATATCATCGGACTCATTGCAGGTGGAGACGTTGCCCTCCGCAATGCGGTAGAGAATGCGGAAGACGATACGAAACGGGGATGGAAAGAGTTGCAGGAACACCATATCAATGTCCACGACACTGTAATCGGCATCGCTGCCTCCGGGACAACACCTTATGTGATCGGGGCTTTACATGAAGCCAGAGCCCACAGCATCCTCACAGGATGCATCACCAGCAATCCTTCGGCACCCATAGAGGCAGAAGCTGATGTTCCCATCGAAATGATCGTAGGGCCGGAATTCGTGACCGGAAGTTCCAGGATGAAGTCCGGGACAGGACAGAAGATGATCCTCAATATGATCTCCACAACAGTCATGATCCGCCTTGGTCGTGTAAAAGGAAACAAGATGGTGAATATGCAACTGACGAATAAAAAACTGATCGATCGCGGAACACGGATGATCATGGATGAACTGGGTCTGGATTACGACCATGCCAAACGTATATTGCTCATGCACGGATCTGTCAAGAAAGCGATTGATGCTTATCGTGAAGAGGATGACAAATAACAACGGACACGTCTATTGTGACTCGTATCAGGAAATGAAAAAACAGTTTGATTCCGAGCCCCCGATCAGACCTACTGATACAGTCATGTTAGGCGACAGCCTGACGCAATTCGGAGGAAACTGGAACAAGCGCTTATTAGGCAGGGATGAGGGGCCATATATCAATCGCGGGATTGCAGGCGATGATACGGATGGCATCTATGACCGGCTCTATCAGGTACTGCCTTTCCATCCGACTGCCATCATCTTTCTCGCTGGCATCAATGATATTTCACACGATGATGAACCGCAGGAAGTGGCGAATGGTATCTTCAGGATATGCGCTGAAATACGCCGGCAGTCTCCTAGTACGAAAGTCCTACTGCAAAGTTTACTTCCGATCAATGTGAGTTTCCATCAATGGAAACTTCTGGAGAGGAAGACCGATACAGTCGTTGAAGTCAATACACTGCTCCATCAGAAGGCAGAAGAAAAAGGCGTTTCCTTCCTCAATCTTTTCCCGCTTTTCACCCTACCCGACTCAAATGTCATGCGACCGGAACTGACTGTCGACGGCCTTCATCTGACAGAAAAGGGCTATGCAATATGGGTAACGGCACTGAAGAAAATACTGGGTCTACCTTGACAACATCCCGGTTTTCAAATCTTATCTCCCTGCAATATCGATGAGTTTTATCACAGATAACGGGGATAACCTCTTGAGAAAACAAGAGAAGATCTGCCTTTAGTTCCAAAAATACGATGACTTGAAAACGCAACAAACAAAAGATCAAATATTCTGCTGAGAGTTGCAATATACCGCCACTTGCCGACCAAGTAACCGGTAATCACCACCTGCTCCTCAGCATTTCTGTCGTAGAGACAAATCAAGGACAAGTCAAAAACAAATCCGTTCCCTCCCGTTCCCTTCTCGTTCCCTGTACGTTCCCTCCTCGTTCCCTATTTGGGCTTTTGGTGGACAAAACGGTTATGTTAATCTGTTGACGTGCGTTATTAGGGTGTAAGGACGTACGTTATTAGGGGCTCATGTCGTACGTCTTGACAGTGTAAGGACGTACGTGAACAGAACCTCATAAAGCACGTGAACAGAACCTCATAAAACTTATCAATAAAACCTCATGGAACTCATCAACAGAACCTGATAAAACGGTGAACAGAACGTATAGTCGTACAGCACACAATGAATGGATAAGTACCAACGACATGAAAGGACGTGCATCTTCAGATACAAAGACGTGCACCGACAGGAACGAAAAACGTCAAACTCTGTCAGACGAGAGTAAAATCATTTTCCGTAATGATGCAAAACCAACTGCAGACCAGTTTTCCATGATCCCTGCAAGAACCAGACTATTTGCAATATCACTCGATTCCATTAGTCAACGACCGATTAGGAGAGTTAAATGTACTCCGGACAAATTATGCCAACAGGTATCTATAATAAAAAAGGGCAGGGATATAAGATATTCCTGCCCTTTATAATAAAAGAAAGCTATTCTAAGATCTGTCCAATTAGAGAGCAATAGGCACTAAGACTTTGACTCCAAAGTTACGTCCCATGTTGAATACACCTGTTCTACCGGTGTAATTATTGACATCCTCATATTTCAGACGGCTCAAATGACTTTGATAGCCCCGATCGAAGATGTTGTTCGCAGAAAAGACAATAGAAGCCAATTTCTTACCTTTGTTACGGATTTCAGTTCCTGCAGAAAGATTGAACAACGTATAGGAAGGTGTCTCTGTCTCGGTTCCGCCCTCTGCATAGAAATGGGTCTGCTTAAAGTCACACTCCATGTCTATTCCTGCAAAAAGATTGTTGAAGACACGTCCGTCTCTGATAAAATCATAATGCAAGGAAGAATTCCAACGAGGAGCAGGAGTAAACGGAAGATATTTTGATTCCTTCGGTTGATGTAACTGTATGGAATTGACATAAGAGAAGTCATTCTCAAAATGCAAAGCCTCAACCGGGTGAATGTCAATATTGAGTTCACCGCCTGACAGACACGCATTACCGGCAGCAAACTGATACGTATCAAAGCCATCAGTAATCACGGGTTTTCCATCTGCATCAGTCAACTTTCTCGAAAAGACATAATGGTTGATCCGATTGACAAACAGAGAAACCTGAGCGGAAACGATGTCAGAAGTATAGTCAGAGCCAAGGTCCACCTGCCAACTGTTCTCCGGTTTCAGACCTTTCTGTCCGAGTTCGTAACGAACAGTCCCATCATGAACACCATTAGAGGCGAGTTCACTGATTGTCGGAACACGGAATCCCCGAGAGAGATTCAACCTCACGTTCAATTGTCTGGTAGCATTCCATGTTGCTCCCAAACTCCCGGTCACTCCATGATAGTCATGTTTGAAAGAAGTAAAACGCTGTTTGCCGTCATCCGTCAAAGCATCGCTGTGCAGATGACGCTGGTCATAGCGTAAGCCACCACTGAAATGGAAATCACCCAAGTCCTTGTCAGCCATAGCGAACACGCCATAATCGAAAAGTCGGTATGCAGGTATCAGATATTCCGAACCTTTATTGACAGACTTCTGATACATTCCGTTGATACCTGTCGCCATGCTCCACCCATTGAAGACCGGAGACTGATAATGGAAATCATAGTTGACGGTATGCAATAAGAGATACAACCCGCAAGTATTGGGGGTTACCGGGTTCTCAAATTCCTGGCGACGGTTCTGCTGATAGCCAATCAAAGTCTTCAACTGTCCGCTACCGAGAAAGATGGTATTGTCCAGTACAGCCTTATAATGATGGATCTGCTGATAAGGCATTCCCCTACCATATGTTTTCCGTTCATGATCAGTAGCAATACGTTCGTCTTCCTGTCCATTATTATTATACGGCATCAGGAATTGACCGGTCGTTTCATCACGATCCCCTTCCACGATACCCGGTGTCAGGTGATAATAACTTAAAGTAAGCAGCGTACTGCTTTTAGGTCCATTATATCCCATGACAGCACTGGCAGCACGTTCACGGAACTGGGAATTGAGCACATAACCATCATATTTGTCTTTATAGGCATGAGCCATTTTATCACTATAGCGGCCGTTCCAGACAAACCCCTTCTGATTACCTGCAAAATCGACGGTATAATCAAATAAACCGTTATTCGTCTGATATTCCGAACCGACCTGAGCCATCATCTTTCCTTCAGGCATGAAAGGGTCGCGATTGAAAATCACCACACCGGCCATGGCATCTGAACCATACATCAAACTTGCAGGGCCCTTCAACACTTCTACAGAGCCAACCGTCTGAGGATCAATTTCTATACCATGTTCATCACCCCATTGCTGGCCTTCCTGACGAACACCGTCATTGACAACAACGACACGATTATAGCCCAAACCCCTGATAACAGGTTTGGAAATTCCGCCTCCAGTCGTTACCTGGGATACGCCAGGCACCTTGGACAAGGCATCGATGATATTGGTAGAAGAAGTAAGTTGCAACTGCTCAGCAGATAAAACTGCGACAGGCATAGGAGAATTCTTACTCAACGTATTCCCTGAGATGCCGGTCACGACAACCTCATTGATCATTGCATTGGCTTCTTTCATGACAAAGTCCAGATTCGACACTTTGGTCAAATCGACCATCTTAGTTTGAGTCTGATGTCCCAGATAACTGACTTGGACTAAAGCCTTACATGGAGTAAGATCATTAAAAATGTATTTCCCATTACTGTCACTTACCGCATTTTTGTTGAGACTGGGAATAGAAATCACGACTCCCGTAAGAGGACTGCCATCTACGGCATCAGTCACAGTACCCTGGAGTTGGACTTTTTGACCTACAGGTTCTGCTGTCACAGTCATGGCAAAGCACAACAGTGACAATATTAAATTCAATACTTTCATATTTCGTATTTATATTTTGAAGAAATGACATTAAGGGCTCTCACAGTCCCTAATAAAAAACTGATCAAAATATCAAATACGGTGGTGCTCTGGAATGAAGTTTGGGAGAATAGACAAAAAGATAATCTATTTTCTTTCTGAAAAAGAGAATAGAAAGCGACAATGCCACCGCAATAAACCCTATCAATACTGGTATGATATAGGGCAATACGGAGAAATGGCAGATAACGCAGTTCTGCAATGCCAGCAAAGCACCCGAAGAGAGATCAGTATGAGGCACATGATGCAGGCAGAGCACACAAGGTGCAGCAGGCTTTTCCACCTCTGTATGACAGTGTGTGATAGTCAGAAGCAGGACCGGTACAAACACGGCCAGCAGCAACTGAGCGATACGTTGTCGTCTTTTGCCTAAATTCACGATAACAAAGTTAAACCTTTTTTCTCCAATAAGCCATTATGAGGCTATCGATTTAACGAATTTTCGTCTTTTATATCATCCTTTCTGAAAAACGATTAAAAGTTTTATGAAAACAAATTCACATTTAATAGTCAAGCCATCCCACTCTGACAGACGATTCCTCCCTGACAGACAATTCCTCCCTGACAGGCAAGCCTTCCCATAAATGCAAAAAGGCTGTGTCCATATTCAAGACACAGCCTTATCGGTCTTTATCATTCAGACCTTATTTTGCTTTGTATTTCTCGGCCTGTTGCTGAATCAACTGTTGGTCTTCGAAATAATCTATCCGCATTGACTTACGAACCTCATCCATGGTCTGTGCAGCCACTTCACGTGCCTTATCAGATCCTTTTTTCAGGATATTGTAGATTTCCGGAATATCCTGCTCATATTGATGACGCCGTACACGAATAGGGTCCAGCATCTTATTCAGGATCTTATTCAGGAATTTCTTACATTTCATATCGCCCACACCTCCATGAGTATAAGCAGCCTTGAGGTCATCCAGAGTTTTGTAGTCAGGCCAGAAATCGGCAAAATCCTCTTCTGAGGAGAACGCATCCAAATAAGTGAATACGGTATTTCCCTCCAGATGTCCGGGATCATCGATATTGACATGCGAAGGGTCCGTGTACATGGAACGTACTTTCTGCCAAACCGTATCTTTGTCATCACTCAGATAAATGCAATTACCCAAACTCTTGCTCATCTTCTCCTTGCCGTCCGTACCCGGCAACCGACGAGAAGAAGAATTCTCGGGGAGCATGATATTAGGCTCCACCAATACAGGAGCGTAGATCTGATTAAAGCGGCGGACCAATTCCCTTGTCAGTTCCAGCATCGGTTCCTGATCCTCACCTGCAGGTACAGTCGTTGCCTTGAAAGCCGCAATATCCGCAGCCTGTGAGACAGGATAGCAAAAGAACCCCAAAGGAATATTCGCTTCAAAGTTGCGCATCTTGATTTCAGTCTTCACAGTAGGATTGCGCTGTACACGGCTCACACTGACCAGATTTTCCAGATAAACTGTCAATTCGGCAAGTTCAGGAATCCGGCTCTGAATATAGAGTGTGCATTTCTCGGGATCAAGGCCGGCAGAAAGATAATCCAAAGCTACTTCTATGATATTTTGCCGGATCTTCTCAGGATTGTCAGCATTATCTGTCAAAGCCTGCACGTCAGCCATAAAGACAAACATACGGTCATAGTCGCCCTGATTCTGAAGTTGGACGCGACGCTGAAGTGAACCCACATAATGTCCGAGATGAAGTTTCCCTGTCGGACGATCTCCCGTTAAAATTACTTTCCCCATGAAATTTACTTATTTGTAGTCAGAAGTCCCCGTCTCCGCTCTTACATCTATTAAAAGAGAAAAGGAGAAAGGTACTCTGCCATTATTCAACATTTTAGAAATCTCCTGCCTCCGCTGCCACAGACCGATATCTGAACATTAGAAAGGCCGGAAATTTGAATTTCCTATTTAGAATTCCACATTTTTCGGTGTCCGCGGGAAAGGAATGACGTCGCGAATATTCTGCATACCTGTAATAAAGAGGACAAGACGCTCAAATCCCAGTCCGAAACCGGCATGAGGGCAGGAACCATACTTCCGTGTATCCAGATACCACCACATATCCTTCATCGGAATATGACGGCGATGGATTTCAGAAAGCAGTTTGTCATAATCAGCCTCTCTGACACTTCCTCCGATGATTTCACCGATCTGCGGGAAAAGGACATCCGTTCCCTGAACGGTCTTGTCATCCTCGTTGATCTTCATGTAGAAAGCCTTAATGTCTTTAGGATAGTCTGTCATGATGACAGGGCGTTTGAAATGGTTTTCCACGAGATAGCGCTCATGCTCACTGGCAAGATCGATACCCCAGGAGACAGGATTGTCAAAGTGATGCCCATTCTTGGCAGCTTCTTCCAGGATTTTAATGCCTTCAGTATAAGGTAGTCTGACAAAATCCTCCTTCAGCACCGACTGCAGGCGTTCCAGAAGCCCCTTGTCAATCATCTTATTCAGGAAAGCCAAGTCGTCCTGACAATGATCCAAAGCATATTTCACACAGAATTTGATGAAATCCTCTTCGAGATCCATCAACCCGGTCATATCCAGAAAGGCTATTTCCGGTTCAATCATCCAGAACTCTGCCAAATGCCTGGGGGTATTCGAATTCTCAGCGCGGAATGTCGGTCCGAAAGTATAAATGGCTCCCAGTGCAGTCGCCCCCAACTCCCCTTCCAATTGTCCGGAGACAGTCAGGTTCACTTTCTTGCCGAAGAAGTCCTCACTATAATCTGTTTTTCCCTCTGCTCCAGGTTTGATTTTATCATGGTCAATGTCCAAAGTGGTCACCTGAAACATATCCCCTGCGCCCTCGGCGTCCGAAGAGGTAAGCAACGGTGTATTGAAATAGTAGAAACCATGCTCATCGAAGTATTTATGGATAGCCATAGCCAGATGATGGCGAATGCGGAAAACGGCGCCAAAGGTATTGGTCCGCAGGCGGAGGTGAGCATATTTACGCATATACTCGAAACTCTGCCCCTTTTTCTGCATGGGATAATCAGAAGGACAAAGGCCATATATCTCGATACTCTTGCACTGTATCTCATAAGCCTGTCCTTTTCCTTTGCTCTTGACCAACGTGCCAATGACACTGATACAAGAACCTATAGTTATTTTCTTCAGCGTATCCGGGTCGAAATCAGAAGGACTGACGACAACCTGTATATTATTAATGGTTGAGCCATCATTTACAGCAATAAAATCAACGGCCTTGCTCGTCCGATGAAAGCGGACCCATCCTTTTACATTGACTTCTTTTCCTAAGTCAGTACCTTTTAAAGCAGAAACAACTTTTGTTCTTTTCATTTCTCTCTTAACTATTAATTGACAAAGAGCCGGCCTTTATGAAATGCCGGCTCTCTCTGTATCATTCAAAAGCGCCCATTCGAAGCATATCCACTTCCTGTTCCGTAAGGAAGCGCCAGTCACCTCGGCGGAGATTCTTTTTAGTCAGACCTGCGAAGAGCACCCTGTCAAGTCGTATGACACGATAGCCAAGACTCTCGAAGATTCGACGGACGATACGGTTCTTGCCACTGTGGATCTCTACGCCCACCTTGGTCTTATCCCTATCATCAGCATATTCCACTGCATCAGCATGAACTTCCCCGTCTTCCAAGGTAACGCCGTCAGCGATCTGCTGCAGGTCATGAGCCGTAACAGGTTTGTCAAGTTGGACGGCATAAACTTTCTTCTTCAGGAATTTCGGGTGAGTCAACTTACTAGCCAAGTCCCCGTCATTCGTCAACAGGAGAACACCTGTCGTATTCCGGTCCAACCGACCGACAGGGTAGATACGTTCAGGGCAAGCCCCCTTAACCAGATCCATCACCGTCTTACGCTGCTGTGGATCATCGCTCGTAGTGACGTAGCCTTTAGGTTTATTCAACAAGATATAGACCTTCTTCTCCAAGGTAACCGCCTGATCATGGAATTTCACCTCATCAGAGCGAAGGACTTTCGTACCCAGTTCTGTGACCACCTTGCCATTCACCTGCACGACACCAGCCTGAATGAATTCATCTGCCTCACGACGGGAGCAAACACCGGCATTGGCAAGGAATTTATTCAAACGTATCGGTTCATTAGGATCTACATTTTCTTCTTTATATTCTATCTGTTTCTTGAGGCTATATTTTGCATTCGGATCGTAGTCATCGGAATGCGGACGACTGCCGCCACGGTAATTGTTATTGCCATAGCCGCCTCTATTATTGCCATAGCCACCGCCACGATTATAACCATAACCGCCGCTGTTGCGATTGCCATAGCCACCACCGCGGGAGTATCCCCCACGATTGTTGTTATATCCTCCTCGGGACTGATAGCCACCTCGTGACTGATAGCCACCACGGGACTGGTAACCGCCACGAGACTGGTAACCGTTTTCCTCGTCAGAATTATTATTATAGTGGGGACGATAGCCGTTTCCTTCTCCTTCAGGAGCGTTATAACGCGGACGATAGCCACCTTCGTCAGGACCACCATTATTATATCTCGGGCGATAGCCACCTTGCTGACGGGGCTGATAATTGCCACGATTTCCATAGCCTCCTCTATTGCCATTATAGCCACCGGAGCTGTAACCGCCCCTATTGTTATTGTAGCCTCCTCTGGAGGAATGATACCCTCCCCCTCTTGGAGAATAACCCGAGTGCTGCTGGTAGTCAGAGTTGCCACCCTGACCATTCTGGAGTCCATTGCCAAAACCTTCAGGCATGAACCCACCACCTTCAGCCGACGGGTTGCCATTACCGCCTCGATTTGAGCTATAAGCTTTCTGAACATGTATACGGGGACGGGGACGCCCTGTTCCCCGATAGTTATTCTGAGCACTATCTGACGACTTATAGTTATCTGAACTATTATCGTTATTGTTACGACTGCTATTGTTATTTGTTGCAGACGCGTCTTTAAGATTGTTTTCGTTTTCTTCTGAATCCATGTCTAAATTTCCTTTTATGGCCTCACGGCCAGGTTAGTTAAAATAAAATCTTTATTATTCTATGTAAATTAATAGTATCCTTACTCTACCCTATCTGAAAACACGCTACTTCCATTTGTTTATTTGCTGAGCTACAAAAAGGGAAAGGAGAACTACTCTGTCCTTTTCTATTCAAAACCATCTGTCCGGCACTTTCAGTTCAATGAGAAAAACTCATCATTCACGTGTAAATCTAAATTCGGTCAATACGGTATCAAATCTTTTGCTTTAGCGTTGATTGTCAACTTTGTTATCTTTATTTATTACATACCTGTATAATTGCGTGGTGTAATTGCCAGGAGTTCTTTTTTCACACGGTCACTTATATTCAGTCCATTGATAAAATCATGAATCTTTTCTTCCGTTATCTTTTCATTGGTACGGGTGAGGTCTTTTAAAGTTTCGTAGGGATTAGGATATCCCTCACGACGCAGAATGGTCTGGATAGCTTCGGCGACTACAGCCCAATTATCATCCAAGTCCTCTTGGATCTTCTGATCATTCAGAATGAGTTTGTGAAGTCCTTTTATAGTACTCTGGATAGCAATGATACTATGTCCCATCGGAACCCCCACATTGCGGATGACAGTAGAATCTGTAAGGTCCCTTTGCAGGCGGCTCACCGGCAACTTACGAGCCAGGAACTGAAGAATGGCATTTGAGATACCCAAATTGCCTTCACTGTTCTCATAGTCAATTGGATTGACTTTGTGAGGCATTGCGCTGGAACCGACTTCGCCCTTTTTGATTTTCTGTTTGAAATAATTCATCGAGATATACATCCAGAAATCCCGGTCGAGGTCTATCATTATCGTATTCAGGCGACGAAGCGCATCAAAGACAGCCCCCAGATTATCATAATTGCTGATCTGAGTCGTATACTGTTCACGCTCAAGCCCGAGTTTATCTTCAACAAACCGATCCCCTATTTTCTTCCAATCATAGTCAGGATAAGCGACATATTGTGCATTATAATTACCCGTTGCCCCACCAAACTTCGCTGTGATCTTGCAGTCTTTCAAAGAATGGAGTTGGGTATTCAGGCGATAGACGAACACTTCGATCTCTTTTCCCAAACGTGTCGGGGAAGCCGGTTGTCCATGAGTCTTTGCCAGCATTGGGATATCTTTCCACTCCTCAGCATAACCCTGAAGCAACTGAATCAGTTCTTCCAACTGTGGGATATAGACCTTATTGAGGGCATCCTTGATCATCAAGGGTGTTGCAGTGTTATTGATATCTTGTGAAGTCAGTCCGAAGTGGACAAAGTCCTTGTATTTTTCATCTATGCCTAATTTGTCAAATTGCTCTTTGATAAAGTACTCTACAGCCTTGACATCGTGATTTGTTACCTTCTCAATATCCTTTACACGTTGTGCATCCTCTTCGGAAAGATTCTTGTATATGTCGCGTAACTGACCGAATAATTGATGGTCAAAAGATTTCAACTGAGGCAAAGGGAGTTCACAAAGTGTAATGAAGTATTCTATTTCCACGTGAATGCGATACCTTATTAGAGCATACTCGGAGAAATAATTTGCCAAAAGTTCCGTTTTGTTTCGGTAGCGGCCATCAATAGGTGAAATCGCGGTTAATACATCAAGATTCATTATCGTGTATATTTATATATGTTGCAAATATAATGATTAAAATCGATAAAGCCTAAAATAGAATTGATAAATTATTTTAAAACAAAGAAAAACATACAAACAGGTTACTAAATGTCAATTTCAAGGCCTCAGGTCAACATTTGGAAAGAGTTAAAGAGGGTTATAAAAAAATCCCTGCAATCCCGAAGGACTACAGGGAACACCCCTCGTGGGCGTTGACGGATTCGAACCGCCGACCCTCTGCTTGTAAGGCAGATGCTCTAAACCAGCTGAGCTAAACGCCCTCACTTCTGTAGAACGGGTGCAAAGGTAGTGATTTTATTTTATCCTGCCAAATATTTCACCAATTTTTTAATAAAAATTCCAAAATACAAGTTATAATGCGAGCAACAAAAGACATTGAAGGGGGACTGGTATCAGCGACTTTTGACCACTGTGTGACGTTTTTTTAAGGGTCCTATGCAACCGAAAACATTTCGGATAAGACCGCTTGGCGCATCTGTACATTGAAAGAAAAGGATCAGTGAGAATCCACCGACATACCATCGAACATAATTCCGAAAAGATTAGATTCATCGCCTGCTATTCTAAGAGAGCCCTACACATCTGGAAGGGTCGTCTTCTCTGAAGATATCCTTTGTATAGAAGGCCTCCATCAACCTCAACACAGCACTCAAAGGGAGGCTCTGCCAAAGTCCTTTATTTCAGTAAAACTTGCGTCTGATTCCGACCACGCCAGGTCTTCAACTCCTCTCACATAAGAAGACAAAAAAAGGGCAGTCTCGAAAGAGATCGCCCTTTTATAATTTCTTAAATAACTTATTCAGCTACCTGAACAGTTACACGACGGTTGAAGGAAATTGGAGAGAGTTCATCTACACCACCTTCACCTTTGGCATTGATATTGCTGCTGTCGACACCCATCTTAACGAGTTCGTTAGCAACAGTCTGAGCACGCTTTTCAGACAGAGTCTGGTTGAATGCAGGAGTACCTGTAGCCTTGTCGGCATAACCGGTAACATTCAGCTTGCTGCTGTTATCCTTAGCGTAGTTAGCCAAAGCACGAACGTTTACGAGATCCTTCTGAGAAGCGATCGTAGACTTGCCAAGGTTGAAGAATACTGAAACAGGAGTATTGACAAATTCCTTAACGTTTTCAGCAGGCTTCTGGTTAGCGAGTTCGTTCTTCAAGCGCTCGTTTTCAGAGTTAGCGTCATTAAGCTGGCTCTTCAAAGCGTCAATCTGAGACTGGTGCATAGCGTTCAAGGCATTTACGTCAGGAACTTTGTCCCAAGTAGATTTACCAAGATTGATGTTGACACCAACTTCAGCATAGAACTGATTGTCATGGTTATCCCAGCCACGATGACGACCACCGTTAGCATTGATACCATCACCGTCACCACCCATACTGATTACGCCACCTTCAGCGAAGACATTAACAAGGTTGTTAATCTTCCAAGTGGACTGAACACCAGCACTAAGAGCTACAGCATAGCGGTTGTAGGTCATAGAACGAGTTGCACCGGCACCGGCAAACGGAATGACATTCCATACACGGTTTGGATTATAGCCAAAGAACAAATTGCTTGCATTGATAAGCACTTGCTCGTTAGCTGTCCAATACTTATTGGAATTGCCATAGTTGTCACCATCGGTTACTGCTTTGCCCCAGATACCCTGGACCTTGGTACGAAGACCGATCTCAGGTGTGAACCACTTACCAATAGCGATTGAAGCACCAGGATTAGAACGGAACTTCTTGATCGGAGATCTTGAAAGACCCAGTCCATGCTCTTCGTTAGAATACCATGCATTCCAGCTACCACCTCCCTGGATAAACCAATTGCTCCAGAAAGAATTTGTTGCCACACTGTACTTTTCCGTAGGTGTAGCGTCTTGTGCTTCTTGTTCGTCTTGAGCGAAAACGCCCGTAGACATTGTCGTAGCACAAGCCAAAAGAATCAAAAACTTTTTCATAACTTTTATTTTAACACTCAATTTAAATTTATTATTACTCTTAATTCTTGGCAAAGATAAACATTATTTTCAAAACTAGCCGTCTTTATTGAAAGAAAATTGATGTTTTTAACTAAAATCTTATTTATATAGCGCCATTTCCACGTTTTATACGCGATATACACATCTTTTAAAATTAAATTTACATTTTTTTGCAACTCCAATCATCTTTTATTACTATCTAATTGGAAAAATATGAACAAAATAAGCGAAAAAAGTGTGTCATCAGTCTAAGAAATTCGCTCGATAAGCAATTAAGATTCATCAAATGACCTCTTTCAGCTAATTTCATTAATCCAACAAATGATCGATCTCATTTTGAGAAAGAATTCCGACAATACACTTCCCGTCAGGGGTGTATTTAGGGTGCTGGCAAGCGAACAAACTGTTGACAATATTTTCCATTTCTTCATTGTTGAGAACTTGTCCCTGAGGAATAGCCGCATGACGAGCCAGACTCAAAGCCAACGTCCGGTTAATCTCATCCTTGACTTTAGACCCCTTTTCAACAGCCGCACTGATCATATCCGTGAACAAACTGTTGAAGTCCAAGCCTTCCAAACCTTCCGGAGCGCCATTGACAGCATAACTTCCATTGCCCAGGTCAGAAAGTTCGAACCCCAGTTCTTCCATTTCCGGCAAAACCGTTTTCAGCATCACCTGATCAGAAGCCGGTATCTGGACGACTTCAGGAAACAGAACTTTCTGGGAATGACTCTTGTGCTGCTCCAACTGTTTGAGATACTGTTCATATAATATAAGGATGTGGGCCCTATGCTGATCGATGAACATCAGTCCGGACTTCACGGCAGTAAGAATATATTTACCTTTATACTGATAGTGGGCGGGCGATTTTTCATCCGTCATTTTAGATTGCCCTTCAGATCCGGCAACCTCATTTTCAGAAGGGAAAATACCTTCGCTTTGTGTGTCCGCCTTCTTTTCCAAACCTTCATACAACTTCTCCCACTCTTTCGGAGCTGCCGAAGACGGCTGTCCTGAAGGAGAAGTACTGAAGGGATTGTAATTGGAATTATAGTTGACTTTCGGATAAGTCACGGCACTGTCAGGATTGAATACCGGAATGTCCGGTTTCCCCTCTGTGTCAAAATCAATGGACGGGACATCATTGAACATTCCCACAGCATCTCTCACTGCAGAAGACAGAATCTGCCAAATCGCCTGTTCACTGTCAAACTTGATCTCCGTTTTCGTCGGATGGATATTGACATCGATATTCTTCGGATCGACATCAAAGCAGATGAAATATGGGACTTGCTCGTCTGCAGGTATCAAACGCTCGTAAGCATTTATCACGGCTTTATGAAAATAAGGATGCCTCATATATCGGCCGTTGACAAAGAAAAACTGTTTGACACCTTTCTTCTTTGCAGATTCAGGTTTGCCTACGAAGCCCGTGATCTTACATAAAGAGGTGTCGACCTTCAAAGGCAGCAGATCCTGATTCAACCTTTTGCCGAAGACCTCGACAATCCGCTGGCGGAAACTCCCCGGATGAAGACTGAAAACTTCGACGCCATTACTATGCAGCGTAAAGGTCAGCTGCGGATAAACCAGCACGATCCGCTCGAAAGCCGTGATGATATTATTCAGTTCTGTCGTATTGGACTTGAGAAATTTCCTGCGGGCAGGAACATTGAAGAACAGATTTTCAACTTTGAAGTTGCTGCCCACCGGGCAAGAGCAAGGTTCTTCACTCCCAAATTCAGAGCCGGATATGGACAGATGAGTGCCGATCTCCTCCCCAGTTTGACGGGTTTTCAGTTCTACCTGTGCCACAGCAGCGATAGAAGGCAAGGCTTCCCCACGGAAACCCATAGAATGCAAGGCAAACAAATCTTCAGCCTTTCTTATCTTTGAGGTCGCGTGGCGTTCAAAGGCCAGACGTGCATCCGTCTCCGACATGCCGCAACCGTCATCTATCACCTGGATAGACGTACGGCCAGCATCCACGATCACCACATGTATCGTCTTCGCCCCGGCATCCACTGCATTCTCCACCAATTCCTTTATCACTGATGCAGGACGCTGGATCACCTCACCTGCAGCGATCTGATTGGCTACAGAATCTGGAAGAAGTTGTATTCTGTCACTCATAAACGAACTTTTTAAGCATTTAACATCATCCCCGAGATGCGAATCTGACCAAAAAGGATATCAGTAGAACTGCCTTTCCATCTCGTCGGGGATTGCTCCATCAAGATATCCTGCAAATTCCGTACCATTCAAATGAACGAATGAAAAACAAGCCATTTCTCTCCCGAAAAGAAATTCTGACTGCCAAAATTTACAAAGGCGCACAACAGTTCACTCAACAGTCTGTGTCAAAATTAAGGCAAAGTGCACCTTCTGCCAAAGAGAAATGTATATATAATAAGGTGTAATCAGAATATCGAGGTCGAGGCTGCCCTTAGGAACCTTTTGCGGCATCTGTCACAGGCGAAGTATCAGGACCGTTTCCGGTTACACCCGTCGGTTTCTCCAAATGTTGGAGAGGAGCCTCATGCCGCTTCTGCATCTTCAGTTGCTGCCCCTGACCTTTTCCCCGCCATACAAAAATATCATCCTTGTTCTTAGGGCGCAGATCAGCGAACCACTGAAAATCAGGCAACTTCAATTTCGATGGCGGAATCTGAGTCATCGGGTACAGCGTCCCCTGAGATTTAGGCATCCATATCCGTTGCAATTTCTTTTCAGGAGACATATACATCTTCATCGTATCCGTCTCCGTGTAGTTCAGTCCCATCAGAGAACTGTCCTTGTCATTTACCGGATAGTAAACGGCCTGGACATTTCCAATAGCCACCGATGTATGAGGATTACCTTTTATAAAATAGGAGTGCATCACCTTGGATGAAATCTGATTATAGTGGACACTGTCAGGGAGGATTTGTACAGACAGCGCCTGACCGATCACATCTGCCTTGCGCAACGTGGAATCGGCAAGATAAGCCATAATGACTTCTCCCAACAACTGCCGGTCAGCATTCCAGACTATCGGGTCGTGGTACATGGTCATACAAGAATCCTTGCTGTTATAGACCAGAGAATCACAGATCGCCTGAATATCTGTCCGGAAAGCCTTCACTTTATGAAAAGCCAACACTTTACGGTACACATTCTTCTTGTTCATGTTGAAGGTGAAGATCTTCATGGTATCAGAATGAACGTAAAGCGTGTCCTTATGAGAATATTCAAAAGCTACCGGATCACGCGTCGCAAAACCGTAGCCCGTCTTTTCATTATACCTGAAATAGCCGCAGTGCAAAGCATTATGATTCTTCAGATCCCTGTAAATGACCCGTCCATAACCCCTGCTGAATCCGTTCTTGACATAGAACAAACTGTCACCCGTTATTGTCTTCGTCCCGTCAACCACCGTTGACCGCCCGTACATCCGGGCTCGTTCAGTCCGTGTATTGTAGTAAGCATTTGACGTGCTGATGACCGTTTGGCCCGTCCGAATCCTCGACTTGGGTCCGAGGATATGGGCCATCGCCTTCTTCACATCATAATATAAGGTATCAGTGGTGATCGTATGCTTGGGACTTCTCAGATGAACATTATAGTAGAAAACCGCCTGGCGTGTTTCCGGATAATAAGTTCCCCAATCTGAGACAAGTTTGTCATGCCCGTCAACAAGAGAACCCCCATCGAAGAAAAAGATCTGATTATAAAGACGGTCATAGTTCAAACTGTCTGTGCGCAGAACCTGCCGGCGATGATGGACCACCACGTTTTTACGTGCTTCCATCTGCTGGGCAGCCCCATCATAAGTGGCACGGTTACAACTCAAAGACAAGGTATCCCCCTGTTTGAAATAGACATGTCCGAAAGCCTTTACGGAATTGGATTCCTGATAGAAATAAGCACTGTCACAAGACAGGTATGCGCCCTGATGACGGAAAGCCACATGGCCTTTGACAATTTGAGCCCCGGGGTTGTTGCCAAACTGGTTGTAAAAAAGTTCATCAGCATGTAACAGGTAGATCCGCTCAGATGACTTCGCACGACGATTCTTCCTTACAGGTGTCATTGCTTGAGCCAAGAAAAGGCCAAACAGGCATAGAATCAAAACGATGATGAATCTATGCCCGCGACATACCGAATTTAACTCTTTGACTGAAATCATCTCACCCAACCTTGATATTGGAAATGACAATTTTTATATCTATCATTCATTTGTACATAAGTATGCTTGATCTTGTTTTCTATCCAATTTTGCAGGACCTTCTCCCGCTCTTTGTTGAGGACGACATCACGCATCACTTGAAAATCCTGTGTGATGGTAGCTTTATGCGCATTGATCCTGTCTATAAGTTTGACGATCGCCAGCGTAGTCTTGCCTTTGGCATCAACCATCTGGAAAGGCACAGATATCTCCCCCACCTTCAAAGTATCCACTACACGGGCCACTTCTGTAGGCAGGTCCTTCATTTGGAAACGCGAAGTACGGGAAGTCTGGGAATTATTGACCATCAAACCGTGATTGCTCTTGGTGTCCTTATCATCAGAAATAAATGTTGCAGCTTGCTCAAAAGTAAACTTCTTCGCCCGGATATCTCTTTCGATAGAATCCAACTGCTCCGTTGCTTTGACAATGGACGAATCAGATACCTGAGGCTTGAGAAGGATATGACGGACATTGATCTTGTCACCACGCTTGTCGATCAACTGGATGATATGGAAACCATATTCACTTTCCACAATTTTGGAGATCTTCTTCGGGTCAGTCAAGTTGAATGCGACATTGGCAAAAGCCGGGTCCAGCATACCACGCCCTACATATCCCAATTCTCCCCCATTACGGGCAGAAGCGGGATCCTCAGAATAGAGCCGTGCCAAAGTTGCGAAAGAGGTCTCACCTTTATTCACACGATCCGTAAAATTACGGAGTTGCTCCTTGATTCGGTCTATCTCAGCCTGTGACACCTTAGGATGGCGCATAAGGATCTCGACCTCGACTTCTGCCGGCACTTCAGGAATACTGTCAGCAGGAATTGTTCTGAAATAGCTGCGGACTTGTCCCGGAGTGACTTTGACATCCTCCACGATCTTCTCACGCTCTTTCTGGATCAACTGTCGATTTTTGAAATCATCGTGCATTTCCTCACGCATCTGAGCGACAGTCTCCTTACGATACTCTTCAAGTTTTTCCTTCGACCCGATCATCTGTTCCCAGTAATCGATCTGCTGGTCAATGCCGGAAATGACGTCCGACTCTGATACCTGGATACTATCCAGTGCAGCCTGGTGAAGGAAGAGTTTTTGAACCGCGAGTTGTTCAGGTATGGAACAATCCGGATCACCGGAGAATTTCACGCCTTCAGACTCACTCTGCAAGCGAAGAGCCTCAACATCAGATTTCAAGATAGGTTCGTCTCCTACTACCCAGATCACCTCATCTACGATGCTGTTCTCATTTGTGGCAGAAGGAGCTTCAGCAGAATCCTGACTTTGCGCCAAAGCCGGTTTTTGCCCTGCGCCGGAAGTTACCGTCGCATTGGAATCTGCTCCTAAAGAATCAGGCTCGGCACTTCTCCCTATGCCATGGTGAGACTGTGCTGCATAAGAGCATACACCCAATAACAGCAGAAATGCCATTAAGCCCAAAAACGTATATTGTCCTTTCCTCATCTTATGATCTAATTATGATGTTGATATATTTTTGCCAGTACCTTTTCATTGATAGTCACCGGATATTTCTTATGTAAAGTCTCTACCCATTGTTTCTCGAGGTCGTCCTGATAGTCAGCTATGACCAATGTCCGGACATCGGTGTAAGTCTCAGGTCCCTTCTTCATCTTCTTGCCGTACACCACTTCGTAAGGATACCCCTTCATCGTTTGTACCGGCACATTGTCCTTGAATATTTTCCGGTCAATCGCCGCGTTTTCGCCCCGTCTGAATATTCCCTTTTCGAAACGTACCTGAGCGTCTGAACCAACATTGAATGTCTGCGCCAAGATCTGCTCCCAGTCCTCAAAAGGCTTATTCTTCAAGCAACGCTTGACCTGACCGACCTCCTTCTCATCTTTCACATAGCAGACGATGCCTTTGAATCGAGGCTGAGACCATCTGTATTTTTTCTTGTTTTCCTTGAAATATTCGGCCAGATTCTTTTCATTATTCAGAGTTTGGTTCCCGATAACCCTATTTCTCATTTCAGACAAAAGCAGACCGTCATGATATGCCTGTCTCTGATACTGCAAATCTTTATCCGCAGGGGCCTCCGCACTCTCTTTGAGATCGCCGGAGGTCTTTCCGGTTTCGATGACCGTATCTGCAAGTTGATGATCTATCAATTGTCCCCGGAGATGACTCGCTTCCTCGAACCGGGCAAGATCGGATTTCACGGAATCGTAAGGAAGGAAAGAGCGCTTAGCCCTCAAGAGTATGATGTGATAACCCAAGGGAGACAAGACGGGGTGACTGATCTCACCCACTGGCAAATTCCAAGCGGCATCTTCAAACTCAGAGAGCATCTGCCCCTTTGCTATCCACGGCAAATCCCCGCCATTAAAAGCTGAGGCGCTGTCTCCTGAGAACCTGCGGGCCAAGTCAGCGAAAGATGCGCCATTCTTCAAAGCCACATAGATGGAGTCAGCGAGCATTTTTGCAGTTCTCTGCTGCATATCCGACGCCCTCTGCCCTAAAGGTATCAGGATCTGAGCGACTTTCACTATACCACCGTTATCATCAATCCGTTGCCGGATAGAATTGTAAGTTCTGAGCGTCTCCCTTTCCACATCATCCGTATTCCGGGATGAAGAAGAAGTTTTCTCGCCAGTGCCGAAATCCGTTACAAGACGTCTGAACGATGGAAGGGTATCGAGGCGAGCATCCAGTGCCGCTTGTATTTTCAATTTATAGTCGATAAAGAGCGGGACAAAATCCTTTAGACCCTTTTTGTCAACCGACCCTTGCGGATAATTCCTGTTGTAAGAATATTCCAATTCTGAGCGGTGTACCGGGTGCCCGGCTATTGTCATCACAGTCGGATCATCCTGAGCTCCGGCTGACATTCCCGTAAGAAGGAAAGCAGCCATTAACAACGCATGAACCCCTATCATGACAACAAACTGTTACTTTTAGTCCATTTCGTCAGGACGACTGTAGTTCGGAGCCTCACTGGTAATCGTGATATCATGAGGATGACTCTCCAGAACGCCGGCATTGGTGATGCGTGCGAATTTAGCATCATGGAGTTTCTGGATAGTACCAGCTCCACAGTAACCCATACCCGAGCGGAGTCCACCTACAAGTTGATAGATGACCTCCTGCAGTGTTCCCTTGTAAGGCACACGTCCTGCGATCCCTTCAGGAACAAGTTTCTTGGCATCTTTGATGTCGTTCTGGAAATAGCGGTCCCTGGATCCGTTCTTCTGCTCCATAGCCTCCAGAGAACCCATTCCCCGATATTCCTTGAATTTACGTCCATTAAATATAATTGTATCGCCGGGAGACTCTTCGCAACCAGCGACCATCGATCCAATCATCACGCAGTTGCCACCTGCAGCAAGAGCTTTAGTCACGTCACCGGAATAACGGATGCCACCGTCAGCTATCAATGGCACGCCTGTACCCTTCAAGGCAGAATAGACATCGTATACGGCACTCAACTGTGGGACACCGACTCCGGCAATGATACGCGTTGTACAGATAGATCCCGGACCGATGCCGACTTTCACTGCATCAGCGCCATGATCCACCAGGAATCTCGCAGCATCGCCTGTGGCAACATTACCCACTACCACTTCGACATTGGGGAAAGAAGATTTCACACCTTCCAGTTTTCCTACAACACCTTTGGAATGTCCGTGAGCGGTATCAATGACAATAGCATCGACACCAGCCTCCACGAGAGCCTGCACACGTTCCAGGGTATCTACGGTAACGCCTACACCGGCTGCCACACGTAAACGGCCCTTCTCATCCTTACAGGCCATCGGTTTATCTTTTGCCTTGGTAATATCTTTATAAGTAATCAACCCCACAAGGTGATTGTCATTATCCACAACCGGCAATTTCTCAATCTTATATTTCTGCAAAGTTTGTGCAGCTGACTTCAGGTCAGTTTGTTGGCGGGTGGTTACCAGATTCTCTTTAGTCATCACGACGTCGATCTTCTTGTCCATTTGCTTCTCAAAGCGAAGGTCACGATTAGTGACAATTCCCACAAGATGATTCTCCTCGTCTACCACAGGAATACCGCCAATATGATATTCATGCATCATGCCAAGGGCATCTTTCACTGTCTTTCCTCTCCGAATGGTTACAGGGTCATAGATCATGCCGTTTTCAGCACGCTTGACAATAGCCACTTGGCGAGCTTGCTCTGCTATCGACATATTCTTGTGAATCACGCCGATTCCACCTTCACGGGCAATAGCAATAGCCATAGCTGATTCTGTTACGGTATCCATTGCTGCCGTCACAAAAGGAACATTCAAACTGATGTGGCGAGTGAATTTTGTCTTTAACACTACCTCCTTTGGCAATACTTCGGAATAAGCGGGTATCAACAGGACGTCGTCAAAAGTAAGACCGTCCATTACAATTTTATCTGCAACAAATGATGACATATATAGTTTAAGAAATTTATTGCGTGCAAATATACCAATAATTTTTCAGATAACTCCTGCCTTTCGTGAATTTCATTTCCAATTAAAGCAATTTAACCCAACAATAAATCCGACTGCTCACCCTATCCAACAGCCTCTGTAATAATCAGCTCACGGAAGAGTGATTTTCAGAGCGCATCATCCCAATGATGTCCTATTCCAACACGATGAAATCAGGAGACCATTCCGGGATCATGTCCCTCTGCAAAAGGTAAAATTCCTGATCTAAAAAACACGACAAGAAACGAGTTCTTCGGCATAAGGTTAGAATGAAAGGAAAAAGATTAGAAAAAGACAAAAGTGCTGCATTTGAATCAGTTGACAGTACCGCCATTATGGCAAACAACTTAAAGGAAAGACTCCGAAACGACACGAGAACAGTTTCTCGAAAGATGGACCTTGAACAACCTTACTCAACTCCGTAAAAGACAGCCCTTCTTAGTTTCGAGAAAGGCGGCGTCTTGTTTCGAGAAAGAGAGGTCTGACTTTCTCGAAACGATGACCTCCTCTTTCGAGAAACTACGACAACCTCTGTTTCAATGACTTTTCAGGTCATAACCATTACTGAATGACAAACTGTCTTCTACCTTTGTAAACGCAACTGAACATTCTTTCCGAAAGGGTTTCAGAAAGAATGTCCTTCCTATAAAAACATAAATGACAAGCAAAATGCCTGTCATTCCTAAAAAGATTCAGATAAGGATCACTATATCAGAGTTGTAGAAGAAGGCGCACTAGGAGAAATATTCTTCCGGTGCTCCTGATTCCGAGAAATCTTCCCCGCAAGGCAAGCTCTTTTCAGTTGGCTTGCTCAGACAGGAATTTTATACGTACCAGTCGGATTTCATCCTCGGTATAGTCATCCCCTAGTTCCTCCATTGCCGCATTGAGTTCATCCGTTTCACTATTCATGAAATAGTCATAGATATCATCTATGCGGTCATCGTCCATGACGTCATCAATGAAGTAATCGATATTGATTTTAGTACCGCTGAACACGATCGCCTCTATCTCGCTCAAGAGATCGTCAAATTCCAACCCTTTGGCCCTGGCAATCTCGTCAAGAGGGATCTGGCGGTCGATGCTATGAATGATATTCACTTTCAGCATGCTCCGCTTGACAACAGTCCTGACGCGCAGTTCTTCCGGCCGCTGAATATCATTTTCCTTACAGTAACTCTTGATCAGATTACAGAAGTCCTTCCCGTAATGTTTCGCCTTTCCGGCTCCGACACCTTGGATCTGCTGGAGTTCTTCCAAATCAACCGGATACATTGTCGCCATCTGTTCCAAAGAGACATTCTGGAAAATGACATAAGGAGGTACACCCTGCTTTTCGGCCTTCTCCTTTCGAAGACCCTTCAGCATCGCAAACAACTCAGGATCAAGTGCTGCAGTGGCACTATCCCCGGATTCTTCTTCATCATCTCCATCGCCATAATCATGATCCTCGACGATCATGAAAGACTTGGGATGAGCAATGAACCGCTTGCCGGCAGCCGTCAGTTTCAAGATGCCATAACTTTCCACATCTTTTTTCAGATAGCCAGCCAGCAAGGCCTGTCTGATCACCGGATTCCAAAGGCTCTCCTTGATATCCTCTCCCATGCCGAACTCCTCGAGTTGGTCATGCTTGTGAGAGACCAGATTGTCTGTTGCACGTCCTCTGACGAAATCGACGATATAATCCTGGCGGAAATTCTCTTTCAAGGCTTTCACGGCTTTCAGCACAATCAGCAACGCATCTTTGGCTTCTATCTTTTTCTTCGGATGGAGGCAATTGTCACAGCTGCCACAGTTATCCTTGGGATAGTCCTCGCCAAAGTAATGGAGCAGCATCTTCCGGCGGCAGACAGAAGACTCGGCATAGGCGGCAGTCTCCTGAAGGAGTTGTCTCCCGATATCCTGTTCTGCCACAGGTTTACCTTCCATGAATTTCTCCAGTTTTTTCAGGTCCTTCTGTGCATAGAAAGCGATGCAGATGCCTTCACCGCCATCGCGTCCTGCCCTGCCTGTCTCCTGATAATAACCCTCCAGACTCTTCGGAAAGTCATAATGGATGACAAAGCGCACATCAGGTTTATCTATTCCCATACCGAAAGCGATCGTAGCCACGATGACATCGATCCTCTCCATCAGAAAATCATCCTGAGTCTTGGAACGGGTAGAAGAATCAAGGCCTGCATGATAAGGAGCAGCCTTGATGTCATTGACCTTCAAGACCGCAGCAAGTTCTTCGACCTTCTTTCTGGAGAGGCAATAGATAATGCCGCTCTTTTTAGGATTCTGCTTGATGAATTTGACGATCTGACTGTCAATGTCACTCGTCTTAGGGCGCACTTCATAATAGAGGTTCGGTCTGTTGAAAGAGCTTTTGAATTCTTTTGCTCCGGTAATCCCCAGAGTTTTCAGGATATCCGATCTGACCTTGTCCGTAGCCGTCGCCGTCAAAGCGATGATAGGAGCACGGCCGAGAATATCAATGGCTTTACGGATGTTCCGGTATTCAGGGCGGAAATCATGTCCCCATTCCGAAATACAATGAGCTTCGTCTACAGCATAAAAAGAGATTTTCACTTCTTTCAGAAAAGCGAACTTCACTTTTTTCACGACTACCGTATTCCCATTCTCGTCCTTTTCATCCTCTTCTTTAAGCAAAGATTCAGGAGCCACATACAAGAGTTTCGTAATCCCGTTGAGGACGTCGTTCTTGACTCTCTCCACTTCCGACTTATTCAAAGAAGAGTTCAGATAATGGGCTACACCTTCTTTTTCACTCATTCCATTGATCACGTCGACCTGATTTTTCATCAAGGCGATAAGTGGTGAAATGACAATAGCCATCCCATCCATAATCAAGGACGGGAGTTGGTAACACAAACTTTTCCCTCCGCCGGTAGGCATAAGGACAAAAGTATCGTTTCCTGCTATGAGGTTCCGGATAATCGCTTCCTGGTCACCTTTGAATTTATCAAAACCAAAAAAGCGCTTTAACTCTACTGTAAGATTAACTTTTTTTTCCATATAACAAGCTGACTCATTCTATATGAGTAGTTTTATTATTTCCAAATCATCATCAATAGGGAAGAATAGGAATCTCTGATATCGTATTCTCCTTCAACTTACCAAATATCTGACAAAGTCTTGATGATCTATCAGAAAACATTTTTATATAACAGCCTTTATCAATTGACATTAACCACATCTGTTACGATGCCGCTACAACTTAAATAAAGCAAAGATAGCACAACACTTCTCAGTTTTCTACATCTCTACGATTGAATATAATCCTCTAAAAAACAGTATCGAATCCAACTGTCCAACACCTGAGTCCTCCAATAGATTTCAAATACCTGACACTTCGCTTATGATCATTTGAAGTTCAGAGAATTCTCCATGAAATCAAAGAACGTATCCTCAGCATCCAACCAGTTTATTGCTTTACTTATGGCACTGTCTCTTGCGAATACGGACAGCATTGCCTGATATTTTGCGGGATGTCCAAACAACTTCACGGTCCACCTGCGTCATCGTTTCGAATCTGCTTCTCGCTGTGCCGGATAACTTTCACAGAAGGCAAAGACCTCAATTCAACCGCAACTCCTACATTCCGATTGTCATTTGAAAGCAGTCCCGGGACTCCCGATACGAGTCCAGTTTACTCACTTCTTTCTAAACGAAGATATTATCTTTCCAGCCAAGTTTTTCATACGTTATCTCTCAACTTTGCAATCGAGGGACATAAAGGTATAAAAATAATTTGATTCGAACAAATTTATCGTATGTTTTTAATTTATTTTATTGATATTCAATCGGTTACAATCAACTCTCCCATAAGATTGAATCAGGATATGGCTTTCACCGTTATCCCGAAATGAATATATTAACAGGTTCCAAGATCTCTGTCCCTACAGCCCCGATGCTCAAGCCTTTTCCTCCCTCTTAATTTTCAGGCTGAGCGCAGAAGAGATTTCGAGAACTGGGACTTGGCATATTCCAAGGTCACTTCAAACTTCTTCACTTTCTTGGAAGGGATTTCAAACATGGCATCCATCATAATGGATTCGACGATTGAACGGAGTCCACGTGCACCTAATTTAAAGTCAACTGCTCTGTCAACGATGAAATCGAACACCTTCTCATCAATAACCAGATCTATACCATCCATCTTGAAGAGTTTGATATATTGCTTGATGATTGAATTTTTCGGTTCTACCAATATCCGTCTCAGTGCGACCCGGTCCAGAGGTTTCAAGTAAGTCAATACCGGCAACCGGCCGATAAGCTCAGGAATCAGTCCAAAGGACCGCAAATCCTGAGGCCGGATGTACTGCATCAAGTCCCCCTTGTCGATTTTTCTGGTATTCTGGACAGAATTATAACCTACAGTATGGGTATTCAACCTCTGGGCTATTTTATTCTCGATACCGTCAAATGCGCCCCCACAGATAAACAATATATTCTTAGTATTGACATGAATATATTCCTGATCCGGATGCTTCCGGCCGCCCTGAGGCGGCACATTGACCATCGTACCTTCAAGCAATTTCAGCATACTTTGCTGAACACCTTCACCGCTTACATCACGTGTAATGGAAGGGTTATCGCCCTTTCTGGCAATCTTGTCTATCTCATCAATAAAGACAATACCCCGTTCGGCAGCTTCGACATTATAGTCGGCCACCTGAAGGAGGCGTGACAGGATGCTCTCGACATCTTCTCCCACGTATCCAGCTTCCGTAAACACAGTAGCATCTACGATTGTGAAGGGAACATCGAGTAGTTTAGCGATCGTGCGCGCCAATAGCGTTTTGCCGGTCCCCGTACTTCCGACCATGATGATGTTGCTCTTTTCGATCTCTACACCGTCATTGTCCGCAGGTTGCTGCAAACGCTTATAATGATTGTAAACGGACACTGACAAGTACTCCTTTGCCTCGTCCTGTCCGATGACATACTCGTCAAGGTATTTCTTTATCTCTTTAGGTTTGGGCAACTTCTTCAGATTCAAAGGTTGTTGCGCCTTGCTGTCGGAAGTGCTCTCGTCTTTCAAGATACCTGTCTCTTTGACAATATCATAAGCCTGTCGGGCACAATCCTCACAAATATAACCGTTCAAGCCCGAGATGAGGAGTTTGACCTCATCTTCAGACCTTCCGCAAAAGCTACAAACTTTCTTAGGCATAATTATTCTTTCTTCTCCTCTTTCTTTTTCTCATCTTTCTTAGGCAGGAGGACCTTGTCTATCATGCCATAGTCTTTTGCTTCTTCTGCATTCATCCAATAGTTACGGTCACTATCTTTCCAGACTTTATCAAAAGGTTGATGTGAATGATTAGAGATAATAGTATAAAGTTCTTTCTTGAACTTTTGGATTTCCTTTGCTTCGATCTCGATATCCGAAGCTTGTCCCTGAACACCGCCCAACGGCTGATGAATCATGACACGGCTGTGTGCCAAACCTGACCGCTTGCCTTCTTTTCCGGAGACCAACAGGACTGCAGCCATTGAGGCGGCCATGCCCGTGCAAATCGTAGCCACATCACTGGAGATAAACTGCATCGTATCATATATGCCAAGGCCTGCAGTCACACTTCCGCCGGGACTATTGATGTAAATGGATACATCTTTCCCCGGATCAGAAGAATCCAAATAAAGCAGTTGTGCCTGCAAAGTGTTTGCGGCATAATCATCTATCTCTGTCCCCAAAAAGATGATACGATCCATCATCAAGCGTGAAAAGACATCCATTTGGGTGACATTCAACTGACGTTCCTCAAGAATATAAGGATTCAAGTATTGCTGCTGTGCCTTGACGACATCGTCCAGCACCATGCCATTCATATTCAGTTTCTGTGTGGCATATTTCCTGAAATCGCTTTTTACGTCCATCAATTTTCCTTTCTTATTTATTAGACAAATAAAGGGAGGGATCATTCGATCTTCCTTCCTTCTTTCTTACTATTACAACAACCTCTCCTCCTTTTTTCAGGAACGTTCATCCTTCCCTTTTCAGAAATCAGACGACTAATCGAGGTTCTATTCTAATTCTAAGTCATTTGTTGTCCCCTTCTGCAGCGCTCTTTACAACTTCTTAGGAACCGGCAAATGGCTTTTCTCTTCAACTGTTGCAAATAAAAAGGGTTATCGCCCTTCCTTCTTTCCTTCGTAGAAACAAAGATAGGAAAAAAAGTCGATAACCCTTTATAAAAAAAAGTTTTTTTTCTTAAATATTATTATTTGCTCATCATCTTATTGAAATCGTCCAAAGAGATTTCCTTGGGATCCAACTTGACAACTTTCTTCAGAACCTCAGTCAGTTTTCTATCGACTGTACGGTCGACAAGCGCATCGCTGTTTTGGTTCTTCTTGAGCATCTCGTCGGCATAGTTGTTGATGTACTCTTCCGGCACATTATCCATACCATACTGAGCAAACTGTGCACGGGCTGCCTCCTTGGCTGTTTCCTTCACATCCTGCTCCTCTACCTTGATGCCGTTGGCTTCAACCAATTGGTTCTTGATCAATTGCCAGGTAAGTTGCTTGATGCTCTCATCATAGTTCTTGTCGACAAAAGCCTGGTCCTTATCTTTGTTGTTAGCCAGCATAATTCGTTTCAGGAGGGCATCAGGATAAGCCAGTTTACCGACTTTCTTCTCACAATGAGCCCGCACATCCTGAATAAATTTATAATCAGCATCCGTAGCCAACTGAGCCTTGACGCCTACGGCAATCTTCTCACGGAATTCCTTTTCGTCCTTCACAGTACCCTTTCCGAACACACTGTCAAAGAGTTCCTGATCTACAGGATGCTTGACAAAGCGTTGGATCTCAGATACCTGATAAGTGACGTCATTAGTGTGGTCCTTGACGTCTTTGCGATCTATCTTCAACAGTGAAGACACCTCTGTATCATTATCCGGATAAGCTTTTCTCGGATTGAAGGTGATCACATCACCGAGTTTGACATTGTCAAAAAGTTTCTTTTGGTCTTCTACCTTGATGTATTTCGGCATGATGACTGCTCCGTCAAGAGATATGCCATTCTTCAGGGCATTACCCTTCTCATCAAGTTCTACCAGATGACCTTTGAGCATATCACCGTCTTTGTATTCCTTTGCCTGCTCATATTTGCCTGACCGGGAAGCGAACATATCCACTTGTTGGTCAAGCAGTTTATCGTCTACAGTGATATTATAGTATTCGATCTTGTCCCTGCCGGTGAGAGCTATCTTAAACTCTGGAGCTACGGCTATATCAAAAATAAAGGTATAAGGAGGTTCTTTAGACAAATCCTGAGGCTTCTGCTTGTCAGAAGGAAGAGGTTCACCCAACATCTGTATTTTATTATCCTTTACATACTTGTAAATCTGATTCCCCACAAACTTGTTGATAGCGTCTTCTTTCACAGCAGCACCGAACTGACGCTTAATCAGTCCCATAGGTACCATTCCAGGACGGAATCCTGGTTCTTTTGCACGCTTGCGATAGTCCTTCAGTGTCTTCTCGACATCAGCTTTGTAATCAGGCTCTTCAACTGTCAGTGTCAACAAACCATTGACATTGTCGGGATTTTCAAATGAAATTTTCATTTCTGATGTATTTGTTTTTAATTAATTATGCAGCAATAGGAGTGCAAAATTACGCAATATTAGCGAATATTCCTAATAAAAGGTGAAAAATTTGTTTTTTTTACCATTCAGGATAACGCCTTATTTCTCTGACTCTTCCTCTGCTTCCTCGTCTTCTTTATTAGGTTTAAAACGACGGTAAACGAAATTCTCGCTAAGATAATTTTTACGGACTACAGGATTGACAGCCAGTTGCTCTGGCAATCCCTGAAAAAGTATACGGCCTTCAAAAAGGAGGTAAGCACGGTCTGTGATGGACAGTGTCTCCTGCACATTATGGTCAGTAATCAGAATGCCGATATTCCTGTACTTCAAGCGCCACACGATATGCTGGATGTCCTCGACGGCAATAGGGTCAACGCCTGCGAACGGCTCGTCCAGCATGATAAACTTAGGGCGAATGGCCAGGCAGCGTGCAATCTCTGTACGGCGGCGCTCACCTCCTGAGAGGCGGTCACCTTTATTGTACCTGACCTTAGTGAGGCGGAATTCCTTGATCAAACTCTCCAACTCTGCGAGTTGTTGCTTATGGGAGAGTTTTGTCATTTCCAAAACGGACATGATATTATCCTCCACACTCATCTTCCTGAAGACACTGGCTTCCTGAGGCAGATAGCCAATGCCGGCACGCGCACGTTTATATACCGGATAATCGGTGATTTCCTTGTCGTTCAGGAAAACATGACCTGCATTAGGACGAATAAGTCCGGTGGTCATATAGAAAGAGGTCGTTTTACCGGCTCCATTAGGTCCGAGAAGACCGACAATCTCTCCTTGCTTGACATTTATCGTCACTTTATTCGCTACCGTACGCTTGCCATATCGCTTCACCAACCCTTCGGTCCTCAAGACTGACCTTTGTAAAGTTTGGGCGCTCTGCTGTCCGAAATCGGGGGTCTGTGGAGATTCCATCCGACCCGCATCCATATTATTCATAATATCCTATATTTAAATGCAAAAATACGAAAAAAGGATAGAATAAAGTGGTTAATTTTAAAAACTCTCCATAATATTGCAGTTTTTTATTAGAATTTGGTTACTTTTGCATACAACAAACGTTTGAAAATTCATATATGATATTATTCAAGTGGCTGACAACATTTGGCAAATACCTGATGCTTATGGGAAGATCTTTCACTAAGCCGGATAGAATGCGGATGTTCATGAAAAAGTATGTCAAGGAGATGCAACAACTGGGAGTGGACTCCATAGGTATTGTGTTGCTGATCTCCTTCTTCATCGGCGCCATGATCTGCATTCAGATCAAAGTCAATGTTCAAAGTCCTTGGATGCCTCGCTGGGTATCAGGGTATGTGACCAGGGAAATCATGTTGCTTGAATTCTCCTCTTCCATTATGTGCCTGATTCTGGCAGGAAAGGTAGGTTCCAATATCGCGTCTGAATTGGGGACGATGCGGGTCACTCAGCAAATAGATGCCCTCGACATTATGGGTGTGAACTCTGCCAACTATCTGATATTGCCTAAAATATTAGGACTCATGACCATCATGCCGTTCCTGGTCATCTTTTCCTCGGCAATGGGAATAGTCGGTGCCTACGGTACTGCCTATATCGGGCATATTATCTCTCCCGATGACCTGACACTTGGCATTCAACATGCTTTCAACGAGTGGTTCATTTGGATGAGTATGATAAAAAGCCTCTTTTTCGCTTTTATTATCACCAGCGTTTCTTCCTATTTCGGATTTACAGTAGAAGGAGGTTCCGTAGAAGTCGGAAAAGCAAGTACGAATGCTGTCGTGAGCAGCAGTGTGCTCATCCTGTTCTCAGACATTTTCCTGACACAGTTGCTTTCTTAATTCTTAAAGCTCGAGTTTATGATAGAAGTTAAAGATCTAACAAAGAAATTTGACGGCAAGACCGTTCTTTTCGATATCAATACAACTTTTGAGACTGGAAAGACTAATCTGGTCATCGGGCAAAGTGGCTCAGGAAAAACTGTGCTCATGAAGAGCCTTGTAGGGTTACTTAAGCCTACCACGGGTCAGGTGCTTTATGACGGGAGGGATTTTGTCCAAATGGGCAAGCGAGAGGTTGCAATGATGCGGCGGGAAATGGGAATGATATTTCAAGGTGGAGCACTGTTCGATTCGCTGACAGTACAGGAGAATGTGCGTTTTCCTCTAGATGTATTCTCTAATAAGACTCTTCGTGACCGTGTCAAACGCGCTGAAGAATGCCTGGCTCGCGTCGATCTTCTCGATGCAGAAAACAAATATCCTTCGGAAATCTCCGGTGGTATGCAAAAGCGTGTGGCGATAGCACGTGCCATCGTCATGAATCCCAAATACCTTTTCTGTGACGAACCTAACTCAGGACTTGATCCCAAGACCTCTATTGTCATCGATAAACTTCTTTCGGGTATTACAAAAGAGTATAAGATGACAACGATCATCAACACTCACGACATGAACTCTGTCATCAACATCGGTGAAAACATCTTGTTCATTTATCAAGGGCACAAGAACTGGCAGGGGACTAAGGACCAAATCATGGACAGTACCAATAAGCATCTGAATGACTTGATTTTCGCTTCTGACTTGTTTAAGAAAGTGAAAGAAGTAGAAACGAATGAAGAATGAACACCATTCTTCAGGATAGCATAAAACTCGCCTTGCCCTTCAGCCTGACGTTTCAAAAGCGACAGTAAAAGAGCGGTATCTAAACCGCTTCATCTATGAATAAACCTATAGAGACAGTAGTTGATCCCAAACCTACTGACTTTGCTTGTTCTAATATTTCAAAGTCATCTCATCATCCATTTTCCTTTGTGCTCTACCATTGGGACGAGTATATTCTCTTGTGAGCCGTCCCCATAATAGAATTTCAGGAAAACGTTGTCCGTATGAGATGCGGTATCTATCTTGGAATCTCCGACATCAATCTTCTTTATTCCCTGATGAAGTGAGTCCTGCGTGTAAATGAACATTTTGGCATTTGCAACCAACTGCTCATGCAGGACCTTAGGAATAGGATAAGCATGATAGGTACCATTCACGAAATCATTAGCTTTTCCTTTCAGAAGCTGATCATAATAGCCTTTGGCCGTGATGGCAGCCATCTCGGAAGGATCTATTTTTCGGTGGCATCCCAATAAGGATACCACCAAAGTACAACCTATAAAAAAGAAAGTAAATCTTCTCATTATTTCTGACGGATGAAAACATTTATCGGACAACCATGCATAGACCAATGCTCCCGGATCTGATTTTCCAGATAACGGCGATAGTTCTCTTTCACATACTGTGGAAGGTTGGCATAAAACACGAACGAGGGGATCTGTGTGTCAGGGATCTGTGTGCAATATTTGATCTTGATATACTTTCCCTTGATGCTCTGTGGGGGATTTGCCTCAATGATCGGAAGCATCACCTCATTCAGTTTCGAAGTACCGACATGTATCTTACGGTTCAAGTAAACTTGCTTGGCGGTCTCAAGGACTTTGAATATATGCTGCTTGGTGAGCGCAGAAGCGAAAATGATGGGGAAATCCACAAACGGCGACATGCGCTGATAAATTGCATTTGTGAAAGTATCAATCACGGTTTTGCTCTTATCTTCTACCAAATCCCACTTGTTCACGACAACGACCAAAGACTTGTTGTTTTTCTGAATCAACTGGAATATATTCATATCCTGTGCCTCTATGCCTTTGGTCGCATCCAGCATCAGAATACACACATCACAATTCTCAATAGAGCGAATAGAACGCATGACTGAATAGAATTCCAAATCCTCGGTAACCTTATTCTTCTTTCTGATACCTGCCGTATCTACAAGATAAAAATCAAAGCCGAATTTCGTGTATCTTGTGTAGATGCTGTCACGCGTCGTGCCGGCAATATCGGTCACAATATTGCGGTCTTCGCCGATCATTGCATTGATCAAACTGCTTTTCCCTGCATTAGGACGACCTACAACTGCAAATCGAGGTATATTTTCTTCTACCTTCTCTGCAGGTATGGTTTTCAGTTTCTGCAAGACCAAATCCAGCAGATCGCCTGTTCCGCCACCTGTGGCAGCACTGATACATTGCGGTTCACCCAGACCAAGTTTATAAAATTCGGCAGCTTCATAATAGTCTGCGCTATTGTCTACTTTATTAGCAACCAACAGGACCGGGACCTTACTGCGCTGCAATATCCTGGCTACATCTTCATCCCAATCTGTCACACCCGTTTCTATATCTACCAAGAAGAGAACAAGGTCAGCCTTCTGAGTTGCGACAAGGACCTGTTTGCGGATAGCGCCTTCAAATACGTCTTCCGAATTGGCCACCCAACCTCCGGTATCGACAACGGAGAACTCTACACCATTCCAATCACATTTGCCATACTGACTATCTCTGGTTGTTCCCGCCTGATCACTCACAATGGCACGACGGGATTGTGTCAGTCGGTTGAAAAGAGTTGACTTGCCTACATTCGGCCGGCCTACAATTGCTACTAAATTTTCCATTTTCTGTTTAATTTCTGAAGTTATACATTCTTCGGTCCTCCCTGTCTGATTCCGTGTATTAGGGCAATCGGATATTCTAGACAAAGAAAATTAAACCCTCTTTGCATTCAGGGCTATTCCTAAATATTTTTAGAAGTCTGTCATTGCACGCCCTTCTCTATTTGGGATTATACCCAAACAGATCCAGTTCATGCTGAGAACTTCTCCAATCTTCATCGACCTTGACCAAGAGTTCCAGAAAAACCTTTTTTCCGAAGAACCTTTCCAAAGCCATGCGAGATGCTGTCCCTACTTTCTTTAACGCCACGCCCTTATGACCTATTACTATTCCTTTCTGCGAATCCCGCTCAACATAAATCACGGCATGAATGTGAATGATCTTTGCCAATTCTTTGAATTCATCTATGCGGACTTCCACTGAATAAGGGATCTCTTTATCATAATAAAGCAGAATCTTCTCACGGATGATTTCACTGACAAAGAAACGTGCAGGTTTATCCGTGAGCTGATCTTTATCAAAGAAAGCCGGATTCTCAGGTAACAATTCCTTGATGCGCTTGAGGAGGATATCTATGCCAAACTTGTTCGATGCTGAGATGGGAAGAATTTCGGCATCGGGTAAGAGTTTGTGCCAATGCTCGACGATTCCATCGAGAACTTTTTGGTCAACTAAATCAATCTTATTAATCAGAAGCAATACAGGAATAGTCATTTTCCTGACCTTCTCAAGAAAACTCATATTCTTCTCCGGATCTTCTACTACATCTGTCACATATAAAAGAATATCCGCATCTGCCAAAGCCGATTCAGAAAAGGCCAGCATATATTCCTGCATCTTATAATTCGGCTTCAAGACACCCGGAGTGTCCGAAAACACAATCTGGCAATCCTCATTGTTGACGATTCCCATAATCCGATGGCGTGTGGTCTGAGCCTTGAAAGTGGCTATCGAAATGCGCTCTCCGACGAGTTGATTCATCAAAGAACTCTTTCCCACATTGGGATTGCCAACTATATTTACAAAACCTGCTTTAAACATAAGTTTCCTTTATTGACTGTTTGACTTTCTTATCCTTATAAGTTTTTATCAACAAGCAAAATCAAACACCTAAATTGCTCAATCATCCTGTCTGCTATTGCAATCACAAAGCCCAAACGATGACTCTGATCTTACACTATCCAATAAAAAAACGCACCTTCCAGTTAATGAAGAAAGATGCGCTTTTCTTACTTTACTAATTTTCTCATTTCTTTGTCGGTGCTGCAACATTTGCTCCGTCATAAGCCCATTTATAGTAAGAAGCGCCGTGTACAAATCCGGCACCAAAAGCTGTAAATATAATATTGTCACCCTTCTTGAGTTTGCTTTCAGCATCCCAAAGAGCGAGAGGAATCGTAGCAGAACTCGTATTCCCATAATGATCAATATTGACTACAGCCTTTTCCAAAGGAACGCCTGCACGACGGCAAACTGCCTCGATTATACGGTAATTGGCCTCATGAGGAACAACCCATTGGATATCATCAGCCGTCAGATTATTGTCTTTCAATATCTTCACGACATCATCACTCATATCTGTCACAGCATAACGGAATACCGTACGGCCTTCCTGATAGATATAATGCAACCGATGATCAACTGTGAATCGAGAAGCCGGACAAACGGAACCACCTGCTTTCATATGCAAGAAAGGAAGTCCCTTTCCATCTGTACGAAGGAAAGAATTCTGAAGTCCAATGCCCTCTTCTTCTGTACCTTCGATCAAGGCAGCGCCAGCGCCATCGCCAAAGAGCGTACAAGTTGAGCGGTCTGTATAATCGACTACAGAAGACATCTTATCTGCTCCTATGACAATAATTTTCTTATAGCGTCCGCTTTCTATCATCGTTGCCGCAATATTCAACGAATACAAGAAACCGCAGCAAGCTGCGGAGAGGTCAAACGCAAAAGCATTTTTCAGACCAAGTTTTCCCAATACAATCGAAGCTGTAGAAGGAAAAGGATAGTCCGGTGTTGTCGTAGTGACAATCAGTGCATCAATCGTATCAGGATCTACACCGGTTTTTTGGAGTAATTGCTTGGCTGCCTTACGAGCCATATAACTCGTACCCAAGCCTTCTTCCGTCAGAATTCGACGCTCTTTGATTCCCACGCGAGATGTTATCCATTCATCGTTGGTGTCTACCATCCTGGACAATTCCTCATTCGTGAGGATATAATCTGGGACATAGCCACCTATACCGGTGATTATTGCGTGAACTTTTCCCATTATTCAGCTGCTTCTTTTACAATCGCAACTTTACCACGATAATAACCACAGGTAGGACAAACTTTGTGGTATTCATAATAAGCGCCGCAGTTCGGACATACTGCTAATGTTGGAGCGACTGCCTTATCATGAGTTCTTCTTTTAAGTCTACGTGCTTTAGACTGTCTACTTTTAGGATGTGCCATAATACTTAAAATTTTAATGTTTTAATTTCTTTTCTTCAGTTTTTTCAGAGCTGCCCAACGGGGATCAATGTCGATTTCAGAATCTCCATCACCCCTACTTCGGGTAGTAGAAAGTTCCTTAAACTTTTCTATCATGACAGGGTTGCATTTTCCAGGTTCATGCACGTGCCTAATAGGAATATTGAGAACTATCGTTTCATAAATATACCACGAAATATCGAGTATACCTTTATCTTCATCTACTATTACAAGATCCTCATCTTCAGAAAGACCTTCTCCGAATTTTGCCACTAATTTACTTGCTGTATCTATTGGCTGATCCATATCATCCAAACAGATATCACAAGGAACACATACAAAGCCCTTGATTTTGAAATGGAGTTCAAATAGATTATCTACCCTATAGACAGATAGATTAACATCTAAATTTCCACGGTGCACTTCCGTTGCATCTATTGCTTGAAAGTACTCATTACCAAGCTTATACGTAAAGATTTTCTCACCCTCACCTAAAGCTCTCAGGTCAATATGAAATGGCGTCAAACTATACATAGGTACAATTTACGGATTGCAAAGTTACGAATTATTTCTGATATAATATAATTTTCACCCTAAAAATCAATGTTTTTAAGTATTCACCTCAATTAGTTAAAACTAAAAAGTTATACCATGCATTTCCAACTTTTAACCTTTATACGTTTTTGTTAGGATGACTATGCTTTATCTCATCATCAAGAAGCTCACATTATATTTTCAATACCATTCATGTAATATAATATGATGCCTAAATGGAGAAGAATCGCAAATCACCAAGATTAATAACTGAACTGTGCTTCTTATAATAATTGTCGAGGGTACTGCACCCATACACCAATGTTATAAGGCATAAGCATGGACAACATCAACCTTGTAATAATTGCCGAATGTACTGCCCTCCATACTCCAATATGGTACGCATAAGCATGTGCACATCAACCTTGTAATAATTGCCGAATGTACTGTCCTCCATCCAGCAGAAATCTGCCAGACTTTTAATGCTTACCTCGTGGCTATCAAGGCAATTCTTTTAAAAAAGCACTGAACTCAGCCGTAACATTGGTTCCGTCGGCTACCAGTTTCCAATTACGGCTGTAACTTTTACCTGTCAACTTATCCTCCCAACGGCGGCGACGGACTTTGAGGTAGACTGTATGGTCGCGGACAGGAAAGTCCGTCACGACTATCTCAGGGTAGAAACCTTTCGGAACCAGTGGAAGATGGGATAGGTCGTCAGGAATCGAGGGCTTCTCCTCCAGACAGAAAATGTAATACGAGCCCATATCGGCATAGTCAGTAAAGTCAAAATAATCCAACATACCCTTCGGTAGGAACAGGGATAGAATGGATTTATAGTCTGTTGTCTTTTTGCTTTCCATGCTACAAAGATAGAAAATTATCAATAGACTCTTACGTTAAATCCCCAAGATTATATACCTACTATGTCTTTTAGCTTTATATCCTGCAAAGATACGCATTTACCGGAAGAATATAACATGAAATTCCAAGATTATGGCCTGACCCGTTAATCCAGGGAATGAAACAACCACTCCGCAAGCCCTGGTCCTGACATGAGCCGGCGGCACAAAAAAGAGGGCCCCGGAAGCATTCCTGCCTCCGGGGTCCTCATCTTCAGTCCTTCTAGTTTTCTTTTTAAAAGGAGGCGGCTGCCTACTCTCCCGCATTGCATTGCAGTACCATCGGCGCAAGTGGGCTTAACTTCTCTGTTCGGAATGGGAAGAGGTGGGACACCACCGCTCAAGCCACCTGGTTTGGCGTTGACATATCTTCTACACAATCAGGAACACCGCTTTTCTATGCTTTGCCATCTGTTTATTTACTATCCCATCACTCGGAAAGATTTCGGGCAATTAGTAGTGCTCGGCTTTGGCGTCGCCGCCTTTGGACCTGCACCCTATCAACGTCATCGTCTCTGACGGCCCTCTATGGAGCTCTCATCTCGCGGCTGGCTTCGCACTTAGATGCTTTCAGCGCTTATCCTGCCCAGACTCGGATACCCGGCGATGCGCCTGGCGGCACAACCGGTACACCGGAGGTCTGTCCGTCACGGTCC
>NZ_JAMXLY010000012.1 GCF_024054555.1 Segatella cerevisiae | reverse complement strand
TCATGGCACACAAAAGCGGAATACTCTCATGGTACGACTACCATATCTCCACGGGTAAACTTGAAGGGATAAACAACAAAATCAAGACAATGAAAAGACAGGCGTATGGATATCGGGATGAGAAGTTTTTTGAACTCAAAATTTTATCGCTACATGATAAAAACTACGCATTTGTCGGATGAACCATAAAAGACTCTATCTTTTTGGGTAAGTTCAAACGAGACAGGAGGCAAGCACGAATGATAGGTGCTTCCTCCTGCGTAATATTTAATGAAAGAAACTTATGGTCAGAATTGACCTTCGGTTTCATCTTATTCCGATACGGTTTCGCTCTCGTCTGTCTTTTTCTTGCGCCACAGTTGTGTCATGTCTTCAAGTGTTTTTCCCTTGGTCTCCGGAACGAGTCTCCAGACAAAGATGGCGGCAATGATGCAGATGATTCCGTAAAGTCCGTATGTAAACCAGTGCCCGAAGTTATCTCCTTGTGTAAGATGCATGTTGAACATCGGCACGAACGTAGAACTGACTATCCAGTTGAATATCCACTGGAACGCTACGGCTATCGCCACGGCCTTGCCACGGATTGTATTTGGGAAAATCTCTGCAATCAGCACCCAGCAGATTGGCCCCCAGGACATCATGAAGGATGCACTATAGAGCATGATACAGAGCATGGTTACCGTATGTACCGCCGCATTTCCAAATGTAAGGGCTACTCCGAAAGCACCGATAGCCATTCCTATGGAACCTATGATGAGCAAAGGTTTGCGTCCTATTCTTTCTACAGTGAATACAGCTACCAGTGTAAATGAAATATTTACTATACCCATAATCACTGTTTGTACCATGGGGCTTTGCATACCCATATCCTGAAATATACGGGGCGCATAATAGAGTACAGCATTGATTCCTACGGCCTGCTGGAACACACTCAGCATAATACCGATAAAGATACAAAGAAATCCGTACGAAAACAACTTTTCAGTCTTTACCTTAATGGTACCTTTTATTTCTGAAATGATCTCGTCAGCCTTAACACTTCCGTTAATTCTGGACAAGATATGCCGAGCCTTATCATATTGACCTGTCATCACCAAGTAACGCGGAGTTTCCGGTACAAAGCAGATAAGGATGGTGAATATTCCGGCGGGAATAGCTTCGCTTCCAAACATATACCGCCAGCCTGTCGTAATGGTCCATGAAGCAGCTTCAGGGTTCATGATCTGATTCACGCCGTTTATCATATTGATGACGGGGTTGACATTGTTCCCCAGAATAATGAAATTGACAAAATAGACTACCAATTGACCGAAGATAATTGCAAACTGGTTCCAGGAAACCAGCATGCCCCGGATATTCGATGGAGAAATTTCTCCGATATACATCGGGCATATAGCGGATGCCAATCCCACACCTACACCACCGATCACACGATAGAGATTAAACATGATGAGCAGATGATAAGTAGGTACCCCGTATGTGAAGAAAAGAAATTCCGGGTCCATGCTGCCGAGGGCGGAAATGAAGAACAGGATACCTGCAAAGACGAGGGATTTCTTACGTCCCCACTTGGATGCCAGTATTCCTGAAATGCTGCTGCCGATAACACATCCTATAAGTGCACTGGCACATGTGATTCCGTGCCAGCCATTGGTGTAGGTGAAATCTTTTGCACCCATAAAAAAAGCCTGAAGGCCCTTCTCTGCACCTGAGATTACAGCCGTATCATAACCGAACAGCAGACCGCCAAGCACAGCAACCATCACAATGGAAATAAGGTAGGCTCTGCTACCTTCTTGATTTTGTTTCATGTTATTAGTAATAAAAAGCAACCTTTCATAAAAAGGTTGGCAAAACGTTAATTGCAAAGGTACAGTTTTTTTTTCAGATGACAGTATACATGATAGATTTTTTAAGCAATAAATTTCAGGTCAAATATCAATGTTTTTTCTAACTTAACCCTTGATAAAATGCCTGAATATTTACTACAGTTTTACAATCTTTTCTAAGCCATCATATTCAATAGTCTTTTGCAAACTGGTTCCGATAAGTTGTATATTGAATTTTCTCTTTTGAAGCATTCCCGGATACTGACCTTTACGATCAGTAATGGTAAGTTGGTGTTTCTTCTCATTCCAATGAAATTCAATAATAGAGAATATTCCTTTTTCATAATCATAACTGTCTCCTTCGTCTTCATAGAGAGTAAAAGTCGCATCTGCTCCCGGGTAAACTCTGATCTCAAGATTATCCCACGGTTTTTGTCCGACATATTGCATGGCAGGACCTATAGGTATGATGCTTCCTGCGCGAACAAACATTGGAGCCTGGTCTATAGAGGTTTGGATATTGACTTTTCGTCCGCCATCATAAAGTTTATTGGTCCAGAAGTAATACCATTTCGCTCCTTTTGGTAGATATTTCTGGCATTCTTTTGTGGCTGTAAAGTCTATCGGTTTATATTCGTCAGATGTATCTGGGGTATTATTCCTTTTATTCCAACCTGTCATGGCATCTTCCTTTATTACTTGTTCATCGGTATATTGAGACTTTACGATAGGAGTGGCTAATATTGACTGGCCGAACATAAATTCGTCACACAGATTCCAGACTTTTTTGTCTGAAGGGAAATCTGATATAAGTGCTCTCATATAACTCTTGTCATTATGAGTGACCTGCCATGCTGTAGAATATATATAAGGTAGCAATTTATAGCGAAGGCAAATACTCTTGTCGATGGCATCATAAATAGGTTCACCTTTTTCCCCGAAATAGTAGATCTCTCTTGGAGAATCTGTGCCATGGCTACGGAAGATCGGACAGAATAGTCCGTATTGCAGCCATCGTACATATAGTTCACGGTATTGTGGATTACGGGATGCAGAACCCGGGCCCTTTGTGTTGTAAGAACCACAGAAAAATCCGCCGATATCTGTATTAAAATTGGGATCACCTGTCAGAGAAAAGTTTAATCCTGCTGGAATCTGTTTGCGAAGCATATCCCATGATGATGTCACATCTCCGCTCCACATGTTAGCCCCATATCTCTGTTGGCCTGCAAAGGCTGAACGTGTCATGATAAATACACGTTTGTCAGATGATGCTTTGCGCTGATGGTTGTACACTCCACTTACAGTGCATAAAGGAAAAGCATTACGTACACGGCGCCAGGAGCCAAGTCCGGTCATGTGCTCATAATCCGTATCCTTAGAATTGAAATAGTCCGGTTCTGAAGAATCCATCCACCAGGCATCAACACCATCATTGAAAAGTGTCTTCAGGTTGTTCCAATAGATATCCCGCCCTTTCTGACTGTAACAGTCATATACTCTGACCCCAGAAGGATAATCCATTCGTGGGGGCCAGAAGGATAACCCACTTTGTGGCCATGTTTGTATATTGAATAATAAACCTTCTTTATCGAGTTGCTTATAGGCCTTTGTTTCCGGGCCGAAACTTGACCATATTGAGATCATAAGGTGTGCATGGTTTTTATGAATCTGGTTTATCATTTGTTTGCCATTGGCAAAGTTTTCTGAAAGGAAGTCCATCGCATTCCAGGTATAGTTGCTTCCCCAGTACTGCCAGTCTTGGATGATACCGTCAATAGGCACTTTTAGTTCTCTGTATTTATTCAGGACATCGAGCAATTCTTTAGAACTCTTATAGCGTTCCCTGCTTTGGCAATATCCGAAAGTCCACATCGGGGGCATCGGCACTTTTCCGGAAAGCTCTCTCATCTGTGCGTTCAAGCCATCGGCGGATCCTCCATACATGAAATAATAGTCAATATAATCACCTACCTCAGCCGTGAAAGACATCCCTTTGTTGGAGTCATCAAATTTTGCGCGTGAGTAATTATCCCAATAGATTCCCCATCCCTTAATGGATTGAATGACATATTGAAAGTCCTGGAGATTGGATTGCTCCATGAAGATACTTGTACCACGACGGTTCAACTTTCCATTCTGGATGGTTCCAAGTCCATAGATTGGTTCATCTTTATCAAGAGTATAGGTCTGATTTATTTTGTAGGAGTTGGCATCCCGTCCGGTTGTTCGCTTCTCGAAGTAACATCCTTTCTCACGCAGCAGGTTCTTTCTTTTGTGTAAGAATTGAATATTCCCCGTCTTCTTATTGAGCATGACTGTCAACTGGCTGCTGCTTATCGTAACATCCGTGCTATTTTCCTTGTAACTGAGAGCGATGTCTTTCTCCGGAATCATCGTAACAACCAAACTTTTCCTGTCAATTGATTGAGTGCTGTTAACCGGTGATTTTACGATTCGGACAATCCTTGGAGAAAAGAATGATATATAGCAGATTTGTTTATTGACTTTAATTTTGAATCTATGAAGATTTTCTGCATTAACATATCCAATTGATATCAGTATGGATAGCAATAGTATGAACCTTTTCATCTTATTTGTTTTATTCTTTGTTTTGAACCTATCGATGGATAGTCCACAACAATATAGGAATATTTTTATAAGTTAATGTCTATTTTCTTTAAATCAACATCACGGGAACTGCTTCCATACATGATTTCATATTTTCCTGATTTTACTCGGACAGTGTTGGTTTCCGGATCGAATAGTTCGAATGACTTTTGGGTTAAGGGTATTCTTACGTTTGTGGTTTCTCCTGCGTTTATACTTACGCGTTTAAAGGCCTTGAGAGATTTTAAAGGTCCTTTTGTGTCTGCCACATTACGGATATATACTTGCACGACTTCTGTTCCTTTTCTAGGCCCGATATTTGATACAGGAATCACAAGTTCTTTAGTGTCTCCGTTCATTAATTTCGCTTTACCTATTTTAAAGTTGGTATAGCTCAGTCCGTAGCCGAAAGCAAACAGAGGGTCATTCATATAGCGGTATGTACGGCCTTGCATTGAATAATTTGTGAAATCCGGAAGTTGCTCTGAATTGCGATAGAATGTGATCGGTAATTTCCCAGATGGATTGACGTCACCAAAGAGCACATCGGCAACGGCATTACCTCCCTGTTCTCCTGAATACCATGCCTGAAGGATTGCGTCGCAACTCTTGGTCTCCGGTGTGAGTGCGATGGCCGAACCGGAGCAATCGACGAATATCACTTTTTTACCTGCTTGTTTTAGTGATTTTAAGAAATTCCTTTGAACGTCAGGTAATTCAATATTTGTACGGTCGCCACCTTTGAATCCCGGAATAGAAACGGGCATTTCTTCCCCTTCAAGTTGAGAGGATATGCCTCCTACGAATACAACCGTGTTGATACCTTTTAACTTGGCAATGATGTTCGAGTAATTGATAGGTCTTTCAATGCCAATATTTAGTTTCATATTAGACCCCCATGTGTTTACATATTTATAATTTACCTCAATCTTGTAATGTTGGCCTTTTTCAACTTTAAATGCCGTACTGGTCGGGGTTGTTCTCCACGTGTGCATCTTAACCATCTCTTTCCCATTGATGAGCAGTTGAAAATCTCCACAACTTTCAAGTTTGATCACAGCTTCTTCTGATTGTTTGGGAGTAAAGGTTGTTTCGTATTTTGCAGAGAAATCTTCCATTTTTACTCCGTTCGCAAAGACATGTTGTCCGGCAGTGGTTACGGCTATTGGATTCGTATAGAATTCTTGTGATGCAATCTTTCCTTGTTGTTCCTTATTATTCCAGAAGGTTCCTCTTATACCTTTATGTCCGTCTATCGAACATTGATTCAGAAGTGATTCCACGATCATCTCGTTGGTGAGATCACATCCGGGATAATAGGTGACATTTCTTTTTCCTGTTTTTGACAGGATTCCATCTAGAATAGTAACAGTGTGGTTAGGAGTTCCGTTATAATTACCCCACATCATTGACTGGTTGTCTGCATTCGGACCGATAACGGCTATTTTCTTTTTCTTTTTTAGAGGAAGTATATTATTCTTGTTCTGCAATAAAACCATGGCCTGGCGTGCCATGTCCAGAGATAATTCTTTGTGCTGTTCACAATTCAGTACAGATGCAGGAATCTTTGACCATTTTACAAGTGATGGATCATCCATTTCCCCAAGTTCAAATCTTCCTTCAAGAAGCCGGACTACATGTTCGTCAATATTCTTTTCCGGAATAAGTCCCCGATTTACAGCATCCGGTAGTTTTTTATATGCATAGTTGTATCCACATTCTACATCAGTGCCGGAAAGAGCTCCTTTTGCTGCAGCATGAGTTGCATCGGACGATGTTTTGTGACTTACATAAAAGTCGGAAATGGCACCACAGTCGGAGACTACAAGATATTTATAGCCCCATTCATTACGGAGTATTTGCTGCAATAATCTGTTGTTTCCGCAGCAGGGCTCATCATCAATTCGTTGATAAGCACACATTACTTCACGTACTTTCGCATCTTGTACCAGTGTCTTGAATGCCGGTAAGTAAGTCTCCCATAAGTCACGAGGACTTATATTATTCAAGTTTGCCGTATGACGGCTCCATTCAGGTCCACTGTGTACAGCAAAGTGTTTGGCGCAGGCCAGCAACTTACGGTATTTTGAAGTTTCCGGTCCTTGTAAGCCGCGGACAACAGCTGTGCCCATCACGGATGTAAGGTATGGATCTTCACCGTATGTTTCTTGTCCGCGTCCCCATCTGGGGTCGCGGAAGATATTTACATTCGGAGTCCAGACAGAGAGACCGTGAAATTTCTCATCATCTTCTCCCTTGCTTTTTCTTAAGTTATATTGCGCACGCATCTCATCAGATACGGCAGAGAATATTTGATACAAAAGTTGGTTATTGAAAGAAGCGGCCATTGCTATTGGTTCAGGAAATACCGTTACATTACCCATGTTCGCTGCACCATGTAATGCTTCGCTCCACCAGAAAAACTTTTTTATTCCGAGTCGGGGAATCGCCGGTGACTCGTCACACATGAGTGAAGCCTTTTCCTGGAGAGTAAGACGATGGCATAAATCGACAGCTCTTTCATGAGAGGATAGAGCAGGATTCTGGTAAGGATAAGATTGAGCAGAAATAGGTAAACTAAGTACTGTCAGAATAAAAGTTGCGAAACATTTAATGATGTAACTGCTCTTTCTTTCATTATTAATAACTTGTTTCATGGATTTATGTTTTTTAATGAAAATATCGTAGTGTTAGTTGCTCTCCGATAAGAAAGTTTTCGTTCAAAATGGTTAACTTATATTTTTGTGAAGGTCTTTTATGTTTATCAGGGTACAAATATATCATTTTTTTTGTAAAAAAGGATATTAATATGATACATGAACTTTATCGTGAATAACAAATCTTATTTTTTTGTCTCTTTTTATTCTACAATCTGGTAATTTCTTGATAAATTAGTGTTAACAGTGTCTTTTTTGATAAATCCAAGAACAGGTTTTTTGTCGTTCTGATGGTTGTGGTATTTCTTTTTATTATCAGGTGTTTTTATTGTCATCATTTTTTAGTTGAAATTTCTTGCTATGGTCAGTCTTAGGTAGATTGATTTTTAATGAGGAAACATATTACGGATTATTGTATACACTTTACGGTTATTTCTTTTAATTCATTGTTTATTACTTAGAAAAGAGTAATTTTGCATAAAACAAAAATAAGAATAGTATATGGATAATGCTAGAGTTTATAAAACAATAGAAGAATATAATAAATCAATAGGAGTTGAAACATTACATCCGTTGATTTCGCTTGTTGATTTTTCTAAAATCACATATACAGAGGATATTCCATCTGCCCACAGTTTTGGATTTTACAGTGTTTTCTTGAAAGATGTGAAATGTGGTGATTTGAAATATGGCAGGAATTATTATGATTATCAGGAGGGAACCTTAGTCTTTCTTGCCCCAAACCAGATCTTTACCGTTGAAAACAGACTACCTCATCAACCTCAAGGCTGGGCATTAATGTTCCATCCTGATTTATTGAGGGGAACTTCATTAGGACATTCTATGCAGAATTATACGTTCTTTTTATATAAAGTCCATGAGGCTTTACATCTTTCAGAACAGGAACGTAAGATTGTGCTGGAATGTTTTAACAATATTAGGTTAGAGCTAAATCATGATATTGACAATCATAGTCAAAAGCTGATAGTCTCTAATATTGAATTGTTCTTAAATTATTGTACACGTTTTTATGAACGTCAGTTTATAACTCGCAGACATGTTAATGATGATATATTAAGCAAATTCGAAGATTTAGTTTGTACTTATTTTAAGTCTGATTTACCTCAATCTTCAGGATTACCGACCGTAAGATATTGTGCAGACAAACTTAATTTATCTCCCAATTATTTTGGCGATTTGATTAAGAAAGAAACAGGTAAAAGCCCACGTGAGTATATTCAATTACAATTGATAGAAGTGGCGAAAGAGAAGATGTTTGATAAAAGTAAATCTGTAAGTCAAATCGCTTATGAACTGGGATTTGAATATCCACAATATTTTAGTCGATTATTCAAAAAGTGTGTTGGTGTAACTCCAAATAAATATAGGGAAACTATTTAAATATTCCAGTCACAGGTCATTTATAACAAAGGGGATTATGAAGAGATTTTTGATTGAAGGTAAACCAAGTATGGAGTGTTGATGCAAATTATAGGTGGCTTGATATGAAATATCCGGTTATGGTAGCACCGGAGCATAATGTGTTTGTGGAAGACTCAATGAAAAGATTCAAGATATCAACTGATATTCAATACATCAATGAACTTTATACAGCTGTAAACCCCGACAAGAGAGAAAAGTAACTTTTATGGAATATAAGGGCTAATTATAAGTTGAATCGTAGAGCACATATTTTTGCTAACGGTGAAAATTTGTTGGTACAATGTTATGAAATAAATGCAGGTTATCCTATGCCAAAAGCTACGGTGAATGGAGGCGTTAATGTTAATTTTTTAATTAGGATAATTATGAAAGTAATAGCAATAAACGATAGTCCTATAAAAAGTTAAAATACTGCCAAATTATTGGAGAATGCTCTCGAAGGAACAAAAGATTAGAGCGCCGAAACAGAACTAGTACATTTGTATGATTTTTTAAAAACAAGACTTAAAACTCGTAGGTATTAGTGCTATTTTGCGGATAACTGTGTCTCTAAAGTAATTTGTATACGACTATGAGTAAAAAGTTTAAGAGTTAAACTGCTTTTTATAAGTAATTTTGTAGCCTGAAAATAAACATAAATAATATTATAAAGTTATGGAAAAAAAGAACGTGAATATCAGTATGTTTCCCATAGGAGAAAAACTCCCGGAAAAGTTTTCGCAATATTTCATCGGGCAAGCCTATTTAGCCCCATTGACAAAAAGTAGTGAATTAAATTGTCCTATTTCAAATGTTACATTCGAGCCTGGGTGCCGTAACAATTGGCATAGCCATACTGGTGGTCAATTATTAATTGCCACAGGAGGAAAAGGATATTATCAGGAAAAAGGTAAACCCGCAATAGCTTTATTTCCTGGTGATATCGTTGAAATCGAACCTGATGTCATCCATTGGCATGGCGCGGCACCTGATAGTTGGTTTTCACATTTGGCTATTGAAACAAATCCCGGAAACAACAAACCTATGTGGCTGGAAGCCGTAACTGATGAACAATATAAAAAAGCAACTGCTATAGTAAATGATACAGCAGAGCTCAATCTCAGCGAAACAGCCGTCAAAAACCATAATAAGCTATGGCCTGGTTATGAGTCGAAAACTGCCATGACAGATCCGGAACTGATTAAAATTTTTGATAACTGGGCATTCGATGAAATCATAGCCCAGAGCAAAATAGATACTAAAATCCGCGTGATGATGATTATAGGGTCGTGCATTGCTCAAGGAGCTCTGACGGAATATAAAATGTTTGTCAATGCTGCTCTAAATGTGGGCGTAATTCCGGTTGAAGTGAAGGAAATACTTTACCAATCGGCGGCTTATGTAGGTATGGCAAAAGTAGTTGACTTTCTTTCTGCTACAAATGAGATTATGCAGGAACGAGGTATAACTCTTCCGCTTGAAGCACAATCGACCACGACCCGTGAAAATCGTTTTGAAAAAGGTTTGGCGGTGCAAAAATCTATTTTCGGTGAAACGATTAATAAAATGCTTGAAAATGCGCCGAAAGACCAATTACAGATTCAGGATTATCTTTCTGATAACTGTTTCGGCGATTATTACACCCGAACAGGTCTGAATATAAAAATCCGTGAACTACTGACTTATTGCATCCTAATCAGTATGGGAGGAACCGATATGCAGGTACGTGGACATATTCAGGGAAATCTGAATGTCGGCAACGACCGTGAAACCCTTATAGGCATCACCACACAACTTTTGCCATACATCGGTTACCCGCGAACGCTAAATGCAATGAATGCAATAAACGAAGTGGTTCCGATAAAAAAATAAATTGAAAAAAGAGTATATTTGTATGTATATTGAAAAAATAGATAGTCCATCAGACTTAAAAAAGTTATCAAATAGTCAACTTGATATATTAAGTTACTATGTTTGCAAAGGCTAACGCGATAAGACCAGAAAAATGTCGCTCTCGGGGGCTTCGAGCCCCCTGCCGCTGGGCACCCCATCGGTGTTTTTCATGGTTTTAGAAGGAAAAAGTTGGTACGATAATAATTGGAATGTATATTTGCAATTGAAAAGAAAACAAAGTACATAACAATTAAATATCGTACCGAGATGCAAAGAAACAAAATTTCCTTCAAAGGACAAAAGATTTTTATAGGAATTGATGTCCACGCTAAAACTTGGGAGGTTGCAGTACTGACCGAGTCGGGTTACAAGGAGAGGCACCCGCAGAAAGCCTCGGCAAAAGCGCTCTTTGACTTTTTGAAGAAGCATTTCCCTGATGGCGAGTATCATGCCGTATACGAATCGGGCTTCAGTGGTTTTGCCACATACTATGCCCTGAAGGAGTATGGCATTGACTGTGTGATAACGCATGCCGCCGATGTCCCGACCACCCAATATGAGGAAGTGATGAAGACCGACAAGGTTGACGCTGCCAAGCTGGCCCGTTCGTTACGGGCTGGTGAGATCAAGCCAATATACATACGGGAGAAAGACAACATCGATGACAGAGCCGTGATCCGCATAAGGAAGACCATCCAGAAGCAGTTGTCAGGTTACACGTCAAGGGTGAAGCACATGCTGCACTGCAACGGTGTAGAGTTGCCAGAGCGGTTCTTGAAACCAGGCACTCACTGGTCCAGACCTTTTATTAACTGGCTCAAGAAAGATGTGAAGCTGCTCTCTTCCACACGCTCGTCTTTGGACTTGCTGATCAAGCAGGTAGAGACCATACGTCTGACACTCCTTGATGCGACGAGAGCTGTGCGTCGTCTTGGGCAGACTGACCGGTACAAGGACAATTACGAGTTGCTGAAGTCGATACCCGGTATCGGCACAAGCGTTGCAATGTGTATCCTGACGGAGATCTACGACGTGAAGAGGTTCCGAAACGAGAACCAGTTCGCCAGTTACCTCGGATTGATACCGACCTGTCACAACAGCGGAGAGAAGACCTCTAACGGAGAGAAGACGTTCCGTGGAAACAAGCACCTTGGTCCGATGATCATCGAGGCCGCCTGGGTTGCCATCTACAGAGACTACGGCTTGGGGATGGCCTACGCCAAGTACAAGCAGTACATGAAACCTCAAGAGGCTATTGTCAAGATTGCGAGAAAGATGTCAAACATCATCTTCTCCGTCCTTAAAAACGGCAAGAGATATGAACCATACAAATGGGATGAAAAATAATAATCAACAGATTGTTGGACAACTTCATAAAACGACTCCTGTTCATTGTTGATGGGCCTTAGGGTGTCATCTCTAATAAGTTTGTTGCGTTTTACCTAATCCTCTGAAGAAGTAAATTGTTGGGCGGATACGTCCGTGTCAACTCATAGAAGTTTGTCCGATAGGTCTGTTGTTCAAGGTCAATTCGTATCCGGCATACCGTGTCGGACTGTACGTTGCGACCCTACAAATGCTTCTTCATGAGTCATCGTACTCTCGTAATATATTGAATAACAAATAGTTAAATAATAATAAATATTTTCCAATTATTTGGAAAGCAACATAGAAGTAATGAAATTCGCCAAACATTGTTGAAGAAATTAAGTGAGCATGGTGGCCATATAGGGCCCAATCTTGGGATGGTTGAGGCCACAGTTGCCTTGCATTATGTATTCAACTCACCTGTGGATAAAATCGTATTTGATGTATCTCACCAAAGTTATGTCCATAAAATGCTCACGGGACGTAAGGATGCTTTTCTTTATCCTGAAAAATATGATGATGTATCAGGTTATTCGGAACCGAGCGAAAGCAAACATGATTTCTTTGTCATCGGACATACCTCAACATCAGTCAGTTTGGCTACAGGTCTGGCAAAGGCACGTGACTTAAAAGGTGACAAAGAAAATATTATCGCAGTAATCGGTGATGGCTCGCTGAGTGGTGGTGAAGCATATGAAGGATTGAATAATGCAGCTGAACTAGGAACAAATATCATTATCATTGTAAATGATAATCAGATGTCCATTGCAGAGAATCATGGTGGAATATATAAAGATTTAAAACAACTGCGTGATACAGATGGAAAAGCGGAGTGTAATTTCTTTAAAGCATTCGGATTTGATTATTTATATGTTAAAGAAGGAAACAAAGTTCAATCGTTGGTTGATGCTTTTCAGAAGGTGAAGGATAGCGATCACCCGGTAGTTGTTCATATAAATACGGTAAAAGGGAAAGGATATAAATTTGCAGAGGAAAATAAAGAAAAATATCATGCAGGTGGTCCTTTCGATTTGACAACAGGTAAATGGAAATTTAGCAATAATGGCGAAAATTATAGTGACTTGACGGCGAAATATCTATTGGATAAGATGAAAGAGGATAGAACGATTGTTGCTATCTCGTCAGCCACTCCTACTGTTCTCGGATTCACCCAGGAACGAAGGAAAGAGGCCGGCAAACAGTTTGTAGATGTCGGTATTGCCGAAGAGCAGGCCGTAGCCATGGCATCAGCTATTGCAGCCAATGGAGCCAAACCGGTGTATGGTGTATTCAGCACGTTTATACAACGCGCATACGATCAACTCTCACAAGATCTGTGTATTAACAATAATCCAGCGTTAATCTTAGTTTACTGGGCTTCAATTTCTGCCATGAATGATGTGACTCATCTTGGGATTTTTGATATCCCATTACTTAGCAACATCCCAAATATGGTCTATTTAGCACCAACGAACAAGGAAGAGTATTTTGCCATGATGAATTGGGGCATACAGCAAACTTCTCATCCTGTGGCAATACGTGTTCCATATTATGGTGGCGTAGTTTCAACAGGGGAGAATATTAATGAAAATTTTGGTCAATTGAATCGTTATAAAATAACCAAAAAGGGTTCTAAAGTTGCTATTTTGAGTTTAGGTTCATTTTATCAATTGGGAGAATCGGTAGTTGAAAAATTAAAAGATAAAATGGATATAGATGCTACGTTGATAAATCCTAGATATATAACAGGATTAGACACTGAAGTATTAGATGGTTTGGAAAAAAATCATGAGGTAGTTGTAACCCTTGAGGATGGTGTGTTAGACGGCGGTTTTGGAGAGAAAATAGCAAGATATTACGGACCGACAAATATGAAGGTTCTTAATTTCGGAATAAAGAAGGAATTTATTGATCGTTATTCTGTGGATGAAGTTTTTAAAGAGAACCATTTGACAGCACCTCAGATCGTAGATGAGATATTAAGTACGCTTTGAGATGATTAGTCGTATATGTAAAACCATTTGGATAAAACTATTATATGGATAGTATAGTTAATAAAACTGATGAGGATCAGAAGGGAATAAAAACTTTAATCGTATATTACTCATTAGGTGGAAATACTAAGGGCATAGCACAAAATATTCAAAAAATATTAGGTGTAGATATTGCAGAGATAGAACCTTTAGTACCCTATACTGGCTCTTATGATGATATTGTTGAGCAAGGCAAATACGAGGTAGATAATCACATAAAACCTGCGATTAAACCATTAGAAATTAAGGTCGCAGATTATCAGAGAATTATCATCGGAACTCCTACATGGTGGTATACAATGGCTCCGGTTGTTTCCACTTTTCTCACTTCCAATCATTGGAAAGGAAAAATAGTCGTCCCCTTCGTAACGAATGCCGGTTGGCCAGGAACAGCTATTAAAGATATAAAAGCTGCTTGCAAGGGTGCTATCTTCGCTAACGAAAAGGAAATGCGTTTTCATTCTTCAGACCAGCATGGGATGATAATATCCCAAAGGGAAGTTGCGGATTGGATAATGAGAATGAAGTAGTAATATCGTATAAAGATACCAAGAAGAAGGATACCAAGAGCTGGTGTGACTACATACGATTGAAAAAGAAATATTACGGCATTCATATATTGAAGCCCAAGAGGCATTCATTATGAAGTCAGGTTCTTTGAAACGGATAGATCTACAGAGCTGTTTTTGCTTTGCTATTTCAAATATACTACAAAATTTTTCCGCTCGCACCCTCTCCATCAATATTTTGAAAAACAAGGCGGAAGCTTTCGCAAGGCAATAGAGAATTCCAATTCATCTCTTAGAGGTAAGCACAAGAGGGAAAGGGACTACACCTATTCAGAAATGGGGAAGATGTTCGAAATGCTGGGTATAAATTCAGATTTCTGCTATTTTTTAGATCAGAATGAGTAATTAAGGTCCCACTGAATAAGTTGATTTAACATTTATTTCATTGATTAGTAAGATAGATGGCGTATTGTTTTGTTAATTAACTGGAAGTTAGTAACTTTGAATGTTAAAGTAAGCAGAAATGAGGTTCAACTCATAAAATCTGGAGTTGAAACTTGATACATTTAAGTCTTCTCTTGAAGGTCTGTCGAATGGCCCTTGATCCTTCACTTTTGTGACTGCCATTATTGAAATGATAAAATCATCGAAATAATCCCGGCAAATACCATGATTATTAGAAATCAAATTCTGATAGCTAAGAAAACCTTGGCTCTCGTTATCGCTTGATGACGAGAATCCAGTGGGGCCTATATCCTGTTTTGAAATGATTTCTTTTGCGTTTATTTTATGAATGTGTTTAATCTAAAAAAAATTATTATGGTAAATAAAGGCTTGATAAGTGGTTTTATCTTTTCTGTTTTTGCCATGGTTTGCGGATACGGACAAACGAAGGTGAATATACCGACAATACGGGTCAATTCTCTCGGTTTCCTTCCAGGTGCGACTAAGGAAGCCACGCTGACCGATAATGCCGATTCTTTTTATGTTTGTAATGCTGTGAATCGCAAGGTCGTGTTTAGTGGCAGGACAACCCCTGCGGTATATCAGAAAGATGTGAATCAAACGGTACGGATAGCCGATTTCTCTGCCGTATCGAAAAACGGAACTTATTATCTGGAAACGTCTGGAAAAGGTCGTTCCGTCGTTTTTCCAATTAATAAGAGGGTTTATGACGATGCATATAGGGTAACTATGCGAGCTTTTTATCTGTGGCGTTGTGGTATGAATGTTTCGGGAACTTTCAATGGCGTCTGTTATAAGCATGGTGCCTGCCATCTCGATGATGGTTATGAAGATTATATCGGCTGGCTGGGGCGTAAGAGAAATGGTGTGGGAGGCTGGCATGATGCAGGCGATTATGGAAAGTATGTAGTGAATGCAGGTGTTACCATGGGCATTCTGTTTATGGCATGGGAACATTTCGGACCAACAATAAACAAAATTCGATTGAATTTACCCCGAACAGCTCCCGGTTATCCTGAATTTCTGGAAGAGTTGAAATGGGAGACAGATTGGCTGCTTAAGATGCAATATCCCGACGGTTCGGGTAGAGTATCGCACAAACTTACGAGAACAAACTTTGCGGACTTTATTATGGCTGATAAGGATGAGGGGGAGCGTTATTTCGCGGACTGGACTTCGGCTGCCACGGCGGACTTCGTCGCTGTGCTGGCTCGTGCGGCTCGGGCATTCGGACCTTATGATAAGGCTTATGCTCTAAAATGTTTGAATGCAGCTGTTCTCAGTTACAATTTTTTGCGTAAGAATCCTGATAATAAAACGTATGTCAATCCCGATTTCAAAACAGGCGGATATGAAACCGATGACAAAGATGATCGCCTTTGGGCTGCCGCTGAAATGTGGGAGACAACAGGCAAAAGGGTATATTTGAAAGATTTTGAAGAAAGAGCTGGAGAGATGAACTATAAAGTTGAGGCGGACTGGGATTTTGGAACTGTCTCAAATCTTGGAATGTTCACTTATCTTTTGTCCGGCAGGCAGGGGAAGAATGCAACCGTGGAACGTGCTATTCGTGCCAATACGGTAAAAACGGCCGATGCGATCGTCAATACCGCAAGAAAAGATGTTTACCGGCGACCTTTGGGTGGTATATATTATTGGGGATGTAACGGTACGGTGGCACGGCAGGCTGTGAATCTTTATGTAGCCAGTGCTCTGGCTAAAAATAGAAAATATACTGAAACAGCTTTGGATATTATCGGACATTTATTGGGGCGTAATTATTACGGCCGTTCCTATGTGACGGATGTCGGTGTGAATCCGCCAATGCATCCACATGACAGACGTTCGGCTTCCGATGGGATAGAAGCACCGTGGCCGGGCTATCTGGTAGGCGGTGGATTGACTGCGACGGACTGGGTTGACGAACAGGCAAATTATTCTCACAATGAGATTGCCATTAACTGGCAGGCTCCCTTGGTATTCGTATTGGCATGGTTTGTAATCAGATAGTCAGTCTCATTCCGCAATAGAGTTTGTGGACATGGTCACCCAAAGCCTTTTTGAGTTCGTGATAGGCAGTTTTCCCCGTACAGTGACCTATGTAAAGGTTTATGTCCGGGTAGTTTCTCTTTAGAATATCTGCTATCGCTTTTACGTCGTCTCGTTTTTCCGGTTCGAGATCGATAAGGTGCAATCCTCCTATAAAGGCGTTTACCCTGGATATCCCAGTGGATACGACACATGACTGGATGATGTTCAGTATTCCTCCGTGTGAACAAGAAGATACAATAGTCAGTGCACCGTCTTTCTCAATAGCCAGGGCGATTTCATCGTCTGCCAGATAAGGACCTTCTCCAGTCCCCTTGTCTACAGACAGAAATCGGTTACCTTTAGGAACCGGATGGACTTTCTGCTTTGTGAATACGAGTTTGATATGATCATTGAGACGATAGTCATCATGAATGAAATGAAAGCGAGACAGATATGTGTTTATTGTACCTTGAGGAGGACTCAGGTTTACAATAGTCGGATGCCGATGGGAAAAATATTGGTATTTGATAATCTTTTCAGATGCAATAACAGATGCTTTCCTGTTCTGTGACAGGAAAATAGGTAATCCACCAGTGTGGTCGGCATGGCCGTGTGACAGGATGAGGGTATCAATGTCTTTTACCTGAAGACCAAGCAAGCGGGCATTGTGAGCCCACAGGTCGGATGCCCCCGTATCCAGCAGGTATCTGGCTGACTTGTCTTCAATATAGATTGACAGACCATGTTCTGAAGACATCCCTGGAACCGTGTCTGACAGGTGGTTGTCCACCAGAATCGTTATTTTCATTGATAAAAAGGAATAGATGGAAAAGAGAAGTGCCTCGTCATTATAGATGGCGAACTATAAAGGCGGAAGGCACTTCCTTACTGTTAAACTCACTTGACTATTCGGTCATTTATTCTCTTCATGGTTTCTTGAGTGATGGTTGCAACTGTTGACACCGCTTTTCAGTGTTCCCTGAATGTAGTCTTGTGCCAGGTCTGCTGCTGTTTTTACCGGTACTCCCGTATAGAGTTGTATGCCGTTTTGACGGAACAGGTCCTGTGCCTTTTCGCCCATTCCGCCGGCGATGACACATTGGACACCTAAACTCTTCATCCATTTGGGATACAGTCCGGGTTGATGTTCCGGAGGAGTAATTTCCTGCTCTTCTTTGATTTTGTTATTATCAATTACAGCTACGTAAAATTTCTCACAGTGTCCGAAATGGGCACAGAGCTTACCTTTTTCTACAGGTATAGCAATCTTTTTTTCCATATTGTTTTAATGATGAAGTAAGTGAATGATTTCTTTTAAAGTATATTTCTCTTGAGGGATGATCAACTGTATGGAGGCGTCAGAGGCAAGGGCCTTAAGTTTAAGACCGAAGTTGCCGGATATGATTTTCTCGACGTTCTGATTTTGCAATAGTTTGAATGCTGCAGGCCCGGCACCTTCCGCCAGTGATCCGGCAGTGTTTCTGATGAAGGTCACAGACTGGTCCGTACTGTCGTAGAGGGCAAAGAATCGGCACCTTCCAAAACGGGAGTCCACCTCACTTGAGAGGGTGTTGTCTTTACTGCATATTGCAATCTTCATATCTGCGTTTTCCTTTCCTGCCTGTTCTTCCCGGGCATCTTGACTTTTTCCGATTACTTCCGCAACAAACTTGCAGAGGGGCCTGCAAGTTGTCTGTATGTGGATCTTCCGGAGTCTCTTCAATGTTCTTGCTCCCACACAGAGGGCACATCGTGTCTCCTTCCTGCTGTTTCGTGAAAGAACAATGGCAGTGATTGCATCTCATCCATTCGTGATTGATCTCTATTTTTCCTCCTTCTATGATCAACTGATGCCCCTCTACGATAGCTGTCGCCACTTTATTCCGCGCTGACATGCATATCCGTGTCAGCGTAGGCCTCGACACTCCCATCAGTCTTGCTGCTTCACACTGGTTGTACCTGCCATAGTCACAAAGTCGGAGGGCCTCATATTCCTCGAAGAGAAGGAATATGGCATCAGATCTCTTGACGGGACCGGCCATTCCGTATGGCTTGAGTCCGGAGATGATGGGCTTATCTGCTATTTTTCTTATTGTCTTGGGTCTTGGCATAAGGATATTCTTTTCAATTCTTTTGCAAATATAATGAACAAATGTTCATAAAGAATGCGATTTGATCTTTTTTAATATGATTTAACGAGACCGTTGGCGTTGAAGGAAAAGAGGGGGGCCGAGGGCTTGTGAAAAGGTTCCGTGCTTTCCGGAGGCGGAGTGAATGGTCTTTGAGTGACGGATGGCCATGGGTAGGAGGGAAGGAAAAAGGCAATAATTTATAAAAAGGAAAAAAGATAGGATGTAATGTCATGGGATGAATGTTTTTTTGTATTTTTGCAGATGTGTAAAAACATTAGGTTTTATGAAATATCTATTGAGAAAACTTTTTATGTTTGTTGCTCTGTTCGCTTGTACATTTATGATGGCTCAAGGAACTCTGAACTGGCGCGATATTTATACCGTAAAGAAAAAAGATACTGTTTTCAGCATTGCAAAAAGATATGGGGTCACCCTGCCTGAATTGATGGATGCTAATCCGGAAATGAAATTGGAGGGGTATACGCTGAAAAAGGGAGATACAATATTCATTCCTTATCATAAGGATTCTTCGACAACTGAAAAGAATGTGAATCAGGGTGGAACTACCCAGGCTACTGTACCTCAAACCACTCAAAGGGCGGTGGCATCCAATGTCCGGCAAAGCAATGCCATACGTATAGGTGTCATGTTGCCGCTCCATAATAATGACGGTGACGGTAAGCGGATGGTCGAATACTATAGAGGCGTACTGATGGCTGTCGACCAATTGAAACAGAATGGCGTCTCTGTCGATGTCCATGCTTGGAACGTACCTGTCAATGCGGATATCCACCAGACTCTTCTGAGCGAGGGTGCCAATCAGTGTAATTTGATTTTCGGACCTTTGTATTCCAATCAGGTCGCACCTCTTGCTGCTTTCTGCAAGACTTACGGTATTAAACTTGTCATTCCCTTCTCGATTTCCGGAAATGAAGTGGCTTCTAATCCGCAGATCTATCAGGTCTACCAGTCGCCGACGATCTTGAACGAGAAGACGGTCAAGGCTTTCTTAAGCCGCTTTCCCAATGCACACCCTATTTTCATAGATTGTAAGGATGCCTCGTCTGACAAGGGGGCTTTCACTCTGAAATTGAGGGCGGAATTGGATGCGAAACATGTTAAGTACGGACTGACCAGTTTGGTGACACCTCTGGAAGATTTCGTGAAGTCCTTTGACCGAACAAGGCAGAATGTGGTGATACTGAATTCCAGTCGTTCTCCCCAATTGAATGAGGCTGTAGAGAAAATGGATGCGATGGTTGCAAAATACCCTGGATTCGGAATATCCCTTTTCGGATATACAGAATGGCTGATGTACCTGCCTTATGATCTGGATAAGTTTTACCGGTATGATACTTATATTCCGACCACCTTTTATTATAATGCATCCAGCGCCAAGACTATTCAGTTGGAGAAGACTTACAAGAGTTGGTTTGGCACAGGGATGATGCCTTCCGGACTGCCACGTTTTGGAATTACGGGTTATGATCAGGCCTTATTCTTCCTGCAGGGGTATCACCAGTACGGCAAGAATTTCAATGGCGTTTCCGGTCAAAGCAGTTATCAACCTGTACAAACTCCCCTTCGCTTTGAGAAAGTGAATAATGGCGGATACCAGAATGACAGTTTTCAGTTGATCCACTATTTGTATAACAAGACGATCGAATCCATAGCTTATTAAAAGTATGAAAATAAAACTCCTTCTCACCGGTCTCCTCTGCACTTGTTGCGTGGCAGCAAGCGCTCAGATAGGTGAGCATAGAAATGATTTTAGCGTAGGATTTAACGGTGGTTACGTCTTGAGCAGTATTGGCTTTGACCCAAGCGTCTCCCAAAACAAGCATGGTGGCATTACAGGTGGACTTTCAGTCAGGTATACTTGTGAAAAATATTTCAATACGATTTGTTCCATCTATGCAGAACTCAATTATGCATCTCTTGGCTGGAAAGAGAATATCGTCGATTTGAATGATGCTGCCGTCATAGACCCTGTGACGAAAAAGAAACAGGAATACAGTAGGACAATCAACTATATCCAAATTCCACTTTTGGCACATTTAGCATGGGGCAAAGAGGGGCATGGCATGCAGTTCTTTGCCAATGCAGGCCCTCAAGTGGGGTGGTATACCAGTGAGTCGACCAAGAGTAACTTCAATGTCAATGATGAGATTGACCGCATAAAGAACGGTAAGTCGGAGCGTTCTAACACGATTTGGGCACAGGATACAATGTCCGTTGAGAATAAGTTGGATTATGGTATTGTGGCAGGAATAGGCGTAGAGTATACCGTTCCTCATGCAGGTCATTTTCTTTTGGAGGCCCGATATTACTATGGATTGGGTAATATCTATGGTGACTCAAAACGAGACTATTTCGGGAAAAGTAATTATAGCAATATTGTCATCAAGTTGTCTTGGTTGTTTGACATTACCCATACCAAGAAATGAGTGTCTCCGTAATCTGCCTTTGATGATCTAAAGGGAGATTGGATGCACTGTCAGTATTGCAGTTGATGACAATAGAAAAGCCCTGCCTTAATACACTTTTGTATAAAGGCAGGGCTCTTTTATTAAGTTGTCCGTTGCTTATTCTTTCTGATTGACGATGGTCGTAATGGCTTTTCCCATACAGGAATTGGGCATTTGGACGTGTAGCATTGCACAGATGGTCGGTGCGATATCGGTCATGCTGACAGGTTCTACAGTTTCTCCATGTTGGATATGCCAGCCCATGAAAATCAAAGGAATGTGTGCATCGTAAGGATTCCACTCTCCATGAGAAGTTCCCTTATATTTGATGGACGGTTTGTCTACCCCGAAGTATCCTGCTCGAGGAATGACAGTAATCTCTCCACTGCGTTGACGGTTATAACCGTTGATGAGACGCTGCTTGAGAATTTCAGGAAGGGTGCTTTCTGCAGCATGTTCATTGTCGACGGCATAGATGAACATCGGGTCTTTCTCAAGGAATTTAACGGACTCATCAATGACATCCTGTTTCTTTAAGCCGCGGGAAGCGATAAGAGAGTCGTTGAAGAAGAATTGATAATTGTCTTCCCACATCACCGGTGCAATACCGAATTTATCTTGCAGGTCTTTGTTGAGTGATTTTGTCGTTGCTTGATAATCCCAGCCACCCCCGGGGATATTGTGCTTGTTCATGAAATTGTAATTATGTACAGCCCCATGGTCTGCTGTAAGGAACAGCAGGTAATTACCCTTTCCGACAGTTTGATCCAGTGTGTTCAAAAATCCTGCCAGGTCTTTATCCAGTTCCATGTAGACTTCCTCGTTTTCTTTGCCGCGAGTACTGAATGCATGTCCGATAGCATCAGTAGATGAAACGCTCAATGTGAGCATATCAGTGATGTCACGCTGACCGAGTCGTTCATTCTTCAAAGCGGCTTCAGCTAGATCAAAACTGTAGTCCACTCCCAGTTTGGTCGTCGTCTTGATGTCAAAATTCTGGGCGGTGTGATGAGCCTTGTTGAAATCTGAGACCCAGGAAGGGAGTTGCTTCATATAATATGTACTGCTCACATAATGTCCTGATTTCTGATCCCACCAGTAAGCTGCGTCTGCGCTTTGCCCGGCAGGAAGGATTGCAGCCCTGTCTTTAAGTGCTATACCGATGACCTTTGATTTGAAATCATTGGATATCTTGAGTTCATCTCCTATAGTCGTACACCACATATTGCGTGGGGACATCTGACTGTCCCAGTCATTACTGTCCAATCCTTTGACCGTAGAGTCGGAGCAACAGTAAACCGATTTGTCATTGATTGCAAAGTAATTGCCTGCGATTCCTGATAGGGCAGGTGTAGTCCCGCTAAAGATAGCGGAATGGCCTACCGCCGTGACGCTGGGAATATAAGGGAGCATGGTGTTCTCACAACTATAACCCTCCTTGAGAAGTCTTTTCAGACCGTTTTCACCGAATTTGTCATAGTAATAATACAGATAATCCCAACGCATCTGGTCAATGACAATGCCGACAATGAGTTTGGGATGTTGCACTTGTGCAGAGGCGGTTAAGGCCACGATCAGGCACAATACCGAAAGGAATAATTTTTTCATAAATATAAATTGATATTTAATCTGAATTTATGGGAGCAAATTTACGAAAAATAAAATAGGAAATTCATCTTGGATTCAATTTTCTGTCTTTGTCAAGGAAACTTCATCCTTTTGAAATATTTGAAACTGCCAACAGGCTTTCTTTTTAAAATGAAAGTAGCGATAAAAAAAGAGGAAGCCTTGATTGAAAGCTTCCTCCATGAAATATATGAGAGAATTTCTATTTCTTGATATTAGCCTCTTCCAAACCGTAATGCTTCTTGCTATCCAGTATTCGGAGAATGACAGCAAGAGCGATGGAGATGATGCCGAAGCTGGCGAAGATCCACATCGTACTGGTGAAATTGACCTTTGTCCCAACAGTATTAGACTGCAGGACATTACCGATCAGCATCGGAACCAGTGTCAGTCCTATATTCTGAATATAGAAAGTGATGGCATAGGCAGACCCCAGTTGCTTCATCGGTATGATCTTCGGCATAGACGGCCACATAGCGCTAGGTACGAGAGCAAAGGCTATTCCTAATAAGACCATCAGGAAGATGGCAAATCCACCTGTATCCAGTATAGGTAGTGCAAAGCAGATGTGTACGGCTGTCAGGAGAACTGAACCGATGATCATCAGCGTTGCACCCTTTCCTACACGGTCATAGATAGAACCGAAGATCGGTGTCAAGAAGATCGTGCCGAAAGGCAGGATGGCGGGAATCATTCCTGCAAAGTCAGGATTGACATTGTATTTGGCAATCATCAGTTTTGTGGCAAATTTCAGGAATGGGAATACGGCACTGTAGAACAAGAGACAGAGAAGTGCGATCAACCAGAATCCGGGATTGGTCAAGATGGCTTTCAGATCACTGAACTTGAATCCTTCTTCATCTTTATAATCTTTGGACCTCAGGGCGGCAATGGACTTGTTCAGTTTCGTGTCCATGACGACATATACGAGGAATGCCAGTAGTCCTATGAACAGGAGGATAGCCCCGAAGAGGACAGGTGAAGCCACGTTGTTATAATGGTGGGCAATAATAGGACTGAGTCCCAAAGCACCTGCTGTACCCAGACGGGCCATGCCTACCTGGATTCCCATTGCTAAAGCCATGCTATAGCCACTGAACCATTTTGCAATGATCTTGGATACTGTGATTCCGCACATTTCACAACCTACTCCGAAGATGGCAAATCCCAGTGAGGCGATCCACACTTGGAGTTTATAATCGACTCCTAAGATGCTTAAGGTCTGTTCAGGTGAAATAAACTGCAAGGAATAGAATTTCAGGAATGCCCCGATAACCATCAGAGAACTTGCCAGTACGCCGGTGAAGCGGACTCCCAGTTTGTCCAGAATGATGCCGCTGAAGAAGAGCATGAGGAGGAAAACGTTGATTATTCCGTAAGAGCCGGCAAAAAAACCATATTCAGAACTGGACCAGCCCAGACCGAAACCTCCCTTTGCAATAGGTGTCTCCAGCATATCCTGAAGAGGTGACATCACATCTGTGAGGAAGTAACCCATCATCATGGTGAAGGACACGATAAGGACTGCTGCCCATCTAGCGCCGGCAGAGTCACTGAGTTTCTTTTGAATTTGTTCTACCATATTTTTCTTTCTTAGTTGTACATTTGTTGAGCTCTTGACAGATCTCAATTTTTAAAATTGATTATTTCTCTCGGTTATTTAAAATGATTATCCTTTAGTTAGCGAATTTATCTACAATCCTTATTTTTTCAACCAGCGATCGAGCCAGTTGAAGAAAGTCCTTTGCCAAAGGATTCCGTTTTGGGGTTTCAGAACCCAGTGGTTTTCGTCAGGGAAAATGAGGAGTTCTGCAGGTATCCCTCTCATCTTGGCAGCATTGAAAGCGCCCATGCCCTGAGTATAGGGGATGCGGTAGTCTTTTTCACTATGGATACACAATATCGGCGTATCCCAGTTGGCTACTGCAAGATGAGGACTGTTCTCATAGGTTTTCTTTGCATTGGCTGTCTTGTCCTTATTCCAGTAGGCATCATCGTATTCCCAGTTGGAGAACCAGTCTTCTTCCGTGTCGGTATACATGCTTTCCAAGTTGAAAGCGCCGTCATGAGCGATGAAGCATTTGAAACGTTTATTGTGGTGTCCTGCGAGGTAGTATACGGAGAATCCTCCGAAACTTGCTCCGACACATCCCAAGCGGTCTTTGTCGACATAAGGTAAGTTGGTGCTGGCATCGTCAATGGCAGAAAGGTAGTCATCCATGCATTGGCCTGTCCAGTCACCACTGACTTCTTCGTTCCAGGCCGATCCATATCCCGGGAGTCCTCGGCGGTTAGGCGCTACGATGACGTAGCCATGGGCTGCCATGATCTGGAGGTTCCAGCGATAACTCCAGAATTGGGAAACAGGGCTCTGGGGGCCTCCTTCACAATAGAGGAGGGTAGGGTATTTCTTGGCAGGGTCGAAATGAGGGGGCAGGACAATCCAAACTTGTTCCTCTTTCCCGTCAGTCGTCTTCACCCAGCGTTCCTGAACTTTCCCCATTGCCAGTTGAGCGAGGATAGCTTTGTTTTCATCGGTGATCTGTTCGACTTTTGATTTCTTGGCCTTTTGAGTTGGGGTGACGATATAGATATCATCAGGGTGAGAGAGACTGTGTCTTGTCGTCAGCAATTTTCCGGTATTTCCCAGCATCTGAACAGAGCCATAGTCATTCCAACCATCAGTGAGTTGTGTGACTTTTCCCTGCAAATTCGTCTGATAGAGGTTGACACAAGCGTGCCAGCATGCCATGAAGTATAAGTCCTTGGAGTTGTTGTCCCATGTAAATGCGTCTACATTCGTATCAAAGGATTCCGTGACGTATTTCTTCGATCCATTGGCAAGGTTATAGACGCAGAGTCGGTTGCGGTCACTTTCATAACCGTCTCTTTTCATACTCTGCCATGCCACATATTTGCCGTCAGGTGAGAACTGTGGGTTCTCGTCATAGCCGACGTTCATATCGCCTGATTGATGGTTGACCGGTTGGTCACGCATACTCTTAGTCGGATCAGAGGGCGGCTCTTTATAGTTTTCGGGTTTGCAGAGATTCTTGGTCTGTCTTGTTGCGACCTGATATAAGTAGATGTCGGCGTCAGTTGAGGTGGCATATTCCACTCCGGTCTTTTTCCTGCAAGTGTAGGCGATAGACTTGCTGTCAGGACTCCATGCGAGTTGTTCTATCCCTCCCCAGGGAGCCATTGGACATTCATACGGTTCGCCTTCCAGAATATCTGTCCCTTCGGTGATACTGTCAGCAGTGACATCAGCCACGAAAGGGTGTGCGATGGTTTCTACGTAATGGTCCCAATGCCGGTAGTTCAGGTCTGTGATGACTCTGCCGGAAGCCAGCGGCAGGTCAGAAGGATTTTTCTGGATACTACCGTGATAAGGGATGCTCTTGATCAGAATGACCTGTTTGCCGTCGGGAGAGAACCTGAAGCCTTCGATGTCGATTTTGGAGTGAGTCAGCTGTCTGCGGTTTTGCCCGTCAGCATTCATACACCAGAGTTGTCCGTCACGGAGGAACGCGATCTCCTCATCATTAAGCCATGCGGCATCAGATTCATTCGCCGCATCATGTGTCAATTGCGTTTTCTGTTTACCGTCGGCATTCATGACAAAGAGCATTTGGTGGCCCTTGTTTTCTTTTATACTATAGTAACCGACTTGGTAAACAATCTTTTTACCATTGGGAGATGCCTGAGTGGCGCCAATACGTCCCATCGCCCACAATGCCTCCGGAGTCATCAGATCACTGGAGAGTTGAATGTTGTTTTTCTCAATCATCGTCTGTGCGTTCAAACTACTGCATCCCATCAGAACGGCAGCAGTCAGTGCAATCGTTTTATTCATAGAATAGGTTTTTAAATCACAGACGGAGTGAAAGTCTATTCACTCCGTCTCGCTAAAGACTTTAAAGTTGTTTCTTCTTGCGTTCCAGATCGGCACGCTTCTTCTGCATCTCTTTCTGTTGTTGCATCTGCATCTGTTGCATAGCTTGCAGACGTGCAGCAAAACCGCCGGTGGATTTCTTGGGATTGGCGGCATTCTTGTTGTACCGCGCTTCAAGAATATGGAGCAGTTTTTCATCATTGGTCGTCTTTCTCAATGTGTACATGATGAGTGCACTGAAAGCCAAACTGATAAAGTAGTAGAAGTTCAATCCTGAAGAATAATCATTGAAGATGAAGAAGAAGAAAATCGGCATCAGATACATCATCCACTGCATCATCTTCATCTGGTCCGCCTGTTGTCCGACCATCTGATCCTTTTGGAGTTGCATGGTAAACCAACTATATACAATTTGTGCTACGCAGAACAAGATACAAGTCAGGGAAAGGTGATCTCCGATAAGCCACAGGTTCTTGTTCCATTCCAGGATAGGGTCATAAGTGCTCAAGTCGTGCATCCATAAGAAACTCTGTCCGCGCAACTGGATAGCATTCGGAACAAAGTTGAACATGGCGATCCAGATAGGTGCCTGTATGAGGACCGGCAAGCATCCCGACAATGGGCTGACTCCGTATTTCGCGTATTCAGACATCATCGCCTGTTGCTTCATCATCTGATCTTCCGGTTTGTTGTACTGTTTGGTCGCCTCATCCAACTTAGGCCTCAAGACTCGCATCTTGGCAGAACTCATATAACTCTTCTTGACCATCGGATAGGTGATGACCTTCAGCAATAAGGTGATGAGGATCAGGACGACGCCCATCGGGAATACTTTGCTCAGCCAATCAAAGACATAGATGGTGAACCAGCGGTTGATGATCCTGAACAGCGGCCATCCCAAATAGATCAGGCGTTGGAGTTGGAGTTTGTGTCCGAAACTGCTTTCTTTCTCGACATTTTGCAGAAGTCGGAAATCATTGGAACCGAAATAGAATTCGAATTCAGAAGGTTTCTTTCCGCTCGGATCAAAGAAAGTTTTCATCTTGGCACCGTACTGTTTCAAGTAACCGGATCCCTTCTCCATAGGAATACTGGTCATCAGTGAATTTTCCTTGAAATTGTTCTTGGAAATCATCACGGCGCTGAAGAACTGATCCTTGAAAGCCACCCAGTCGATAGGGTCCTTTACCGGTTCGTCGATCTTCTCTTTTCCTTGGTTGATATAGTCCGTTCCTCCGTCTACATTGTGATAGGTCAGACTGGAATATCGGTTTTCGAAAGTGAAACCTCTTTCCTGCTGCCGGCAGTGTTCAGACCAGACGACATCCATCAGGTCAGCGTCAGGTGAGAAGAGACCGGACATACCAGTGGCACGCAGTTGCATGTGAAGCAGATAATCTTTGCCGAGGCGGTATGCCAAGGTGATGTATTTTCCCGTTGCAGCCTTTGCTGTCATGACGACAGTAGAGTCGGTGATATGGGAAGGTGTAAAATAGAGGTCGCTGGTAACAATATTGATATCCTTTCCGGCCAGCATGAATTTCAGGCTTTGATCCTTTGTATCGAAAAGAGTAACGTCCTTGGAATCTTTAGAACCATCTTTTACCTTTAAGTTGTGCCCGATGTATCCCTTAATAACGGCTTTCTCCACAACTCCCCCCTTAGTGTTAAAGGTGAGAGCGACTTTCTTGTTCTGCAACGTAATCTGCTGGGCTTTTCCATTCAAAGCAGAGTAGAAGAGAGCGGTCGTATCGCCTTCTATCTTCTTCCTGATTGCTGCCTGCTTTTTCGCAGCAGCAAATTGGGCTGTCTTTTCAGCTTTTGCTTGTTGGACATTGGCGATTGAATCTTTTACGAAAGCGGCGCGTTGCTCTTTATCCGAAGGTTTTGCCCACCAGCTAAAACCGATCAGAATTACGGCTATTAGGACAAAGCCGATAATGCTGTTTTTATCCATTTATTGTTCAATATTGAAAAGAGGTGTAAACTTGTCCACCTCTTTGTTTGCTACTATTTATGATTTGCTTTTGTTTCTTTGCGATAAGCAATGGCATGCTTGACGAAATCTAAAAATAAAGGATGGGGCTTGAGGACTGTAGACTGGTATTCAGGATGAAACTGTGTACCTATATACCACCTTAATTTCGGCATTTCAATGATCTCCACCAAATTGCTTTCAGGGTTTCTGCCGACACACATCATCCCGTTTTTCTCGAATTCAGCCTCATAGTCATTATTGAATTCATAGCGGTGTCTGTGGCGTTCGCTGATATGCTCTTGTCCGTAGATGTCGTAAGTACGGGAACCTTTCTTCAGGTCACATTCGTAAGCTCCAAGTCTCATGGTTCCGCCCATGTTCGTGATATTCTTCTGCTCTTCCATGATGTCTATGACATTATGGGGGGTCTTTTCATCCAACTCCCTGCTGTTGGCATCCGTATATCCGAGTACGTCTCTGGCAAATTCGATGACCATCATCTGCATGCCGTAGCAAATGCCGAACGTCGGAAGATCGTGGGTGCGGGCATATTCTGCTGCAACGATCTTTCCGTCTGTGCCCCTTTGCCCGAATCCCGGACAGATGACCACGCCGTCCTGACCGACAAGTTTTTCAGCGATGTTTGCTTTGGTGATGAATTGGGAATTGACAAAAGTGATGACCACTTTATAGTCATTGTATGTGCCGGCGATATAGAGACTCTCCCGGATACTCTTGTAAGCGTCCTGAAGGTCATATTTTCCGACCAAAGCGATGTTGACAACATCTTTGGCGTTCTTCATGCGCTGCAGGAATCCCTTCCACGGTTTCATCTCAGGCGTAGGACCGACCTCGATGCCCATCTTCTTGAGGATGGCAGCATCTAGACCTTGGTTCTGCATGTTCACGGGGACTTCGTAGATACTGGGAAGATCCTCGCTCTGAATGACGCAGTCCAGGTCGACATTACAGAAATCAGATACTTTCTTTCTGATGGAATCGTTGAGGTGCTTCTCGGTACGAAGGACCAGAATATCGGGTTGAATGCCTACGCTCTGCAATTCCTTGACAGAATTTTGAGTAGGCTTTGTCTTGAGTTCATGGGCAGCTTTAAGATAGGGGACATAGGTCAGATGGATATTGACAGCGTTCTTGCCCAGTTCCCGTTTCAGTTGCCGGATAGCCTCCATATAGGGAGCGCTCTCGATATCTCCTATGGTACCGCCGATTTCTGTTATGACGAAATCGTAATGGTATTTCTGCCCAAGCAATTTGATATTACGCTTGATCTCGTTCGTAATATGCGGGACCACTTGAATCGTCTTTCCCAAATAGTCACCTCGGCGCTCCTTGTCAATCACTGACTTATAGATACGGCCGGTCGTCATGGAGTTTGACTTCGTCGTATGAATACTTGTGAAGCGTTCATAGTGTCCGAGGTCGAGATCTGTTTCCATACCGTCAACAGTTACATAACATTCTCCATGTTCGTAAGGATTCAGTGTCCCGGGGTCAATGTTGATGTAAGGATCAAACTTTTGAATGGTGATATCATAGCCCCTTGCCTGAAGGAGCTTACCTATTGAAGCAGAGATGATTCCTTTTCCAATAGAAGAAACTACTCCACCTGTGACGAATATATACCTTGTTTCAGCCACGATAAATAAAAATTTAAATTAGCTTAGTTATAACTAAGTTGCAAAGGTAGCACAAAATAATGAAAGTGCCAACCGTTTTGGTTGATTTCATGTGACATATCTTTCGTTTTTTCATTTTTATTTTTTACCTTTGCCGTCAATAGACTGACAAAGAGATAAAATGAAATATCGGTTTTTGATCATCCTGCTTTTGGTGTTAGCCCAAGGGGTAAATGCCCAAAAGACGTGGAATGGTTTTGGAAATAAGCATAGAGGCGAACCTGAATTGGTTCGCAATTATATGGACTCTTTGAGGTCATATAAAAATTGGCTGGATACGACTTCAATAGAGGGCGTCCTGGCTAAAGACACTCTGGCTGCCCGGAATCATCTGTTGGTCCAAAACCGGAGCTATTGTCTGTTCACACCGCTCACCTTTTATTATTTCCCGGCTGTCCATTCCCTGGAATTGTCCCCTGCGGCTGATTCCGGTCAGGTCGTGGACCGTTTCCTGGACAAGACCCTGATGAACGTGTATCTGAATCATCCCCAATTTGTCAGGCAGAGTGAAAAAGTACTGATTGCCAATTCTGACAATCTCGACCGCTTGGAACCTTCTGCCCAGCAGATCCATCCAGACCTTGTGGATATCGTGTCGCCGAAAGCGAAGGAACCGGATGAGGTCCCTATGAATCTTCTCGTCAGGAAACCTAATTTCTGGACTTTCCAAGGGGACTATTATCTGCAGTTCATGCAGAATTTCGTATCCAGCAACTGGTATAAAGGTGGTGAGAGCAATTATTCCATGTTGGGAAGCATCGTCTTTCAGGCAAATTATGACAATCATCGAAGATTTGTGTGGAATCACAAACTGGAAATGAAGTTAGGTTTCCAGAATTCCCGTGCTGATAGTATCCACAGTATGTCTGCAACGGAAAATATGATCCGGTATACTGATAAACTCGGATTGCAGGCTACAAAAAAATGGTATTATACTTTCCAGACGATAGCCACTACGCAGTTTACTCGTACCTATAAGACCAATGACCCCACTATCTATGCGGGTTTCTTGTCTCCTTTTGACGTTAACTTCTCTATTGGTATGGATTATAACGTCAGTTGGCTGAAGAAAAAACTGACGGGAACGGTGCATTTGGCTCCTATCGCCTTGGATTGGACTTACGTAAAACTCAAAGATTTGGCTACCCGCTATGGTGTAGACGAGGGAAAGCATTCGCTGGTCGACTATGGTTCTGAGTTTACTGTGGACCTGAATTGGGTCGTGTCGAACCTGATCAAGTGGACGACCCGGCTTTACGGGTATACCTCATATAAGAAGACAGAGTTGGAGTGGGAAAATACTTTTGTTTTCCAACTGAGCAAGTTGATTTCCTGCAATCTCTTTGTATTCCCTCGCTTTGACGATGGTGTCAGTCGTGATCTCCATCATGGCTATTGGCAGTTTAAGGAATATATGAGCGTCGGATTCTCTTATAGCCTTTAGAAGGAGTCGTTACCGGAAGCTTTTCCCATAGGTTTCTACTTTATCGAAATTTATTGCGTTCGGAAGGCGTTCATTCAAATCTATTGAATGACGCGTGCTGAGAGACATTTCTCTCACTTAAATTCTGATGATCTGAGGAGCTGGAACGAAAGCCCTGAATAGACAAGCCCCCTGAAAGTGAAAAAACTTTCAGGGGGCTTGTCCTATTATAGTCTGTTCTCAGGATTCCTTTTGAAGGAAGAGGATGTCCTTAGAACCGGAAGTCGACTTCGACATCGACGACAGAGTAATTTTCCTTTTGCAAACTCCTGTCATTGATAAGAGCATATTCGCCGTTAAGTTCGATGTTTTTGTTGAATTCATAGTCCAGTCCCACCTCATATTGAGTCCTCATCTTCGAGGTGTTTCCGGTAGGTTGATACATGTCGTATCTCGCTTTGGCATGGAAACGGTTCTTGATGATCGGGGCGATGACCAAGGCGTAGACACTCTGTGCTTCGTCCCCTTCATCAGAGAGGGAACAATCATCGGAAGTCTTGTCATTGGTGTTGCTCAGGGCCTTTGCGAAAGCAGCCCCTGTGGAGTGGACAAATTCTGAGCGTAGAGTCCAGTCGTTGATGAGATACTCTGCCGAGAACGCATACCGGCGCTGCTGAAGGCTCCTGATGCCATCGTGATCGACAGAAGTTCCTTGAGCATTGACAGTCTTCCAGGTTCCTTTGCGTGCATAACTGCCGGTCCAGCCGAATGCACCCAACCTCATGCCGGAAACAGGCATTGCCCAGATACCGCCGATAAGGTCTTTCTGTTGATCGACATCCTTGACATTGATCCCTTGACCATTGAATACACCCAACTGGTAATGCAGCAGATTCCTGCCACTGGCATTTTTCAGGAAGTCACCTTGAATCTGCAATCCGATATCGCGGCCATTAGAACTGTGTTCGCCTGCGCGGTCAGAAAAACCTGCCAGTTTGTCTACCGCCTGACTGTAACTCATGAAACCCTGGTCAATGGGGTTCATCGGGTTCTCAAAAGTGAAAGGTCTTTTGAACTGTCCGATCTTGACACGGAAGAAATCGTATTTCTGCCATTCCGTGTAGAGGTCAACCAATCTTGGAGAACTTCCCAAAGTGGAAGTATTTCCATTGAACTGGAATTGTACTCTCCATACAAAATCATTCAAGACTCGTCCGTCAAGCATGATCCTGCCCATCCGAAGGTTGAAAGAGTTGGCTTTCGCCCCTTCCTGTCCGCTGTACTGGTACTGGATCATACCATACCCGGACAATTTAATGCTGTTTACCCACTCCGGTAATTTGATTTGCGCACTGCCTGTCGTGCAGGAAAGTGCAGCAGCAATGATAAGGAATAACCCTTTCTTGAGATTTGTCATCATATAAAAGATTGTTTATAAGTTTTGGAAGTTGTTCTTCTTATTTCCTCTTCTGGAGCAGTACGACATTTTCCACGTGCGGCGTGTGGGGGAACATGTCAACAGGTTGGACCTGCATCACTTTGTAGGCGGTGTCAAGGACAGACAGATCGCGGGCTTGTGTGGCAGGGTTACAACTCACATAGACGATCCGTTCAGGTCCGGCCTTGAGAATGACTTGAATGACATCAGGGTGCATGCCGGCTCTCGGCGGGTCAGTGATGATGACGTCAGGGTGTCCGTTTTCCCTGATCAACTCATCCGTGAGGATGTCTTTCATGTCCCCTGCAAAAAAACGGGTATTGGAGATGCCGTTGAGGCGGCTGTTCTCTTTGGCGTCTTCAATGGCTTCGGGGACATATTCGATGCCAACGACCTTCCTGGCTTGACCGGCAACGAAATTGGCAATGGTGCCTGTGCCCGTATAGAGATCGTAGACGGTCTCTGTTCCGGTCAAACCAGCAAACTCCCGTGCAACACTGTAGAGTCGGAATGCCTGTTCTGTATTTGTCTGATAAAAACTCTTCGGTCCTACTTTGAACCGGAGTGCGCCCATTTCCTGTATGATGAAACCTTTGCCTTTGAACACCTGAATGTCCAGATCTCCTATGGTATCATTGCACTTCTGGTTGTTCACATAGAGTAGAGTGGAAATCTGGGGAAACTGGTCAGCGATGTGCTGCAGGAGAGCTTTTGCCCTAGTTTCATCGTCCGGTTCATCATAGTGGAACTGAATCAAGACCATCCACTCACCGGAGTTGGAATTTCTGAACATGATGTTCCTCAACAGACCGTGTTGGGCCCTGACATCGAAGAAAGTCATGCCGGTACGGAACGCAAAATCACGTATCTCATTGCGTATCCGGTTGTGCAGGTCGTCCATGAGCCAGCATTTCTCGATCGGATAGATCTTGTCGAAAGCACCTGTAATGTGGAAACCGATACAATTGTCCTGCCGATGGGGAGACTTTTGCCCAGTTGCGGAAAGGTCTTCCGCTGAGGAGTCCTTTGGGGGAAGTTGATCCAGTTCTTCTTTCGTGTACCAGCGTCTGTTGGCACACCCGAATTCGAGTTTGTTGCGGTATTCTTTCAGTTTTTCTGATCCGAGTATAGGTCTGAACTCAGGCAGTTCGATCTTGCCGATTTTCGTCAACTGATCCAGGACTTGCTGCTGTTTGGCTTTCAGTTGTTCAGCGTAGGGGAGGTTCTGCCATTTGCATCCGCCACAAATCCCGAAGTGGGTACAGAACGGTTTCTCACGCACCGCACTGTATTGCACGAACCGGATCACTCTGCCCTCACAAAAACTGTGTTTCTTTCTTGTGATCTGTATGTCTGCTATATCTCCGGGAACGCAAAAGGGAACGAAAACGACCTTTTCATTATAATGAAACAAACATTTTCCTTCAGCTGCTACTTTTTCAATGGTGACCCCCTCTAAGACAGGTAAGGTCTTTTTCTTTGTCATATCGCTGTAATTTTGGCACAAAGGTAAGAAATAAACTGCAAATGAGCAAGTTTCACTTCCGCTTACCGCCATGACATCCGGATATGGGGGATTGAGCCAGGCAATGTGTACCGTAATCCTCAGCTATCTGAAAGGGTTGGAAGACCTCAGTAGGGGAGAGATAGAGATGAATATGAAAGAGAATCAAATTTGAGTCCTACTTTTTTGGTTGCGTCCGTTTTATTTTTTACCTTTGCGCAACATGTATCAGAATTCTTTGAAACTCAGAAGTATGTTATCGATGCTTGCTTTTATTCTTTTCGGGATAAGCATGCATGCGCAGGAAAAAGGTATAGTGATTCGGAATGACTCAGGTGTGGAAAATCATATTATATTCGGGTCTTCTTTCATTGACGCACTCCATGACTTCCAACAGTTATGGGGGCCTCCGGAATCCCGGGATTCAGTTTCTGTCCTCTATGTCAACAAGACTTTCCAGGGTATAAAATTCGACAAAATAGAATTGGGCTTTCAAAGGGTCGATTCCTTGGGGCTTTTCAATCAAGCCCGCTTTTATAGGACCTGTCCCAATAAAATTCAGGCTATCCGCCAGATGAAAACCCTTGCAGACCGATTAGGGGAAATCTATCCCGTGAGCTATGATGAGGAAGAGGATGGTACACCGTTCTATAAAGGTGGTTGTGCCCCTACAGGGATGGATGATCTTTTCACGATATTCGTGGCACCTTGTAAGGGGAAGTGGACGTGCCAACTCCGATACGGTGCTTTCCGATATGTACATGTTCCGGTATAGAAGAACGGCATTCCGCGAAGATGGCTCTACAGATCTGTTTCTATCCGGTCTATAAATGATAATTTTGAAAATATTAGATCCAACAAGAGAGGTGGTGAATATGAAGAAAACTTTTTTGATTTTGCTTACAGTACTGATCTCATTCAATGTGTCTGCTCAGTCTATCAAGAAGATGTGGCTGGCAATGCCGGACTCCGTCATACCTTATCTGAATGCAAATCTGCGTCAGGAATTTCTCGATTTTGCCGACATGAAAGTAAAGGCAAGCGTAAAGAATCTCCTGACCGGAAACAGCAGGATGGATACGTTGACGAATGACTATCTCCATGTGATTCTAAATCCGTCTACAACACTGGAAATGAAAATGCTCCCGCGACAGAATGGCGACAGTGTCCTCTGTTTCGTGAAGACCCTTTCTGCACCTTCTAAAGAAAGTGAGATATTGTTTTATGACCGCTCATGGCATCGTCTCTCTTCCAAAGACCTGATGCCTGCGGTAAAACCGGAAGATTTCATCGTTCGCCCCGATACTATGCCGGTAGATCGGTTCCAATTTCTTGAGGCGATGATAGAACCCTATCTGGTGTCCGGAAAACTATCTCCGAATGACCGTACAATGGTCCTAAGTTTGGCTGTTCCTCTTGTCGGATCTATGGATGAAAAGGCCGTAAACACTATACTTGTGCAAAAGAAACTTAATTGGGAGAATGAAAGGTTTAAGTAATATTAAAGTCCAATATTTCTCCCTGCAAATCTCTTGCAGATATCGAAATTAGTTGTACTTTTGCACTGTGTTTTTCATGGTATTAGATTATTAAGGTTAATAAAAGATTGGTTGTCGTGAGACAATCAATTTTTTTTGCCCGATACCCAACTTTTGAGACTGTTGCATCCTCGAAGTGGATGCAAGATATTCTAGAAAGTCGTTCCAATCATAAACTTTTTGCAAGAGGTAGGACAAGCGTTTCTTTTCAGGTCTATCCGGTGTTTCTGTAGAAATCAGATGCAAGGATAAAGGATTAGCCTTCCGAAGGAAAAATCTTTTATGATTTATGTTTGTTCTCAATAAAAGTCTTTATCTTTGCAGGTGTTATCAATTCTATGTTGAAATGAATTTAAAAATACGGCTAGCCGCGATGAATTTCCTTGAATTTGCTGCCTGGGGAGCTTATCTGACTTCGATGGGCACCTATTTGGTAAATATAGGATTAGGTTCAGAAATCGGGTGGTTTTATGCAGTTCAAGGTATTGTTTCCATTTTTATGCCGGCTTTGGTGGGAATCATTGCCGATCGCAGGATTCAGGCACAGCGGCTGTTAGGTCTCTGTCACCTTTTGGCAGGACTGTTCATGTTTGCAGCAACTTATTACGCTCTAGTACACCGTTCTCAGGTGCAGTTCGGTTGCCTCTTTACCCTCTATACGTTCAGCGTTGCTTTTTACATGCCGACCCTTGCCCTGAGCAATTCGGTGGCCTATAATGCACTGACGAAGGCGGGGATGGATACGGTCAAGGACTTTCCACCTATCCGTGTTTTCGGAACGATTGGATTTATCTGCATGATGTGGGTCGTAGATATCATGGGCTTCCAATCCACTCAGAACCAGTTTCTGGTCTCCGGAATTTGCAGTATCATCTTGTTCCTCTATACTTTCACTCTGCCCAAATGCGATATCCATAACGATGGCGAAAAGACGACATTGGTAGATGCCTTGGGGCTCCGTGCGTTTACCTTGTTCAAGCAGAAGAAGATGGCAATATTCTTTGTCTTCTCCATGTTGCTCGGGGTAAGCCTGCAGATCACGAATGGCTTTGCCAATCCCTTCATCACCAGTTTTAAAGATATACCGGAATATGTCAATACTTTTGGGGTGAATCATGCGAACATTTTGATCTCACTCTCTCAGATCAGTGAGACCTGTTGCATCCTTCTCATTCCTTTTTTCATGAAGCGCTACGGAATCAAAAACGTCATGCTGATCGCTATGTTCGCTTGGGTATTCCGTTTCGGGTTGTTTGGATTGGGGAATCCGGGGACAGGAGTCTGGATGTTCATACTCTCCATGATTGTGTATGGCGTCGCCTTTGATTTCTTCAATATCTCCGGGTCTTTGTTTGTCGATCAGGCTACCGATCCCAAACTCCGTTCCAGTGCACAGGGTTTGTTTATGTTGATGACCAATGGCATAGGGGCTACAGTAGGCACCTTATCAGCTCAGGCAGTTGTCAATGCCCATACAGTGATGAGGGCAGGAACAGAGATGACCGACTGGCGGCCATGCTGGTTCATTTTTGCCCTCTACGCATTGGTCGTGGCGGTATCGTTTGCTTTGATGTTTCGCCCAAAGAAGGAGAAAAAGGTTATATGAATAAAGTTCGTGTTCATTTTGGTGGAGTTTCGGAAATCGTCGGCTCCAGCGATATCGGTCTGTTGACATTGCTGGATGAAGACGAGACACGGGAACTGGTCATCACCTGCGATAAGCAAATGATGTATCAGTTTGCCATACGCACCCAACCTGTAGCGGGTGTGGACAGATTGCTTCCGGAGGTCCTCTATAAAGTTATACATGATCAAGCCGATATCCATTGTGAAATAGATATCATAGGTATCGTTGACGGGGAGTATACTGCGATGCTGATGAATCAGGATACACTTGAGCAACTTCCCCTGCGTGCAAGCGATGCCGTATTGTTTTCCGTCATCGCCAAAATACCAATTTACGCAGACTCGGAATTGATGAGACGCCAAGGCGTGCCTTATCATCCCCAGTCATCGGGAATGTCTTTACCAGTCAATATTATCAGTGACCAGATGTTGGAGAGCGCTTTGGACAATGCCGTGAAGGATGAAAACTATGAGTTGGCGTCCTTATTGAGGGATGAGATGAAGCGGCGTAAAAACAGACAACATCCTATGAAAGAACAGAAGTCATGAAAGAAGACCATTTTTTTTATGTTCCGGACGCCGGTTCCCTGACAGAATTGCCTTTTGAGGAAGCCATGCATGCCATGAGGGTATTGCGCCTGAAAAGCGGGGATGAAATTTTTTTGATGGATGGTGTCGGGAATTTTTACCGGGCGGAGATTACGTTGACGGCGACCCGACGATGCCTTTACAAAATTCAGGAACCCTTGCCGCAGGAACAGGCATGGAAAGGGCATATCCATCTTGCGATTGCACCTACCAAAGTGATGGATCGCATAGAATGGATGGCTGAAAAATCGACGGAGATTGGCTTTGACGAACTCTCTTTCCTGAATTGCAAGTTTTCTGAACGTAAGGTGATGCGGACAGTACGTTTGGAGAAGATCATCATTTCTGCCATGAAGCAGAGCCGCAAACCTTGGAAACCAACCTTAAATCAGATCGTCCGCTTTTCAGACTTTATTTCCACTCCCAGGACAGGACAGAAGTTTATCTGCCATTGTTATCAGGAGATTCCCCGTAAAGATTTCTATACTGAACTCCAGCATTGTGAGCCGGAGGATGATGAGGATATTACAGTCCTGATAGGACCTGAAGGGGATTTCTCCATCGATGAGGTGAAGATGGCTATAAAGAATGGGTATCAATCCGTTTCATTGGGTTCCAGCCGCCTGAGGACAGAGACAGCCGGACTGTACGCTGTCATGTTGTCCAATTTGGTGAACAGGTGTCAGTGAATAAAAGTTGGTTGTGTTGTCCCGTAATTCTCATTTCTTCGCTTGAGGGAGAAAGGCAATGAAAATGACTTTAATAGAATATCTAAGTTTGGGAAAAATGCATACATTTAAATTTTCAGCATTATATTTTTGCTTTTTGTTTTCGGTTGTTGCCCTGTTGGCTTCCTGTTCCGGTAACAGTTATCTGAATGCAATCCCCGGTGAGAGCACTGCTCTGATCTCCATGGATGTCCAGAAGTTGACGGAACGTTCTCATCAGAACAATACGGTCTTGGAATCCATTCTTCATGTGAAGGATATTTCGGATTGCGGTATTGACGTCGGCCATAAGATGTACTTCTTCGAGTCACAGACAGGAGACCTCGGACTCTGTGCCAAAGTTTCAGACCATGATGATCTGGAGAAATGGCTTCAGCAGTTGTCTCAGAAGGGCATCTGCCAAAGTCTCAGTGAGCACAGAGGCATGCAGTTTACGGTCCTGAAGGGCGTATGGGTATTAGGTTTTTCGGACCATGCCATGTTAGTGATGGGACCGGTGACGGTGAGCGCCCAGGCCGAGATGATGCAGCAGATGGCCACCTATCTCAAAGAGGATGAGGATGACGGCATCAAGAGCAGTCCGCTTTACGATGCTTTGGATTCCATTGACTCTCCGATGGCCATGGTTGCACAGGTTCAGGCTCTGCCTGAAAAACTGATTGCGCCGTTTACGATAGGTGCTCCTCGTGGGACAGACCCCACCCAGGTTCTGATCTCCGCGCATATTGAGAAGAAGGGGAGCGTGCTGCTCTTCCATGGGCAGACCTTCTCACTCAACCATACGATAGATGCCGCATTGAAAAAGGCGGTAAAGGTGTACAGGCCGATCACGGCCCGGTATGCCGCAGTGATGCCCTCTGACGCAATGGTCGGGATGTTCATGAATGTTGACGGCAAGCAATTCCTGCCTTTGATGCAGACCAATCGCGGTCTGACGGCTTTGCTGGCAGGTATCAATGAAGCGATCGATGTCAACAGCATCATGAAGAGTGTCAACGGTGATATGACGATCCTCCTGCCCTCAATGAGTGATAACGGATTGCAACTCATGTGGGGCGCCAAACTCGCCAACAGTGAGTGGTTGGGCGATGTAGACTATTGGAAACAGAGTGTGCCTCAAGGGGGAAAGATTCTGGACTGGGGCAAGAATGCCTACTATTATACGGATAAGAAAACCGCCTTTTATTTCGGCGCGTCAGATGACCTGCAGTTTTATAGTGGCAGCAGTGCAGACCTCGCCAGGAATTCCATCAAGAAAAGTCGGAAACCGATTCCTACTACTCTGCAGAAATTCATCGTTGGCGGGAAGATGGTGATGGTCATCAATCTGGCAAATACCCAGAAGGGCAAAAAGCAAAATGCTCTTTCTCTGTTTACCGGTTTTCTGCGCCCGATGTTCGGACAAGTCAATACGATAGTATACACATTAAAGTAAGAAGCATTTTAAATCTTTATCGAAGATAGGTTAGTGTTTATAGATTAAAGCAATGAACAAAATTCAATTAAGTTCAGTCATTCCTCACGTTTTTTCAGCCCAGGTAGACCAGTTGCATTCAGGCATCTGGAATGCTGAGGTCACGTTCGAAAAGGGCCACCTTTATCTTGTGGAAGCTGATAGCGGTAAAGGCAAGAGCACATTTTGCAGTTATATTATTGGTTATCGTCATGATTATGAGGGGAAAGTCACGTTTGACGGTTCAGATACCCTTTCCTACAAGGTTCGGGACTGGGTGGATATACGGACTTCCCATATAGCTTATCTTTTTCAGGAACTTCGCCTTTTTCCGGAACTGACGGCGATGGAGAATGTGATGATAAAAAACAGTCTCACGGGTTTTAAGTCTCGGAAAGAGATCGTCGAGTGGTTTGAAAAATTGGGTATTGGTGACAAACTCGATGCCAAGATTGGGCTGATGTCTTTCGGACAGCAGCAGCGGGTGGCAATGATCCGTGCCTTGGTGCAGCCGTTTGATTTTATCTTGGCAGATGAACCGATCTCTCACTTGGATGACCGTAATTCGGACATTATGGGAGAGATTATGATGACAGAGGCAAAAAAGCAAGGCGCAGGGGTTATCGTGACGAGCATCGGCAAGCACATGGACCTGCCCTATGAAAAGAAATTCAGCCTTTAATTCGATCCTTAAAATTGTTGAACAATGAATTTAGTTTGGACATTACTTAAACAGCATATCAGCGTACCTCAGTTTGTGGGTTTCTTCTTTGCCAATTTATTCGGAATGCTTATTGTATTGCTGGGTTTCCAGTTTTACCATGATGTCATCCCTGTCTTCACATCGCAAGACAGTTTTCTGAGTGCTGATTTCATGATCGTCAATAAGAAGATCAGTACGGCAAACACGATAAACGGGAGTTCCAATACCTTCAGTCAAAGTGATATAGATGAACTCTCCAACCAGAGTTTCGTGAGGAAAGTCGGTAAGTTTACACCGACTGAATATAAGGTGAACGCTTGTATGGGGGTCAACGGCACTAACGTCTTGAACTCCGAGATACCTATCGAATCTGTCACTGATGGTTTTGTGGACATACCAATGAAAGACTGGCAATACCAACCCGGCTCACATGTCGTGCCTGTCATCATTCCCCGTGCCTATATCACCATGTACAATTTCGGCTTTGCCCAGAGTCACTCCCTGCCTAAAATCAGTGACGGGCTTGTCGGCATGATTGATTTCAAGATGTTCATTCAAGGCAATGGGCACAATGACCAGTTCCAGGGAAAGGTCATCGGCTTTTCGAGCCGTCTGAACACGATCTTGGTTCCACAATCTTTTATGGACTGGAGTAATCCCCGATATGCGCCTTATAATCACAGTGATCCGACCCGACTGATCATGAAGGTGAAGAATCCGGCTGATGAGACGATAGGGAAGTATCTTGACCATAAAGGTTATGAGATCGAGGATGACAAACTCAATGAGGAGAAGACAACTTATTTCCTGAGAATGATTGTCACGATGGTCATGATTGTCGGACTGGTCATCTCTATCCTGAGTTTCTATATCCTGATGCTGAGCATCTACCTTTTGGTCCAGAAGAACTCGTCAAAACTGGAGAATCTGCTTTTGATCGGGTACAGTCCGAATCGAGTCGCGCATCCTTATCAGATCTTGACGCTTAGTTTAAACGTGGGTGTACTGCTGATTGCGTGGATCGCCATATTCTTTATCCGCAGTTATTATATGAATATTCTGGAAACCTTGTTCCCTGAGATGAATGACGGCAGTATGCTGCCTGCAATTATAGTCGGTCTGTGTCTGTGCGCCTTGGTTTCCCTCCTCAATCTGATCGCCATTCGGAGGAAGATCATGAGGATCTGGGAACGTAAGGATTAGGTAGATTATCTTAAGGGAATTAATAAGTTCTACACCTTTTATTATATTGTATCAGGAAAGTCTCACAAATACATCATTTGTGAGACTTTTCTTTTTTCTGGATGTACGGTGTATTTCCTCACTTCCGATGGATTTGTGTGGCTGATGTCGCCAGACTTTCTTAGGGATGGATGGGGGTCATGGCCTTGCTGAGGAAAAGATATGGAAGGAGCGTACATGGATATGTATTCGTATACGTTTGCATCTTTATGCGTTTATTGAGAAATAAACGTGAAAAAACTATTGCATTTTAGTTTCGCTCGAACGAAAAACAGTATTCTGAGGGTGGAAAAAGAAGCTGAGAGAAACGCAAAATCAAAGTGTCGTTTTTAGGATAATAATATGTATAAATTTTAGAAAAATATCACTTTTTGCCTGGGAAAGAGTTGATTTGTCTACAACTTGTTATTATTATTCTAGCGAGGGTGTATCCTCTCCGCTAGGAGCTTTATACACGAACTTTTCCGAGGTTTTGATACATCTCTATTTATAAATTTTTTTAGTGTCATTTTCCTACTTTTTCATCATTTTGTAACAAAGTTGTGATTTATTTTACTTAATTTTGCAACCGTACTTGAAAGAAGGGGAAATTCCCTAAATATTATTAATCATTTTAGTTAAAGTTATGCAAAAAAGATTGCATTTTCTCGTGGCTTTACTGTTACTTTTCAGTGCAACAGTAATGGCCCAAGTTACAACTTCAAGTTTAAACGGTAAAGTTGTTGCAAATGGTGAAAATGTCGTCGGTGCCGTCGTGACTGCAATCCACGAACCTTCTGGTACGCGTTATACAGCCACTACTAATGCCGATGGCCGGTACACTATTCAGGGTATGCGTGTGGGCGGTCCCTACACGGTAACGATTGACTACATCGGTTACAAAAAGGAGACCAGGAAGAATATTAATCTGGCTTTGGGTGACCCTTCCGTCCTCAATGTGGATCTGAAGGAAGATGCTCAGACGATCGGTGAGGTCACAGTCACCGGACAGATGGGCAAAGGCGGTTATGGCGCTTCTTCTAATTTCTCTCAACGGCAGATCGAGAATGCACCGACGATAGACCGTAACATCTATGATGTTGCCAAACTATCACCGTTGGTTAACTCCAACAAGTTCGGTGGTATATCAATTGCCGGAACCAATAACCGTTACAACTCTTTCCAGATTGACGGTATGGTTGCCAATGACGTATTTGGCTTGTCTTCTACAGGTACTAACGGAGGTCAGACAAGTGCTAACCCGATTTCAATGGATGCCATTGAACAGATCCAGGTTGTAGCTGCTCCTTTTGACATTCGTCAGAGCGGTTTCACCGGTGGTGCCATCAATGCCATTACAAAGTCGGGTACCAATAAACTCACGGGAACGGCTTTCGGATACTATACAGATGAAAATATGTATAGTCGCTGGAGTCAGTATTATGACAAAAAACAGAAATTGACAGACGAGACGACTCAGACTTACGGATTTACTTTGGGTGGTCCGATCATTAAGGATAAGTTGTTCTTCTTTACTTCTTTGGAATATAAGAAACACTCTTATCCGGCTTCTTTCTATGCCGGTGCAGACGGTTATTTCATGACAACTGCAACGGCTGAGGCTATGGCAAAGCGCTATTATGATGTTACTGGCATTCAGGAATCCTATGCGCCTCGTGACATCAACCGTGAAGGCACTTCCGTACTCGGTCGACTCGACTGGAATATCAATGACGCCAATCATTTTTCTTTCCGTTATCAGGGGAATTTCTCCTATGACGATAACTTCGCAATCGGTGCCAAGACCTTCTATTTCAATGGCTCTGGCTATCGGATGAAAGACAAGACTCATTCTTTCGTAGGTGAGTTGACTTCTCACATCAATGATAAGTTGTACAACGAACTGCGTGCCGGTGTCACCTTTGTCCGCGACAACCGCAGCACAGCCGATTCCGGTCCTACAATTTATATCAATTCTTCACCGTCAGTCAATTTGGGTACAGAATATTCTTCAGGTGTCAATTCCCTGAATCAGGACATCTGGACGTTGGAGGATAACCTCTCCATCTATGCCGGTAACCATACCTTTACACTGGGTACTCACAACGAGTATTACAATATGAAGAACGGTTTCATCCAGGCTGCCAATGGTGAGTACGTTTACTCTTCAGTAGACGCTTTCCTGAATGACGAGAATCCAAGCAGTTTTGTCTATAAGTATTCTGATCCTGACATTACCGGGACGAGAGAGTGGCAAGCTCCATTCAAGGCTGGTCTTTTCGGTATCTATGCTCAGGACAAATGGGATATGAATACACGGTTCCAACTCACCTACGGTTTGCGCGTAGATGCACCGTTCTATTTCAACCATCCTTCATGGAATACAACTTTCAACAAGACTGTTGATTGGGCACAAGCTTATAATGTCAGCGTAGGCCGTCGCCCTGCCACCATGCTGATGGCTTCACCTCGTGCCGGTTTCCGCTGGTACCTCGATGACAGTCATTCAAGTTTGATTCGTGGTGGTGCAGGTATCTTCAATGGCCGTGCTCCTTTCGTATGGATTGAGAATGCTTGGGCAAACACCGGTATCGAGATGAAGGGTGGTACCCTTTATACAAATGCCAGCAGTGGAACGTTGGCTCCTAAATTCGGCCAGTATGGCAATGGCGATCCGATGGATGCCTTGAATTCCGACAAGGCCAATGCTGCTACACCTGATATCGTGACAGTGGACCATAAGTTCCGCTTCCCGCAGGCGTTCAGAACAGATTTGGCTTGGGAACAGAAACTTCCTTTCGGTATCAAGATGACCCTCGAAGCTTTGTATTCCCGTTCTTTGAATGCAGTATGGTTTGAGAACCTTGCCCTTCAGCCTAATGGAACGGTCTATGCTATCCCGGGTGTGAAGAACTCTGCTACGACTTATTACAACAGCAACCGTTCGAGCCAACTCTCTGACGGCAGTGGCGCTTACAGTGTCAACTCAGTCATCAACCTCAAGAACACCAATAAGGGTCACAGTTATAGTTTCAGCGCACAACTGGAGAAGAGCTTTGACTTCGGACTTGACTTGTTGGCAAGTTATACTTATGGCCACTCCTATTCTGTGAACGACGGAACTTCTTCTGTAGCCAGTTCTAACTGGGGCTACTACTACAATGTAGATCCTAATCAGAAGACTGTCGGCTACTCCATGTTCGATATGCCTCATAAGGTAATGGTTCAGGCATCATACAACACTCGCCGTTACGGTGCAGGCCGCTGGCAGACTCACGTTTCCCTGGTTTACAATGGATTCAGTGGTCAGCGTTACAGTTTGACAATGGGTGACAATACCAGTGCTTCTTTCAACGGTGACTATCGTACAGGCAACTCTCTGCTTTACATCCCTACAAAGGATGAATTGGCAAAGATGAATTTCGTGGATATCACGGATAAGACCGGCAAGGTCACAACCTCTGCTGATGATGCCCGGAGTGCATTCGAGTCTTGGATCGAGAATGACAAGTACGCCAAGGATCACCGTGGACAGTACGCTAGACGTAACTCCAATATGGCTCCTTGGGAAAATCACTTTGATTTCCATCTGTCTCAGGACTTCTTCTATTTGAAGGACCGTGGCAGCAAGGTATCCCTTGTCTTCGATATCCTGAATGTCGGCAACTTGATCAACAAGCATTGGGGTGAGTTCTATTCCAGCGCTTACAATGAGAACATCCTGCAGGTACAGAGCGTTTCCTTTGACAAGACCACTAAGGTTGCAACACCTTCCTATACATTCCTCGGCTATACACCTACTTTGAGTGATTACTCTAGCCGTTGGCACATGCAGGTCGGACTTCGTGTAACCTTCTAAAAATTCCTGCATCTTCCGAGATGCAGCGTTCTATAAAAAATGGAATATCCCGTGTGGGTATTCCATTTTTTTTGTTAACTTTGTCCTTGTTAAGAATTAATACAAGACGTTATGATTATAGATTTTGACAAGATTAAGGAAGCTCATATCCAGGGCTTCAAGGGAGGAAAAGGAGAACTTGACACCCGTAATTACGTGGATGACAAAGTGAAGATCATGTATTCCACACTTCGACCCGGTGCGACGACAGGCCTTCATACCCATCAAGGAAACTGTGAGATCGTCTATGTCATCAGTGGTGTTGCCACTTTTCACTATGACGGGAAAGTGGAGACTGCACGTGAAGGTCAGGTGCATTACTGCCCGATGGGACATTCTCATTATATGGAGAACCTGACAGACCATGATTTGGTGTATTACGCCATTGTTCCTGAACATCACTAGACCTTTTCTGACGGCAGATCGATCAGATTCGCTTAATGTTTTTGCCTATCGAAATAGGAACCGATCATTATGGTGCATAATGGTCCACCAAAATGGTGGATAATGGTATACCATTATGCTGCATATTGCTGCCTGTCTCAGGTGATACAGAAACAGCCTTTACAATCGATGTCGTAAAGGCTGATATGTTTTAAAGTGAGGTCTCTAAAGTCGGTTAGAGGTAAATCTTCTTTCGACGATCAAGTGTCTACTCGGCATACCTGTTGGTGATATGTCCGGTCTTCAGGAGACCTTTTATTTTCTTGATGGCAATCGGATTGTCCGGATAGAGCGTAATCGCCTTCTGGTAGTTTTTGGCAGCGGCTTCGAACATTCTTTCGGCCTCACATTCTTTTCCGAGAAGAACGTATTCCGTAGACAGTTGTTTCAAATAGATCTCTTTCTTTTTCCATTCATCTTTCAACTGTTTGTTCTCTTTCTTGAGGTCATTGATGACATTCAGTTGACGCCGGATGAAGCGCTTTGCCACCGGTTGCTCGATATCATAGCGGCTGTGTATGGCGACGAAAAAATGGTCGATGGCGGATTGCATGTCTCCCGATTGGAAAGCCTGCATGGCCAACGCATATTCTTTATCAGCTTTCGTTTGTTCCAAAGCAGTATGAATCATATTTTTATTGTTGTAGTTTCTGGCGAACTGCCGGACCTCATTGTGGACGAATATGTCGTTCCTCTGAATGGGCATCTTCAAACTGATGCCATTCAGGGAAGTGCATCGTGACAGGGCGACATAGGTCTGTCCGCAGGCGAAGACTCCGCCGGTGAAGTCTAATTTGACTTGGCTGAAGGTCAATCCCTGACTCTTGTGTATCGTGATAGCCCAGGCAAGTCGGATGGGGTACTGGATGTACCGACCTATTTCTTCTTCTTCGATTTTCTTTTCCGTCTCATTGAAGTGGTAACGGATATTGCTCCAAGATGCCTGTTCCACGGTGACCTCTTCACCGTCTTCTGTCGTAATGTAGATCAGGGCATCCTGGCGGTCTTTTTCTTCATTGTCAAACCCCGTGACCGTCCCCAGCGTGCCGTTCACCCACTGGTGATCCATGTCATTCTTGATGAACATCACCTGAGCACCGGGTTTCAGACGGAGTTCCAAAGGTGTCGGGAGACTGCTCTCCGGAAATTCGCCTTCAATGGTTCCTTTGAATAGGACTGGTTCATCGGGCAATTCCTCAAGGCGTTTCTGATTGATCTGGTCGACCGTATCTCTGCGGGTGGACAAGGTAATGGACAACTGGCTGTTGGTTTCGTGCAAGTTTGCGCCGACACGTTGATTGAGAGCCTGCAAGTCCTCATTGTTGACTTGAGATGTGCGGATATGGTCGAGGATACTGATGAACGCCGGATCCTTCTGACGGTAGACTTTCTTCAGTTCGATACTGACCAGTTGAAACTGTTGGAATATCTTTGCATTGAAGAAATAACTCGACGAATAGAAAGGCGCCAGCAATTTCCGGTCATCTTCCTTTACCACAGGTTCCAGTTGGTAGACATCCCCGACGAGTAGGAGTTGCTTTCCTCCAAAAGGTTCCCGCATCTTGTGGCAGTAGACCCGCAGGATCTTGTCGATGAAATCAATGATGTCAGCTCTGACCATACTGATCTCATCAATGATGATCAGTTCGAGGCTTTTGATGAGTTTGATTTTATCGGAGTTGTATTTCAACGTCTCTCTCAGGTTCCTTACCGAATACCGGCTGTCATTAGGGAGAAGGGGATAGAAGGGGAGTTTGAAGAAACTGTGGAGGGTAGAGCCCCCTGCATTGATGGCGGCTATTCCGGTAGGCGCCAAGATCACATGTTTCTTTTTCGTGACCGTTGCAATATAGCGCAGAAACGTCGATTTACCCGTCCCCGCTTTTCCTGTAAGGAAGAGCGAATGATGGGTAAAACGGATAATCTGGAGCGCTTCCTGCAACTCCGGATTATCGAGGTCTATGTTTTCTTCTGCAGGTTTTTCGCCTTGGCAGACAGGATCTCTGTCTCTTTTCTTATCTGTCATGCAGAACTTAGAGGTTATTCAAATTGACCGGTTCCTCACCTTGACGATGTCTGTTCTTGCCGTTATTGTCAGTAGAATTATTTGAACCGTTTTGTCCTGACGCATTTTCATTGTTCGGCGTGCTTATCGGGTTGCCGTTTTCGTCAAGTTGGATTTCTTCATCTGTTGCAGGGTTCAGACTGTCAGCCTTCGCAGCTGCCGGTTTTACCGGTTGCGGTCTACGATAGCTGGCGCAGGTATACATGCTCCTGGCGATGTCTTCATCCTGGCATTTCGGGAACTTCGCTCGGTATTTCTTGAAATGCGGGTCACTGAGCATCGCTTTCAGGAACGTCCCGCATATCGGAAGTGCCGTTCGTGATCCTTGACCTAGAAGTCCTGTCCTGAAATGGATGCATCGGTATTCGCCACCGACCCATGTGCCCACGACAAGATTGGGAGTGACTGCCTCGAACCATGCGTCAGAGTGATTGTTGGATGTTCCGGTCTTGCCGCCGAAGTCCGTATCCTTGAATTTGTCGATATATGCCCATAGTCTGGAGGATGTTCCACCTGGCTCTGTGAGTCCGCCCTGGAGCATTTGCTGCATCAGATAGGAACTCTTGTAAGGGATGACCTGATCTTCACCCGTCGGTCCCGCATACACTTCTTTGCCGTTGTGGTCAAGGATCTTGACGACGAGGACAGGGTCATGATGCTTGCCTTGGTTCGGGATGACACAATAGGCATTGGTCAGTTCGAGCAGATTGACATCACTGGAGCCTAGGGCTAGTGAAGGTTCATCGTCCAGAGGACTCTTGATACCCATCGCCTGTGCGGTGGCGATGATTCGCTTGATGCCCATCTCCTGGCCTATTCTGACCGCAACGGAGTTGACACTTTGCGCGAAGGCACTCTTCAGGGGCATGGAATCACCGGTGAAGACACCGTTGGAGTTCGTAGGCTGCCAGGTGACCTCCATGTGCTTTTTCTTGTCATAAACCTGCATGGAGATAAACTCATCCCGACGCTTGTCACAAGGGGTGAGCCCTTGGTTCATCGCCTCAGTGTACACGAACAACTTGAAGGTGGAGCCGGGTTGACGCTCTGCCGTCACCTTGTCATATTTCCATTGATTGAAATCGATGTCGCCGACCCAGGCTTTCACATAGCCGGTCTGCGGTTCCATTGCGACCATTGCGCAGTGCATGAAATGGACCATGTACCGGATAGAGTCCATCGTGGAGAGGTCCTTTACGATAGAGCCTTTACCATAGTCAAAGAGTTTGACCGGATGGGGCTTATTCAGATAGTAAGTGACCGAATCCAGATTATTGTGGTATTTCTGACAGAGGTATTTATAGATCGGTTGCTTTTCCGCAATGCCTTCTATAAATCCCGGTATGACTTGTCCGTTCTCATCCCTCCAGGGATCACTGTCTCCCCATTGGTTCTTAAAACTCTGTTGAATCGTCCGCATCTGTTTGACAGCAGCCTCTTCGGCATATTTCTGCATACGGGTATCAATGGTCGTATAGATCTTCAGACCGCTCGTATACAGGTCATACCCGTTGTCATCGCACCAACTCTTCAGATACTGGGCGACGGCTTCACGGAAGTATTTAGCCTGACCGTCATAATTCTCCTCAACCTTATAGTTCAGTTTGATAGGAATCTTGGAGATGGAGTCGAAAGCAGTCTTGCTCAGATCGCCGTATTCCACCATGTTGGAAAGGACGGTATTACGTCTGTCGATACTGTTTTTGGGGTTGGTCCGGGGATTGTAATAGGAAGTTGCTTTCAGCATTCCTACAAGCAGGGCAGCCTGCTCTGTCGTCAAGTCTCCCGGGGTAGTATTGAAATAGGTTTTCGCAGCTGTCTTGATGCCGTAGGCATTAGAACCGAAGTCTACGGTATTGGCATACATGGTCAGGATTTCCTTCTTGCTGTAAACCGTCTCAAGTTTTGTGGCAATGATCCACTCTTTGCTCTTGACCACAAGGATCCGCAATCCTGGAATCAGACCTACCAGTCCTGTGGAATACTGAGACCTGACACGGAACATATTCTTGGCCAACTGCTGAGTGATGGTTGAAGCACCGCGGCCGTCGTGATGAAAGAGCGCATCTTTCATGGCTGAGAAGATGCCGATAGGGTCGATTCCAAAATGATGATAGAACCGGACGTCTTCAGTATCTATCAGACCTCTGAAGAATGCCGGATTGATTTCGTTGTATTTGACAGGTGTACGGTTTTCATTGAAGTATTTTCCAATGAGGACGCCGTCTGCGCTGTATATCTCGGACGCCTCATTGACAGGAGGGTTCAGAATACCGGTCAGATAACCCGGTGATTTCCCGAAAAGCCAAAGAAAGTTGATATCTACAGCTCCCAGATAGAGGAAGAAAGCGGTGATACAAGACACGATGATGATACAAACTCTCGTATACCATCTTTTTCCTCGGTAGAGTCCTTTGTACCATGGCCAGAAGGCACGCAACTTCTGCCATGCCCAACTTATCAATTTTCCTATTCCTTTTATCATTTTTATTGTCTGTTTTACTTCGCTTTTGAGTACTTTATGGTTGCAAATGTACCTATTTATTTGCTAAGGCAATGCGCCCGTCTATATAATTTATGATTTCTTTAATGTTATCAGGATTCATCCAGTGGATATCCTGATCCCGTTTGAACCATGTGAGTTGTTTCCTCATGTAGCGGCGGGTATTCGACTGTATTCTGCGGACTGCTTCTGCCTTGTCGGTCACACCTTCAAAGTAATCAAAGAGTTCTTTATAGCCGACGGTGTTCAAGGCATTGAGCCCCTTCTTGGGATAGACGACTCTGGCTTCTTCCTCTAGTCCCTCAGCCATCATGTTTTCAACTCTTACGTTGATGCGTTCATAGAGGTCCTCCCGGTCTCTGTTGAGCCCTATCTTGAGGATATTGAAGGGTCTTTTCTTTATCGTATGGTGGCGGAAAGAGGTATAGGTCTGACCTGTCATCCGGCAGATCTCCACGGCATGGATCACGCGTCGCGGATTTCTCTTGTCTACGACAGCCCAATGTTCAGGATCAAGGCGGTGCAGTTCTTCTACAAGTGCAGGCAGTCCTTTCTGTCTGTAATCGGCCATGATCGTGGCGCGTGTCGTCTCATCTACTGTGGGGATATCGTCTATTCCTTTGCATACTGCATCGATATAGAGCATGGAGCCGCCTGTGAGGAGGGCGGTATCACTTTTCGAGAAAAGGTGATCCAACAGTGCCAGAACATCCTGTTCATACATGGAAGCGGAATAATAATCTTCTATGTGGTGGTTGCCCACAAAATAGTGTGGAACTCGTTCCTGCTGCGCTTTCGTGGGTGCTGCGGTGCCTATAGGGAGCTCAGAAAAGATCTGCCTGCTGTCGGCATTGATGATCGGAATGTGTAAATGGGTGGCTATATCTAAACATAATGCTGTCTTTCCGACTCCAGTGGGACCTAAGACTACGATTAAAGATTTTGCCATAGATGAATAATGGTTTCAGAGTACTTGTACGGAGGGTTTATATTGCGGATATTGAAGTCGTTTCCTGTTCCATTCAAGTTTGGGATAAATTTATTAGGTTCAAAATGATAGAACGCTGATTATAAAAAATGAGAATGACTTCCAGAGCATTAGCAGATCCGGATCCCATTCTCATCTCTTCATAAGTATCAGAGTTTTCTATTTGATGATCCCACGTTGGGAACTCTCAACGAAATCAATGATATATTGTATTTCCGGTGTGATCTGGAGATTCTCCTTGATCTTCTGGATGCCCTCTTTGCGGGTAGGACTCAGGTAGATATAGCGGTAAGCATCATGGATCAATTCGATGAGCTCGTTGCTGAACCCATGCCGTCTCAGTCCGACCAAATTGATGCCTGCATATCTGATGGGCTCTTTGCCTGCGATGATATACGGGGGAATGTCCTGAGAAAAGCGGCTTCCGCCCTGAATCATCACATAAGAGCCGATATGGCAGAACTGATGGCACAGGACCTCAGCGCTGATGATTGCGTTGTCATCACAGTGGACTTCCCCGCCAAACTTGGTGGAATTTCCGATGATCAGATGGTCACCGAAAAAGCAGTCGTGCGCAATGTGCATGTTCTCCATCAGTAAGTTGTGACTGCCTACTTTCGTCATGCCCTTTGAGGCTGTCCCTCTAGATATGGTTACATTCTCTCTCACACTGTTGCCGTCACCGACATAGCACAAGGTCGACTCCCCTTTGAACTTTAAGTCCTGGGGTTTAGTGGAGATACTTGCGCCCGGAAAAAACTCATTACCATTGCCGATACGTGCACCATAGTTGATGGTGACACTGTTCTGTAAGATGTTTCCGTCGCCGATAACCGTGTTTTTGTCGATATAGCAGAAAGGACCGATAACATTGTCTTTCCCTATTTTTGCGTTTGGATCAATGTAAGCTAGTGGACTGATTTTATTAGACATCATTTTATTTGTTCTTTACAATTTGTGCAGTGAAAGTTGCCTCAGAGACAACTCTGTCACCGACAAACATGTAGCCTTTCATGGAACTGATACCATGACGGACAGGATAAAGAAGCTCTACTCTAAAGAGAAGTGTATCTCCCGGTACTACTTTTTGACGGAACTTCACATCGTCAATTTTTACGAAATAGGTAGACCAGCGTTCCGGATCTTCCAATTGATTCAGAACGAGCAGACCACCACATTGGGCCATCGCTTCTATCTGTAGGACGCCCGGCATCACGGGTTCATTGGGAAAATGACCTTGAAAGAAAGGTTCATTTGCCGTCACGTTCTTGATGCCGACGATACTCGTAGGTCCCATGTCTATAATCTTGTCTACCAGTTGCATGGGATAGCGGTGGGGAAGCAGTTGACGGATGCGGACATTGTCCATCACCGGAGCTTCATTGGGATTGTAGATAGGTGCCTGAATCTCATGCTTGTGTATTTCCTTGCGCATGAGGCGGGCAAACTTATTGTTGGGAGTATGTCCGGGACGGGTAGCGATGATCCGCCCTTTGATCGGTTTCCCGATCAATGCCATATCTCCGATGATATCCAGTAATTTGTGCCGTGTGCACTCATTTTCCCATTGCAGTGGCTTGTGTTGGATATAGCCTATTTTGGAAGCGTCTATATGCGGTACTTTCAGGATATCTGCCAATTTGTCGAGCCGTTCCTGAGATTCCTTTTTCTCATAGATGACAATGGCATTGTCCAGGTCACCCCCCTTGATCAAGTTGGCCTCGATCAAAGGCACGATATCGCGGACAAAGACAAAGGTCCTTGCCGGTGCGATCTCTGTAGGGAAATCTTCCACATTGTCTAACGTTGCAAACTGACTATTGATGAATTTGCTCTGAAAGGAGCACATCGCAGTGATGCTGAACTGGTCATCAGGGAGAATGGTGATCACCGAGCCTCTTGACTCGTCTTTCACTTCAATCTTCTTGCGTATAATATAGAAATCCTTTTCAGCATTCTGTTCCAAGACACCCACTTCCTTGATCTTTTCTACGAACATGGCCGCAGAACCGTCGAGGATTGGAAATTCCGGTCCGTTGACCTGAATCAGGCAATTGTCGATGCCCAGAGCATATAATGCTGCCATCCCGTGCTCTACAGTACCAACACGTACATCGCCCCTGCCCAGAACTGTTCCTCTCTGTGTCTCCACTACATTGTCAGCAATAGCGTCAATGACCGGATGATTCTCCAAGTCAATACGCTGTATCTTATACCCGCTGTTCTCAGGAGCCGGATTAAAAGTAATGGTGAGATTTAATCCCGTGTGCAGGCCTTTTCCAAAAAGGGAGAAACTTCCTTTTAGTGTTTTTTGTTTGGACATGCTAATTCTATTTACTTCTGGCTTAGTCAATGAAGAAAGACCTCAGTCTTTGGTCTTTGACTTCAGCGCATCCACTTCTTTCTGAAGTTCGTTAATCTGCTTATACAAGTCAGGTAATTTTTTGAAAATCGCCTGGGCCTTGAAGTATGCAAAGGGTTCTATAGGGAATGTCCCGATGAGTGCCTGGTTGCTTGCCAGGTTGCCGAGGACACCACTCTTGCCACCCAATTTGACATTGTCTCCTATCGTGATATGCCCGGAAATGCCGACCTGGCCTCCGAACATGCACCATTTTCCTACCTTTACAGAACCTGCTATTCCTACCTGTGCGGACATCACCGTATTTTCTCCGATGTCATCATTATGGGCGATCTGGATCAGATTGTCCAGTTTGACACCTTTGCGAATATAGGTACTGCCCATAGTCGACCGGTCAACACACGTATTGGCACCGATCTCTACATTGTCTTCTATCGTTACGATACCGATCTGAGGGATCTTGTCATAACTGTTATTTTGGGGATTAGGGGCAAAACCGAAACCGTCAGCCCCAATGACGCATCCTGCATGGAGGGTCACTTGGTTGCCAAGTTTGCAGTCGTGATAGATGGTGACCTGAGGATATATCTTGCAGTTCTTGCCCAGTTGTACGTGGTCTCCGATATAGGCATTAGGATAAATTCTGCAGCCGTCACTGACAACAGCCCCTTCTCCTATGAATGCGAAAGCTCCGATATAGACGTCTTTCCCTATTTTTGCAGTAGGGGAAATATAAGCCAATGAATCTATGCCGGTTTTCTCTGGTATCGAGTTCTGATAGAGTTGGAGCAACTTTGCTATACAGTCTCTCACATTTTTCACCCAGATGAGGGTGACGGTCTTAGGTGTGGGTTTGCTTAATTGGATCTGATCGTCCACAAGCACAATGGTAGACTTGGTATGGTATATGTAGCTAATATATTTTGGATTAGCCAGAAAAGAAATGGCTTTTGGAACTCCCTCTTCGATTTTGGCGAAGGTGTTGATGGTGGCATTTTCGTCACCTTCTACACGGCCTTGAATAAAAGCGGCAATTTGTTTTGCAGTAAATTCCATTTTGGCAATGAGATTGATTTATTGTTGCAAAGGTAGGAAATTTTATTCATAATCGTTGATAACATAAGTAATATTTGCGAATTTTTTTGGAAAGTAAAGCTATGTTCAACAAATCGGACGCTTCTGCAATGTCCTTACAATTCCCATCTTTGTAGAGAATTGTAATCTTGTCATCGTTGACATCATACATGTCCTTTTGAATCGTGTTGATGCTGATCAGGTATCCTGCTTCTTCGACGCTGACCTGCTTCTTCTGGGCCAGTTTTTCCTGAATTCCGTACATCTCTTCTGGGGTGATAGGCTCTTCCCTGACTTCCACCTTGAAGGGGATGCGGTTGATGAGGTCTGTGGCAAGCATGGACAGGATCTTGTCTTCGTTTCCCATCCAAACTTTCACACTGCTCCATATGTCACTGTCATCCAACAGTTCATACATCTTCAGGGCTTCGGGATCTGTGAGAAATTTAGCCTTGTCGATGTGCTGGCAGAGGAAATATTTCAACTGGGGTGGGGCGAAGAGGTCACAGCCTTTACCGGTCAGGTATTTTGCTCGTTTAAGTAAATTGACGAGGACTTTCTCACAGGCGACGGCTGTCTTGTGAAGATAGACCTGCCAGTACATCAGTCGTCTGGAGGTCAGAAAATTTTCTATGGAATAGATGCCTTTGGATTCAACGACGAGGTGGTCGTCCACGACATCAAGCATTTTGATGATCCTGGCTGAATCGATGCTCCCCTCTGTGACTCCGGTGAAAAAACTGTCTCGCCGGAGGTAGTCGAGACGATCCATATCCAGTTGGCTACTGATGAGTTGATGCAGGAAATGCTTGGGATACTGGTCTTTGAAAATCTTCAAAGCCAGGTTCAATGCACCGTTCATTTCACCGTTGATCTGTTCCATCATCATCAGGGAGATTTCCTCGTGGGTGATCCCATGGATGAGCGTTCCCTCGAGAACATGCGAGAACGGACCATGCCCGATATCGTGCATGAGGATGGCGGCCTCGACCGCCTCAGCTTCACTGTCGAAAATGAAAATGCCTTTCTGCTGTAGGGAGAGAATGGCTTCGCTCATCAGATGAAAGGCACCTATGGAATGTTGGAAACGGGTATGCTGGGCACCGGGATAGACCTCACAAGCCAATCCCAATTGCTTGATCCGAGTCAGGCGTTGGATCAAAGGATTCTCTACGATGTCGAGTAATACGCCCTTGGGGATCTTTATAAATCCGAAAACCGGATCGTTGATGATTTTACTATCGTTCAATAGATGACTGATTTTCCAATGAAAATACCGGTTGCGGTAACCGGATGATTTCTAGATTAGGACAGATCGGTTCAGAAACCGATCTGCTTGAGTTCTTCTGCCATTTGCTCTTGCAGGGACTGGGCCTGACGGGCAGCTGCCGCATCAAAATCCTTGTCATGACCGGCGTAGATGATGCCTCTGGAGGAATTGACGATCAGACCGCAGCCCGGCGTGAGGGCATAGCGACAGACCTCTTGCAGACTGCCCCCCTGGGCTCCGACACCCGGTACGAGCAGAAAACTCTTCGGTGCGCATCTGCGGACGGCTGTGAACAGTTCTCCACGTGTGGCGCCGACAACGTACATCATGTTGTCCGGATTGCCCCATTCCAAACTTCTTCTGATCACCTTTTCGAAAAGTCTTTCTCCGTATTCATCCTTGACCAACTGGAAATCAAGACTGCCGGGATTACTTGTCAGTGCCAGGAGAATGACCCATTTGTCGGGATAATTGAGAAAAGGTTTGACGCTGTCCTCACCCATATATGGCGCAACTGTCAAGGCGTCTACTTGGTATTCTTCGAAAAAAGTCCGTGCATACATGGCAGAGGAGTTGCCGATGTCCCCTCGTTTAGCATCAGCAATGATAAGATGCTGTGGGTAGGTTTCCTTGAGGTAGGTGATGGTCTCCTGAAACGCCTTCATGCCAGTCAGACCTGCACTTTCGTAAAAGGCGAGGTTAGGTTTATAAGCGATGCAATAGGGTGCGGTGGCATCAATGATCGACTTGTTGAATTTGAAGACCGGGTCTTCCTCCTTTTTGAGAAAGTCTGGTATCTTCCTGATGTCAGTATCCAATCCCACACAGAGAAAACTCTTTTTCTTCCGGATCTGTTCTACGAGTTGTTGCCTGTCCATATACTTGATTGCCTTATGATGAAATTATAATTCGCTTTCCTTTAATTTTTCTGCATTCTCTGCTACCGTCAGGTGATCGATCATATCCTGAATATTCCCGTTCATGAATCCTTGCAGGTCATGGGTGGTGTAACCGATACGGTGATCAGTCACACGACCTTGGGGAAAATTGTAAGTTCTGATCTTTGCGCTCCGGTCTCCTGTCGAGACCAGGGACTTGCGCCGGCTCGCTATGTCATTGACATATTTGGAGTGCTCTTTGTCATAGATGAAAGTCCGCAGTCTCGCCAAGGCCCTTTCCTTGTTTTTAGGTTGGTCGCGGGTCTCCGTACTCTCGATCAGGATCTCTTCCACTTCTCCGGTATTAGGATTCTTCCAAGGATAGCGGAGGCGCACGCCGGACTCGACCTTGTTGACATTCTGTCCTCCTGCGCCACTGGAACGGAAGGTATCCCATTTGATGTCACCTTCATTGATGTGCACCTCAAATTTGTCGGCTTCTGGCAATACGGCTACTGTAGCTGCTGAGGTATGCATGCGCCCCTGGGTTTCCGTAGCGGGTACGCGTTGTACGCGATGTACGCCACTTTCGTATTTCAGTGTCCCGTAGACCTGATCGCCGCTCACAGCGAAGACGATTTCCTTATAGCCACCGACCGTACCGGGTGAAAAACTCATAATGCTGACTTTCCATCCTTTCTTGTCGCAGAATTTTTTGTACATATTGAAAAGGTCTCCTGCAAAGAGGGCTGCCTCATCCCCACCTGTCCCAGCACGGATTTCCATTTGTACATTCTTACCGTCTTCTGGATCCTTAGGAATCAGATCCAGTTTGATCTCTTCTTCTATTTTCGGCTGGAGTTCTTCATTTGCCTGCAATTCTGCTCTCGCCATCTCCTTCATCTCCGGATCGTCTTCTTGGGCGAGGATATCCTTAGACTCTTTGATGGCATCGAGACAGGCCATATATCTTTTACGGGCCTGCATGATTTCTTCCAGTTCTTTGTACTCCTTGGAAAGTTTCACATAACGGGCTTGGTCTGCGATGACGGAAGGGTCTGTGATGAGGGTGCTGATTTCTTTGAACCGGTTTCCCAATCCTTCGAGTTTCTCCAGTATACTATTCTTTTCAGGCATTCTGCTTTAGTGTCTTTTTAGATGTGATTGATCGACCGGTTTCCTTTTCGGATACCGGTCTGTGTAATAATTAATAGGTGAATTTTCCGAATTCTGACAGGATGGTCAGACTGCGTGGTCCTTTTTCTATATGTCCGATAACCTGTGCATCGATATTGTAGGACTTGCTGACAGCGATGACTTTTTCTGCCACTTCAGGACGTGTATAGATCTCCATACGATGTCCCATATTGAATACTTGGTACATCTCTTTCCAATCTGTTCCACTACATTCCTGTATGATCTTGAACAATGGCGGAACAGGGAAAAGGTGGTCTTTGATGACTTTGCAGTCTTCTCCTACGAAATTGAGGACTTTCGTCTGGGCTCCTCCGGTACAGTGGACCATGCCATGGATCTCGGGTCTGAGTTTTGTCAGTAGCGTCTTAATGACCGGCGCATAGGTCCGGGTAGGAGACAGAACCAGTTGACCGGCATCGACGGGTACTCCGTCTACGGCATCCGTCAATTTGTACTTTCCACTGTATACGAGTTCCGGTGGGACGGCATGGTCATAACTTTCAGGATATTTCTCAGCCAGATATTTGGCGAAGACATCGTGTCTCGCGCTAGTCAGGCCATTGCTGCCCATTCCGCCGTTATAGGTCTTTTCATAGGTGGCTTTTCCTGTAGAACTTAATCCGATGATCACGTCTCCCGGGCAGATATTGGAATTGTCGATGACATCCTTGCGTTTCATCCGGCAGGTGACGGTAGAGTCGACGATGATCGTGCGTACCAGATCTCCGACGTCAGCAGTCTCTCCACCGGTAGGCCAGATGCCGATACCCATCTTCCGCATATCAGAGAGTATTTCGTCAGTGGAGTTGATGAGGGTAGATATCACCTTTCCCGGGATGAGCATCTTGTTCCTTCCGATGGTACTGGACACCAGAATGTTGTCTACTGCTCCCACGCAAAGCAGATCATCCGTATTCATGACAATGGCATCCTGTGCAATACCTCTCCATACGCTCAGATCACCCGTTTCTTTCCAATACAGGTAAGCTAAAGATGATTTTGTGCCTGCGCCGTCAGCGTGCATGATGTTGCAGTAGTCGGGGTCTCCTCCGAGTATGTCGGGCATGATTTTACAGAAAGCGTGTGGGAAAATACCTTTATCCAGGTTTTTGATGGCGTTGTGCACATCCTCCTTTGCTGCGGAAACTCCGCGCATCATATAACGGTTTTTCATTGTCTTGAATGCTTCTTTTATTTAATGGTCTGCGAACTTTTATTGATGATATATTGTTTGCCTCAGATGAGGTGAAGTTTTCTGTGGGATTGAGATTGATGTTTCGTCTTTCGTCCTCATTGTCCCTGAATGTCTTTGTCTGACCGTTATTTGATCTTAAGAGAAGGACAGTCTTTTGGCACTTTGATGGAGGTGAGAAACGGGTCAGCCGTTGTCGGCATCATTTTTACTCGTCCAGAACTTCCAACTGGCGAAGGCTTGGAGGAGGAGCATTTCCAATCCGTTCTTGACATTAGCACCTCGTTCTTTGCCTTTCTTCATAAATAGGGTAGTATCCGGATTATAGATGAGGTCATACAACAGATTGTGCGTGTCCAAAGCTTCATAGGGAATCTGAGGGCAGGCATCTACATGAGGGTACATTCCGACAGGGGTACAGTTGACGATCACATTGTATTCGTGTATGATATCAGGGGTAAGTTGGTCATATTGGATGGTGCCTGGCCTTTGGTAGCGGGAGACGAAAATGTTCTCCAGTCCCAGTGACTTCAGTCCATAGTTGATGGCCTTGGAAGCACCGCCGGTACCAAGTATGAGCGCTTTCTTATGGAATGTTTCAAGTAGCGGTTCGATGCTTTTGGTAAAGCCGATGACATCACTGTTGAATCCTTTCAAGATGACGTCACTGCCTTTATGCTCTACCTTTACGACGTTGATGGCACCGATAGAACGTGCTTCCGGACTGATGTAATCCAAATAACTGATGACCTGTTCCTTATAAGGAATAGTCACGTTGAAACCTTTCAACTCCGGATTGGAATCAATGATCTCGGGGAGGTCTTCAATGTTTGGAATTTCAAAATTGATGTATCTCGCATCAATGTGTTCGTTGTGAAATTTCTCATTGAAATAGTCCTTTGAAAAAGAATGTCCCAAAGGATATCCGATTAGTCCGTATTTGTCCATAATCCTGTCTTTTTTATTAATGTCTGGAATGAGAGTTCGTCCCGTATTATTTCGTCGCAAAATAGAGGGTGCAGATTCCGAAGGAAAGCCGCCTGAATCTGGTTTCTGAAAATCCTGCTTTCTTGAAGATGCTCATCATGGTCTCTCCCTGTGGGAAGGCTTCTATGGTTTTGGTCAGATAGTGGTAGGCACCGGAATCCTTGGAAACCAGTTTTCCGTAAACGGGCAGGAAGGTATGGGAATATATTCTGAAGAACTGGCGGATGGGGAACATTACAGGTTCTGTGAGTTCGACAATGCTCAGATGTCCTCCCTTTTTGAGTACTCTGTACATTTCTTTCAATCCTTGGTCCAAGTTCTGGAAATTGCGGATTCCGAAAGCGGCTGTGACCGCATCAAAAGTGTCGTCCTCGAACGAGAGATGCATGCAATCCTCTCTTTTAAAGAGGATGATGTCTTCCAGATGCGCTTTGGAAATTTTCTCTTTTCCTATTTCCATCATACCTTCGGAAATATCCGTTCCGATCAGGTGACGAGGGCGTAGCATCTGAGCTGCGAGGATGGCAAAATCGCCTGTTCCTGTAGCGACATCCAATATTTCCCGGGGGTGATAAGGTATCAGTTCTTTAATGGCTTTCTTTCTCCAACCTTTATCTATGTCCCAGGACAGTCTATGATTCAGTGTATCATAAGTAGGAGCGATGTGATCAAACATATCTTTGACAAGTTGTCCTTTATCTCCATCTTCTCCATAGGGTTTGATCTTTTCCTGCTGATACATATTTATATTCAAGATTATACTCCCCCGGGATACTGACAATGGGCATCCCGGGGGGATTATTTATTTACGAGAAGCCAGATAGGACTTAACGTTTTTCTCAATTCGTGTTGCAATATCACCCTCTTCGGTAGCTTTATCGAATTTCTCTCCGGTAATGTGCTCATAGAGTTCGATATATCTTTCACTGACCTTCTCAGCAAATTCGTCGGTCAATTCCGGCATCTTCTGACCAGGTTCGTTCATGAAATTCTGTTCGATCAACCACTGGCGTACAAACTCCTTGGACAGTTGTTTCTGCGGTTCGCCTTTCTCGAATTTCTCCTCATAGCCTTCCGTATAGAAATAGCGGCTGGAATCAGGAGTGTGGATTTCATCAATCAGGTAGCACTGACCATCGCGCTTGCCAAACTCATATTTGGTGTCCACGAGGATCAAGCCACGCTTGGCTGCGATTTCCTGACCACGCTTGAAGAGTTTTTGGGTCCAGTCTTCAATGATGGCATAGTCATCTGCAGGAATAAGTCCCTGTTTGATGATCTCTTCCTTGGAGATATTCAGGTCATGCCCTGTTGCAGCCTTTGTTGTCGGGGTGACGATCGGCTCTGGGAAGCGTTGGTTCTCCCTCATTCCATCAGGGAGTTTGACGCCGCAGAGGTCACGACATCCGTCTTTGTAGGCTCTCCATGCACTTCCGGTAAGGATGCTGCGGATAATCATCTCTACTGGGAAGCCTTTACAGTTGAGGCCTACGGTTACCATTGGATCAGGTGTGGCAAGTTTCCAGTTCGGGCAGATGTCTTTCGTGAGGTCCAGGAAACGTGCAGCAATTTGATTGAGTACTTGTCCTTTGAAAGGGATGCCTTTAGGCAGGACGATGTCAAAAGCCGAGATTCTGTCAGTAGCGACCATTACGATCAAATCGTCGTTGATGTTGTACACGTCACGTACTTTTCCGTGATAAACACTTTTCTGTCCATCGAAATGGAAATCAGTTCTGGTTAAAGCTTTCATTATATTTGAGTTTAAACTAACAACCGCAAGAATTTTCTCTGTTGATTTGTCAGGACCCGAATCACCGAAGGCTTCGCCTTTTCAGTTCTTGGTCTTGATATCTGAATCGAAATAAGGGATCCTGCATTCCCTCCTTTGGGCTTCTTTCCTTTCTTGGATCTCCCGGTCATAAGAGGCGTAGGCATTCACGATCCTGGTCACAAGTTTGTGTCGTACGATATCTTCTTGTCCCAGACTGACGATGGAAATCCCTTCAATTCCGTTTAATATCTTCAAGGCTTCTTTCAGACCGCTCTTCTGTTCTCTCGGAAGGTCGATCTGAGTCAGATCGCCGGTAATAATCATTTTGGTGTCCCAGCCCATTCGGGTAAGAAACATGCGTATCTGTTGTGATGTGGTATTCTGGGCTTCGTCCAGAATGACGACTGCGTCGCTGAGGGTTCTCCCCCTCATAAAAGCTAAAGGTGCTATCTGGATGGTATGCTTGTCCAGCATGTCCTGCAGTTTCGCAGCGGGAATCATATCTTCCAGAGCATCGTAAAGGGGTTGGAGATAAGGATCGATCTTGTCTTTCATATCTCCGGGAAGAAATCCCAGTTTCTCTCCGGCTTCAACAGCCGGACGGCTGAGGATAATGCGCTTGGCCGCCTTCTCTTTCAGCGCCTTGACGGCAAGTGCGACACTCAGGTAGGTCTTGCCTGTACCGGCAGGGCCGACAGCGAAGATCATATCATCTTTCTCAAAGGAGTCTATCAGTTTCTGTTGATTGGCACTTTTGCTCTTGATGGGCTTGCCTGAGATGTTATAGATAAGGACTCCTTTGGCATTTTCATCTTGGGGCTTATGGCCTTTGACAATATTCAGGATGTCGCCATCCTGGATCGTGTTGTATTTCAGGACATGCTTGCGCATGGCTTCTATGTTCTGCTCAGCCCTTGCCATATCCTCTTCGTCCCCGAGCAGGCGGATGACGTTGTCTCTGGCCACAATATGTAATTTGGGGAAGAGTGACTTGAACATCTGGAGATGACAATTATTGATGCCGTAGAAAATAACCGGATCAATATCCTCTAAAATGATATGCTTCTCTATCAATGTAATTATTTAACTGTTTTTATCTTATAAAACGATACAGTGCAAAGTTACAAAAAAATAGTGAAACGACTCTTCAATCTCTTATCTTTTTTGTACTTTTGTGTCAAAATAGTTGAGAGATTTATATGATGATTTCAAAAAGGAAATATACCAGAATTTTCATGTCCGTGGTATTGGTTTTGTTCTTGGTAAAAGTGCTGTTTATAGGTGGTGCAAATTCTAAACCGAACAAGAGGGATTTAAAGAAATCTGCACGACATGAGGATGTTCCTTTGGCCCTTTCTGAAAATCCGAAAGGGGGAGATGCTGTTACGCCTGCTGATTCGGCTGCCCTCACTGTGTTTTTCAATACGGACGGCTCTTTGGCGAAGCATCGGATTATCAGTGTGCCGGATTTCCAAAAGACTTTTTCGGATGCGAATGATGTACAACTTATCGCTGCCGGAAAATGGGGTGTGAAACCTGTTGATGACCGGAAAAAGGCAATGGATGAAAAGAGTAAACTCGTATATATTGGTTGTAATCCTTATTTCTATGTGGAGCCTCTTCATTCGAGTATCCCTTATCTTGTTCCCCGTGCTGCGATCCTCTTGCAGGATATAGGCAGAAGTTATTACGACAGTTTGCAACTGAAGGGTATTCCCTTGCACCAGATCATTATCACGAGTGTGATGAGAAGCAAGGCGGATGTGATTAACCTGCGAAGTCATAACGGGAATGCCACCCAACATTCCTGCCACATGTATGGAACAACATTCGATGTCAGTTATAACCGGTACCGCACCGTTGAGGCTCCGGGCGAAAATCGCCGTAAGGTAAGAAATGATACTTTGAAATGGGTGCTTAGTGAAGTGCTCAATGATATGCATAAACACAACCGTTGTTTTATCAAATATGAGATCAACCAGGGCTGTTTCCATATTACGGTAAGATAACTTGAAAATATATTCTTCACGGATTCATGTGATCATCATCTATCTTTTCCTTGTAGGCAACAGGCCGTTGAGAAAAGAATAGTTTTAGGGAACACATCGTGAGAGTTCAGTTGCTTTACTTTCTTTGGTCATGTCTTTTATCAGGAATGCAGGTACTTATCCTTGTTCAGGTATAAAAAATGAGGTCCGGGATTCATTGAATCCCGGACCTTCAGATTTATTTAGGAGATTTTGAAGGGTGATGACCTTCTCGATAGTTTTTTAATCAATAAGCAAACAGTGGGTATTTCTTCATTGTCGCATTGACTTTTTCCCGAACACTTGAGATGACCTGATCATTCTCTGGGTCTTTCAAGACTTCATCAATGAGGTCTGCTATCAGGTGCATCATGTCTTCTTTTGCACCACGGGTCGTCATTGCAGCTGTACCTATGCGGATACCTGATGTCTGGAAAGGACTTCTTGTATCAAAAGGTACCATATTCTTATTGACGGTAATGTCTGCGGCTACAAGTGCGTTTTCTGCCAGTTTTCCTGTAAGCTCAGGATACTTGGAGCGGAAATCGATCAGCATCGAGTGGTTGTCTGTTCCTCCACTCACAATATCGAAACCATGTTGCATCAAGGCATCAGCTAATACCGAAGCATTTTTCTTGACTTGTGTGGCATATTCTTTCCAGGAAGGTTTGAGATTTTCATAGAATCCTACGGCTTTTGCTGCAATGACGTGCTCCAAAGGACCGCCTTGCTCGCCTGGGAATACAGCCGAATTGAGTAGTGAGGACATCTTCCGGACAACTCCCTTTTTCGTAGTCTTGCCCCAGGGATTGTCGAAATCCTTGCCCATCAGAATGACACCTCCACGCGGACCGCGAAGTGTCTTGTGGGTGGTTGTCGTGACAATATCAGCATATTTCACGGGATTCTCCAAAAGGCCGGCAGCAATAAGACCTGCAGGATGGGCCATATCTACCACGAAAATGGCACCGACCTCGTCACAGATCTTGCGCATGCGGGCATAGTCCCATTCACGGCTGTAGGCAGATCCTCCTCCGATAATCAGTTTGGGCTGGTATTTCTGTGCCAGTTTTTCCATCTCATCATAGTCTACTCTTCCTGTTTCGCGGTTCAGATTGTAACCGATATGATGGTAGAGCATACCTGAAGTGTTGACTTCACTTCCGTGAGACAAGTGGCCGCCTTGTGCAAGATTAAGTCCCATAAAGGTATCACCGGGTTTCAGGCATGCCAGCAGTACTGCCGCATTGGCTTGAGAACCGGAATGGGGTTGGACATTCGCATATTCCGCATCGAAGACTTTCTTGACGCGTTCACGTGCCAAGTCCTCAACCTGGTCTACCACCTGACACCCTCCATAGTAGCGGTGGCCGGGCAGACCTTCAGCATACTTGTTGGTCAGATAGGAGCCCATGGCATTCATGACCTCGTCACTTACAAAGTTTTCTGAGGCAATCAGTTCCATCCCTTTGAGTTGGCGCTGGTGCTCTTTTTCAATCAGGTCGAAAATCTCTTGATCCCTTTCCATTATGTACAGTGTTTTTAAATTAAACTTGCCTATAAGTTCTTTGCAAATTTAGGCATTCCTTATTACTTATCCAAACTTTAAAGTGAATTTTTGTGGCATTCTGCAATTAAAAACAGATTGTGATTAAAGAAATTGCACTTTATCGATATCTTGCTCCTTGTCACAATAATGGCATTTGACCACTCCCTTACTCTTGTCGACGACATTGAAGACGGTCTCCATCGGTTCATTGTTGGTGACGCATTTCGGATTGTTGCATTTGATGATCCCGCGAAGGGTATCAGGCAGTTCGACTGTCCTTTTCTCTACGACCTCGTAATCTTTGATCGTGTTGACGACAGCATTTGGTGTCAATACGGCTAGACGGTTGATCTCGTCGTCTGAGAGGAATTTTCCCGAGACTTTCACGATGCCTTTCTTCCCCAGTTTTTTGGAGGGGAGGTTGTATCCGATCGTAACAGGGGACTTGAACTCTTGGAGCTTGAGCAGATTGACAACTTGAAATGTCTTATCTGCTGGTATATGATCGATTACAGTACCGTTCTCAATAGCGGCTACCAACATTTCTTTCTTTGCCATGATCTTTGAATTTAGCATTGAATTTTAATATTTGCTTTCTATGATGGTTGTATCGTTCTTGACGTCTTCGAGAGAGATTCCCAGACAATAGCAGAAGATAACCTCTCTGGCATAAAGTCCGTTCTTGGCTTGTTGTATGTAATAGGCATGGGGGTTGGCATCCACTTCATAGGCGATTTCATTGATACGGGGCAGGGGATGCATCACTTTCATGTTGGGTTTGACATTTTTGAGCATGTCGTTGGTCAAACGATAGACGTTCTTGACCTTTTCATATTCCATCAGGTCACTGAAACGCTCTTTCTGAACACGGGTCATATAGAGAATGTCCGCGTCTGCTATAACTTTCTCGTTGAAAGCCGTGTGCTCTTGGAACTGGATATTGTGGTCTTTGCAGTACAGTTTGTACTCATTCGGCATTGCCAGTTCTTTGGGGGCAATGAAATGGAAGGTGGGATTGAAATGACGCATTGCCGTAATCAGGGAATGTACGGTGCGGCCATATCTCAAGTCGCCTACGAGATAGATATTCAGGTTATCCAATGTGCCTTGTGTCTTGTAGATGGAATAGAGATCGAGAAGGCATTGTGAAGGGTGCATGTGTGCACCGTCGCCTGCATTGATGATAGGTACGGGGGAGACCTCACTGGCATATTGTGCCGCACCTTCAATGTAATGTCTCATCGCAATGGCATCCGCGTAATTGCTTACCATCAGAATCGTGTCTTTCAGGGTCTCGCCCTTTGTCGTGCTCGAGGTCTTGGCATCAGAGAACCCGATGACGCGAGCGCCGAGACGATTGGCTGCCGTCTGAAAACTGAGTTGTGTTCGCGTAGATGGCTCGAAGAACAAGGTCGCGATGACTTTACCTTTGAGAATTTCCCTGTTGGGGTGCTTCTCGAACTCATGCGCCATTTGGAGAAGATACATGATCTTCTCTTTAGAAAGGTCGGCAATTGTTACAAAATTATGTTTTTCCATTCTATCAAAAACTTTTGATATACATATGTTTCCAACTTATATGTGCCCCTTTGAAACAGAAATGTCTGACTAGAGGAAAAAATGTGTTTGAAAAGGGAAAATTCATTATATCTCTTGTCTGTCAAATCATTTTTGAGATGAATCTTGGACAAGCTTGTCAATCTTCTTTCTATATGTTGGTTCTGGATCACCACTTCAGATTGCTTTTGGCATGTTGCCTGATATAATGAGTAAGAAAATAGCATGAATTCGACTTCCGACGGATTCATTTCTTTTCTGCAAAGATAGGAAATCTTTTTCGGAAAACAGAAGTATTTGCTGAAATATATGAGAAAAATAGAGATTCATTTAAGATTTAAATGGTAGAATTCAATTCATTGGTTTACAAACTAATATTTTATGCCCTTTATTGATTATTCGGAAAATAGTTGTATTTTTGCACGGTAAACATCAACAGAGAATCATTATAATGAGAAAGAAATTCATTCATATTCTTTGGGCGATACTGGTGATCGTAGTCGGTTTTTCAGCTTTCGCTTTTACAGCTATTTGGTTTGGTTGGATCGGATATATGCCGGATCTGGAAGATCTGCAGAACCCGATCAACCGTTATGCTACACAGGTGTATTCTGCTGATGGAAAAGTGATGGGAACATGGAATCTGAACAAGGAGAACAGGATCGTTATTCCTTATTCCAAGATGTCCATTCATCTGGTGCATGCATTGGTCGCTACTGAGGATATCCGCTTCTACCAACATTCCGGAATCGACTTCAAGGCTCTGGGAAGGGCTGTGATCAAAAGGGGATTGCTCGGCGAACAGAATGCAGGTGGCGGGTCGACGATCACTCAGCAACTCGCCAAACAGTTGTATTCTCAGACGGCTCAAAGTACAATGCAGAGACTGTTCCAAAAACCTATCGAATGGGTGATTGCCATCAAACTCGAACGTTACTATACCAAGGATGAGATCGTCGCTCTGTATTTGAACTATTTCGATTTCCTGCATAATGCGGTGGGCATCAAGTCTGCTGCTAACGTGTATTTCAATAAGGAACCGAAAAATCTGACACTGGATGAATCAGCGACCTTGATCGGTCTATGCAAGAATCCGTCCTATTTCAATCCGGTGCGCTACCCTGATCGTTGCAGACAGAGACGGAATATCGTACTGCAGCAGATGGTCAAGGCGGGGTATCTGTCTGATGCGGATTACGAGGAGGAGAGTGCACGTCCTCTCGTCCTGAACTTCCACCGTATCGACCACAAGGATGGTACTGCTGTCTATTTGAGGGAATTCCTTCGTCAATATATGATGGCTAAACGGCCTCAGATAGATGATTATGCCGCTTGGGACCATAATCAATATGTGTTGGATTCCATCGCTTGGGCTACAGATCCGCTTTATGGCTGGTGCAACAAGAATTTCAAGAAAGACGGGACACCTTATAATGTCTATACTGACGGTTTGAAGGTGTATACTACGATTGACTCTCGTATGCAGAGGTATGCTGAAGAAGCTGTCTATGAGCATATCGCTAATTTCCTGCAGCCTGCCTTTGATTCGGAGAATCAGCACAAACCGAGTGCGCCTTTCTCGGACAAACTTACCCGGGCTCAGATTATGGCGATCATGAACCGTTCGATCGTCCAGAGTGACAGGTATCGGGCTTTGAAAAAGGCGGGGGCTTCTCTTCAGGAAATCAGACGCTCATTCCATACGCCTACTGATATGACGGTATTCTCTTATCATGGTGATCTGGATACGACAATGACTCCTATTGACTCTATCAGGTATTATAAAATGTTCCTTCGCTCCGGGTTCATGAGCATGGATCCGAAGACGGGCGCTGTAAAGGCGTATGTCGGGGGAATTGACTATACTCATTTCATGTATGACATGGTGATGTCCGGCCGTCGGCAGGTAGGATCTACTATCAAACCGTTCCTGTATTCTCTGGCCATGCAAAATGGATTTTCTCCTTGTGACAAGGCGCCTAACCGGCAACAGTCTTACCGCGTTGCTGGGAGTTGGTGGACGCCTCGTAATGCCAGTCATGCACGCTATGGGCAAATGGTGACTCTGAAATGGGGACTGGCGCAATCGAACAACTGGATATCTGCTTATCTGATGAGTAAGTTGAATCCGCGTCAATTCGTATCCCTCTTGCATGATTTTGGTATCAATAATCCGGATATTTATCCTTCTATGGCGCTTTGTCTAGGTCCTTGCGAGGTTTCTGTGGCAGAGATGGTCAGCGCTTATTCTACTTTTGCCAATCATGGTATTCGCTGCGCGCCGATGTTCGTATCTCGGATCGAAGATAATGAAGGTAATGTAATCGCTCGTTTCCAGCCGCGTATGAATGAGGTGCTGAATGCGGATTGTGCCAATAAGATGTTGGTGCTCTTGCAGGGTGTTGTCGATGGCGGTACTGCAGGGAGATTGAGGTATAATTATCACTTTACTGGTCAGATAGGAGCCAAGACGGGTACGACGAACAATAATGCTGATGGCTGGTTCCTGGGATTTACGCCTCAGTTGGTCAGTGGCTGCTGGGTCGGCGGTGAAGATAGGGATATCCATTTTGATTCGATGCGAATGGGACAGGGGGCCACGATGGCTCTCCCGATTTGGGCTATATTTATGAAAAAAGTTTATGCTGATCCCACTTTGCCTTATAATCAGAAGGCGGTATTCGACCTTCCGGCCAAATATAATCCTTGTATGAGCGAGGATAGCCAGAATGACGGACTTGGAATCGACGAGGTTTACGAATAGAAAAAGCTAGTGTATGAACAATAGATTGTTCCGGTTGTCTTTGATTTTGTTTCTGGCGCTGACACCTTATTATATTTATGGTAAGGTTTGGTCGGCGGATCAGATTCCTATGGTGCATCTCCAGGATCGCACCAAGTATGTCTGTGACCCTGATGGGGTCTTGGATCCGGAGACAAAATCGGAGTCGGATAAATTACTCTATAATTTGCAGCATCAATGTGGTATCCAGACGGTGTTCATCATTGCCAACAGAATCAAGGATGGAGACGCTTTTCGAATGGCTCAGGATGTTGGAAATGCTAATGGGGTAGGAGACAAAAAAAATCGGAGGGGACTGGTCATTGTTGTGTCTGTCCAGGATCATCAGTATTTTATTGCTCCCGGAAAAGGTCTGGAGGCTGACTTGACAGATGTAGAATGTTATGATATCGGGCGGGCTTGTATCGTCAAGAATATGAAACAGGAGAGACCTGACTCCGCCGTACTTTCTACTTGTAAGGCAATCTATAGTAAGTTTAAAACGGGTAAGACTGGACTCGAAAATGTGGATGAGGGGGAAGTGAACTCCGGGGGAGATATTCTTGTGATGATTTTCCTGATCGTCCTTTTCTTCGGTTACCCTGGATTCCTGTTGATCATGTGGCTCTTGGCACAATTTGGGATCATCTCTCCTGATAACCGCTTTCTGCGACATCATAAAAATCATAACGACAGGCACGATGGTCCCCCGCCTTTCTTCTTTGGTGGAGGTGGAGGATTTTTTGATGGGGGTGACAGTCCTGGCGGTGGTAGCTTTGGAGGCGGCAGCTTTGGAGGTGGTGGCTCTGGTGGAAGTTGGTAAGTTGATGGTAACCTTCAAACTTTCGAAAACGGATGCCCGATCTTAGAATCAATTCTTTCAGAATGAATTCTGAAGTAACATGATAATCATGATGGTTATAGCCGGACATCAAAGGTCTATACCTTCAAATATGTTTACTGGACTTGTGGAATAAGAAACGAAAATATCTTCTATTAAGAAAGATAGGGCTTAAATCAATGGAATAGGGTTCAAGTCTTTTCTGATGAGAAGGGATAAAAAAGTTGTTAGTGGAAAAACAATATTATATTAGAGAAGAACTAAAAAAGTTGTCTTGGGATTCTTGGGCATGATATTAATCATCGGTTTACCAACATCAACTTGAATCTGATTTGAAATTTGTGAGATGTAATTACTCAATTAATTATTAATGAATAAAATATTACGCTATGAAAAAGAAGGGGCTTTGGATTATTGGAGCTATTGTGCTGATTATTATCTTTTGGGCTTTCGGTGCTTATAATGGGATGGTAAAAAAACAGGAAGCTGCTACGACGGCTTTGGCAGATGTCCAATCTACATATCAGAGGCGGGCTGATTTACTGCCTAATTTGACGAAGGTGGTCAAGGCTTATGCTAAACATGAGAATTCTACTTTCAAGGAAGTGGCTGAGGCGCGGTCAAAGGCTAGTCAGATCACATTGGATGCAGCTTCTTTAACACCAGAGAAATTAAAGCAGTTTGAAAATGCACAAGGTGAATTGAGCGCAGCTTTGGGTAAACTGATGATGATCAGTGAGCGTTATCCGGATTTGAAAGCCAGTGAGAACTTTAAGGATTTGCAAAAACAAGTGGAAGGTACGGAAAATCGGATTAATGAAGCTCGGCAGAAATATAATGAAGCTGTTCAAGATTATAATGTTTTTATCCGACGTATCCCGAATGTCCTGGTATCAGGATTCCTCGGTTTTCAGAAAATGACTAAGTTTGAAGCTGCTGCCGGTGCAGATAAGGCTCCTGTTTTGGATATCTGAAAATCTTAGGATAGTCTTTTCTGACCTCGGATTCGTTCTGATGAGTTTTTGATAGAGTGAATAAAAACTCTATCCGGCTTTTTAATAAAAGAGAGTGTTCAACTCTCTTTTATTTTTTAGTGATGGTCTTGGCCTTAAAGATCGCCCCTTATAAATCAATTCCTTTCTAAACTAAACAGATCTGTTCTTTCGTTTCATGAGATTTGTTCACCTGTTTCATGAGGTTCAGTACACCCGTTTTATGAGGTTCTGTTCGCGTACGTCTTGACATCGTCATGTCGTACGACCCTAATAACGTACGTCCTTACACCCCTGTCGATCCACGTCAATAGATTGCCTCAACTGGTCCTTGAGCTAATAACAGCAATAGGGAACGGAGTCAGAAGGAACTGAGGATAGAGGTGGATTGGTGGGGGAACGGATTTGTCTTCGACTTGTTCTTAATCTGTCTTTGCATCGGAACTATAGGGGGGCCGGCTGTGATTATCGTTTATTTTGTCGGCAAGTGGCAGTCTACTACAACTTTCAGCAGAATGTCTAATTTTTTATTCTTTACGGTTTATGGCAAAAGCATATAACATTATTGCCAAGAATTTGAATATAGTCTACCATACGTGTTGAACTCTACTCCGGTGTTTGAGCATTACGAGGTGACAACAGTTCATAACATGTTCAACTTTTCGAACGTAACGCTTTCTGCCATTTAATTCCGCCAACAGGGTCCTCTTCTTACATCTCATTTTTTTTCCAGACTAAACGGCTGTTGTCTTTATATTGGAAGCTTGTAGCGCTAGCCTGCATTTCTTCTTCTAAAGTGTTATTTCCTCTTTGCCGCCATAAAAGGAACTTCTAGAGTTTAAATCTCTGTTTATGTTGCTCCAAAAATTCATTGTTTCTTTTTCTTTCTTATAGAAAATCTTTATAAGCTTTTTCAAATTGTGGGTTAACGTCTCCTTTAAATCAGTCTTTCTTTATGAAATTCGGCATTACTGTGTTTTTTCAAATGAGAAAATACTCTGTTTTTATCGCAAAAATATGGGAAATGTTGGATTGGGGGCATAAATACTTGAATTATAACTGGTTGGCTTTTCTTAACAATGTGAACGAATATTATTTTTCCACTCTCCTTTGTCAATAAAGTCGAAATGTTTCAAAAATTGTTTGAATTTTCCACCCAAATATTTGGAGGTATGGGAAGAAATACATACCTTTGCAACCGCTTTCGGCAAAAAACCGTGAGCGAAAGAAAGAGTTCTTTGAAAAGATTCACATAAAACAGACAGGCAGTACAAGAATGGGACTTGCCCGTGTACTTTCGGGTACACGGGCAGATCCCGAGCGTAGAAGAAGAAAGAACCGTCCGTCCGCCGGGACGAAAGTCGCGGTCGGAACGGAAGGGTACCCTGAACAGAACAAAGGCGCCGCTTCCCCGTTTCCCTAACGGGAGACACGGGAAGCGGCGCAGGAAAGACAATTTACAATGGAGAGTTTGATCCTGGC
>NZ_JAMXLY010000011.1 GCF_024054555.1 Segatella cerevisiae | reverse complement strand
AGACCAACTTCTCACAGCTCTGTGACCAATTCATGATCTTCCGTAATTACGCAAAGCAAACCGCCGGACTGTTCACTAGAATTATTGCAAAGATCAGTGCATTTACTGTTCTACAGTATATCAATTATAGGAATAAACGACCTATCGGGAGAGTTAAATACGCTCTAGATTAATTCCGCCAACGGGTTTCTGTTCTTTTCTCTGATGTATCTGACCTTCTAGAAATAGACTTTCTTCGAAGTTGAAACTTACTCCTTTACTTATTCTTCTTTTTCCTTAGTAATTTCCTTCTGTCCTCAAGGGCACCTAATAAAGGAAACCTAATAGCCATAGGGGAATCTGATTCCCTCTTCCGACCTCCGTATTGTAACGGGAATAGATAATGTCGGGATTCAATCTCAGTCTGCCCTGCGCCTTGGCGTCACAGACCTTAAACTTCAACTTTCCATCTACGATGAAATAATGTCCTTTAGGTCCGATATTCACAGTATGATCTTTCCATAATGCATTGATAAAGAAAGTCTCCATGAGTTTCGACGTCTCTATTGTGACCGGGTAAATGGCATACATCAGATTTGAGTTCTGCATCATTACCATTGCCGGTTTCTTGGGAAACTTCTGTCCTTGAGGATATATGATATTAATCAGCCGGGCATCAGAAAGATATTTGATATAGTTCATGACAGTAGCTCGGCTCGTCTTGATGTCTTCTGCGAGTTGACTGATATTCGGTGCCTTGGGTCCGCTTACAGCCAAAAGGTAAAACAGTTTTTTGATCTTTACAAGATACTTCAATTCGATCTGTTTGATGAAGAGGATGTCCACTTCAGTCATCATATTCATCGTCTTCAGCAGATTCTCAGAGAAATCCCTGTGCTCCAAGAAGAAAGGGTAAAACCCATGGTGGATATAGTCCTGGAAGTACTTGATGGGACTCACCTCAGGTAAGATCTCTTTGATGATATGTTCGTGATTTGACAGAATTTCATCCAAAGAATAAGGATGAAAGTGGTTGCCGGTCTGTAGATTGAGGAATTCCCGGAAAGAAAATCCCCAAAGGTCGTAGCTCTTGACGATGCCCTTCAACTCCGGGTAGTCCTCTTCAAGCCTCATGACACTGCTTCCAGTGAAAATAATCTTCAGGGTGGGATAGAGATCATAGCTTTTACGTAACTCCTTACTCCAATCCGGATGTTTGAATACTTGGTCAATCAGCAGGACCTTGCCGCCCTTCTTGACAAAGTTGCCGGCAAACTCTGTGATACTATGTCCCTGAAAATAGAAGTTGTTCATGTTTACATATAAACATCTGGGATCATTGCACCCGAACTTCTCCAAAGCATATTGCAGGAGGAAAGTCGTTTTTCCCACCCCTCTCGTACCAACAATGCCTATCATCCGGCTATTCCAGTCTATCTCATCCATTAAAGTACGTCGTACTGGTGCATGAGTATGTTCCAGAAGGTAGGTATGCGTGCGAAAGAAAGCATCTTCCATAATTCAGAGCTAATTTATCAGATTTGTCTTTAAATCAATTTTGAGTTCCTCATGCAAAGATAATACATATTTTCTAATTTGCAACCCCAAGATAGCAAAATATTTTAAATTTAGTTTTTTTTAGATTTAAATCCTCGATAGAAATTCTTATCTTTGCATTTGCTATGTTGAAATTGCATATCTTCAATCCTGAGCATGATCTTGCATTGGCTTGCAACCAATGGCAGTATACACCTCCTCCCGCTGCTCGGAAGTTGGGACGGGATCTGGGTTGGCTCCCTGTCATTTGGGCTGATGCAGGTGATTTTGTCTTGGTTGATGATGTCCGTGAGGCAGCAGATTCAGTGTCTCTTTTGCATGAGAAACTTTCACGTCGCCTGCCTTCGGTGAATTTCATCACTTGCCAGTCTCAGGAATTCAAGAAACTGACATATTATGATCGGGAGTTTGCCGAGACAAATGGTTTTGTACAACTGTCTCATCCTGTAGACCCGTGGGGATGGGACAGGTCTGTGATCAGACAACTGTTCCGCTCTTCAATAACAGAGGCTTATGTTTCGTCCGAATCTGCGACGGCGGAGGGCGGGCAATTCCTTTTCAATGAGCAATGGATACGAGACTTGTCTTCCAGACAGCATTGGTGTACGCTCCTTCAACAGAACGTCGTTGAGGTAGGGAACAAACAGGATTTGGCAGCCCGTATCGGAGATCTCGGGGGAAAGGCAGTGCTGAAAACCCCTTGGAGCAATGCCGGTAGGGGAATCCGTTTTGTCGATTATTCGCATTCAACGGCTCTTCCGACCATATCGTTCCCTTGTCTGGTAGAACCTTTCTATCAGAAAGTGATGGACTTTGCCCTGGAGTTTGAAATGAAAGACGACGGCACTGTCCATTATCTAGGATTGAACCTCTTTCAGACTAAAGGTGCTTCTTACGTGGGTAATATCTTGGCGACTGAAGAAGAGAAAGAACAGATACTGTGTGAGTGGATGCCGGTCGAGAGTTTGAGGCTTTGCAGAGAACATGTCGGCAGCATTGCATCAGAACAACTTGAGGGACATTATGTGGGACCTTTTGGAATCGACTTGATGGTCGTAAAGTCGCATCCTTCAGTTGGAGGTTCTTCAGAATATGGAATCCGCGTGTGTGAACTCAATCTTCGACGGACAATGGGACATGTTGCGCTTGCACTCTCTCGATTCGTCCATGGCTTGATGGCGGTGACCTTTGACGAAGATCACTATCATCTCGAGGTCAACGCACAATAGACGATGGCGATAGGAGGTGGAACGTAGAACACTGATCCGGTAAGGATATTTCTAATGACCGAAAATCTTAATTTTAGACTATGAAACACAATCGATTTATCTTTTCTCAACTATGAAATAGAATTTTCTTTTGACTTGGTATTTGGTCTAAAGGGACCATTGGAGGAATATCTGATTTTAGACCTTTGCTGATTGGTATAAGTGCATCTTAAACTTTAAGATAAAACACATATTCTTCTATACAATAGTACCTTATAACTTGATCAAATAAACTGATTCGCTCCCTTCATGTATGAGCGTATAGAACCTGAGAAACATGAAAACAAACACAGAAATTCAACTGTATCCTTTTCTTCGAATAGCCGGGATATTGGTCATTGGCATTCTGGCAGGGAAACTCTCCTATGGTAAGATATCTGCCGACTTTTGGTTGTCTGTGACCTTGACCTTCTTGTTGCTGTCCATGGGGCTTTCCTATCTGCCTTTTCATTTCAGAAGACAATCCCACTCAAGCCCTGTCTATCCTGCCGTCTTTCAAACTTGTTGTATTTTCGCCACTGTTTTTGTACTTGGAGCATGGAACTGTGTGATGACCTTGCAAACTCACCAATTGGCACGAGTTGGTGAAAGAGTCCATTGCCATGCCGTATTGCTTACACCTCCTGTACAACACGGAAAGGTCGTGCGTGGTGATCTGATAATGACCGACGGTCCCTTTAAGGGGAAGAAAGTACGAGCCAGTTTCCTGAATACACCTTCAACTCTGAAAGAAGGCGCAGACGCATCTCTGTTGCAAGTAGGTGAAGGTTTGGAGACCGTTTTGTATATGGATGATACGACCAAAGGCAGGCAAAAGGGAAACTTTGACTATCCGTTATGGCTGAAAACCCACGGTTTCATCGGAACTGTTTTCCTGATGCCTTCAGATTGGAAAAGCACGACTGTCAGTTTGTCCGGACTTTCTGTTTATCAGCGTACCGTCCTGGCTGCTCTTCAATTGCGTCAGAAACTGATTAAGAAAGGTATAAGACTGGAGCAGGACGGACAAGATGAGGCTGTTATCGAGGCTATGGCATTGGGGGAGGAATCAGGTATCTCCAAATCCACTACAGAAGCCTATTCTATTTCAGGTGCCTCTCATATCCTCTCTCTCAGCGGATTGCATTTAGGTATCATCTACGGGATTCTGGCGTTTTTCTTAGGAGGAAGGAATCGTTGGTGGAATCAGGTGCTGATATTATTGGCGATATGGAGTTTTGTCGTTTTGGTAGGATCAGGCCCGAGTGTCGTCAGGTCAGCGATGATGATTTCCATCTATGCGCTGGTGTCTTTATTGAACAGAGATAAATTCAGTTTGAACAGTTGGGCGCTGGCTCTGTTCGTGATGTTGATGACTAACCCGCTGTTTCTGTTTGACATCGGTTTTGAAATGTCCTTCCTGGCAGTTTGGGGAATCCTATTGGGAATCCGGCTTTTCCCTCTTCCTCCAGAAACAAGGACGAAGAGAGCTTTGGTTCGAAAGGTGACCGTCTGGGGATGGGGATTTCTAATAACATCCCTTTCTGCCCAGTTGTGGACCTTCCCTCTGGTCATTTATTATTTCGGAAGGTTCTCCTGCTATTTCCTATTGACGAATTTGGTGGTTATTCCAGTTTCTACTGCATTGCTCTATCTTGTTGCAGGCGGCTTTGCCTTGTCACTTTGGGATACAGCAGCAGATTGCCTTTTCAGAATGGCTGATCTGATGGCAGGGCTACTTAACCGTACTGTGGCATGGGTCGCTTCATTACCGGGGGCTTCCATAGAAGGCCTCAGCATTGATAATGCACAACTCGTGTTGATTTATATTGTTATCATGGGATTATTTACTTTGTTTTTTGTAACTTTGCGACCGCAATGAGATATTTTATCACTTTTGCATACGACGGTACAAACTATCATGGCTGGCAGATACAACCTAACGGTATATCTGTGCAGGAACGATTGAACGAGAGTTTGTCGACGTTGCTTAGGAAGGCAGTTGAAACTGTGGGCGCAGGACGTACTGATGCAGGCGTGCATGCCCGGATGATGGTGGCACACTTTGATTGGCCGGACGAACTGGACTGTGGGCGCTTGCTTTATCGCTTGAACAGAATACTGCCGTGGGATATCTCCGTGAGTAATATCCAACTTGTTCCGGAGGAACTCCATGCCCGTTTTTCTGCCAAGTCTCGTTTATACCGGTACTACATCCACCAGAAAAAGAATCCTTTCCTGAAAAGATATTCTTGGGAAGTTCATTATCCTCTTGATTTCAGTAAAATGAATGAGGCTGCAGCAATGTTGCTTGGAGAGAAAGACTTTGCCTGTTTCTGCAAAGCAGGAGGAAATCAGAACAATACTTTTTGCCATGTCACGGAAGCGCATTGGGATCAGGTGGGAGAGCAATGGATCTTTACAATCCGTGCTAACCGTTTCTTGAGAAATATGGTCAGAGCTGTCGTCGGGACTATGGTCAACGTGGGGCGGCATCTGATAACTCTCGATGATTTCGAACAGATATTGGTAAAAGGTTCCAGAAGTGATGCAGGGGAGAGTGTACCAGGTAACGCCTTGTTCCTGGAAGAAATAAAGTATTGATGTGCAATACGGTATGGTGCTTCATTTTAAGGCGTTCGAAGAGTATAAGATTTAGAAGGTGAGACTATAGGAAGATGGTTTCTGTGCCTGATCGCCTTGCAAAAGGAAGCCCTCCTAATAATTCGGGAATATCTATCCTGCGTCACGAGATACGGGAGGAATGAATAAAAAAGATAATAAAAATGATGTGGCTGATATTGGCTTTTATCTCTGCCGCCTTGTTGGGATTCTATGATTCTTTCAAGAAAGAGGCTTTACGCGACAATGCGGTAATTACAGTGCTCTTTCTCAACACGCTCTTTTGCTCCGTGATCTTCATTCCTCTCATCCTACTGTCACATTATACAAATGTTCTCAACGGCAGTGTCCTGCATGTGGCAGATGGAGGCTGGGAAGTGCAAAAATATGTCGTCTTGAAGAGTTGCATCGTCTTGTCGAGTTGGATATTCGGCTATTTCGGCATGAAGCACCTGCCCCTGACCATTGTCGGACCTATCAACGCCACGCGACCTGTGATGGTCCTTGTCGGAGCGTTGATCGTGTTCGGGGAAGTTCTGAATCTTTACCAGTGGATTGGTGTGGCACTGGCTGTCACCTCCTTCTTCATGCTTTCCAGAAGCGGCAGGCGTGAAGGGATTGATTTCAGGCATAACAAATGGATCTTTTGTATCGTGATAGCTGCCGTCCTTGGGGCTGTCAGCGGACTTTATGACAAGTATTTGATGGCAAAACCTGAAAACGGAGGACTCGGACTTGACCGAATGTTGGTGCAAGGTTGGTATAACATCTATCAGATGCTGATGATGGCAGTCGTCCTCCTTTTTGCAGTCTTCAAACCGCTGTCCCGTTTTCGAAAGGGAAAGGTCTTGTTCCCTCAGACGGCTTTTCATTGGGACTGGGCAATTCCGTGGATATCTGTTTTCTTAAGCGCAGCTGATTTCATCTATTTCTATGCCCTGTCTCTACCGGGGGCTATGATATCTATCGTATCCATGATCCGGAGAGGAAGTGTCATCGTCAGTTTTCTGTTCGGCGCAGCAATATTCCATGAAAAAAACTTGAAAGCAAAGGTCGTCGATCTGATCTTGGTCCTTTTGGGAATGGTATTCCTGTATATCGGTTCGAAATAGTTGTCTTCAGAAAACAGAGAAGGCGTTTTGTGTGGAATCGGAAGATAGAGAAATCGGCAGGATTAATGAAAGAATCTTCTGGCAATATTAGGGCGTATACTGGTTAAAAATGATAGAATTTCTTTATTTTCTTTGCAATACGCTTGAAATATTGTATTTTTGCAGAGATATTGTTCAATAGAATTCATTATGCAAAATATCTTTAAAGGTTTGGGTATAGCCTTAATTACTCCGTTCCTACAGGATGGTAGTGTGGACTACCGCACTCTGAAAAAGCTTGTGGAATATCAACTCGACAATGGTGCTGATTTCCTTTGTATCCTGGCTACAACTGCAGAAACACCTTGTCTGACACGTGAAGAAAAGGATAAGATTACGGAACTCGTCAAAGAAGTCAATCACGGTCGTGTGAAAATCCTGAAATATTGTGGGGGGAACAATACCTCTGCAGTCATTGATGAAATCAAGTCTAGTGACTGGTCGGGTATTGACGGTATCTTGAGTATCTGCCCTTATTACAATAAACCGTCACAGGAAGGGTTATACCAGCACTTTAAAGCAATTGCCAAAGTCAGTCCTTTACCACTTGTCATGTACAATGTCCCCGGGCGCACCGGTGTGAATATGAAAGCGGAGACGCAGGTCAGATTGGCTAATGACTGCCCAAATATCGTCGCTGTCAAAGAGGCTTCAGGATCACTGGAACAAATCGATGAGATCATCAAGAATAAACCTGCAGACTTCGATGTCATCAGTGGCGATGATGCCTTGACTTTTTCTATGATTGCCAGTGGAGCAGTCGGCGTAATCAGTGTGATCGGGAATGCTCTGCCTAAAGAATTCTCCCGTATGATTCGCCTGGAATTCAATGGCGAATACAAATCTGCCCGCATCATCCATCACCGGTTTACAGAATTGTACAAACTGCTTTTTGTTGACGGCAATCCTGCAGGTGTGAAGGCTCTATTGAACGATATGGGTTTCATCAATAACGTATTGCGTCTGCCACTGGTTCCGACGACTATCAAGACCAAGGAGCGGATGGCGGAAATATTGAAGGAACTCCGGCAATAACTTTCTTGCCGTTTTCCGTTTTCTGGAATCTCATTATTAAAGTTCAGAATATGACAGAAGAGACTAAAAAAGTCATTCATGAAGTTACTCCTCTTATGTCTAAGGACGTACTTTATATTGCTGACCGCCACAAGAAAGAATTCACTTATCCTCTACATAATCATGATGCATGTGAATTGAATTTTGTAGAGGGGGCTTCAGGTGTACGGCGCATTGTCGGAGATTCCCAGGAGATGATAGGGGATTATGACCTCGTCCTGATCACTTCCGGTCAACTGGAGCATGTCTGGGAACAGTACAAGTGCAAAAGTAAGGATATTCATGAGATTACCATCCAGTTTGATTTCGATTATGGTGAGGATACCATTTTCGGCCGCCACCCTTTGGCGCCTATAGCCCGTATGCTAAATGAAGCCAGGAAAGGCATCAGCTTTCCTTTGAAGGCAATCATGAAAGTTTATCAGATGTTGACGGGACTGAGCCAGATCAGGGATGGTTTCTATGCCGTTAGGGAATTCCTGACGATACTGTATGAATTGTCTAAGACAGAAGGTGCCAAGACTTTGGCTACGACCAGTTATGCTAAAGTTATGGTGGAAGATGATTCCCGGAGAGTGTTGAAAGTGAAAGACTATATCTCCCACAATTATATGGATGACCTCCGCCTTCCGATGTTGGCTGATTTGGCTGGAATGAGCCCCAGTGCATTTAGCAGGTTCTTCAAATTGCATACGGGGCGTAATTTAAGTGAATACATCATTGACATGAGACTCGGATATGCCACCCGGCAATTGCTGGATACCACTAAAAGTGTCAGTGAGATAAGTTTTGATTGCGGCTTCAATAACCTTAGTAATTTCAATCGGATTTTCAAACGCAAAAAGGGTTGCTCACCCAGTGAATTCAGAGCCTATTACCATAAAACGAGGATTATCGTATAAAGACATATCCTCTTTCTTATCCAAAAGACCCTGAAAAGCATAGTATCATGTAGTAAAAGGCATCGCGAAACAGGAATTCCACCTTCTCTTTGCCTCTAATAAAATGAGTTGGGTAAACTCTTCCTTAAATTGGTTTCACTTATCAAACAATGACAATGAAACGAACTGTGATCAAGTTTTTTTATTTATCTTTCCTCAACTGAAAAATAGGAGTATACTTTATTTCAAACGTATTTGTCCTTTCCGAGTTCACCATAGCACTAATATGGGGGAATAGATTTACTGTAAAAATATCAGGTTGTGATTTCCCCCGCTATCGATTGCGACATCATGATTCGGACCATGTGAAAATCCGTATACCTTGCCTGTAAATACATCAGTTTGGTGATTGCGGCCTCTACCGTACTGTCATGTCCGCTGATCACACCAGCCTGTTGGAGTTGGTAGCCTGTATCATAACGGCTCATTTCTACACTTCCACTGATGCACTGGCTCACATTGACGATGATGACTCCTCTTGAAGAAGCTTCTTTCAACAGCCGCAAAATCCATTGCACATGGGGAGCGTTGCCACTTCCGAAACTTCTCATGACGATGCCTTTCAAGTGAGGGTGATCCAGAATGTGGCGCATGATACTCTCTTCTATTCCGGGAAACAAACTGAAGACGATGACGTTGGTATCCATCCTGTAATGAGGTATCATCGGTTTGGAATAATCGGGTTGTAAGATGTGGTGTCTGTGAAAGGAGAAATTGACCCCCGCCTCACAGAGATGCGGATAATTGAAGGAATCGAAAGCGTTGAATCCGTCTGCCGCAATTTTCGTAGCCCTGTTGCCTCTGATGAGTCTCTGACTAAAATAGATGCAGACCTCAGGAACTTCGGGAGTCCCATCCAGGCGACGTGCACCGGCAATTTCTATACTCGTGAGTACATTCTCTTTTCCGTCCGTCCTCAGGAGTCCCATAGGAAGTTGACTGCCGGTCAGGATAACAGGTTTCGTAAGGTTTTCCAGCATAAAACTCAAGGCTGATGCTGTGTAAGCCATTGTGTCTGTGCCGTGGAGAATGACAAAACCGTCATGGTCAGGATAATTGGAAGAAATAATGTGGACGAGTTGTGCCCAGTTTTGAGGGTTCATGTCCGAAGAATCGATAGGTGGCGTAAACTGATAAATATCAATATCTGCATCCACATCTTTCAGTTCCGGCATAGATTCTCCCAAGTGGTTGAAATCGAGGGGCTCCAAAGCTCCAGTTTGTGAGTTCCTCCCCATGCCTATTGTCCCACCAGTATAGATGAGAAGAACTTTACTTTTTTTCCCGTTATTCATGTCTGTTACCCTTATCTGACATATCTGATTACTATTGAATGAGTTCTCGCAATCGTTTGCGTTAGTTTGCGTTGCAAATATAATGCAAAATTTCCGGAATACAAAGGAATTCGCTATATTTGCATGAGTATCTTGAAACTTAAAAACAAATTATTCTATTATGAAACAATTTATGGACGAAGACTTCCTGTTGCAGAACGATGTGGCAAAGGACCTTTTTCACAATCATGCGGCCAAGATGCCGATTATCGATTACCATTGCCATTTGATTCCCCGGATGGTGGCAGAGGACTATCACTTCAAGAATATTGCTGAGCTCTGGCTCGGAGGTGACCATTATAAATGGCGTGCAATGCGTGCAAACGGTGTGCCTGAGAAATACTGTACGGGCGATGCTCCTGATTGGGAGAAATTCGAGAAGTGGGCTGAAACAGTTCCTTATACTTTCCGTAATCCTCTTTACCACTGGACACACCTGGAACTGAAGACGGCTTTCGGAATCACTAAATTGCTGAGTCCGAAAACTGCCCGTGAGATCTATGATGAGTGCAATGAGAAATTGAAATTGCCCGAGTTCGGTGCCCGTGGTTTGATGCGCCATTATCATGTGGAATGTGTTTGTACGACAGATGATCCTATAGATGACCTGCGCTATCATAAGAAGACACGTGAGAGTGGTTTCGAAATCAAAATGCTGCCTGCTTGGCGGCCCGACAAGGCGATGAATATCGAAAAACCGGATTACGCTGATTATATCAAGAAACTCGGTGAGGTCAACAATACGAATATCACCACCTTTAAGGAAATGATAGATGCACTTCAGAAACGGCATGATTTCTTTACCGCCAACGGTTGTAAATTGAGTGATCATGGCGTGGAGGAATTCTACGATGATCCGTACACGGATTCTCAGATCGAGATTATCTTCGAGAAAGCGATGCGCAAGCAGCACCTTGCCGTAGAAGAGGTCCGTCAATACAAGCATGCTTTCCTGAAAGTCTGCGGCGAAATGGATGCTGATGCCGGTTGGACACAACAGTATCACTATGGAGCAATCCGTGACACCAATACTTTGATGTATAAGCAACTCGGTCCTGATACCGGTTTTGATTCTATCGGACAGTTTAATACAGCTAAGGCTATGGCCCATTTCCTCAATGAACTGAATGTGGAGGGAAAACTGACACGGACAATCTTGTATTGCCTGAATCCTTGTGACAATGATATGGTAGCCTCGATGATCGGCAACTTCCAAGGCGATGAACCCGGAAAGATGCAATTCGGTTCCGGCTGGTGGTTCAATGATCAGTTGGACGGTAATACCAAACAGATCAATGCTCTTTCCAATTTAGGAATCTTAAGTCGTTTTGTAGGGATGCTGACAGACAGCCGTTCTTTCCTGAGTTATCCTCGTCATGAATATTTCCGTCGTCTGCTTTGTAATATTCTCGGTACCGATGTAGAGCAAGGATTGCTGCCGAATGACCATGATGCCCTTGTACGCATGGTAGAAGATATATCCTATAACAATGCACGTAGGTATTTCAAGTTTTATTAAGGTAAAGGCACCATTGGCAACTCAATCTTTTTCCTGATGGCGATGCTGGAAGGGAATGTGCTGCGATGGTGCTGAACAGAAAAGAGAAGAGGGGAATGGGGCTTGGACTCCATTCCCCTCTGATGTTATGACCGGTGTCTGTTTCGATTCTTGCGGCTCTGTTCCCTGCCGGACCTGAGCACGGAGGGTAAAATCAGGTTAGACTCATTTCAAACCATTTATTCACATAAATTTTCAGTCTTTATCCTTTTCTTCCTTTTCTCCTAATCTCCTTTAATTTATAGACTAAAAATTTGTTGTTTCGAAAAATAAGGCGTAATTTTGCAAAGATTAAAACGAAATTTTTTACTAGAGAATGAAAAAGTTGATCTGTTTGGCACTTTCCTGCATGGCTATGGTAATGGTTCTGACATTAGATAGTTGTGGCAGTGCGAAAGGAGTTGCTTATTTTCAGAATGCTGATTCTGTGAGTTTGGCTGCGTCTAAAGTTTTATATGATGCCAAAATTATGCCAAAGGACCAGTTGACAATTACGGTAAATGCGACGAATCCGGAGGCTGCGGCCCCCTTTAACCTTTCTGTTTCCGCGACAATTGGTACGAGCGGTCAGTTGAATACCGGTTCAGGAGGCAACCTGCAGGGCTATCTTGTAGACAATGACGGTAATATCAATTTCCCTATTGTCGGTAGTTTGCATGTCGCAGGATTGACGAAAGACGAGTGCGAAAACATGATCAAGGACAAGATCATGCCCTATATGGCAAAAACTGAAAAGCCTATCGTGACAGTTCGAATGGCGAGTTATCGCGTGACGGTTTTAGGTGAAGTGAAGAATCCTGGTGTCGTACAAGTGCCTACAGAGAAGATGAGTGTACTTGAAGCCATTGCACAGGCTGGCGATCTGACCATTTATGGTCTGCGTAATAACGTCATGCTGATTCGGGAGGCTGCTGACGGGGAGAAATCCATCCACCGGCTCAACCTGAATGATGCCAACCTGATCAATTCCCCTTATTATTATTTACAACAGAATGATATCCTTTATGTACAGCCTAATGGCGTGCAGGCAAAGAATTCGGCAATAGGTAGTTCTACTACCATTTGGTTCTCACTTGTTGGCATTGTCACCTCTGTGGCTTCTCTGATTGTCAATATCCTGCGGAATTAATTTGCCCGGCAATAGATTATTTTATTCAGTAATAGTTTATGTGTGGTATTGTTGGTTATCTAGGAAAGAGACAGGCCTATCCGATTCTGATAAAAGGATTGAAACGGCTTGAATATCGAGGCTATGACTCTGCGGGAGTTGCACTGATCAATCCTAAAGGAGCCCTGAACGTCTATAAGACCAAGGGCAAAGTTTCTGATTTGGAAACACTCTGTGAGGACAAGGATATCTCCGGGTGCATGGGTATCGCACATACACGTTGGGCCACACATGGAGAACCGTCGACGGTAAATGCACATCCCCAATTGTCCGAATCCAAGAATCTGGCCATTATCCATAACGGTATCATCGAAAACTATATTCAGATCAAGAACAATCTGCTCGCCAAGGGGATGCATTTCTCCAGTGATACGGATACGGAAGTACTCATCAACCTGATCGAATATATTCAACTCAAAAAGCATCTGGACCTGTTGACAGCAGTTCAGATTGCCCTTCGACAGGTGATAGGCGCCTATGCCATCGCCATTGTCGACAAGCATTGCCCTGACCAGATCATCGCTGCCCGCAAGGCAAGTCCGTTGGTCGTGGGAATAGGCAAGAACAAAGACGAGTTTTTCCTGGGCTCTGATGCCAGTCCCATTATCGAATATACGGATAAAGTGGTCTATCTCAATGACGAGAATATCGCTGTTATGAAACTCGGTCAGGATTTGAAGGTTGTGGATATCCATAACCTGAAACTTAACCCTGAGATACAGACCGTAGACCTTGATCTGGGACAGATCGAAAAGGGAGGTTTCCCTCATTTTATGCTGAAGGAAATCTTCGAGCAACCCGAATGCCTGAAAAATTGTATGCGCGGCCGTATAGTCAACCGAATTGTTGAGACGACAGCCGTCAGTGACGGCAAGAGCGCACCTACGACTAAAGAGACGGAGATGGGTATCGTGCTGAGTGCAATCACAGACCATAAAGAAGAACTGGTGAATGCCAAGCGCATCATCATCGTGGCTTGTGGTACATCCTGGCACGCCGGTCTGATAGGCAAGCAACTCTTGGAGAGTTTTTGTCGCATCCCTACTGAGGTGGAATATGCGAGTGAGTTTCGCTACCGCAATCCTGTGGTCACCAAGGACGATGTCGTCATAGCCTTGAGTCAGAGCGGGGAGACAGCAGATACGCTTGCGGCCATCAAACTTGCGAAGGAGAGGGGAGCCTTTATCTTCGGGATCTGCAATGCCGTGGGGAGCAGCATTCCTCGGTTCACGGATGCAGGCACCTATATTCATGTAGGACCGGAAATAGGTGTGGCTTCTACAAAAGCCTTTACGGGTCAGATTGTAGTTCTTGTCATGCTCGCTTTGGCGATAGGCAAAGAAAGAGGAACTATCCTGAACAAGGATTATCAGGAGGTGATTAAAGAACTCTGGAACATCCCGGCGAAAATCAAGGAGGTTCTGGAACTCAATAATGAGATAGCCGATCTCAGTCGGACGTTCACTTATGCGACCAATTTCCTGTATCTTGGACGCGGCTATAGTTATCCGGTGGCTTTGGAAGGCGCTTTGAAACTGAAGGAAATCAGTTATATTCATGCTGAGGGTTATTCGGCAGCTGAAATGAAACATGGGCCGATAGCCTTGATAGATTCAGATATGCCTGTCGTGGTGATCGCTCCTCACGATGCGATGTATGCAAAGATCCTATCCAATATCCAAGAGATAAAAGCCAGAAAGGGAAGGATCATCGCCATTGTCACCAAAGGGGATGAAACCATATCGAAGATCGCAGATGAGGTGATCGAACTCCCGCTTACGATAGAGTGTCTGGAGCCTTTGTTGGCGACGATACCTTTACAACTCTTGGCTTATCACGTGGCAGTTTGCAAGGGTAAGAATGTTGACCAGCCCAGGAATCTGGCTAAATCGGTCACGGTGGAATAAAGTGTATATATAATAAGGTGTGATAATGAACTGTTGCTCTGTCAAGAGAACAGAATAGATAATGCTTTAAAATAAAAAGGAGATTGCTCACAGATGGAAAAAGAAATTCATGAAGATTGTGGCGTGGCATTGATCCGCCTGCTTCAACCTTTGGAATACTATCAGAAAAAGTATGCTTCTTGGATGTATGGGCTCAACAAACTTTATCTGATGATGGAGAAGCAGCATAACCGTGGTCAGGAAGGTGCGGGTATGGCTTGTGTCAATCTGGACTCTCAGCCCGGTCATGAATATATGTTCCGGGAACGGGCTGAAGGCAGCAATGCCATTACGGAAATTTTCAGCCACGTGACTCAGACTTTCCATAGCATACCACCAGAATTGCTGACAGACGTGAGTTATGCAGAACAAAACCTTCCTTTTGCGGGACAACTTTATATGGGCCACCTTCGGTATTCTACTACCGGAAAGAGTGGCCTTTCTTATGTCCATCCTTTTCTGAGAAGGAACAATTGGAAAGCGAAGAACCTGTGTATCTGCGGGAATTTCAATATGACGAACGTAGATGAGATCTTCAAGAAACTGACGGATCAAGGTCAGTGCCCGCGGATATACAGTGATACTTACATCCTCTTGGAACTGATGGGACATCGCCTGGACCGGGAGGTGGAACGTAATTTCGTCAAGGCAAAGGCGATGGGACTGACAGACAGAGACATCACCAACTATATCGAAGATCATATCGAGATCAGCAACGTCCTTAAAAGTTCGATGAAGGACTTTGACGGCGGTTTTGTCATCAGCGGACTGACCGGATCAGGAGAGATGTTCGCGATGCGTGACCCCTGGGGTATCAGACCTGCCTTCTATTACAAGAACGACGAAATCATTGTATTGGCCTCTGAGCGCCCTGTCCTTCAGACGACCTTTGACCTGGAATGTGAAGACGTCAAAGAACTCCGCCCCGGTGAAGCCCTGATCGTCAATAAGGATGGTCAATGTCACCTGAAGCAGATACTGGAACCAAAGGGCGACAGCGCCTGTTCTTTCGAGCGGATTTATTTCAGTCGCGGCTCTGACAGGGATATCTATAAAGAGCGGAAACAACTCGGACAGCAATTGGTCGAACCGATCATCAACGCACTTAACGGAGATGTCGATCATACCGTTTTCGGTTATATCCCGAATACTGCGGAGGTCGCCTATTACGGTATGCTCGATGGTTTCAAGGACTATCTGAATGAGAGGAAAATCAAACAGATTGAGAACCTTTCCCATGTTCCAACTCATGAAGAACTCGTAAAGATCCTCGATAATTATATCCGGTCGGAGAAGGTGGCATGGAAAGACATCAAATTGCGGACCTTCATTACAGAGGGGAATACCCGGAATGACTTGGCAAGTCATGTCTACGATATCACTTACGGGAGTTTGAAACCTCATGAAGATAATCTGGTCATCATTGATGACAGTATAGTCCGGGGGACGACACTGAGAGAGAGTATTCTCAGGATCCTTGACCGGTTGCACCCTAAGAAGATCGTTGTCGTATCGAGTGCCCCTCAGATCCGATACCCAGATTACTATGGTATTGATATGCCGAGGCTGGAAGAATTCTCAGCCTTCCGGGCAACGGTCCAGTTGATTAAGCACCGGGGAATGGAACAACTGATTGCCTCTACTTATGAGGCTTGTAAAAAAGAACTGAGCAAGCCCAAAATAGAGATGCGCAATGCCGTGCGGGATATTTATGCACCTTTCACTGTGGAAGAAATCAACCGTGAGATGGTGGATATGCTTCGCCCTGAAGGTATGAAAACGCCGATTGAAATCGTGTATCAGAGTTTGGATGGCCTTCATAAAGCCATCCCTGAGCATCGTGGCGACTGGTATTTCTCCGGCAAATATCCTACGCCGGGAGGTACAAAATGCTGCTTGCAAGCCTTTATCAATTATGTGGAAAATTCCAAAGGTATGGCTTGAGCGAGCTGGGAGTGTTGAAAGTGTGTCGGAGAGATTCTGACAGATGAGTTGTAGATATTAAGGAGAGATTTGATTTATTGTAAGTGAAGATGCCACCCTGTAGATGAGATACAAATAGAATATAGAGGGGAAAGGTTTTTGTGTGCAGTAATGAAAGACCTCTCAATCAGATAAGATGGTCATGGACCTGAAAAAGAAAAATGGTAAGTGAAAAATCTTAGCAACAGTTTATATAAATGAAGAACGTAACATTAGTTTTGTCAGACGGTACTAAATTTCACGGAAAGAGCTTTGGATACGATGCTCCTGTAGCCGGTGAGGTCGTATTCAATACAGCGATGATGGGTTATCCGGAGAGTCTCACCGACCCTTCCTACGCCGGTCAGATGCTTGTCATGACTTTTCCGCTTGTAGGAAATTATGGCGTACCTCCTTTCACCTTTGAAAAGAATGGCCTGCCTACTTTTATGGAAGGCAGCAGGATTTATGTTTCAGCATTGATCGTAAGCGACTACAGTGTGCAATACAGTCATTGGAATGCCGTGGAGAGCCTTGCTGATTGGTTGAAACGTGAACACGTGCCCGGTATTACAGGCATAGATACTCGTGAGTTGACAAAAATATTGCGATCTCATGGTGTGATGATGGGTAAGATACTCTTTGATGATGAACCTGATCGTGTGCCAGATGCCAATTACGAGGGTGTCAATTTCGTGGATCAGGTGAGTACGAAAAAGATCATCAAATACAATGAAGGCGGCGGCAAGAAAGTCGTTCTGGTTGATTGTGGCGTAAAGGCGAACATTATCCGTTGCCTGATCGACCGTGGACTCGAAGTCATCCGTGTGCCTTGGAACTATGACTATACGGATATGGACTTTGACGGACTTTTCCTGGCCAATGGGCCTGGGGATCCTGACACCTGTAGTGCCGCAGTCGATATCATCCGTAAACAGATGAGCCAGAGCCGCAAACCGATTTGCGGTATTTGTATGGGGAACCAACTCCTGGGCAAGGCTGCAGGAGCTACGGTCTTCAAATTGAAATACGGCCATCGGGGACATAATCAACCGGTGCGTCTTGTCGGGACGACTAAATGCTATATCACCAGTCAGAATCACGGATTTGCCGTTGACGCGAAAACACTTGGAAGTGACTGGAAAGAACTTTTCGTGAATATGAACGATGGTTCCAATGAAGGAATCTGTCACAGGACGAATCCTTGGTTTACATCCCAGTTTCATCCGGAAGCCGATTCCGGTCCGCTGGATACAAGATTCATGTTTGATCAGTTTGTGGAATGTCTGAATGGCAAGACACCCACGTTATTGAACGCTAAATAAAAGGGTAGATCATGAAAGAGGAAAATATTAAAAAGGTTTTGGTTCTCGGTTCAGGTGCTTTGAAAATCGGTGAGGCCGGGGAGTTTGATTATTCTGGTTCACAGGCTTTGAAGGCACTTCGTGAAGAGGGTATAGAAACAGTTCTCATCAACCCGAATATTGCGACAGTCCAGACATCGGAAGGTGTGGCTGATCAAGTTTATTTCCTGCCTATTCAACCTTATTTTGTAGAAAGGGTCATCAAAAAGGAACATCCTGACTGTATCTTCTTGAGTTTTGGCGGTCAGACTGCATTGAACTGTGGCGTACGACTCGAAGAGAGTGGCGTATTGAAGAAATATGGAGTCCGTGTCTTGGGTACGCCTGTCAAGGCTATCATGGATACTGAGGACCGCGAACGCTTCGTGGAGCGTCTGGATGAAATCCATGTGAAGACCATTAAGAGCGAGGCTTGTGAAAATATCCAGCAGGCGCGTCAGGCAGCTATCGATGTCGGTTATCCTGTGATCGTCCGTGCAGCCTATGCTTTGGGTGGACTTGGCTCGGGTTTTGCCAATAACGAGACCGAACTGAACAAAATCGTAGAGAAAGCCTTCTCTTTTTCTCCCCAGGTTCTGGTAGAGAAGAGTTTGAAGGGTTGGAAGGAAATCGAATATGAGGTCGTTCGCGACCGTTATGATAATTGCATCACCGTATGTAACATGGAGAATTTCGATCCTCTGGGCATTCATACTGGTGAGAGTATCGTGATAGCGCCGTCTCAGACCTTGTCCAACAGTGAATATCATAAATTGCGTGCGCTGTCCATTCGTATCATCCGCCATATCGGAATCATCGGAGAGTGTAACGTCCAGTATGCTTTTGACCCGAATAGCGAAGACTATAGGGTCATCGAGGTCAATGCTCGTTTGAGTCGTTCTTCGGCACTTGCCTCCAAGGCTACAGGGTATCTGCTGGCTTTTGTTGCTGCCAAACTTGGGTTGGGTTATGGTCTCTTTGAATTGAAGAATTCGGTGACCAAGACGACCTCTGCCTTCTTTGAGCCTGCCCTCGATTATGTCGTGTGCAAGATCCCGCGTTGGGATTTGAGCAAGTTCAGAGGCGTTGACCGGGAACTGGGTTCGAGTATGAAGTCTGTCGGTGAAGTGATGGCTATCGGCCGGAACTTCGAGGAGGCTGTGCAGAAAGGCCTTCGCATGATCGGACAAGGCATGCACGGATTTGTAGAAAACAAGGAACTGGTGATTCCCAATATTGATGAATCGCTGAAAGAGCCTACAGATAAGCGTATCTTTGTCATCTCTAAGGCCATGCACAAGAACTATACCGTCGACCAAATCCATGAGTTGACGAAGATCGACAAATGGTTCCTGTACAAACTCAAGCATATCATCGATATTGATGAGCAGTTGAAGAAGTGCAATATCAATACTTTGGACAAGACCCTTCTGAGGACCGCAAAAGTCTATGGCTTCACTGATTTCCAGATCGCCCGTGCAGTGGGGATGGAAGAGGAGATGTCCATGAACAAGGCTCAACTCGTCGTCCGCAACCTCAGAAAGAGTTACGGCATCTTGCCTGTCGTCAAACAGATCGATACGCTTGCAGCCGAGTATCCTGCCCAGACCAATTATCTGTATTTGACTTATAGCGGCGTGGCCAGTGACATCACCTGGGTTCATGACAAACGGTCGATCATCGTTCTCGGATCAGGCGCTTACCGTATCGGCAGTTCTGTGGAATTCGACTGGTGCGGCGTACAGGCACTGAATACGATTCGTAAACAGGGGTATCATTCCGTGATGATCAATTATAATCCTGAGACGGTATCGACAGACTATGATATGTGTGACCGGTTGTATTTCGACGAATTGACTTTCGAGCGTGTGATGGATATCATCGACCTTGAATGTCCTTACGGCGTGATCATATCTACCGGCGGTCAGATCCCAAACAACCTGGCAATGCGCTTGGATGCCGTGAATGTCCCGCTATTGGGGACGGCAGCCAAAGATATCGATAGGGCCGAAGACCGTGCCAAGTTCTCGACTTTGATGAATGACCTCGGCATCAAGCAACCGGAATGGAATGCGCTCACGGATATGAAAGATGTCGACAAATTCGTCGACAAGGTAGGCTTCCCTGTTTTGGTGCGCCCTTCCTACGTGCTCTCCGGTGCGGCCATGAATGTCTGCTCCAATGAGGAAGAACTGAAACGCTTCTTGAAATTGGCAGCGAATGTCAGTGAAGATCACCCCGTCGTCATCAGTAAATTCATCGAGCATGCCAAGGAGATTGATTTCGACGGTGTTGCCCGGAAGGGTGAAGTGATGGCCTACGCCATCGGTGAGCATATCGAATTTGCCGGTGTCCACTCCGGTGATGCCACTATTGTCTTCCCGCCTCAGAAACTCTATGTGGAAACGGTCAGGAGGATTAAGCGCGTCAGTCGCCAGATCGCTGCTGCACTGCATATCAACGGACCTTTCAATGTCCAGTATATGGCGCGTGACAATGAGATCCTGGTCATCGAGTGTAACCTCAGGGCTTCACGCTCGTTCCCGTTCCATAGTAAAGTGCTCAAACTCAATCTCATCGAATTGGCGACCAAGATCATGCTGGATGTGCCTGTTCAGAAACCGAACAAGAACCTCTTTGACCTTGACTATATTGGTATCAAGGCGAGCCAGTTCTCTTTCAACCGCCTGCAAAAGGCAGATCCTGTACTGGGAGTAGATATGAGTTCCACGGGTGAGGTCGGTTGTCTGGGAGACGATTCCAATACCGCCCTCCTGAAGAGTATGCTCTCTGTAGGGCAACGTATCCCGAAGAAGACGATATTGTTGTCCACGGGTGACGCCAAGCAGAAAGCTGATATGCTCGATGCAGCCAGACAACTCGTGGAGCATGGCTATCAACTCTATGCCACTGGTGGTACGAGCAGGTATCTGTCTGAAAACGGGGTGAAGAATACGATGGTGTACTGGCCTTCCGAGAAGGGGAAAGAGCCTCAGGCATTGACGATGCTCCACCAGAAGAAGATAGACATGGTGGTCAATATCCCGAAGAATCTCACGCCTACAGAACTGACCAATGGCTATACAATACGTCGAGCTTCCATTGACTTGAATGTACCGTTGATTACAAATTCACGGTTGGCTTCTGCCTTCATCAACGCGTTCTGCAGCGTGAAACTTGATGACATCGACATCAAGGCATGGAGCGAGTACAAATAATAGACGATTCTGAGAAACTCCAGTCTCCGTTGGGGCAGAATGATGCTTCCGAACCCGGATTCAGACTTCTTCTCCTCGTCAGGAAGAACGGAGGAGCGTTATAGAAAAGACCGGGACTGATTTCACGTCAGTTCGGGTCTTTTTGATTGTTAACAGGGGATGAGCGAGTGGTACGTCCTTGGTCCCAAACACCGTATTATCTACCGATTTAGAATATTTAACTTTTGTTGCACGTTTACAAAACGTTGATATTCAGTATATTGCAAGAAAGTTACAGAGAAAGTGAAAAAAAGTTCTAAAAAGATGAGCGTCGTATTTAAAAAATACTTATCTTTGCAACGTTTTAATAAACAAATGTTGTTTTACAGATTTAAAAAGCAAAGAAAATGAAGAAATTACTTTTAATGTTCGTAGCTATCGCAGCTATCTCTTTTGCATCTTGTGGTAACAAAACAGCTAAGGCTCCTGCAACGGATTCTGACACTGTAGCCGTTGATTCTTCTGCAGCTGACACTACTGCTGCTGCTGACACAACTGCTGCTGATACAGCTGCTCCTGCTAAGTAATCAGATTACTTAACGAACTGAAAAATTTAGAGAAACGCCGCTGAAGGTTTACCTTCAGCGGTTTTTTTGTCTTTATAAATTTGTATAATTTGCCAACTTAACGTATCTTTGCAACGATATGGATACGTGTTTTCTTAGAGGCAAAAAAGCCCTTTATTATACTTTAGGTTGTAAACTTAACTTTTCTGAGACATCGACTTTTTCCAAAATGCTTCAGCAGAACGGGGTCGTACCTGTTCAGGAAGGAGAGACAGCCGATTTATGCTTGATCAATACTTGTTCGGTGACCGAGGTTGCCGACCATAAGTGTCGTCAGACCATACACAAGATGGTACGTGAGAATCCGGATGCTTTCGTCGTTGTGACGGGTTGTTATGCCCAATTGCAACCTCAGAAGATCAGTGATATCGAAGGGGTAGACCTGGTGCTGGGTTCCAATGAAAAATCGAGTTTGGTGGATAGACTGATCTCTGCCTGGCAGGAGCGGAATACTCTCGATGAGGAGAAAGGCAGCAATGAGCATCTTCATGCTTTCCATCGTGTCAGAACGAAAGATATCCGCACCTTCCAACCTTCTTGCAGCAGGGGAAACAGAACCCGTTACTGGTTGAAGGTTCAGGATGGTTGCAATTATTTCTGTACCTATTGTACCATTCCCTATGCCCGTGGGTTCTCCCGTAATCCTACGATAGCCTCGTTGGTCGATGAGTCTGAGCAGGCCGCCGCCGAGGGGGGCAAGGAGATTGTCCTCACAGGTTGTAACATCGGGGACTTTGGGGAGACAACGCATGAATCATTTCTCGACTTGGTGAAAGCCCTCGATGGAGTAGAAGGCATCAAGCGCTATCGCATCAGTTCTCTGGAACCTGACTTGTGTTCTGATGAGTTGATTCGTTTCTGCGCTCAGAGTCGGGCTTTCATGCCCCATTTCCACATCCCTTTGCAGAGTGGCTCTGATGAAGTTTTGAAACTGATGCACCGCCGCTATGACCGGGCCCTCTTTGCCCATAAGATCAATCTGATCAAGTCGATGATCCCTGATGCTTTCATCGGGGTCGATGTCATGGTAGGCTGCAGAGGAGAGAAACCTGAATACTTTGAAGATTGCTATCGTTTCCTGGAGAGTCTCCCCGTGACGAAACTCCATGTGTTCCCCTATAGTGAACGCCCCGGGACTTCGGCTCTGGCCATTCCCTATAAGGTTTCTGAAACCGATAAGAAAGAACGTTCGAGACGTCTGCTGGAACTCAGCGACCGGAAAGAGCAGGCGTTTTATGCCGCCCATATCGGAAATACGGCGGAAGTCTTGTTCGAGAGATCCGGTGAGGGCAAGCCGATGCATGGGTTTACGCGGAATTATATTCGGGTAGAACTACCTGCAGAACAGGCGCGTCAGGAATATGACAATGAATTGATACCTGTCAGACTCGGGAATTTCAATCCCGACAGGAGTGCTTTGATGGCTGAGGTCCTGGACTTCGCTGAATAAGCACTTTCGTTGAGGCTTTTCGGAACCCCGAAAAGCTAGGGACGTCACCTTCAATGACTAAGTTTGTGGCGGAACGGCTGGAACGACTGACAAGAAGAGAGTTTGGAATTAATGATGATACCATAAGCAATGGATAAAATCGCAGTAGTCATCCTGAATTGGAATGGGAGCAAGATGCTGAAGCATTTCCTTCCCTCAGTTCTGGAGTATTCGAGAACGGATGCTTCTGTCTGGGTTGCGGATAATGCATCTACCGATGACAGCCTGAATGTTCTCAAGGAGCAGTTTCCTCTGGCCAAGACATTGGTGCTGGATCAGAATTACGGATTTGCTGAAGGTTATAACCGGGCTCTGAAACAGATCAAGGCTCAGTATTATGTCCTGTTGAATTCAGACGTGGAAGTCACCCATCACTGGTTGACGCCATTGGTAGAATATATGGATGTCCATCAGAATGTTGCAGCCTGTCAACCTAAACTGTTGTCGGAATATGATAAGGACTCTTTCGAATATGCGGGCGCCTGCGGGGGCTTTATCGACAAATATGGCTATCCTTTCTGTCGGGGACGCATCTTCGACACTGTGGAGGAGGACAACGGACAGTATGACTATACCATGGAGGTCTTTTGGGCTACCGGGGCCTGTCTGATGGTGAGGGCAGAGGACTATTGGCGGGCAGGTGGTCTTGACGGACGCTTTTTCGCACATAACGAGGAGATTGATTTATGCTGGCGCTTCCGCGAACTGGGCCTTAAGGTGGCTTGTATTCCGGAGAGCGAGGTCTACCATGTCGGCGGGGGCACCTTGCCTAAGGGAAATCCCAGGAAGACTTTCCTGAATTTCCGCAATAACCTGACCATGCTTTACAAGAATCTGCCTGATGAAGAACTCGGTCAGGTGATGCGCGTGCGCTGGCTTCTGGATTATCTGGCAGCTTTCTCCACACTGATCCTGCATCGTAACTATGGAGATTTCAAAGCTGTTTTCCAAGCGCGCAGGGCCTTCAGGAAATGGAGACGCGATTTTGATGCAGACCGTGAGTTCATCAGGAAATCGCGGGTTCAAACTCATATCGCTGAGCGAAAGGACTTTTCTATTATCTGGGAATATTATTTCAGGGGCCGTAAGACTTTTGACCGGTTGGATCGTGACTGAGCGCATTTCTCATGAGTCTGCCGTCACCGACACACTCATGATTCTAATACCTGAATATCTCCCTGACCATGATTATCTTCCGGGCAATTGAACCCCAAGAGCCTGATTCAGAGGATGTGAATGTTCATACAAACTATTTTACTACATAACTACTCATTAAAATGAAGAAAAATCTATTGCTATGGAGTCTGTTGGCTTTGTCGACCCTGTCGGTCAGGGCACAGAAGACAGTGACCGTAAAAGTTTCCAATCCTTCTGATTTGGAAAAGGTGGATGAACCTGTCATCGTGGACCTGCACCAATATGGGGAGGTCGATTCTGCAGTCGTCAGTTGTGACGGACAGAACATACCTTACCAACTCGATGATTTGGATCGGGACTGCAACTACGATGAACTTTGTTTCCTGACAGATTTGAAAAAGGGAGAGGCAAAAACCTATCAGGTCAGTCTGTTTGACCATGGTACCCCTCAGAACTTCAAAGCCCGCACTTATGCCGAACTGGTCGTGCCGAGTAAGAACAAAAAACTCGGAAAGAATCAGCAGGACATTTATTTGAGGACGCTTGCTTTTGATAAAAAGACAAAAGACGTCTATCATTTCGTACATTCCCATGGCCTTTGTTTTGAAAGTGAACTGATTGCACTTCGGGTGTATTTCGACAACCGTCAGACGGTAGATACCTATGGCAAGAAGCACAAGGCATTGGAGATCTTTGATACCCAGTTTTATCCCACTGACACTCAATTGGCATCCGGATATGGGGACGACGATCTGTGGGTAGGCGATGCTTATGGCCTTGGCGCCCTGCGTGGTTGGGACGGCACTCATGAAGTGTTGCTCGATCATGTGGGATACCAGGAGCAGAGAGTTATCTCTGAAGGTCCCCTCAGGGCCATCGTGGAAGTGGTAGACAATGGATGGATTCCCGCACCGGGGCAGAAGAAGGTGAATGCGACGATCCGCTATACGATTTATGCCGGACACCGTGATGTCGATGTCAACGTGCTTTTCAATAGGAACGCTGAGGATGAGTGTTTTGCCACAGGTCTGATCAATGTGAAGAATTCTTCAGACTGGGGGGATCATAAAGGTCTCCGCGGCTGCTATGGCACAGATTGGCCTACGGGGAAAGACGACGGCGTTCATCAACTTGAGACAGTCGGCCTAGGCATCTGTATTCCTGAAAAATATGTCCAGGAAGAACGCCCTGCTGATGAGAAGGAATATACGACTGTCGTACGGCCTGTAGGCAACCGACTGGATTATAAGATCGCTTGTACCAGCAAGAAGGAAGATTTTGGATTCAAGGATGGCAAGGACTGGTTCAAATGGCTCACAAACTGGAAAAGACAAATCCAGACACCTGTCAAGGTGACGATAGAGTAACGAGTGTTTGAAGCGTTCCCTCCTGAATATGCCAAATGCCTGTAAAAACTGATGTCCTCAGTTTTTACAGGCATTTGGCGTCAAACGGATAGTCGTCCTATCGGATAGGGCAATATGATAGTTCTTGTATTTTCAGGTCGTTTTCGTTATTCGGGGATTACCGGTTATTAATAGTTCCCGCTATCGTCGTCGTCAGCGATATCTTCGGCCTCGATATTCAAATCCTCAGGATTGGTATCATAGGTCGTCCGATAGCTTTCCTCAGTCAGTTTGTCATCATCAAACTCGTCATCGTCATCGGGATCGTCGTACTGGTCTGCATTTCCGGGTGCCTCCTCAGTATCCTCCTCCTTCTTTTCTTCCACATCCTCTTTCTTGTCCGATTCTTCAGGAGATTCGAATTTCATGTGGATCTTCTCAGGTTCTGGTTTCTCCTTGGCGAAGATGGCTTCTACCCATGTACCCTTGGGGATTTCCAGCACTTCATACCCATCTTCCACTTTCTTCTCATACAGCCCTCCGGGTTTGTGAAGGCGGTCTTTCGGAAGAGTCGTCGTACTGATGTCAAATCCGCTCTCTATAATGTCTTGGATGCTTTGAGGCAAACTTTCCCAGCCTCCACCGAAATTGCGGTTGAGCACCTCCGTCAGTTTCAAGGCAGAAATATGATGAATGTTTTCATAAGTCAGATCCGTAACTCTCAAGATAGGACGCTTCTTGATGGCCCATTTGGCTTTTTTCCCTTCGCCGAGACGTACGGTACCTACACGATAGCCGTTTTGCTCGTATTTCTTTGTGATTTCAGGTTTATCGATCTTGATATCCTCTACATAGAAAGCAGTCCTGATAATGTCCAGATAGCGATGGATATTATCTTTTAAATCAGCATCTTTCCCTGCGGATTCCCACATACGGAAGATGTCATTTTCTTGTATGTCCCAAATATTGCTTTTGTTTAGTGTCTTTAAAGTTAAAGCTTTCTCTTTCTTCATAACTTTATATTTTGGGTGCAAAAGTAGTCACTTCACATTAAAATCCCAAATTTTTCCTATAAATTTTTTTGCATATCCGCGATATATTTTCTATTTTTGTCAATCGAATGGCAGAACCTTTAGCTGAAAGAATGAGACCGCGCTCGCTTGACGACTTCGTCGGGCAGCAACATTTGGTAGGAGAGGGAGGTGTGCTCCGTAAGATGATTGATTCGGGGCGTATCTCCTCCATGATTTTATGGGGACCTCCGGGAGTGGGTAAAACGACACTTGCCCGGATCATCGCTCATCATATGAAAGTCCCTTTTTATACACTGAGTGCAGTCACTAGTGGGGTAAAAGAGGTGCGGGCCGTCATTGACAAAGCTAAAGACAAAACCTTGTTCAATACGGCTTCCCCTATCTTGTTCATTGATGAAATCCATCGGTTTTCCAAAAGTCAGCAGGACTCTTTGCTGGGGGCTGTGGAAGATGGAACGGTGACTTTGATCGGTGCAACTACGGAGAATCCGTCTTTCGAGGTTATCCGGCCGCTGTTGTCGAGATGCCAACTTTATGTCCTGCATTCTCTGGAAAAGGAAGATCTGGAAAAACTCCTCCACAGGGCGATCACGACAGACGTCGTGCTTAAGAAAAAGAAGATTACGCTTCAGGAGAGCAGCGCGCTGCTCAGATATAGTGGCGGGGATGCGAGAAAACTCCTCAACATTCTGGCACTGGTCGTGGATGTGGCCGAGAATGACCGGATTGTCATTACTGACAAACTCGTGGAAGAGCGGTTGCAGGATAACCCGTTGGCTTATGATAAGCAGGGGGATATGCATTATGACATTATCTCCGCATTCATCAAAAGTATCAGGGGCAGTGATCCTGATGCTGCCTTATATTGGTTGGCCCGGATGATTGAGGGTGGCGAACAACCGGAGTTTATTGCCCGTAGACTGGTGATCAGCGCTGCCGAAGACATCGGTTTGGCTAACCCCAACGCGCTTCTCCTGGCTAATGCGGCATTCGATGCCGTGATGAAAGTGGGATGGCCTGAAGGCCGAATCCCGTTGGCTGAGGCGACAGTGTATCTGGCGACAAGCCAAAAGAGCAATTCGGCTTATCTGGGTGTTGACGATGCCCTGCAACTGGTGAAGCAAACGGGTAATCTTCCAGTTCCTTTGCCTATTCGCAATGCGCCGACTAAGTTGATGGCTGATCTGGGATACCATGATGGCTACAAGTATCCTCATGATTTTCCGGGGCATTTCACGGAACAGCAGTATTTGCCGGATGAGATTAAGAATACAAGGATCTGGCATGCTCAGCACAGCCCTTCCGAAGACCACCTCTATCAGTGGATGAAAGCTTGCTGGGGCAAGCGCTTTGAAGATGAATAAATAGAAATGTGCATGGTCGTTGATAGAAGACATGCAAAGATTGAGGGATAAAACAAAAAACATGAAAATAGTAGATTTGGATGGTTACGCAGTCAATCCGGGAGATCTTTCCTGGGATGGACTGAATGAGTTTGGTGATGTAGTGGTTTATGACCGTTCAAAACCTGAAGAAGTGGTGGAACGGGCTGAGGATGCTGAAGTGATTTTAACGAATAAGGTTCAGATCACTGACCAGGTCATGGCACAGTTGCCCAAACTTAAATATATAGGTGTGTTGGCAACTGGTTTTAATGTGGTCGATACGGCTGCTGCCAAGAGACGGGGGATCATTGTGACCAATATCCCTGCTTACAGTACGGACAGTGTGGCACAGATGGCTTTTGCCCATATACTGAACATCACGAATCAGGTGGATCATTATGCTCACCTGAACCGCCATGGGCGCTGGAGCAGGAACCCTGATTTCTGTTACTGGGATAGCCCGATTACCGAACTGGCAAATAAGACGATAGGTATTGTCGGTTTCGGACATATCGGGACGAAGGTGGCGATCATCGCCCGCGACTTCGGCATGGACGTCTTTGTGTGCACCAGTAAGAATTCTTCTGACCTGCCTGCAGGAATCCAGAAAACTTCCCTGGATGGTCTGTTTGGCGTGAGTGATATCCTTTCCCTGCATTGCCCGTTGACAGACGGCACGAGGGAGATGATCAACAAAGAGAGTCTGAAGAAGATGAAAAAGGGCGCGATCCTGATCAATACGAGTCGTGGTCCTTTGGTCAACGAAAAGGATGTTGCTGATGCCCTGAAGTCCGGTCAGTTGGGAGCTTATGGTGCTGACGTCATGGTCTCCGAACCCCCTGCTGCTGATAATCCCCTTTTCAAGCAACCGCATGCCTATCTGACACCTCATATAGCCTGGGCCTCTAAAGAAGCCCGTGAACGTCTGGTCGATAGCTGCCTTGGGAATGTCAAGGCTTTTGTAGAAGGACATCCTATTAACGTGGTCAATCCGTAGAGTTTAAATCTTTCCCGTTTCGTGAATACCGGCATGACGAATGAGACCTACTCGTCCGCAACCTGGTAGGATGAGAGGGGATGACGCCCGTATATTAAAAAATGCTTTATCCTGATCCTCACTTTGTCTTGACCCTTCAAAAGGTGATTGAGTTTATCGGAACTTTTGCTTTTGCAATTTCCGGAATACGACTGGCAGCCACCAAACATTTTGACTGGTTTGGGGGCTTTGTGTGTGGATTTGCTGTCGCTATCGGCGGCGGTACGATCCGCGACGTCATGCTGGGCGTCACTCCATTCTGGATGACTTCCTCCATTTATATCCTCTGTACTTTTTTAGCTCAGGCAATCGTCATCATCTTTCATAGGTATGTCAAGAAACTGGATAATACCTGGTTGATTTTCGATACTTTAGGACTGGCATTGTTCAATATTGCCGGAATACAGAAATCGCTTTCCATGGGATTTCCTTTTTGGGTGGCGATCGTCATGGGGTGTATCACCGGAGCTGCCGGAGGTATCATCAGGGATGTATTGCTGAATATCGAACCTGTCATCTTCCGCAAGGAGATCTATGCGTCTGCCTGTATCGCAGGTGGTTTCGCTTATTGGATTCTGTATCTCCTTAAAGTCAATATTGCAGTCACTGCAGTCACGAGTTTTCTGGTTGTCTGCATCATCCGTTTTCTGGCCGTGAGGTATCACATCTCTTTGCCGATACTGCACGATGATGAAGACCATTGATCTGTCTTGTCGAAACTGCTTTGCTTCGCGTGGTCGACAACTGAGCCGGTGTAAAGCGGTTTCGTGGTATAAAGGGATAATGCCAAATCAAACTAACATTTTTGTTTCTGCCTTTTTCTAGCTTTAATTGAAGGCCATTTGAAAAAGTGTTAGATATATCGGTAAAAAAATATTGTAGGAATAAAGAAAAAGTAGCTTCCGTAGTTTCGAGAAAGGCGACGTCTTGTTTCGAGAAAGTCAGGCCGCTCTTTCGAGAAACTATCAACCTATCTTTCTCGAGACAGCCAGGCGCCTGTCAACTTCCTTTGATTGGCTACCTTACTTTCACTAAGTCTTGGGGATATCCGCTCAATTTCTCCTCTTTTTTGTAGAAGTAGTTTTCTATTTTTCAAGAAACTGTTCCTAATAGGGCAGGAGACTGCTTGTCCCGGTTGACGTCAAGAAAAAATACATCGAACTTATGCTCATGGGTGTCAGATTCACTCTTGCCTGCCTCTGAAATCAAAAACGGTCGGAATGAACATTCCGACCGTTTCCGATTAACCGAATTTGATTTTGAAGAGCGGGGTACGGGAATCGGACCCGCCTCCCAGGCTTGGGAAGCCCGTACACTACCGATGTGCTAACCCCGCATGAAAGCTTAAAAGGTTCAATGCCTTTTGAGCCGATACCCGGACTCGAACCGGGGACCTACGCATTACGAATGCGTTGCTCTACCAACTGAGCCATATCGGCGATTTGCGACTGCAAAGGTAATCAAATTTATTTGAAAATAAAAAAGGAGGACATAGAAATTCCGACTTTAACGTCTGTTAAGAATTCCTTGTCCTCCTTCTAGAATATGTGATTCAGGCTCTTCCTTTTATTTAGCCTGTTGTGCGTCTTGTACCTGTTTCTCGGCCTTTGCCGGTGGAACATTCCTGAACGTCAGTTCGTCCTTGTTAGGGTTCTTGCCAATGATGATCTGAGCATTCTGCTCAATATTCCCATTCAGGATCTTCTCGCAGAGACCATCTTCAATGTACTGTTGGATAGCGCGTTTCAAAGGACGTGCACCATACTGTACATCATAGCCTTTCTTGGCGACCATTTCCTTGGCCTTGTCCGAAATCTGGATGTGATAGCCCAGGTCACTGATACGCTTTGTCAGTCCGATGAGTTCGATGTCGATGATCTTCTTGATGGAAGCCATATCCAACTGATCGAAGGTGATGATCTCATCGAGTCGGTTGAGGAACTCAGGCGAGAACTGTCTGCTCAGACTCTTCTGGATGATCGAACGTGCATATTGCTTGTCGGATTCACTCTTGGCAATGCCTTGGGCATCTCCTGCATTGAAACCTATGCCATGTCCGAATTCCTTCAACTGTTTTGTACCGGCATTGGAGGTCATGATGATCACCGTATTGCGGAAATCTACCAGTCTGCCGTTTCCGTCAGTGAGGCGGCCTTCATCCAATACCTGAAGCAGAAGATTGAAGATGTTGCCGTGAGCCTTTTCGATCTCGTCGAGCAGGACGATGGAATAGGGGTGACGGCGAACCTGTTCGGTCAGTTGTCCGCCTTCCTCGTAGCCGACGTACCCCGGAGGGGCGCCGATCAGACGGGAGACGTTGAAGCTTTCCGTATACTCACTCATATCGATACGTATCAGCGCTTCGGAAGAGCCGAACATCTGTTCTGCAAGTTTCTTGGCCGTATAGGTCTTGCCGACTCCGGTAGGACCCAGGAACATGAAAGCACCGATTGGGTGATTGGGATCTTTCAGTCCGACACGGTTTCTCTGGATAGCTCTTACGAGCGTATCGATGGCCGCGTCTTGTCCGATCACCTGTTTCTTGAGTTCTGAAGCCATATTTCTCAGGCGGATGCCCTCAGCTTCCTCCATTCTCTGAACGGGGACGCCTGTCATCATAGAGACGACATCTGCGACCTGAGACTCATCGACAACGACCTTCTCACCGGTTTCGCCTTTGGACCACTTGTCCTGGAAATCCTGTAACTGTTGCTCCAGTTCAGTTTGGCGATCCCTATAACTGGCTGCAAGTTCGAAGTTCTGACTTTGTACGGCGTTCTGCTTCTTCAGTTTGACACTTTCTATTTCCTTCTCTTTCTCAGTGATCTCTGGTGGAATCTTCGCATGTTTGAGATGGACTCTTGAGCCGACCTCATCGAGTACGTCGATAGCCTTGTCAGGGAAGAAGCGGTCAGTGACATAGCGGTCTGTCAGTTTGACACTCGCCTTGAGCGCATCCTCTGTATAAGTGACATGGTGATGCTGCTCATATCTGTCCTTGATGTTATCCAGAATCTGCAAAGTCTCCTCAGCAGTCGTCGGTTCTACGAGCACTTTCTGGAAACGGCGTGCCAAAGCCCCGTCTTTCTCGATCGTGTTCCGGTATTCATCGAGGGTCGTTGCACCGATGCACTGTATCGTGCCTCTTGCCAATGCCGGTTTGAGGATGTTCGCCGCATCCATACTTCCCGGAGTCGCTCCTGCACCGATAATCGTGTGGATCTCATCAATGAAGATGATGATATCCGGATTCTGCTCCAGTTCTTGGATCAGGGCGCGGATCCGCTCTTCGAATTGTCCACGGTATTTTGTACCGGCGACGATTCCTGTGAGATCGAGACTCACCAGTCGCTTGTTGAACAGGATAGGTGAAGTGTGATGCTTGACGATCAACTGAGCCAATCCTTCTACGATCGCACTCTTGCCTACTCCCGGCTCACCTATTAGAATAGGGTTGTTCTTCTTGCGTCTGCCGAGGATCTCGATGACGCGTTCTATTTCCCTTTTCCGCCCGACGACAGGGTCGAGTTTGCCGTCAATGGCAGCCTGTGTCAAGTCCACGGAAAACTTGTCGATGACAGGTGTCTTTCCGTTTCCCCGACGCGTTGTCACTGTCGGATTGACGTGGGGTTCATTACTGCCTGCATTATCCTGGAAGTTATAGGAAGACGAGTCATCGTCGTCCTCTTCGTTCTCGTCTTCGTCAGGCAATTGCAGTCCGTCCTGTGCAGGTTTGGCCATCTGCCGGACATAGGTCAGCGTATCCTGATAGTTCATGTGGTTGTATTCCAGTACCTGTTTGGCACCGTTGTCCACCTGATCATGCAGGATAGCCAGAAGCACGTGCTGTACATCTACCAGATTGGTATGCTGTACACGAGCCTCCAATACAGCGAGTTTCAGAATATTACTGGCTTGCTCGTTCAATATTAATTCCGAGGTGACCAGCAGTTCCGACAATTCTTCTTCTTTAACTTTATTTTCGAGTTCCGTCTTAACGGCTTTCAAATTCAAATGGAAGCGGGCAAAAAGAGCAGGCACCAATCCTTTCTTCTCACGCAACATGGCGAGAAGAATATGTTCAGGCCCGACCGTTCTACTTTCTAGACGGCTAGCCTCTTCGCGGGAAAAGGCAAGTATTTCTGATACCTTTGGTGAAAATTGACTAGTCATATATCTTTTCCTTTCTTTTGATTAAATCTCCTAAATAACAATACAAATATAAAACTATTTTCTTAAAATGCAAACACTGTGCCAAGATTATTTTCAAATTGCAGTTAAGAAATTAGAATAAGGCTTATTTTTATTCCGATCTCTTGAAGTTTTCGTTAGAACGTTTTTCCATTCAGAATATTTTTCGTAATTTTGTCTCGCTTAATAAGTATCTGAAACGGCTAAAACGAATTAAAATGCCCTTTACAGGGATTTTTGCTGGAAAACGGCAGGCTCAAATTCAGGTATAAGTTTTGTATAACAATTAAATATAATAAATGGACGACAATCAAACAATCGATCAAGACCGCATTCTGAAGATCAACATCGAGGAGGAAATGAAGAGTTCCTATATCGACTATTCCATGTCGGTGATAGTGGCCCGTGCTTTACCGGATGTACGAGACGGTTTCAAACCTGTACATCGCCGCATCCTTTTTGGGATGCTCGGTATAGGAAATACCAGTGATAAACCCTATAAGAAATGTGCACGTGTAGTAGGTGAGGTCTTAGGTAAATACCACCCTCACGGAGATTCTTCTGTCTATGGCGCTCTTGTCAGAATGGGGCAGGACTGGAATATGCGCTATACTCTCGTTGACGGCCAAGGTAATTTCGGCTCTGTTGACGGTGATTCCCCTGCAGCTATGCGTTATACCGAATGCCGGCTCTCCAAGATAGGCGAGCATGTCATGGATGATCTGGAGAAGGATACTGTCAATATGACCAACAACTTTGACGATACCTTGAAGGAACCTTCTGTGATGCCGACGAAGATCCCTAACCTTCTGGTCAATGGTGCCAATGGTATAGCTGTAGGTATGGCAACCAATGTGCCAACGCACAATCTCAATGAGGTCATCGATGGCTGCTGTGCTTATATCGATAATCCGGATATTGATCTGGACGGTTTGATGCAGTACATCAAAGCTCCGGATTTCCCTACTGGGGCATATATATATGGTATACAAGGTGTGCGTCAGGCCTACGAGACAGGCCGTGGCAGGATCATCATGCGTGCCAAGGCAAATATCGAAAGTAATGAGAGTCATGACAAAATTGTCATTACTGAGATCCCTTACGGTGTCAATAAGGCAGAACTTATTGAATATATTGCGGAATTGGTCAAGGAAGGGAAGATCCAAGGCATCGCCAATGCCAATGATGAGTCCGGCCGCCAGGGAATGCGTATCGTCATAGATGTCAAGAAGGACGCCAATGCCAATGTTATCCTGAACAAACTCTTCAAGATGACGGCATTGCAGAGTTCTTTCTCCGTGAATTGCATCGCTTTGGTCAATGGCCGTCCGCGCCTGCTCAGTTTGAGAGACTGCGTGAAATACTTTGTTGAGCACCGGCATGACGTGACCATCCGCAGGACCCAGTATGATCTGAGGAAGGCACAGGAGCGTGCGCATATCCTCGAAGGATTGATCATCGCTTGCGACAATATCGACGAGGTGGTGCACATCATCAGAGGCAGCAAGACGCCTGTTGACGCCCAACACAACTTGGAACAGCGCTTCAAACTGGATGAACTCCAGAGCAAGGCCATCGTCGACATGAGACTTTCGCAACTCACTGGTTTGAGGATGGATCAACTGCATGCTGAATATGACGATCTGGAAAAGAAAATAGCTTACTATCAGCAGATCTTGAATGACCCTGAACTTTGCAAGAAGGTGATGAAAGATGATCTTCTGGAAGTGAAGGAGAAGTTCGGGGATGCCCGTAGGACGGAGATCAAATATTCTTCTGAGGAATTCAACCCTGAAGACTTCTATCCTAATGATCCCGTCGTGATAACAGTCAGTCATCTGGGATATATCAAGCGTACTCCATTGAACCAGTTCCGTGAACAGGCCCGTGGCGGTGTAGGGGCTAAAGGAGCCCGCACGCGTGATAATGATTTCACGGAATTCATCTATCCGGCTACAATGCATCAGACGATGCTGCTCTTCACAAGAAAGGGCCGTGTATACTGGTTGAAGTGCTATGAAATACCTGAAGGAGACAAGAATTCCAAGGGCCGTGCTATCCAGAATCTTCTGAACATTGACAAGGATGATCAGGTAAATGCATTCCTGCGTTTGAAAGGACTTCAGGAAGAGGAATTCATCAAATCCCATTATGTCGTCTTCTCTACTAAAAACGGTACGGTCAAAAAGACCTGCCTCGATCAGTATGCTCACCCGCGTGCAAATGGCGTGATCGCTATCAATATTGTGGAAGGGGATGAAGTCGTGGATGTCCGTCTGACCAATGGTCACAATGAATTGATCATGGCTAACCGCAATGGCCGTGCTGTCCGCTTCAATGAGAACGCAATCCGTCCTATGGGCCGTACTGCTACTGGTGTGCGTGGTATCCGACTGGATTCCGGAAATGACGCTTGCATCGGCATGATTGTCATCAATGATCCGGAGAACGAGACAGTAATGGTCGTAAGTGAAAAGGGCTACGGCAAGCGTTCCTCTGTGAGCGACTACCGGATCACGAACCGTGGCGGTAAAGGTGTGAAGACCCTGACTATTACGGAGAAGACCGGTAAACTCGTTGCCATTAAGAACGTGACGGATAAGAATGATCTGATGATCATCAACAAGAGTGGAATCGTCATCCGTCTGGCCGTTGCCAATGTCCGCATCATGGGTAGGGTTACTCAAGGCGTACGCCTGATTAATCTGACCAAGAAGAATGATGCCATAGCCAGTGTCTGCAAGGTGATGAGTAGTGACCTCGAGGCTACCGTGGAAGAGGAAAGCCGTGCTATGTGGGCAAAGAAGAGTGAGGAGATCAAGCAGGATGGTACGACCGGTGCTTCTGATGAAGGACACGCTGAACCTGAAGCTGCCCCTGAGACTTCTGGGGATGAATCTACACCTTCTGACGAGGATGGAACTGACGCAGTAAAGGGTGAAGATGGTGATGACTCCTCTGATCCTGTAACGCCTAACACGGATTTTGAATAAACAACCTTTAAAGTAAATAGATATGAAAAAAATGTTAATGATTTCGGCAATGATGCTTCTTTTCGCATCTGCCGTATTTGCAGGGGACAGTGATGGCCTTAAGGCTATCATGAAAGCCGGCACTTATGATGAGTGTAAACAACTCATCGATCAGAACTTGAATTCTTTGGCCAACAACGAAGAAAAAGCACAAGCTTATAATAAGCTTTGTGACCTTGCTTTCGCTGCTTACCAGAAAGAATCTTCTGCGATGGCTACCAACCAGGCTATGAAGGCTATGGGCAAGACTGGTAGTCCGGTGGATTCCTTGAGTATGGCTGAGGCTGCTTACAATGCAGTGCAGGCTGGTCTGGAATGTGACAAGTACGACGAACTGCCTAATGCGAAGGGTAAGGTGAAACCTAAATTCAAGGAAGCCAATTCTTCTCGTCTGGGAGGCGCTCGCCTTAACTTGATCAACTATGGTGGTTTCTATATGCAGAAAGACCAACCGAGGGCTTTGAAGTATTGGTCTCTGTATTTTGATACCCACGACAATCCTTTCTTCAAGGCTATTCCGGCTGCAACAGAAAAGCCTTATCTCGGCCAGGTCGCTTACTTCTCTTCCGTATTCGCTTTGAATGCAAAGGATTATGCCAAGGTCGAAAAGTATACGGATTATGCCAAGGGTGATTCTACTTATGGCAAACCTGCATTTGATTTGAAACTCCGTGCAATGAGCGCTACCCTGCACAATAAGGCTGACTCTGTGGCTTTCGCACAGCAACTTCAGACGCTTTACACTCAGGACCCGACGAACAGTACTGTTCTGGAGAACCTGATTCAGGTACAAACCAAACTGAACGGTAGAGCTGCCGGAGAAAAGATCATCGATGATGTGCTTGCTAAAGATCCTAAGAATTTCGTAGCTCTCTTCTACAAAGCCAACAACTTGATGATTGCACAGAACTACAATGATGCTATTCCAATCCTGAAGAACATTCTGGATGCTAATCCAAAGACTACTCTTGCTTGGTATTCATTGGCTATCTGCTATTACAATAGAGCTGTCACCTCTAAGGCTACTGCCAGTTCCAATATCCTCCTCGATGAGGCTATTAAGGACTATGACAAATGTAAGGAACTGGATCCTCAACAGCAGCAGGTTAACTGGGGTTATAACCGTTATTCTGCTTACTATGCACGCTATGGTGCTGCCGATCCTAAGACTAAAGATGCAGAAAAGGATAAGTAATTTCTTTGCTGTCTGATTCGATTACGGCGGAGTGATATTTCTTGAAATGAAATGTCGCTCCGCTTTTTTGTGTCTTCTACCTGATGGGGGATGACTAAATCATTAGGCAAGATGTCTCCTACGGAACAAGAGTAGAACTGTGATACAGTTAAAAGGTTCGTCGTCCGTCTATGGGAACGCCATAAAATCCTGTTTGTGACAGAAAAAGATAGAAATGCAATTGTTTTGCAGTTTCAATAACCAAATAACTAACAAAATGGAAAAAATTTGGGGATTCCATGTTTTTTTATTAACTTTGTCGTCTAATTAGTAATAAACATGAAGAAGGCATTAGTTCCTTTTTTCTTGATCTTCTGTATCTTGTCTCTAGGTGCTCAGGAGAAATTTTCTGTTCCAAAAACGGCACAAGAGGCATTGGAAGGATCTCGTCGAGCTTATAAAAAAGGTTTTTATAACTTGGCCGAGTATTATGCTGATTATGCCATTAAAGACAGTTCGATAGCTGAACAGGCTGCTAAACTGAAAATTGGATGTATGGAGCATCTGATGAAAAATAGTGCTGATTCTGCAAAGTTTATTACGGCAGCGCTCGAACTGCATAAGATGGATCCTAAAGATCCGGCTTTCCTGAAGCCTATAGTGGACTATTATTCTTTTCCGGGTCGTTCGGAAAAGTTGGAAAGTTTTATCAATGGAGAGATTCATGACAATCCGACTGATAAGGATATCTGGGCGCTGAAAGGCGAAATACAGATGCAGAAGCATCAGTGGGATGAGGCAATCAGCACTTATCAACAGACGATAAAATTGGATAGCTCTTTCGTAGAGGCTATCTATAATCTTGGTATCTGCTATTCTTCCAAGGCTCTTGATTTGAAGGATTCTCTGCAGAATGACCGGGGCAAATTGAATAAAGACAACATGAAGAGAGTACTGGCTGAGTTTGAGAACAGCAAAGTGTATCTGGAAAAGGCCAGTATGATGGATCCGAAGTGTGAGACGGTAGACTGGAGAAGGGCCCTTTATCAGGCTTATTATGTTTTGGGCGAGAAAAAGAAAGCCCGAAGAGTGAAATCCTTATTATAAAGGATTATAGAATAGCTTTTAGTAGGAGGTTGTAGATGAGGATACGTCTAAAATATTTTTTCCTTTGCTTGACATGTATCTTGTACATGGGGAATGTGTACGGCCAGAAGAAAGATATTTCCGCTGCCAAGGATATTCTGAAGTCTGGAAAGAATCTTGATGCGGCCCAACAGTCCATGGAGAAACTCTTGGCAGATTCTGCCAACAGACAGAACAAGAAAATATGGGTGGTGCTTTATGACGTCTTGCGTAAAGAATATGAAGACGGAAATGAAAAACTCTATCTGAAGGAGCAGTTTGATACCACGGATCTCTTTATGAAAACAAAGCGGTTGTTTGAGGTTGCCAATAGTCTGGATTCCCTCGAAATGCTCTCGAATAAGGACGACAACGGTAAGGCGAAGTTCAAATTCCGTGATGACCATGCAGCTTATCTCAATATGATCCGGCCGAATCTCTACAATGGCGGTCTTTTCTTTATCAATAAGCAGAACTATAAGGATGCTTATAATTTCCTGACTGATTATATCAATACGGCACGGCAGCCTTTGTTCGAGAAATACAAGTATTCCGATAAAGACCGTCGATTGCCTATAGCAGCTTATTGGGCCGTCTATTGCGGTTACAAGATGAAGGACCCGATGGCAACGCTGCACCATTCTTATCTGGCCCTGAAAGATACGGCTCATTATGTGTATATGCTCCAGTATCTGGCAGAGACGTATCGGCTGGAGGGCGATACGACCCGATATTTCAGTACCTTGAAAGAAGGCTTTTCCAAATACCCTTCATTTCCTTATTTCTTCCCTCGTCTGGTGGACTATGATGTCAAGCGGGGTGACTATAAGACGGCATTGGCTACAACTAATGAGGCACTGAGCAAGAACCCGAAATCATTGATATACCGCTTCACCAAGAGCACTCTGCTCCTGAATACTCAGCAATATAAGGCTTGTATTTTAATATGTGATTCGATCCTCGAAGAAACCAAGGCTGTCCCCAGGGATAGTCTGAGGCCTCGTCGTGCTGTCACGGGGTCCTATCTGAATGCCGGTCTGGCTTATTTCAATCAGGCTGTAGAACTGGACAAGAAGGTGTCTCCGACCAGACAGGACCGCCAACGCATGCTGGAGTGTTACCGTAAAGCATTGCCATATCTGGTGCACTATAGGGAACTGGTACCTGATGATAAATCCAAATGGGGCTTCCCGTTGTATACGATTTATCTTAACCTGAATATGGGAAAAGAGTTTGATGAAATAGATCAATTATTGGAAAAATAAACACATGCAAGATATAGAATTGATGATACAGAAGTTGGGCATTACCCTGAATGCCATGCAGAAAGAGGCCGAACAGGCCATTCTTCATTCTGAAAGTGACGTCATTGTCCTTTCACCTACCGGTTCAGGGAAAACGTTGGCCTATCTACTGCCATTAGTCCAACTCCTTGACAGTTCGAGTGATGACCTTCAGGCGATTGTCGTGGTACCGGGAAGAGAGTTGGCTCTGCAGTCGGACGCTGTATTGAAGAGTTTGGCTTCCGGCATCAGGAGCATGGCTTGCTATGGGGGCCGTACAGCCATGGAGGAACATCGGAAAATGAAAGAGATAAAACCTCAGATCATCTTTGGTACTCCGGGAAGGTTGAATGACCATCTGAGCAAAGGGAATGTCCTGCCCTCGAAGGTGCATTGCCTGGTGATTGACGAATTCGACAAGTGTCTGGATATGGGGTTCGAGGATGAGATGAGGACACTGAGTGACCAACTTCCGGTTACACGGCGGCAGATCTTCCTTTCTGCTACAGATGCGGAACAGTTGCCGTCTTTTGTGACCTCTACCCCTGAAAAGGGCAGACCCGTGCGCATCGATTACCGGAATAGTGAGGAACCGATTTCCGACAGAGTGAAGATCTATGAGGTGAAATCTCCGGACAAAGACAAGTTGGAAACATTGAGACTCCTCCTGTCGGCATTGCGGAACGAGAGTTCTATCGTCTTCGTGAATTTCCGGGAGTCTGTAGAGCGTGTGAATGCTTATCTTCAGGAAAAAGGATTCGTGACCAGTGCTTTTCACGGAGGTATGGAGCAGAAAGACCGTGAAGTCGCCCTGTATAAGTTTGCTAACGGCAGTGCCAATATTCTCGTGAGCACGAATCTGGCTTCGCGGGGACTTGACATTTCTAATATCGACAATATCATCCACTATCATCTTCCGGAAACAGAAGAGGATTTCGTCCATCGGGTGGGAAGAACAGCTCGGTGGAAGAGTACGGGCAACTCTTTCTTCATCCTTGGACCGGAAGAGCGCATACCTGACTATGTGGATGAGAAGGTGAATGATTATCCGCTGGACCCGCATGCGCCTCAGGTGAAACCGGCTTTGCCTAAAATGGCGACTGTCTATATCGGCAAAGGCAAGAAAGATAAGGTATCACGGGGGGACATCGTTGGATTCCTTTGTAAGAAAGGTGGTCTGAAGGGTGATGAGATTGGAAAGATAGATGTCCTGGACCGCTATGCTTATGCGGCAGTCCCCCGATCTAAACTCCGCCAGATGCTTCAACTGATAAAGGGGGAGAAGATAAAAGGGTTACATACTATCATAGAAGAGGCCATATAGACCTTTGGTTTTTACTTTAAGAGAAGGTCATATATTTCGTATAATCTTTTGGTCATTTGATTTTATAAGAGGGATAGACAATCGACTTTAGATAATGCTGAGGGTTGTTATCCGACTTGAAAATAGCTTTGAAATAGAACTTAAATTTTAATATTTATTCAGATGAAGAAGTACAACTTTAATCCAGGTCCATCAATGCTTCCACGCGAAGTGATTGAAAACACTGCAAAGCAGATTTTAAATTTCAATGGTTCAGGTCTTTCTTTGATGGAGGTCAGTCACCGATCAAGTGACTTTCAGGCTGTAGTTGATGAAAGTGAATCGCTGATCAAAGAATTGCTCGATATCCCCGCTGGATATTCAGTTCTCTTCCTTGGAGGTGGTGCTTCAACGCAATTCATGGAGATACCTGCCAACTTCCTGATCAAGAAGGCTGCCTATTTGAATACCGGCAACTGGGCAAATAAGGCTGAAAAAGAAGCAAAGCTCTTCGGTGATGTCGTGGAGGTGGCTTCTTCTAAAGCTGACAATTATACTTATATCCCTAAGAAATTTGATATTCCTACAGACGCGGATTACCTTCATATCACAACGAACAATACGATTTACGGAACTGAACTCCGCAAGGATTTGGATTCCCCAATTCCTCTGATTGCTGATATGAGCTCTGATATCATGAGCCGCCCTGTAGACGTGAGCAAATATGACGCCATCTATGCCGGTGCCCAGAAAAACTTGGCTATGGCCGGCGTGACTCTCGTCATCGTCAAGGATGATAAACTCGGCCGTGCTCCGCGTGAGTTGCCTACTATGGTAGACTATCGGACGCATGTGAAAAAGGGTTCTATGTTCAATACTCCTCCTGTCGTACCTATCTATTCTCTGATGGAGACCATGAAATGGCTGAAGAAAGAGGGTGGTGTCAAGGAGATGGACCGTCGTGCTAAGGAACGTGCAAAGATTCTTTATGACGAGATCGACCGTAATAAATTGTTCCGCGGCACTGTGCAGAAGGAGGACCGCTCGTTGATGAATATCTGTTTCGTGATGAATGACGACTACAAGGATCTCGAAAAACCGTTCTTGGATTTCGCGACTGCCCGTGGTATCGTCGGCGTCAAGGGACACCGTTCTGTCGGTGGCTTCCGTGCCAGTTGCTATAACGCCATGACAGTGGAAGGCGTCAATACGCTGGTGAAAGCAATGAAGGATTTCGAGGCTGAACATTAAAAGCAATCAGGATTATGCATAAAATATTAGTAGCTACTGTAAAACCTTTTGCGCCTCTGGCTGTAAAGGGTATTCAGAAAGAGATCAAAGATGCAGGGAATCAAATGATCCTGCTCGAAAAATATACTGACCGTGCCCAACTCTTGAAGGCGGTCTCTGATGTAGAGGCGATGATCGTCCGCTCTGACAAGATTGACGCAGAGGTACTGGATGCAGCTAAGAAACTGAAGATCGTTGTCCGGGCAGGCGCCGGATTCGATACGATCGACCTGAACCATGCGAAGTCGAAAGGGGTCGTCGTTGAGAATACACCCGGACAGAATGCCAATGCTGTGGCAGAACTGGTATTCGGACTGCTGGTGTACATGGTCCGGAATTTCTATAACGGAAAATCCGGAACAGAGCTCAAAGGTAAAAGATTAGGACTCTTGGCTTTCGGTAATGTGGCTCGTAATGTAGCCCGTATTGCCAAGGGCTTCGGCATGCAGGTTTCTGCTTATGATGAGTTCTGCCCTGCAGTCAATATCGAAGCTGCCGGTGTCAAGGCTTGCAAGGATCAGAAGGAGTTGTTCAAGACTAGCGACGTCGTCAGTTTGCATATCCCTGCAACTGCCGAGACTATCAACAGCATCAACTACCAACTCGTCAACTTGATGCCTGAAAACGGAATCCTGGTCAACGCTGCCCGCACGGAAATCATCAATGAGCCCGAACTGCTGAAGTTGTTGTCTGACCGTCCTGATCTGAGGTATCTCACAGACTTGAAACCGAAAGCTGTTGCTGAGTTTGAGAAGTTCGGTGACCGTTTCTTTTCCACTCCTAAGAAGATGGGGGCACAGACTGCTGAGGCCAATGTCAATGCAGGTGTTGCGGCTGCCAAACAGATCAATGCTTTCCTGAAAGACGGAAGTGTGAAATTCCAAGTCAATAAGTAATCCCTATATTATGGCTAAGATAAAACCTTTCAAGGGTCTGCGTCCTCCTGTTGATCTGGTAGAGAAAGTGGAATGCCGCCCGTATGATGTCCTCGACTCTGAAGAGGCGAGGGCGGAAGCAGGAAACGATGAGATGAGCCTCTACCATATCATCAAACCTGAGATCAATTTCCCTGCAGGGACTTCGGAATACGATCCTAAAGTTTACAAGAGTGCCGCTGCCCAGTTGAAGAAATTCATTGATAAAGGATGGCTGGCTCAGGATAGCCAGGACAACTACTATCTCTACGCTCAGACCATGAACGGAAAAACGCAGTATGGACTGGTCGTAGGCGCATGGGTAGAAGATTACCTTCACGGTGTCATCAAGAAACATGAGTTGACGAGGAAGGACAAGGAGGATGATCGGATGAAGTCCATCTTTGCGACTAACGCGAACATGGAACCGGTCTTCCTGGCTTATCCTGACAACAATGTACTGAATGGACTCATGATGCGCTATGCTGCCAAGAGTCCGGTGTATGATTTTATAGCTCCTATTGACGGGTTTCGCCATCAGTTCTGGGTCATTGATGCCCCGAAGGACATTCAGTTGATCACGGAGGAATTCTCCAAGATTCCGAGTTTGTACATTGCTGACGGGCATCATCGTACTGCCGCAGCTGCCCGTGTGGGGGCTGAGAAAGCTAAAAATGATCCTCATCATACGGGTAAGGAGGAATACAACTATTTTATGGCTGTATGCTTCCAGGCCTCACAACTGACGATCTTGGATTACAACCGTGTCGTCAAAGACCTCAACGGGATGACAACTGACGAGTTTCTTAAAAAACTCTCAAAGAACTTTTCTGTTGAGAAGATGGGTACGACGCCTTTCAAACCTGCCCGACTTCATGAGTTCAGCCTTTATCTGGATGATAACTGGTATCGGCTGAATGCTAAGCCTGGTACTTATGATGACAATGACCCTATCGGTGTCTTGGATGTGGATATCTCTTCCCGCCTGATTCTGGATGACCTGATGGGCATCAAGGACCTTCGTACTGACAAGCGAATCGACTTCGTCGGGGGACTGCGGGGACTGAAAGAACTGAAAAGACGGGTTGACAGTGGAGAGATGCGCTGGGCCTTAGCCTTGTATCCTGTGAGTATGAGTCAGATCATGAACATCGCGGACAGTGGCAAGATCATGCCGCCGAAAGCAACTTGGTTTGAACCTAAACTCCGTTCAGGACTGATCGTCCATCTGCTCTCTTAATCAGTTTGCTGCCGGATGATAGATGAGTATACAACTATAAATGGTACAGGCGAAGGATTCTACTCCGAGAAACGAAGTAAGTTCTTCGCCTTTGCTCATCATGTCAGTACCCGTGATGAGGTAAAGAACCTTCATCAATTTTATAAGGAGAAATACTACGATGCCCGTCATGTCTGTTATGCTTATCTTCTCGGTCCAGAGCAGGATGATTCGAGGATGGTCGACGACGGAGAACCTTCGTCTACAGCCGGAAAACCGATATTGGGACAGATCCTCAGTCATCAGTTGACGGATGTGGTCGTCTTTGTCATTCGCTATTTTGGTGGGGTGAAACTCGGGACGAGCGGCCTGATTCGAGCTTATCGCACGGCTGCTGACGATGCGTTGAATCATACTGACATCGTTACAAGATATGTCGAAGAGGTCATAGACTGGCAATTCACTTACCCGATGATGAATGCAGTGATGCATTTGGTCAAAGAGATGGACCTCAAGATTATCAGCCGGAATTTTGATACCAATTGCAGTATCCGCCTGAGCATCAGAAAAGGGGATGCCGAAGAGGTTCGACGCCGGTTGTCGAATTTGAGTTTTGAATAATTTCGCCTGATTTCTTGGCTATGTCCGTAATAAGTTGTATTTTTGTAGGCCCAATGAGGATTGGAAGATTGGCAGAGTGACCGAATGCGCTGGACTCGAAATCCGGTATACCCCTTTTCGGGTATCGGGGGTTTGAATCCCTCATCTTCCGCAATTCGCAGATAAAAGATTGAAAGACAGTCGTGGGGGAAGTGTTGCCTCATCTTGTTTGACGTTTTCAATCAATTATCGCTGATACCGGTATTTTCTTTTTGACTTTCATGCTTTCTTGTTTCCCGAAAGGGTTCGATAAAAAGCATTGAAACGTTCATTCCATATTTTGTTATTCTCGTCTTTATCTCTTACCGCAACAGAGTCTGGCATAGGGACAATGTTCGCATTGCTTTGAATCTTCTGTCGCATTCAGGTCAAGACCGGGATTGAACAGATCTGACAGGGTATTCCTGATATTCCCTTCGAAATTGTCGGTTTTTACATCTCCGTTGGCATTCTCATAATCCTTGATATCTGTAATGGGTTCTTTGCCGATCTTGAGCGGGAGGACTTCTGTACCCGCATGTTGGATAAAGAGTAAAGAGGGACTGACGGGGAGCTCATCGGTATCATACATTTGGTTGCCATTGGCATCTTTCTTGTTCCTGACAATACTGGAATAGAGCATGGCTTGAAGATAGTAGTCCGAGTGACTCGACAGTTTCTTTCCCGAGAATATCTCTTCCAAATTCTTAATGGACATTTTGTTGTTGTTCCCCGTCTTGTAGTCAATGACGCGGATGGTCTTTCCTTCGGTGCGTTTGATCTGATCGAGTCTGTCTATACTTCCATAAAAGGTCATGGATCGGTCACCCTCTTGTGTCTTGAAGCGGATGGTGGATTCGACATGCTTCTCCAAACCCATAATATAAAAAGGTGCAGTATTCCTGTCGATCTGCAGGAGTTTCTTGAGGTAGTCAATGATGACCTGCCGGTTGATGATCTGCAACCCATTGTATTCTATTTTAGTCGTGGGGCTGACCTTGAATAAGTTTTGTCTGAAAGCATCGTCTACGCATTTCTCGATGAGGGCAGTATGACTGAGAGCGTAGTCAAGTATTTTTTTGCTGATTTCCACAGGGTGTATCAATTCCCGTACTTGTCCCCCTTGAGCGTCTATGGTTCGAATGGCATCGGGAGGCGCACATTGCAGATAGAAGAGTTGGCAGGCTTGATGGAAAATGTTTCCGAAGGTTCTGTTGTCGACCCTATCCTCGTCTATGTCGTCTGGTTCCTTGATACCTGCAATATACTTGTAGTAGAACTGGAGTTGGCATCTGATATAAGTATTCAGGGCAGTAGGAGAGAGACGATTGATGCGTCGGATGGCCTGCATGACAGAATCGTCTTTCTTGATGGACTGGTGTGGGCGCACCGCTGGTTTCTGCCCAGTGACGAGGTTCTCGAGTTTGATGGATTGCGGGCTCTCTGCCATCAGTTGGAGCATGAATCGGGACATCTCTCCTGTCTGTCCGTTGTTGGTGGCATCATTGTAAACGATGGTGATGTCTTTGGCCCTTTGCAGGAGCCGGTAGAAATAATAGGAATAGATGGCGACCTTATGGTCTACTGTTGTCAGACCATAAACTTTTCGGATGGAATAAGGGATGAAAGACGTATCGTTGACACCCTTTGGGATATTGCCTTCATTGCAGGACAGCAGGAGGACGTGCTCGAAATCCAGGTTTCGGGTCTCCAGTATTCCCATGATTTGAATACCCACAGCCGGTTCACCGTGAAAAGGAATTGTCGTGGCCGCTATGAGTTGGTTCATCAGTCTTTGATAGGTATTGATGTCGATGTTGAGCCCCTCCTGGTCAATGAGCGTGCAGAGCCGGTTGATGAGTGTATACATTTGAAACAGCGACTCTTGGAACAGTGGATCGGCATTGATTCGGTCCTGCTTGTCCTTGAGTTCTCTGTGATAGTTGACACCTATTATTTGAAGGATCTCCAATAACCAGTGAGACATCTCGCTCAACGTATAGTCAGGAGACCGCAACAGAATTGCCAGTCCGTTGTCGGGTTCGATAGGAGTATCCCTGCACCATGTCTCAAGTTCTTCCTCAGACAGATAGAATCGTTTATGTTTGTTTAGGTTATCGGCAAATTCCTGAATATGTGGGGACAGAAATCTGGCATAGGGATGCTGCAGGATCTTATTGATGCCCCGAAACATGAACTTCTTCAGATCTTTGCGATAGAAATGCGTGTGCACATCGATCAGCAGTTTGACAAGTGTGCTGACCTGTGATTGGGAAAGCGGATATCCTGTCGTCACATTGACTTTGTCAACTTCAGGGGGCAAACTGTGGATGATCGTGGGCAGGAGGCTTTCATCTGCCATGACGATGGCGGTGCGGCTGCCTGCTTCAATACGATGATTCTCCCTCAGCCAGTCACTGACATACCGTGCCTGGAGGTTCTCTGTGCTTGCGCTGATCAAGGAGATATCTTTCGGCTTTACCATGTTCTGATAGATCTCCGGAGCGGAATTGTCCAGTTCGTTGGGATAATTCCTCAGATACAAGGAGATGAAATGCCCGGCTTCGTGATCCTCACCCTTTTTAGGCATATAATAGTCGTCGAAGTCCCAGTAGAATTTGGCTTTACCCTTCTCTTTCAGTCTGTCGCAGAGAGCCAGTTCCACCTTCTGCATCATGTTGAAACCCACGAAAAGGTACATGGAATGATCCATTTCCAGATTGGGGTCAGTCGCCACTTCCTTATAGAGCGCACCTTCATAGGCTATTCCGGCTTCCTGCAATACGGCATTGAACTGATGGTAAATGTCTCCCATGTGACTCCAAAGTGTGATGAACCGCTTTTTCAATGCTTTGTCCTGGTCTTCCGAGAAACTGCTGAAGAAGCGCTTCAATATCTCTTTCTGTTCATGGTTGAGGTAGCTGATGTCGTCCAACTCATGGATATCTTTAAGATTCTCAAAGATTTTGTCGGCATCGGCCATATTCTTGTCGATATCATCGTAGTCAGCGATCAGCATTTGTCCCCAGCCATAGAATTTATCCAAGGATACGTCTTCTCCGGTCACTTCGTGATAAACTTTATAGAGTTCATTGACAAGTTTGATCGGGTCTCCTACAGTTCGATGGCTATGTTCTCTGAATAGGTCACTGATCGTAATGCAAGTCGGACTCCACAAGGGGTGATTGACCAACCCTGAGAGTTCTTGGTTCAGGAACAGTGACGCTCTTTTATTCGGAAAGACTACGGCGATATGACTGAGTTGTTGTCCGTATTTCCGGATCATATCTTGAGCTACATAATGGAGGAAAGTATTCATGGATCGTTATGATGATTTTAAAATTGATGCCGTCAGAGTTGTCTGACGGATGTCTGTTATCGTTGTTCTATTTATCGGAGAATATTCCGGTTTGATTATGACTTCGTGGGCAGGACCTGCTGGATACGATTAGGGTAGACATACCAGAGGTACCCGCTGACGGGCAGTTGCTGCATTTGGGAGAGGAGGGACATGTAAGTTCTGACCTGGTCTTCGTATTCTTTGTGCGGTTTCCCGAATTTGAAGTCGACAACGATCATCTCTTTTTCGTCTGCCATGACCCTGTCTGGTCGCTTCTCTATGGTCTCGTTGGTGTCCGGGTCCCGGTACAAAATCGTACACTCGTTGAATAACTCCCAACGACTTGAGAACCAATCTCTCACTTTATCTGATTCGAGCCTTTGTCTCATGATGTCTTTCAACTTCTCCTTACTTAAATTGCCGGTATCCAGCACACCGTCTTGCTCCAGTTGATCAAGAGCCTGGTCAACATCATCCAAAGTGCGGATGGAAGAGAAGATCGCATGCATGACATTTCCTGTCCTGATGTATTCATTCTGCTCCTGAATCTCTTCATCATCACCTTCGATAAAGTCCTTGCTCTTGTTGCTCTCTCGGAAATCCACTCTGTTCCGATAATTGTTGACGGTGATCTTCTTGGATAGAACAGGCTGCAGGAAGATATTGTCGGAAACTTTTTCCTGAGGTCCTGCTGTCTTGATGTCCGGGGTACCATAATCGAAGACAAGCGTCTCTTGTGCGCTGTCTTTGCCTTTAGTACTCTTATCATCCTGATCGGAAGGCTGTCCCTCATTCTCAGACACTTTCGATACAGAGACCTGGAGTTCATCGGCAATATCTGGAAGGACTCTCCCGATGACGTCACTTTCGTCAACAGGTCCTGCCGGCGAACTGGTGGACTTTGTCTTGTGAGACGCTTTATCCTTGTCTTTGTTCTTCCCGAAGATATAGAGCCCTCTTTTGGCACGGGTGAATGCGACATAGAGAAGATTCATGTTGTCGACGACATTCTGGGAGTGTTCTTCCTTGTAGAAATGTTCGAATACTGATCCGCACATCTGTTTTTTGTATAGGTCAACAGGAATAACGGGCAGTTCATTGTATGGGTTCTTCTCTGGAGAGCACCAGAGCGTATAACCTGGTTTTTCAAATATCCAGTCGCAGAACGGGATGATGACATGGTCGAACTCAAGTCCTTTACTCTTGTGAATGGTCAGTAGGCGTATGCCGTTTGCCTCTTCACTTTGGATGGACTGCGTGTGCAGATTCTCATCCCAGACATTCAGGAAATCCTCAATGTCTGGACTGTTTTCCTGAAGGTAAGCATTGACCTGATCATAGAAGGCACAGATATACGCACTTTGCTCATTCAATTGACTGAGTTCGAAGATCGCATAGAGTTGCTCTATCAGGTCCACCAGCGGCAGCCTCATCAGTTCGTCGAGGTGATTGATATAGGCTTCGGGCAATTGGGATTCCAGACGTTCTTTCACTGTTTTCCCGGGACACAGAAAAAGTTCGTTGTCTGATTTCCCCGGATGCTTGATCTCGGTCTGATAGGCCTTGGTCAGATTGGATAAGGAGAGGGCATCATCACGATGGATCATCAACCGGAGGGCATCTATCAGAATATTGACGGCTTGAGAAGCGTCTAACCGGAATGCGAGGTCACTGACGAGTGTCACCTCAGGCAACTGATCCATAAAGTAGGAACCGATCTCCTGGATGGTCGGATTCTTCCTGACGAGAATGGCGATATCCCGCTCCTTGCAACCGGCTTGAAGCAACTGGCGGACCATCTCAACTGTCTTCTGGAGCATAAGGTCATGATAGTCTTCATTGTTTGGGAGCAGTTCTATATGGACGGAACCATTGTCGCCTTTGCTTGCCGGAATTTCCTGACGGAGGTCTTTGATGTTGTAAGCTTTTGTCAACTGCTCTTGGGCCTTTCCATCAGCAGACCAGATGCTGCTTTGTGTGGCCTTCTCGAAGAAGGTATTATTAAAATTGATGATGTTCCTGTCAGATCGGAAATTGGTATCCAGATTCTTCTTGTCTACTTGACCAGAAAATTCATCTTTAATGCCTTGGAGCAGTTTCCAGTCACCGCCTCTCCATCTGTAGATGCTTTGCTTGATGTCCCCGACGATCAGGTTCTGGGCGATATTCTTCGATGGCGGCAATCCATGAGACATGGTCTCTTTCAAGAGAACTTTGAAATTGTCCCATTGGATTCGGCTCGTGTCTTGAAACTCATCTATCATGATATGTTCCAGTCGGGCACCGATTTTTTCAAAGATAAAAGGCGAGTCACTGTCATCGATCAGAGAGGACAACAGGTTCTGAGTGTCGCTGAGGAGAAACCGGCTGGCTTCCTGATTGCTTGTCCTGACTTCTTCTCCGATCTTCCCGAGGAGCCTCAGCGTATTGAGATGTCTTAAGGTGAGGTCAGCGGACTTGTAGTCATTGACCAAGTCAAGAAGTTTGGATTCAGCCTCCTTCAACAATGGCCATAACTTAGCCTCAACCAAAGCATAGACTCCCTTCCCCGGAACAGCATTTTGTTTCGTGACCCAGTTCTTGGGATCTTCAAGGCATTTCTTAACGGTATTATTATGTAACTTAGCATCGTCTGTAAACTCTCCACTTTGGAGTCTTGAGAAATAATTCCATATTCCTTTTTCTCCCCTGCTGAGATCAGATGCACTGTAACCACTTTCTTCCATTGTCTGAAAGAACCGGTCTGCATATTGCTTGATCGTCTGTTCAGCATTAGTCTTGATGCAGTGGAGGTGCTCGGAGAATTTAGTAAAGAATTCATTTCCGGGTGCCATCAAAGGCTCCAGTTCCTTGAAATTTTTTTTATAGGCATCCCCGAAGATGTTCTTTCCGAAGTCCTTGATTTGCCGGATGATATTCCAGCCTTTATCGTCGTCCATCTTTTCATGGATATAATCCATGATCCAGCGGAGTACCGGACTATTTTCATCCAGTTGTTCGATGAGATTGTCGATGCACTGGTCCAGTACCTCCTGGTCATTCAGACTGATCTTCAGGTTAGCTGTCAAATTAAGTTCATAGGCGAGATTTCTCAAAACAGTTTGAAAGAAAGCATCGATCGTCTCCACTTTGAAATCGTCATAATGGTGGAGGAGAAGCTTGAGAATCCAACTGGCGCGTTGCTTGATCATGGGTTTCTGCAAACCTGTCGTACTGATGATTTCGTTCAGATAAGCCTTGGAATCATTCAAGCCTTTGGAAATGCCGTAGAGTTGGGAGAGTATCCTCATTTTCATCTCTTCCGTAGCCTTATTCGTAAAGGTGACGGCGAGGATGCTCCGGTAAGACAGCGGGTTCAATATCAGTAAAGAAATATATTGAGTGGCAAGTTTGAAGGTCTTTCCAGCCCCTGCACTTGCACTATAGACGGTTAAAGGTTTCAGCGTATTCGTCATTATTTCTTTTGTTTATCCTTTATTAAATAGTTTCGTATGATTGCCCGGCAACAGACTTGAACTTCTGGCAGGTACAAGACTCTTGTCACCAGTTGTTGAACAGTTCAAATCCCCATTTCACACCGAATCCTTCGAAATGGTGATGGCTGCACCCACAGAAGATTCCCATAGAGAAAAGCCGGTTGGTAAAACCGTAGCCCACCTCAACATAAGGCGTTATCTTTTGAATGGAAAGGGCGCTGACATAGATGCGTTCTTTTTCCACAACCTGACCAGCGAACGGTATCCACGAGAGAAGGAGCATCGGTGATTCGTAGGTTGCGTTGGCACGGACATAGAATTTGGAAGCGTTGTACCAGTTGGAATTCAACAGTTCAAATTCTCCGCTCCATTCATCATTCCAGCCTCCCGGAATGTAGTCTTCCCGGAAATTGCTGTAATCCAGGAAATAACTGCCCTTGCTTTTGTCGGTATAAAGTCCCGTTCCCAGCCGCAGGGAGAAGGACCGCATACAGGGCATACTGTAGATCTCCTGTCCGTCGACTTCCCATTTCTCATAATTGATCTCTCCGCCTCCGAAACCTTTGATGCCGCGTTCATAACTGGCATTGATGACAGGGCCGTATTGGTTGAATGGGGTATACTGCACTTGCAGGAAAGGTGCGGAAGAACAATAACTCGTAGGTTTACCGGCTTGGATGAATCCTTCTTTTTCCACTGCCGTACGTTTGTGCCAGATCAGACCACCTTGGATGTCAAGATGATGCTTGATGACCTGATAACTCGTACTGATCTTCAAACCCAGGTCATTGAAATAATCCAGATTCATTTTCTTCCAGTCGATGGAGTCCGGTTTCTGACCTTTGATCTCGTCAAGGATATTGGAGTTGGTGATCCTGTTACCGTTGAAGTATTCCACTTTTACCCATCCGTTTCGGTTTTTGTTATAGTTGAAAGTGATCGGGATATCGTATAAGAATCTCTTCCATTTGAAAGAGTAGCCCATCTTGATACGCGTTGAGAGGTCCTTGTTGGGCGTGAAATTATAATAGCCTTTCACATCGAAGCGGTATACAACGCCCTTTCGACGGGTATAACCGAAATAGAAAGGATTGAAGATCGGATCCGTCTTGATATGTCCTTGTTTCTTATCCCCGATATCCGTATTGATATGGGTCAGCATGTTCTTTCTGATGATGTTCCAGAAAGAGGTTCTGTTAGCCTTTTCCTGTTTGTCCGATTTGATGATGCTGATACTATCGTCATTCTTTTTCTTCAAGGGTTCCTTTTGGACCTTTCCTGCTATCCCTCCAACGGCTTTGCCCGCCTCCGAACTGCTGTCAGTCTGTCCGGATTGTTGAACGACAGAATCTGTCAATTCCGTAGAGTCCCTGTGCTCTGAAGGATTGACCCGAGAAAGGGAATCGGATGGGTTCGCTTTGGCGTTTTTGATGGAATCGTCTGCATCCAGAATCTTCTTCTCCTCTTCGGTCAGCGGGAGAGGGCGAATGCTGTCCAGAAGGGCGAGACTTTCAGAGGTGTTGGCGGGAGTGGGTATCTTGCAGTTGAGGTCATAAACCAATGTGACCCAAGAGTGGAGACGATTGCCCAGCGTACAGATCTTCGTGATGATATTGCAGCGTTTGGGCAATAGCGATTTGATGCCGTCTTTACCCATTTCACCCTGAAGCACAAAGTGGATCATGTCGTATTCGCCTTCGAAGAAAAAGTGATCGACTCTCCCAGTATTGTTGTCCACGATGATCCAACCTTTAACCAACTGGGTATTCGTGATTTTCGGGCGGATGAAAAAACGGGTCTGATTGAGCCCGTATTTGATGGAACGATAGTGATAAAAACGCTTGTTGCTCTTGACAAGAGGAGAAAGGATAATGCCCTTGAAGAGTGTGACATCATAGAGGGTCGGCTGGAGATACTCGAAGATGACAGGCAGGAGTTTGCGGGAATGATAGACGGTCGAATGCATCAGGAGAGTCTTGATCTGCGTTCTTTTGTCGCCTCCGTTGGTGAAGAAAATCACACTGGAAAAACTCTCATTCAGGAAATCCCGCCGATGATCCCTCGCGATGTCATACATGGTGGGGATAGCATAAAGCAACGGGTTCTTCCGGTCTATGTGCGTCCGGCATTTCAAATAGATATTTGAGAGGATCGAATCCGGTATACCTTGAAGGCTCAAGTCATTGGCATACACAAAGACACGTTGAAGTAATCTTGTATCAACTTGCTTTTTGCCAAATGATTCTGTATGGTTTACTGTGACTAAAGTCAGAATCAAAGATCCTATTATGAATAGCTTTTGTTTCTTCAAAATTGCATTAAGGAAAAACAGAAATCTCAGAAGGTTGAGGGGACGGTTTCATTGTACTGAAACTGTCGTCTCATCGGGGCAGAAGGAAAAGTAATAGCCTGCGGCCGGCACTTGTATTGACCAACTTTCTGAAAAGACGATACTTCCGACTGTATTTCTTGTCAGGAAGCGGAAAGAGTCCTCTCTTCCGAAGCCATTCGACGGCATCATTCAGGTGCCGGTTGCTTCGTGTTATCTGGATAGTCTGATACAAATAGTTCATGGATAATTGAGCGACACGACGATTCAAGGCAACACGGTCTGATTCTCCGAGATGATCAGCCAAATCCTGGAGGTGCGCGATTACTTTTTCGATATCCGTCAATCTGGTCAGATGATACCGCTTGTCTTGTCCTACCGTCTCCGTGCCACGTTGCGGTCTACAGAAATAAGCGTCCGCATCAGTAAAGTAGATCCGTTCGCTGCGGAGACATAGTTGGGGCGTAAAATCTTCATCTTCATGTATGATCTTGGTGGAGAACCTGAGGCTGCCTAATATCTTGCTTCTGAAAATATACTGACAAGCTGCAGGATTGAGATGGTAGTCATGAAGATAGGAACTGCCTGTGATAGGGCCTACGAAGGTGAAGGACGTTCCCGCTTTCTCTTTGTGCGTCTCCTGAAAGAAGACGATATCCGGTTGATGGAATCTGACGATGTCCAGGCAATGTTCGTAAGGAGCTGTAAGCAGATAGTCACTGCCGCTCAGAAACTGAATGTATTCCCCGGACGCCAGTTGGATTCCCATATTCCGGGCTGCAGCGAGACTGATGTTCTGCTTTCTCGCATAGATCATATTCTCATCCATGTCGAGGAGCTCTTTTGAAGGCGGATCTTCTAGACCGTTGTCTATGAGGATGATCTCCCGCTCGTTGGCGTTCAGAGACAGGGATATGATATGATGGATACAGTTCTGGAGTATATCATCAGGTACGCCACAGGTCGTAATGATAAAACTGATGAGTGGTGTTGAGTCTGCTATATCAATTGGCTTTGCCGGCATAGTTGTTGATTCCTAAAGGATTTGACATTTTGTTTTCATAGAATTCCAGATATTCCCGAAGGAATACGCTTTTCTTTATGAGTGATATATGTTCATAAGCATTTGGAGCATATAAGTTCTAATCACAATCTTTCAACGTTACAAAGATACGTATTTCAGTTGAAAAATAGAAGGATAAAATTGAAAAGTTATCATATTTAACGTGCTTGCGATGAAAAAGAACGGACATGACAACAAGACTTATCCCGATAGCCTTTTGAGAGTGACGGCAAATCATCTCATACCCGTAATTGGTGACCTTTTGTAAAGCTCACTTGACAATTGTTAAATTTAAGGATTTTATTCAGTCATTTCTGTGTTAAACCGATTTAATTTTTCGTTATGATAGAGAGCTTTTTCAGATAATTTGTTAACTTTGTAGGAAAGTTATTTAGTTTTAGGTAGTATGCTGTTAAGGTACACAATAGTAGATCTCCTTCTCTCTTCCTGATTAGAAATATGAAGTGGAGTAGTAAGGCGGAATTTTCATGTTTTAAGGTATCGGAATTCTTCTTTCATGGAAAAGCAGTTACCTGGTAAAATCTGCCGGAGGTGTCGACAGAGAATACGTTTGATCGACCGGCAACCATGAATGCAAAGTCATGAGGAGGATCCGTGTAGGAATTTTAGGTAAGAGGAAACAATATTTATATTATAATAAGGTTACTCAGTATGGCAAAAATTAAAACGATTGGAGTCTTGACTTCAGGGGGTGATGCTCCCGGTATGAATGCAGCTATCCGTGCGGTGACACGTGCCGGTATTTACAATGGCTTTATGATTAAAGCTATCTATCGGGGATATGACGGTCTGATCAATGGTGAAATCAAACCTTTTACCACTGAGAATGTCAGTGGTATCATAGGTCGAGGCGGTACGATTCTTAGAACGTCGCGCTCTAAGGATTTTATGACCGAGGAGGGTCGCCAGAAAGCTTATGACAATTTGAAGAATGAAAACATTGACGCCTTGGTCGTGATCGGCGGGAACGGTTCGTTGACAGGTGCCATGCATTTCGGTCAGGATTTTGATTACCCATGTATAGGTCTTCCAGGTACGATTGATAATGATCTTTTCGGTACCGACAATACGATCGGTTATGATACGACGCTGAATACGATTGTGGAGTGTGTGGACCGTATCCGTGATACAGCCCAGAGCCATGAGCGCATCTTCTTCGTGGAAGTGATGGGTCGTGACGCAGGTTTCCTGGCTCAGAACAGTGCTATAGCCAGTGGAGCTGAGGCTGCTATTATCCCAGAGGATTCCACTGATGTGGACCAACTTGCACAATTCATGGAGCGCGGTATCCGTAAGTCCAAGAAGAGTTGTATCGTCATCGTCTCAGAGAGTCCCAAGTGCGGTGCCCTCTATTATGCCGGTCGTGTCAGGAAAGAGTTTCCGCAGTATGACGTCCGGGTATCTATTCTGGGACATCTGCAGCGCGGAGGCAGTCCTTCGGCACGTGACCGGATTCTGTCGAGCCGAACCGGAGTGGGAGCTGTTGAGGCTATTATGCAGGGACAACGCAATATCATGGTCGGCGTAAGAAACAACGAAGTGACTTATGTGCCGTTGAGCGAAGCCGTACGAAGTGATAAGCCTTTTGACAGAAATTTGATCAAAGTGCTTGACGAACTCAGCATATAATATATAACTTGTTTGATAGGTCTAAATTATTATGATATTTGCGAACAAAACTCATAATTCATTTGTAGTTTACAGAAATATTATGTAGTTTTGTGTTCGCATAAACAGGGTATTAGTATCTTGTAAAGGATTTGAAAAGAATTAGAGTTAATCATTTAAAAGAATAAAGCTTATGTCACAAATTACTGGACGCATCTCACAGATCATCGGACCTGTTATCGATGTCTTTTTCGATACAAAGGGTCTGGATGCGGAAAAGGTGCTTCCTAAAATCAACGAAGCTCTGACAGTTAAACGTCCTGACGGTCGTGTATTGGTCATGGAGGTGAAACAACATATCGGTGAAGATACCGTTCGTTGTGTGGCAATGGATAGTACAGACGGTTTACAGCGCGACCTGGAGGTGACACCTACAGGCAGCCCTATCGTCATGCCAGCAGGAGGACAGTTGAAAGGTCGAATGCTGAACGTCATCGGCCAACCTATAGACGGTATGAAGTCTTTGGATATGAAAGGGGCTTATCCTATTCATCGTGAGCCGCCTAAATTCGACGAACTTTCTACCCGCAAGGAAATGTTGCCTACAGGTATTAAGGTGATCGACTTGCTCGAACCTTATTTGAAGGGTGGTAAGATCGGATTGTTCGGTGGTGCCGGTGTAGGCAAGACCGTGCTGATCATGGAGTTGATCAACAACATCGCCAAAGGCCACAACGGATATTCTGTATTTGCAGGTGTCGGAGAGCGTACCCGTGAAGGGAACGACTTGATTCGTGATATGATCAATTCCGGCGTTATCAGATATGGAGACAAGTTCAAGAAGGCCATGGATGAAGGCAAATGGGATTTGTCGCTTGTCGATCCGGAGGAATTGGCAAAGAGTCAGGCTACGCTTGTCTATGGTCAGATGAATGAACCACCTGGGGCACGTTCTTCAGTTGCGCTCTCAGGACTGACCATTGCCGAGGAGTTCCGTGACCATGGCGGCAAGAATGGAGAAGCAGCTGATATCATGTTCTTCATTGACAATATTTTCCGTTTCACACAAGCCGGTTCAGAGGTTTCCGCATTGCTGGGACGTATGCCTTCGGCAGTAGGTTACCAACCTACATTGGCCAGTGAGATGGGACAGATGCAGGAGCGTATTACTTCTACCAAACAGGGGTCTATTACTTCAGTGCAGGCTGTGTATGTGCCGGCTGATGACTTGACTGACCCGGCACCTGCCACAACATTTACGCACTTGGATGCGACGACTTCCCTGTCTCGTAAGATCACGGCATTGGGTATCTATCCGGCTGTAGACCCTCTGGGCAGTACATCCCGTATCCTTGACCCGAATGTCATCGGACAGGCTCATTACGACTGCGCACAACGCGTGAAGGAATTGCTCCAGCGTTACAATGAACTGCAGGATATTATCGCTATTCTGGGTATGGATGAACTCTCAGATGAGGACAAGCTCGTTGTCAGTCGTGCCCGTAGAGTACAGCGCTTCCTGTCACAGCCGTTTACCGTTGCAGAACAGTTTACTGGTTTGAAAGGTGTGATGGTACCTATCGAGGAGACCATCCGCGGGTTCAATGCCATCCTTGACGGTAAAGTAGACGATCTGCCTGAGCAGGCATTCCTCAATGTCGGAACGATTGACGATGCTATCGCCAAGGGCAAGAAACTGCTTGAGGCTGCTAAAGGATAAATCCATAGGATGCCAGAATATGGCATCCGGATTGTACTCATTTTAATGATCAGGTATGCTGAAATTAAAGATTATTTCTCCGGAGAAAGTGGTATTTACCGGTGATGTAGAAAGCCTAACGGTCCCGGGTACTTCAGGGCCTTTCGAGATATTGACAGATCATGCTCCCATCATTTCTTCCTTGAATGCTGGAAAAGTGGAGTATACGACTAAGGAGGGCCTTAAGAGTTTGGATATTAAGGAAGGCTTTGTCGAAGTACAGAAGAACGTTATTTCGCTATGCGTCGAAGTATAGATTCAGGAATAGACAGAGTAGCCCGAAAGTACAAGCAGTATTCTATCTGGATTATCGCTGCGCTGATGCTTTTGTCGCTGTTCGTAATGCAGATCATGCAGGACACGGCATTGCTCAAGGCTTTGGTAGTGACTGTGGTATTTTCCCTGGTATGCAATACGGTTTACGGTGCATGCTGGAAAAAGGTAGCGCAGTCTTCTCCAGTCAACTTGATCCGGTTCTATCTGGCAGGCTCAGTATTGAGGTTGCTTTTGGTGCTGACTGTTTTTCTCATCTATTTTGTTGTCGTCCGCGAGAAGCATGCCGTTATAGGTTTTGCAGTGATCTTTGCTGTGTTCTATATCGTGCTTTTGGCGTTTGACTGCATATACTTTGTCCGAGTAGAAAAAAAGAATATTAAATAGGATCAGAATGAAAAAAACGAAACTCAAACAATTGTTTTTCATTGTCTTGATGCTCCTGACGGTTGCACCTGTTGCCGTTTCAGCTAAGCAGCAGATTGATGTGAAGAACATTTTGTTGGGGCATATCAAAGATTCTTATGACTGGCATGTCACTCAGATCGGCAAGACTCCTGTAGTCATCCATCTTCCTGTGATTGTAAAGAGCAGTACAGGATGGCATGTCTTCTGCAGCAGCCAATTCAGTGAATCCAAGGATGCTAACGGAAATCGTCCGGGGCCTTTCGGCCTCTATATCAAGAACAGTGATTCTAAAGTACATCCCGGCAAGATCGTAGAGATGGTCCATGGCCAGGAAGTGCGGCCTCTTGATATATCCATCACGAAGACGGTGTGTGTCCTGTTCATCGATGCGATCTTGTTGCTGATATGTGTATTGGTACCGGCCCGATGGTGCAGGCGTCACAAATGGGATGATGCGGCACCTAAAGGCTTTACAGGTTTGATGCACATGTTCGTCATGTCGGTGTACAATGATGTGATCAAGTCTACCATGTCAGATGAAGAGACCGAGAAATATGGTCCTTGGCTGATGACTTGTTTCTTCTTTGTTTTCCTTGCCAATATTATGGGTGTCGTGCCATTCCCTCCGGGGGGCGGTAACCTGACAGGCAACATCGCCTGTACATTCTTCTTGGGTATTACCACCTTCCTCATTACGAATGTGACGGGTTCCAAGCAGTATTGGAAAGATATCTTTTGGCCTAAGGTGCCTCTGTGGTTGAAGTGCCCGGTGCCGTTCATGCCGTTCATTGAATTGTTCGGTATCTTCACGAAGCCTCTGGCTCTGATCATCCGACTCTTCGCTAATATGCTTGCAGGACATGCTATCGCCTTGTCCTTTGCAGCCATGATATTCATCATGTTCAATATTAGTGAGAATGCAGTGGTCAATGCCGCAGCAGGTTCGGGAATGACAATAGTAAGTATAGCCATGAGCATCTTCATGATGCTGTTGGAGATCCTGGTATGTTACATCCAGGCATTGGTATTTACGATGTTAAGTGCGGTGTTCATTCATTTGGCCCATGTGAAACCAGAGCCGGAGACCGCTAAAGCATAATTATATTAGAAAGAATTAATAAACAATTAAAAAATTATCACTATGTTTTCATTATTGTTAGCAGCAGAAGTTGCAAAGTGTGGCGCAGCAATAGGTGCTGGTCTTGCCGTAATCGGTGCAGGTATAGGTATTGGTCAAATTGGTGGTCAGGCCATGGACGCCATGGCTCGTCAACCCCAGGAGCGTTCCAGGTTGCTGTCTTCCATGATTATTGCAGCCGCTCTTGTTGAAGGTGTAGCATTCTTTGCTATCATCATCGCACTGTTGGCTATCGTTATGTAATTTTGGTTTGAATTGTAAACTTTAACCAGTATATATGGATTTATTGATTCCAGATAGCGGTTTACTCTTTTGGATGACGCTAGTCTTCATCATCGTCTTCCTCATTTTACTGAAATGGGGCTTCCCTTCTATCGTCAAGATGGTAAACGCACGGAAGAAGAACATCGACGAAAGTATTCGTCATGCTCATGAGGCTGATGAGAAACTGGCAAACATCCAGAAAGAGGGAGAATCCATTCTGCAGGAATCACGCGAAAAACAGGCACAGATCTTAAAGGATGCTGCCGATACGCGTGATGCCATTGTCGAGAAAGCTCAAGACAAGGCCAAGGAAGAAGGAGCCCGCCTGCTGAAGGAAGCACAGACCCAAATTGCAACGGAAAAGAAAAATGCCGTTCAGGACATCCGTTCGCAAGTGGTCTCTCTTTCCATTCAGGTCGCCGAGAAGATCCTGCGCAAGGAACTCTCTTCCCAAGACAAACAGATGGAGTTGATTGATCGACTGCTGGATGAAGTTCATTCTGAAAATAAGAAAGATTAACGCTTATGGATTTAGGTGTAATATCGGTTAGATATGCCCGGGCACTCATCAAGAGTGCCACGGCACTGAAAGTCGAAGATCAGGTATACAAGGAGATGCTGACACTCTATCAGAGTTTCCTGAAAGTGCATGATCTGAAATACACGATAGACAACCCTATGCTCGGTAAGGACAAGAAGACGCATCTGCTGGAGACTGCTATGGGTGGCAACCCTTCAGAACTCAGTAGAAAGTTTATCGCTCTTGTTCTCAAAGGGGATAGGGAGAGCACCCTGCAACTCATGGCTGCTTCGTATATCTCTCTTTACAGACAACAGAAGAACATCACCAGTGGTATTCTTACGACTGCCGTTCCCGTAACTCCTGTCATTGAACAGAAGATGCAGAAACTGGTGGAGAGTAGGACTAAGGGAACTGTAGAATTCAAGACTGAGACCGATCCCGATATTATCGGGGGCTTCATCCTTGAATACGATACATATCAGTTGGATGCAAGCGTGAAGACGATGCTCCGGACGATGTATGCACAGTTTTTATAAATAGTGGAATACGAAATAATATTTCGAGTCCAAACATTAATTTTAATAGAATAAAATGCCAGATAATATTAAACCAAGCGAAGTGTCCGAGGTTCTGGAGAATGAATTGCGGGGCATCAACAATGCGGAACAGTTTGACGAGGTAGGTACCGTCCTGACTGTCGCAGATGGTGTAGCCCGTATCTATGGCCTGCGTAATGTCGAGTCCAGTGAAATTCTCCAGTTCGAAAACGGCACTGAAGCCATTGTCATGAACCTGGAGGAGGATAACGTAGGTTGTATCCTCTTGGGTCCTACTGAAGGCATAAAGGAAGGCGAGAAAGTGAAGCGTACGCATCGTATTGCTTCCATTCGCGTCAATGATAATTTCCTGGGGCGTGTTGTCGATCCATTGGGCAATCCTATTGACGGCAAGGGCGATATCGACCTGACCGGTTCTTTTGAGATGCCTTTGGATAGAAAGGCTCCGGGTGTGATCTTCCGTCAGCCTGTGAACGAGCCTTTGCAGACGGGTCTGAAGTCCATTGACTCCATGATCCCTATCGGTAGAGGACAGCGTGAGTTGATCATCGGGGACCGTCAGACCGGTAAGACTGCCATTGCCGTAGATACGATCATCAATCAGAAGAGCCTCTATGAAGCAGGCAAACCTGTCTATTGTATCTATGTCGCTATCGGCCAAAAAGCATCTACCGTAGCGTCCCTCGTACAGACCTTAGAGGACAAGGGGGCTATGCCTTATACCATTGTCGTCAGTGCGACGGCTGCCAATCCTGCAGCATTGCAGTACTATGCACCATTTGCAGGCGCTGCCATCGGAGAGTATTTCCGTGATCGCGGTTTGTCAGCATTGGTCGTTTACGATGACTTGAGTAAGCAGGCCGTAGCCTATCGTGAGATCTCCCTGATTCTTCGCCGGCCATCAGGTCGTGAGGCCTATCCGGGTGATATCTTCTATCTCCATTCCCGTCTTTTGGAGCGTGCTGCCCGTATCAATGATCAGCAGGAGATCGCGGAGACGATGAATGACCTGCCAGCGTGCATGAAGGGTCATGTCAAGGGGGGTGGTTCCCTGACCGCATTACCTATCATTGAGACGCAGGAAGGTGATGTCGCAGCTTATATTCCTACGAATGTCATTTCCATCACTGATGGTCAGATCTATCTGGAAAGTAATCTTTTCAACCAAGGATTCCGTCCGGCTATCAATGTGGGTATATCTGTATCCCGTGTCGGTGGTTCTGCTCAGATCAAGAGTATGAAGAAAGTTGCCGGTACGTTGAAGATCGATATGGCACAGTACAGTGAACTTGAGAGTTTCTCCCAGTTTGCCAGTGATATGGATAATGTGACAGCTATGGCATTGGATAGAGGCCGTAAGATCAACCAACTCTTGATCCAGCCCCAATATAGTCCTATGTCAATAGGTGAGCAGATCTCTATATTGTATTGCGGCGTACACGGTCTGTTGCATGATGTACCTGTAGACAAGGTCCGCGATTGTGAGAGTCAGTTCCTTGACGCCATGCGTTCACGTCATCAGGACATTCTGGATACCTTAGGTAGCGGAAAGTTGACTGATGATGACACGAAGGTCATCGGGGAAGTGATGGCTAATGTTGCCGGTCAATTTAAAGCATAATAGCCCATGCCTTCATTAAAAGAGATAAAGACCCGTATCGCCAGTGTGAAGAGTACCCGTAAGATTACGAGTGCTATGAAGATGGTGGCGTCCTCAAAACTTCATCATGCGCAGGTGGCCATTCAGAACATGCTGCCGTATGAGAATTTGCTTGAACACATTCTCAAGAGTTTTCTGGTTTCCATGCCGGAACCCGAGAGTGCCTTTCAGGCAAGTCGTGAAGTGAAGAAGGCTGCGTTGATAGTTTTCAGTTCCAACAATTCTTTGTGTGGAGGCTTTAATGCAAGTGTCATCAAGATGATGACTCAGGCAGTACAGGAATATCAGTCTAAAGGCATCGAGGTGTCTGTCTATCCGGTTGGTTTAAAGGTTGCTGAAGCCGTCAAGAAACTCGGCCTGCAGTCTATCGGAGACTATCGGGAACTGGCAGACAAACCCAATGCCCGGCAATGTGAAGAGATAGCCAGCGATGCAGCCCGGAAGTTTCTGAAGGGTGAATTTGACAAGGTGGAGATCATCTACCATCATTTCAAGAGTGCCGGAAGTCAGATTCTCACACGGAAAGTCTTTCTGCCTATAGACCTCTCTACGGAGGCTTTAGGTGCGGACAATGACCGTGACCTGTCTTCCAATCAGACCTCTGCCAAAGTGCAGGAGTACCTGAAGAAGAAAGGTGAGGCAGATGCCCGTCAGGGGAAGGATATCGGCATCCAATTGAATGATGACTTTATCATAGAACCCGACATGAAGACTGTCCTTCAGGCATTGATTCCGAAGCAATTGCATCTGATGGTTTACACCGCTTTGCTGGATAGCCTAGCCAGTGAGAATGCTGCCCGAATGGTAGCCATGCAGACGGCAACGGATAATGCAGATGATATCCTGCATACGTTGAACCTCCAGTACAACAAGAGTCGTCAGCAGGCCATCACAAATGAACTCCTTGATATGGAAGGTGGCTCTGTTCAGAACAATTGATTTCTTCTTAATAGCAAAACGAGATGCACTAGAGGCATCTCGTTTTTTGTTTCTGTCGTTTCCGTATCTTTTTCCTACTTCGTCTTTCCCTTGCAGAGTTGTTCAATGAAGAACCGGTGCATGGAAAGATCGTCGTTCAGTTCGGGATGGAAAGCAGTCACGAGTTGATTCCCTTCTCTTGCAGCGACGATATGCCTGTCAACGGTAGCGAGGACTTCTGTCTTTCCCTCTACAGACTGGATGTAAGGGGCACGGATAAAAGTCATGGGGATTTTCTTATCGATCTGTTTCACGGGGGCTTCTGTATAGAAACTCCCGGTCTGCCTGCCGTAAGCATTGCGGCAGACGGTGATGTCCATCGTTGAAATCCGGTCAAAATCTTCATCTATGACCTTCTTGGCCAATAGGATAAGTCCGGCGCAAGTCCCGAAGACCGGCAGACCCCGTTCTATGGCTTCTCTGATGGGCTCCAATAGTCTGAGGTCCTTGAGGAGTTTGAGTTGGGTCGTACTTTCTCCTCCCGGAATGACGAGACCGTCCTTTTGCTGTTGCCAGTCATCCCCTTGCCGGATCTCGAAAGTTTCCACCCCCAGTTTCCTAAGCATTTCCTCATGTTCTATGAATGCGCCCTGAAGAGCTAAAACTGCAATTCTCATCTGTTTAAGTATCTTGTTAAAATGAAACCGCCTGAATGAGCGAATGGTTATTTCCCTCTTTCGGCCATTAGAACAGATATTTCCTCTTCATTGATTCCGACCATTGCTTCACCGAGGTCCTCAGAGAGCTCAGCCAGTTTTTTCGGATCATTATAGTTGGTCACAGCCTGGACGATGGCAGCGGCGCGTTTAGGCGGATTGCCGCTTTTGAAGATACCGCTTCCTACGAAGACCCCCTCAGCTCCGAGTTCCATCATCAGGGCAGCGTCGGCAGGTGTAGCGACTCCTCCGGCAGCGAAATTGACGACAGGCAGTTTCTGATGTTCGTGGACATATTTCACGAGAGAATAAGGGGCTTCGAGATTCTTGGCAGCTTCATACAACTCGTCATCCTGCATCGAGGCGAGGTGCCTGATCTCACTCTGCATGAGTCTCATGTGTTTGACGGCCTGTACGACATCGCCTGTGCCCGGCTCACCCTTGGTCCTGATCATGGTCGCTCCCTCGGCAATACGCCGGAGGGCCTCACTGAGGTTCCTGGCTCCACAGACGAAGGGGACCTCAAATTTTGTCTTGTCGATATGGTAGACATCATCGGCAGGGGAGAGCACTTCACTCTCGTCAATATAGTCGATGTCGATCGCCTGCAGGATCTGTGCTTCAGCGATATGACCGATGCGGCATTTCGCCATCACAGGGATGGATACAGCCTGTTGGATACTCTTTATCATTTTCGGATCACTCATGCGTGCTACACCGCCGGCAGCGCGAATATCTGCAGGAATCCGTTCCAGTGCCATGACGGCACATGCGCCTGCATCTTCAGCGATTTTGGCCTGTTCCGGTGTCGTGACGTCCATGATGACCCCACCTTTCAACATCTGTGCGAGATTCCGGTTCAAAGTTTGTCTGTCTTCTTTCATTTCTATAGATTTTAATGAATATGTTTCGTTTGTATTTTCAGAGATTCAATTCCTTTTGGGAGGATTGAATGTCCTGTTGCTCATGACGGATACAGACCGGATAGAAGAAATGAAAGTGCGGGGAAGTTCAGCGTGTTTTCCTGAAAGCGCCGGGAGTCATCCCCGTCTGTTTCTTGAAAAACTTGGAGAAATGGGCTTGTGAGTGAAAATGAAAATCATAAGCTATTTCCTGAACGTTCTTATTCGTTGTTTTCAGTTCTGTTTCTACTGCGTCTGTGACCATCTTGTCAATGATACCCTTGGGGGATTTCCCCGATATCCGGTGTGTGACCTGTGCCAGGTACCTGCTGCTCACATTGAGGCAGTTGGCATAGAAAGCCACGTCACTGTTGGTATGGAAATGGCGGGTAACGGTGTCGATAAACTCATTGTAGAGTTCGGTGCTCCTGCTCTGAGGACCTTTGGCCCGGGATATCTGCAGGTTGATATAACCGTGCGCTTCCCTGATGGCATCCTGTTCGGAGAGTCCCTTGCTCAGGTAGACGGCGATGGCTGACGAGAAAGTGTTGGTTTGCCCGTGCATCAGGTGATCGTCAAGGTAGAGCACATGGGCATTGCTGTCCTTGCCGAGGATCAGTTCTGACTCATGCTTGTGCAGGATCACGATGGAGCAGAGCGGGATGAGGAGTTGCCGGATCTTGAAGATCAGGGCGTCCGACATCAACTGGTCCCCATTGCTGGAATAGATGATGGGATCGTACAGGATATACTTCGGGCGGTATTGCATCAGTTCTTCCACGATCGCCTGCAACGTGTTGAGGTTACGGATCATACCGACCTTTACGACATCCGGCTGCATATCGTCGATGATCGCTTCCATCTGACCCCTGACGATTTCTGAAGGGACATCGTAGAAAGCCTGGATACCAAGGGTATTCTGTACGGTGATGGAAGTGATTGCGGACAGCGCATACCCTCCGAGGGCTGATATCGTTTTGATGTCAGCCTGGACACCGGACCCTCCGGTGCTGTCAGAACCTGTTATGGTCAGTATTGTAGCCATCTTCCGTTTCCCGTTTGTTGCAAAGTAACGGAATTTTGCCAGAATGACAAAATTCTGTTCTCATTTAGTCAAAAGAAACGAAACTTTGTATAATAATTTCCAATCCTTTGCGAATGCAAAACGGATGGACTATTGATTGTTGTCCGCTCTCGGTACAGACCGCATCAGATGTTTCATGGCATGGCCTGCCCAAGAAGCGTCTTCCACATATTGGAACCCTAAAGACAGATAAAGTCTTTCTGCTTTGGGATTATTTTTGTCTACCAGCAATCCGGCAGATTGGAATCCCGATTGACCGGCTTGCTGCAGGACCGCTTTCAGCAAGGCCGTGGCAATGCCCTGATGACGGGCGGACGCGACAACACAGAGACTGTCGATATACAACTCCCCCGCATTGGTCTCATCTTGTAGTTGGCTGTGGTCTATCCCAAAGTCTTCTTTGGCTTTTTGGACAAAGGGTTCACGCAACTGTCGGAACTGTGCTCCGTCATAGGACACGCAGATGCCCGTGATCCGGTCCCGGTCATCGACAGCGGCCAAAATGTTTTGATAACTGTAAAGGTTTCCGCTTTCTGATACCAACTGACTCATCAGTTGGTGAAACTCTTCCAGCGTATGCTCCGGTCCTGCCAGATATTGGCAGCACTCGGCATCCATTGCTTCCATGATCAGTGAAGCGATGAGTCCGCTTTCTGTTTTCCTGGCTTTTCTGATGTTCATCATCGGTTAGATTTGAAGTGATTTAAGGAGTTTTCCGTCCAGAGTGTATACTGATATCGTACGGTCTTCATAGATTGCGAAAGTTGGTGGGTTCCCTCCTTTGGGGAAGGTAATGGAACCAGTATTGCAGATTACCGGAAGTCCCGGATTCTCATCGTTCCCCGGGGTAGCAGGAGACAACTCCCAATAGTGGGTATGTCCGTAGAACACGGCATCGAAACGTCCGGCAGGCAGATTCTCCTTATTGTAAATATGTCCGTGAGTGAACAGTAATTTCTTCCCGTTGTCCACGAGGATCATATAAGTTTGCATGATGGGGAAGTGGAGGAGCATTTGGTCCACTTCGGAATCACAGTTTCCCCGTATGGCGACGATCTCGTCAGTCATATTGTTGAGGGTTTCGGCGATGCCTTTCGGATTCAGTCCTTCAGGAATACTATTGCGTGGACCATAGTTGAGGATATCTCCCAGGACACAAAGCATGTCACAGTGCTTTTGACGGTATATCTCCAGAGCTTTTTGCAGCCTTGGAAGGGAACCGTGAATATCGGACAAGATCAAGTATTTCATAGTTATTGTCTAAATGAAATGAATGTATGTTGCTGCAAATATAGTAAAAATCTCCGGAACCTGCAATTTGCCCTTTCCTGATTTGCTGTGTCCGCAGTGCCTGCTCTGAGTGCAGGGACGGTTGTGACCGGTAGGGTTTGGAGGTTGGAATATTCCTAGGCTGAAAATGAAGTGTAAGTGATTCTTTTCGTTTTTTTTCGGAAATTTTAGATATAAATCAAATATATTCTTTATTTTTGTAGCTTCGAAAGTTTTACAAAAGCGTTTGATGTGAAAAGAGGAATGCCTGATAATCAGACGACAACGCCCATGTAGAAATTTGCACTTGCAGATGTCTTGTCTTTGGGAGTTGGCGGATCAGTTGGCGGCAGAGAGCCCCGATTGTACGGAAGCATGATTTTACAGAAAGAAGTTGGTGCGGATAGGAAAATCTGCCTGGAATAGGCAGATGGTTCCGGAACAGAGATAGTGGAACACGAGAACTGCCATGTATCTGGAATCGGCCGTAGGTGGAAATGCTTTTGGAAGATCGGATACCGGGAGGGTAAAGATATGATTCAGAATGTGACGATGGAAAAGAGAAATGAAATGACAGAGCATGATCGCGAACAGGAGATATACAAGGTGACATTGGCAGGGACAGGTGTGGACATCTTCCTCATGCTGTTCAAGTTTGCTACCGGTATTCTGGGGCATTCTGCTGCCATGATCGCTGATGCGGTCCATTCGCTGGCAGACTTCCTGACAGATGCCATAGTCTTTCTCTTTGTCAAATTGAGTAACAAACCCAAGGACAAAGGGCATGATTATGGTCATGGCAAATTTGAGACTCTTGCTGCCGCTATTGTGGGAATCGCTCTCTTGGTTGTCGGTGCGATGATCTTCTTCAACGGACTGAGCAAAACATGGAAGGCTTTCAATGGGGCTGTCCCGGCACAACCCGGTATGATTGCGCTCATCGCCGCCTTGGTCAGTGTCGTCGTCAAGGACTGGTGCTATCGTTTCACTGCGGCTGTCGGGAAGAAGGTGAATTCGGAAGCGGTCATTGCCAACGCCTGGCATCATCGGAGTGATGCCCTGTCTTCTGTCGGTACGGCTCTGGGTATAGGCGGTGCTGTGATCCTGGGACCTCACTGGACTGTCCTGGACCCTTTGGCTGCACTCATTGTCAGTGTGTTCATCATCGTGGCAGCATGGAAACTGATCCGTAAGTCTGTAGGCGAACTCTTGGACGCGAGTCTGCCTGACAGTGTCGAGAACAAGATTGTAGATATTGCTGAAAGTGAGCCTGGCGTAAGTGGCATCCATAACCTTCGGACACGTCGTATCGGTGATCAGATCGAGATCGAGATGCACCTTCGGTTGCCCGGACAACTCTCCCTCTATGAGGCGCACCAACATTCGATCCATATAGAAAACAAACTCCGAAAGCATTTTGGCTCAGGTACGATGATCACCATTCATCTTGAACCGGTCAAAATCAACGGCCGATATGAAGACCCGAACCTGCCTACTTTTCTACCCCCTAATCATTGAGGATTTTGCGGAAGCCTGTCTTCCGTTTAAACTGTATCTTTGGCTTGGTTGGAAAGGAACACACCGATGAGGATGAGAACGCCGCCGATACAAGCAATCGTTGTCAACGGTTCATTCAGGAAAAGGGCACTTGCCATGACTGTCGTAATGGGATTCAAGTAAATATAATTGGAGGATTTCAATGCCCCGATCTTCCTGATGACCCAGTTCCACGACCAGAAGCAAAGGAAAGAGGCGATGACGCCCAGGAAGAGGAGATTTGCCCACACCTCTGTTTCACCGAACCGTGACAATGGAAAAGTCCAATGCCGGAAGATAAATACCGGTAGAATAGTGAGGATACCGTAAAAGAATACTTTGCGGGTAATGAAGATAGAGGAATATTTTCGGGATGCCTTTTTCATCACCAGACTGTAGACTGACCAGCAGATGGCGGCCGAGAGTGCCAGTGCATCTCCCGCAGGACTGAGGTGGAGGACGAAATGGCCGTTGAAGATGACTGCCCCTACGCCTGTCAGAGCGATGAGGGAACCGATGATCAGCCTTGGCGATGCTTTGGCGTGCTTGAGGAAAGCGATGGCGAGAGCTGTCGTAATAAGAGGAGCCGTGCAGACGATAAATGCCACATTGTTGACGTAAGTCAGTCCTACGGCAGAATTTTCTGTGAGGAAATACATCGAGCCTCCCGTCACGCCCAGGACCAGCATCATCAATTCATCTTTCCAGTTGGCACAGAATAGGGTCTTTGGCGAGATCCACCATATACAGAGGTAAGCTAACAGAAAGCGGACCAGGAAGATTTCTTCAGGTTCCAGCCCGCTTCTTAGAAGATATTTCGTGTTGACAAAGGTACAACCCCAGCACCCAACGGTTATGATGGCAATCAGATGGGCAAGTATCTTGTTTTTGTCTTTCTTGCTGTCTGTTTTTACCTTAGATTCTTTTGCCAGATTATCTGATATTGTCAAATCCCGTAAATCTCCCTCTCTTTGTACGTTTGTTTCTTTTCCCATTCACAGTTTTTATGGGCAAAGTTACGCTAAAAATAAAAAACAGGAAACAATTGTGTGTAGTATTTTCTTAAATGGAAAGAAAAATGAGATTATCTTACTTCGTCAGTTAGTTATGAATTTAAAATATAGTTGAAATTCCTGTTTTTCATCATGTAGCAATTGATTAGATAAAATGCTAAGGTTAGGAAATTAAATACCTTCATTTTGATGTAGATCAAAAATAATTTGCTATATTTGGTGTTCAAATGAGACATGTATGAAGAGTCATCAATATATAAGTAATTTGGAGATTTATTTCATTAAGAAATAAGAACACATTTTTATATGGCACGTATTTATGACAATATCGAATTCAAATTCGAGGAAGGTCTGAAAAATCTGATAACCACACAGGGAATTGTAAGGACCGATTTTTGTGTTGGTTATTTCAATTTGAGAGGATGGAACCGAATCGTAGATGAAATTGACCATCTCGAAGGTGACTATGTTGAAGAGGAAGACGGGCGTCATTTCAGAGTTTGTCGACTTCTTATTGGCATGCAGCGACCTAATGAAGAACTTATCCGTAGTATGTACCCTCATAAGGATAAACTACCCGATGATAGCTTTATCAGCAAATGCAAGAAGAAGATTGCTATGCAGTTTCGTCGTCAGCTCCAATGGGGGCTCCCCTCCAAACAAGATGAGTGGACTTTGAGAAGACTGGCCAGTCAGATGAAGAATGAGAAGGTATGCGTAAAACTTTATCTGCGTGAACCACTTCATGCCAAACTCTACCTTGCCTATCGTCCAGAAGATCACATGCATTCGATTGAAGCTATTATGGGCAGCAGTAATCTGACTTTCCCCGGATTAACCAAACAGGGAGAACTTAATGCCGAATTTGGTGATAGTGATAATGCACAAAAATTGTCAGACTGGTTTAATGACCGTTGGAACGACCGCCGTTGTATTGATATTACCAAAGATCTTATTGATGCGATAGAGGACAGTTGGGCTGGTGACCAGAATATCAAGCCTTATTATATCTATTTGAAAACAGCTTATTACCTGAGTCAGGAAGCACGTTCCGGAATCAATGAATATGTCCTTGATCCTGTATTTAAGAAAGACCTGTTTCCTTTTCAGGAGAATGCCGTAAAGATAGCTGCCAAGCATTTGATGAATGATAAAATCAAAGGTGCTATGATTGGCGATGTCGTAGGACTTGGAAAAACCATTACGGCTTGTGCTATTGCTAAAATATTTGAGGATCATATGTCTGGCAGTACATTGATTATCTGTCCGGCAAACCTCCAAAAGATGTGGAAAGGATATATTGATAAATATGATTTAAAAGCTATTGTTATATCCAATGCCCAGCCTATTGACATCGAAACACAACGCTATTTTCGGTTGGTCATTATTGATGAGAGTCATAACCTTCGTAATCCTCAAGGTGCTCGCTATCAGAATATCAAGAAATTTATAGAAAGTCAGGATAATAGTGTGCTCTTACTGACGGCTACTCCGTACAATAAGGACTATCGGGATTTGAGTTCCCAGTTAAAGTTGTTTATCAGTGAAAATCAGGATTTAGGCATTCGGCCGGAAGTAGAAATTAAGTCTGAAGGTGGTGACAATCAGTTCAAGCATAATCACAGTGAAGTTTTTATGCGTAGTATCAAAGCCTTTGAATTGAGTGATCATGTCGAGGATTGGACTGAACTTATGAAGCTCTTTATGGTTCGCCGCACACGGACATTTATTAAAGAAAATTATGCAGAGACGGATAAAGCAAGTGGTCGCAAATATCTGAAATTCAATGATGGTTCCAAATCCTATTTCCCTGAACGTATACCTAAATCTATCAAGTATAAAACGGAGAAAGGTGATCAGTTCTATCGTTTGTATTCTGAAGAAATGCTCAATTATATGTCCGAATTGGAACTTCCACGTTATGGCCTTTCGCAATATGTGAAAGACGAGATGACAAAAGGGGCTCCAAAATATGATTTGCAGCTTTTGGAACATTTATCTCGAGCCGGCAGGCGGATGATGGGATTTTGTCGCAGTACTTTCTTCAAGCGTATAGACAGCAGTGGACTGGCTTTCCTGCTTACGGTCTATCGTCATATCCTGCGTAACTGTGTCTTTATCTATGCCATTGACAACAAACTTTCTCTTCCTGTCGGTGATGAGAACCAAATTCCGGAGGATTATATTGATGATATCGATATTAATGACATATTTGGTGATGAAGCAAGCTCTGAACCTGCCGTCACAGACAGTGATATTCTCACCATTTCTACAGACATGGATTTCTATCTGCATAAGGCACAAGAGTATTATCAATATATTTCTTCCAAAAATAATGTGGCATGGATTAATCCTAAATATTTCAAGCGCACACTTAAGCAAACACTCATCAAAGACTGTAAGGTCCTGATTCAGATGATTCAATATTGTGGAGTATGGAATCCGGCAGAGGACAAGAAACTGGATCAACTGGAAGACCTCGTCCGTAATAGGCACAAGGAGGACAAGATAATAGTCTTCACTCAATTTTCTGATACAGCCAAATACATATACGGGCAGTTGAAAAGACGTGGCATCAATCATATAGATATCGCGACCGGAGAAAGTCCGGATCCAACGGCTATTGTCGAAAAGTTTTCCCCAGTAAGCAATGGGAAATCCGATATGCCGGAAATTGACCAGACTCGTATATTGATTGCCACTGATGTTCTCAGTGAAGGTCAGAATTTACAGGACGCACACGTTATTGTCAACTTTGACCTTCCGTGGGCTATTGTACGGCTTATTCAGCGTGCAGGTCGTGTGGATCGTATCGGGCAGAACTTCGATAAGATATTCTGCTATTCATTTTTCCCTGCTGATGGAGTAGAACAAATCATCAATCTCCGTAGCCGACTGAACCAGCGTATCAACGAAGCCGCACATGTCGTGGGAAGTGATGAGGTCTTCTTTGAAGGTAATGAACAGAATCTTACCGACCTTTATAATGAAAAGGCTGGGGCCTTGGATGATGAAGAGGACAATGACGTTGACCTGGCATCGCAGGCTTACGAGATATGGAATCAGGCTATCAGGGCGAATCCCAAGTTAAAGGATATCATTCCTCACCTTAACGATATGGTCTATTCAACCAAAGCGACCGAAGATCGTTTTCGTGATGGGGTTATTACTTATGTTCGTACTCGTAGCGGCTTTGACCTACTTTCCTGGTACAATTCGAAAGGGGAGCTTATTAGCCAGTCACAGAAAAAAATTCTCAAGGCTATGGAATGCAGTATAAGTGAACCTGCCGTAGAACCCTTGGGAAACCATCACGACCTGGTATCTCAAGCTGTGCAGAATATTCAGATAAATGGAAATACAAATGTCAGTGGCATGCTGGGTAATCGTTTCAGTACTCGTTACCGTATCGTCACCTTATTGGATAGCTATTACCAGCGTCCAGCAGACTTGTTTTTCGGTGATACGGAGAAGCAACTGCTGAAAGAAGCAATTGACAATATTTACAACTATCCTTTTCTCGATACTGTGAAGACAATGCTAGGACGTATGCTCCGTATGAAAAACTTATCCCATGACGAAATCGTTAATTACGTCCTTGAACTATACAAGAATAACGAACTCGTACATAAGGAGGAAGAAGACAATAAACCGGAAGAACATAAGATTATCTGTTCCATGGGATTAAGATTTTTGGAAGACTAAAATACTGCACTGATATGATAAGACTAAAGAAAGCTGAATTTGTCAGCTACATCAAAAATAATGAATTCTATCCCTTGTTCAATGAAATAGGGTGGAATAATCACCGCGGTGATTCTCATCTGGCAGACATTACCGTGAACGATGTTACGTACACCTTTACGGCTATTGCCGAGCGGGACGGTTTTCAGATTCTCACTTGCCAGGTGAAGCAGATACCTATTGCATCTGTTTACAAAAAGATTGATACCAAGTTGCAGCGCTATGCCCACGACTATATTTGCATCTATTTTATTCCAAATACCTGTCATCACCTATGGGTCGTCCCTGTCAACAAGGTAGAAAAGCGTGATCTTGTAGGCGTAGAATACAGTAATACCAAACAGTCAGAATTTCTTTATGAGAAAATCGACGGATTCAGCTTTGAACCGGGTGAGCATACTACTATTGTAGATGTCAGAGAAAAGGTGCAAGGCGTCTTTGCTGTCAATTCCGAGAAAATTACGAAGAAGTTCTATGATGAATTCAAAAAGCAGCATACCACATTCGCCAGATTTATAGAGGGCATAGATGACGAGATCGATGTTAAGGATAATAAAAACAAACAATGGTATACCAGTATTATGCTCAACCGATTGATGTTTTGTTATTTCATCCAGAAGAAAGGTTTTCTCAATGGCGATGTGGATTACCTGCAACATAAACTTCATGAAGTGCAGGAACAGGAAGGACAGGATGAATTCTTCGCCTTCTATCTGGATTTTCTTATCCAACTCTTTCATGACGGACTGAACGCCCCCGTTCATGATGCAGCCTTTCAGCAGAAATTCGGTTGTATTCCGTATCTCAACGGTGGGCTTTTCGATTATCACCAGTTGGAAAGACAATATCAGAATATTAGAATCAAAGATGAGGCTTTCCAGAGTCTTTTTGACTTTTTTGACAAATGGGAATGGCATCTTGACACCAGGGTATCTGCCAGCGGCAATGACATTAATCCTGATGTACTGGGATATATCTTTGAACAATATATCAACGACCGGGCACAGATGGGTGCCTATTATACGAAAGAGGACATCACGGAATACATCGGGCGGAACACCATTATTCCTTTCCTTCTTGACAAGGTAAAGGAAACTTCATCTGAAAAGTCCTTCGCTCCTGACGGGGAAGTATGGCAGATGCTGCAAAAAAGCGGAACGACCTATATCTACGATGCTGCCAAACATGGATATAGTGCGGACTGGAAAGAACACCTTCCAAAAGAAATTGCTATCGGTCTGGATACTACTCAATCGGATCTTCTGCAGCGACGCAGTCATTGGAATGAGAAAACCGGTGAAGAGTTTGCATTGCCTACTGAAATCTGGAGGGAGACCATTGACCGTTTGAAACGTTGTGACGAAATAAAGAACAAAATAGAAACCGGAGCTATTCATGAAGTGAACGACTTCATTACTTACAATCTGAATCTCCGAAGCTTTACTTACGACCTGCTGGCTAACACAGAAGATCACTTGCTGATAGAACATTTCTATCACGCCTTGCAGAAGATAACCATTCTCGACCCGACTTGTGGATCCGGGGCCTTTCTTTTTGCAGCCATGAATATTTTGGAACCACTCTATGAAATTTGTATTGACCGTATGGAATCCTTTCATGAACAGAATAAGAATCTGTTTAAGGATGAACTGGGCGAAATTAGCAATAAGTATCGCTCCAACATTCAATATTTCATCTATAAGAGCATTATCCTCCGCAACCTTTATGGAGTAGACATCATGGTGGAAGCGACAGAAATTGCTAAACTTCGCCTTTTCTTGAAGATGGTAGCGGTAGTAGAAGTAGACAAACGGGCAGAAAACATGGGATTGGACCCACTGCCGGACATTGACTTTAACATCCGCTGCGGGAATACTCTTGTTGGATATGCCACCGAACAACAGCTGAATGATGCAATTAACTATGGTGATGCTTTTGCCAAAGCGGAACTGAAAAATAAAGTGGCTGATGCTATGGATAAGGTGGCACACACTTACCAAACCTTTAAATGGTTACAGATTAATCAGAGTGATAACATGCGTGCTTATAAAGAGGCCAAGAAAGAACTGAAAAAGAGACTCGCGTCCCTTAATAAAGTACTCAACAGGCATCTCTACAGGTCAACTTCCAATCAGCCCTATGAGGTATGGTTAAAAAATACACAGCCATTTCATTGGATAGCCGAATTCTATGATATTATAAAGGGGGAACAAGGATTTGATGTCATTATTGGGAATCCTCCCTATGTAGAATATAATAAGAAAGTCAAAGGATTGGCAATTTCTGATTTATATAAATTGGAAAATTATAAAACTCTTTCATGCGGTAATATGTATGCCTATGTTATGGAAAGATCTAAAGAAATAATGGCAGGTAATGCATATATAAGTATGATTGTACCTTTAAGTGGACACAGTACAGAAAGAATGGCTCCATTAGTTACGAATTTTTACGAAAAATTCGGTTTGCATCTGCACTTAAACTTAAGTGCAGATGCAAACCCTCAAAAACTTTTTGAGGGTGTGAAGTTCCGTTTATCAATATTCTTTGCCACAAACAATGGAAAAGGACGCTATTCAACAAAATACACACGATGGCAAGCTGAAGAACGCAAATTTCTCTTTCAGGCACTTATTCATTTTAACAACATTGAAGACTACCAATATCAAAATATTATTCCTAAAATTCCTAGTCCTCTGTTCATCAACATTGTTAAGAAGATCAATGCAGATAAAACACAGGTATTCTCTAATATAGGGGACAAATATTGTCTATATAATGATGCACCAATAAACTGGATGCGAGCTCATTCCTTTATTCCTTATTTCTGTAGTGAACGCGATGGTAAAATTATATCACGCCATTTAAAAAAAATGTATTTTAAAACAGATGAGGATAAAGAAGTTGGCTGTGCAGTTATTAATAGTACATTATTCTTAATTTGGTGGATTACGCATTCTTCATGTTATAATTTAAACTCTACTGAATTATATAGCTTTAAACTAAATATTAACTCTAATATTAAAAATAGACTTGTTTTACTAAACAAAAATTTATCAAAAGACATGTTGATAAATTCCAAAAGAAGAGTTTATGTTTATAAATCGACAGGTAGAGTTGAATATGACGAATTTTATATGAAACTATCCAAACCGATCATTGACGAGATTGATAAAGTTCTTGCCAAACACTACGGCTTCACAGAGGAAGAACTTGATTTCATCATCAATTACGATATCAAATACCGCATGGGCGATGAACTAAATGAAGAATAACATGGAGAATTTAAAGAAATTATCAATAAAGATACCCGTATACACATCAAAAGCTATCGAAACTGATGCAGATGATTTGTTCGCAATTACAAACCAATCTCTATTAGAAGGTGCTAAAATAAAAATTGCATCATTTAATATTGGGTCAGAAAAACCACTTATGATTACTAAACGTACTAAAACTACGGCTATAGGAATTAATAAAATTGAACCTATAGATATAAAATTTAATGAGGACTTATGCTTGTTGCTAAAAGTAACGGCTTATAAGACTAATCTAACTGATGGATATTATCAAAGTAGTGGAAATTCTGAAACAGAAATAAGATTTAATCTTGATGATAAACTTTGTAGCGATACATATTTCTTTATCCTTTATCCCCAAGTAGATAGACTTCTTGTTAATAAGAAAACTTCTTCATTTTGGCATATTTTTCTTTATGAAGATCCGTCAAAAGAAAATGAGGATATGATTTCTATTGCAAGAAAAATTATGAAATATGTTTTAGAAGTTCCAATAAAAAATATCAAATCAGAACAGATGCTGTCAGAATTAAAGAAATTCGATCTCATATCAGAGGTGAAAATTACGCTTTCTTCAATTTCTGATGATAAAGATGATATTCCTACTTATTTAGAAAAATATAGTATAACAAGCAAACTAAAAAAGGAAAAACAAATAAGTCTAAGTAATATAACTAAAGATGATGCAATAAATACATTTAAAGATGAAAGTTTTACTAGTTCATATTCAAAACGTCAGTTGAAATTTATTACTCATAATCAACGAGTTTTTTCGCTTGTTCAAGAATTTAAAGACAAACTGACATCAACCTTTGAGGACAGTTTTAATTATTCCGTTGATGTCGAAGAAAAAGATGTAGAAAAGGGAACTATATTTCAGCCAGAGGTTATCAAGAAGAATGTTGAAGGAATTTTTACCAAATATATGAATGCGACTAACGATGAATGAAACTGAATATTCTTCATTTCTTTCTTTATGCTTGGCATTAGCTACGATGCTTCTGTCAATCGGCATTTCCATGTTTACACTTTCAGTTGCTTTTATTGATGGAAAGAAACAAGAACTAAGCAGTACTTACGATAAAGTGGAACAGGGTGGTGTTTCTCTTTCTCTTTCTCGTAAGATTAAATCATTGATATTATTTATACAGACAATGATTTTCATTGCAAATAAGGCTATATGGATAGTGATACTTAGTTTTTTCACAATTCTAATCGTTATTATATTTATGAACATAGATGTAAAAATCTGGGCTTATTTAATATGTGTTCCACTTATAGCAAGTATTCTAATAACGGTAAGAAGTTTATGGAAATTATTTATTTGGTACAAAAGGGATAACAAAATATAAAAAACTTTATCTGAATCCCGTATTAAGATGAAAATCACGACTTACGGAAATGCCGAAATATTGAAACTACACAAAACTGCTTTTCTGGCATCTGGAACGATACCTCCCAGTATGGTATTGCGATGTTATGACTGGGCGACAGACATGTGTGACAAAGGAGAATGTGTTATTAGTGGTTTCAATTCAAAATTGGAGCAGGATGTACTGCACTTTCTCCTGAAGGGCAACCAGCCCATTATTCTGGTCCTCGCAAGAAAAATGTACAAGAATCTCTCGGCCGAACTACAAACAGCGATAGATTCTAATCGACTTCTCATTATCTCTACAAGCCAAGCCCCACGTCAAAGCAGACAAACAGCCTTTGTCAGAAATGAATACATTGCAGACTTAAGTGACAAAATCTGTTTCGTAGGTGTAACAGAAAAAAGCAGTCTCTATCCCTTGACCCAAAGATACTCTTCTAAGATAATAAATCCATAATTCTCTTTGTGATTCATGCTTATGGATTATGTGTGATAATATTGAGCATAAACCACTTTACGTATAGCATTAAAATTTTAATGCTTGGACGGTCAATATAGAATTGTGATCTCCTTAAATTAGAAGTTCAGATCCCATTAGATCGATTGGATATGAAAATCCCAATAAGAATGAGTATTCCGCCTAAGAAGGCGATAGGGGTTATAGATTCTTTTAAGAATAGAGCACTGAGAATGACGGTAGAAATAGGATTCAGATAGTTGTAATTGGCGGTCTTCAATGCTCCAATCTTCCTGACAGACCAATTCCACATCAAGTAACAGGCAAATGAAGCGATTACTCCCAGGAAAAAAATATTCAACCAGATGACCGGTTTCCCTAAATTGGACAAAGGAAAGCTCCAGGGCTTGAGTATGAAGGTCGGAAGAATGGTAAGTATGCCATAAAAGAATACTTTTCTGGTAATAAAAGTAGCAGAGTATCTGCCGGATACACGTTTGATAATTAAACTATATATACCCCAGCAGAAAGAGGCTAATAATGCAAGGGCATCTCCTAACGGGCTGAGATGCATGACGAAATGGCCGTTGAAGATGACGATGGATACTCCGAATAAAGCAACAACTGAACCGGTGATGAGTTTTTTTGAAGCATTGACATTCTTTAGGAAGACAATGGCCAGGAATGTTGTAAATAGGGGAGCCATACAGATGATGAAAGAGACATCATTGACATAAGTGAGTTTTATAGCTGTATTTTCGGCTACGAAATAAAGTGATCCTCCTGTTACACCGAGTAAGAGCATCGTCAGCTCATCTTTCCAACTGTTACATAATAATTTTCTTGGAGAGATGATCCAGATGCAGAAATAGGCCAGTAGAAAACGGATGAAAAATATTTCATGAGGCTGCATTCCTCCGATTAGCAGATATTTGGTATTGACAAATGTACCTCCCCAGAAGATGACAGTGAGAATAGCTACCAGGTGCCCCTGCCATTCCGGTTTGCCGTTTGTGCTGATAATGCGCTTTAGATTTTGAATTAATCCCCTTATTGTTGTAATGGTAATAAAATTCTGTTGATGCATCTGTATGAACTTATTCTTTTTTATCTTTCTTTACTTTCAATGGCAAAGTTAAAAAATAAAATTGATAAAGAGAATAAAAATGCAAATAAAATTCATGGTTATTAGTTTTCTTGACGACTATTTAGATGCATTGGGAGTCAAAAGTTCTTCAATTTATATTTATATTTGTTTGGTCATTTAATGGATTTACCGTAACTTTGATTATAAAAGTTGATGATACGAATATGGCCTGGAAAAGAAAATACAGATGTAGCAAGTGCGGTTATGAAGCTGATACCTATGAAGGTAAAGGCTTTTTGGGACAGGAGATTGATATGGTCTCCTGTCCTGACTGTCATACCCTGCAACCTTTAGTTGTAGGCGGAATTATCGGTGATGCAGCTCCTTCTTTCAATTCATTAGTCGGCCGACTATGCCTTAATTGTGGCTCAGCCCGGATTAAGAAATGGGACGGTCATACCTGTCCTAAATGTGGTGGAGAAATGCTGAAAGTCGGTAAAAGACAATATTGGACTTAAACTCAGGGAGTGCAGACCGTTTGCAGATTAAGCATAACTGTGCATACCACTTAAAAACTCATTGACTCCGAAATAGGTCATCAGGAGGATAAGGAAAGCCAATACCGTATATACATGATAGAATAGTGGCTTACGGAAAACTGACAGGTCGTGGAAATGCAAAGGTACAGCATAAACCATAAAAGTGATGAGTGCCCATGTCTCCTTAGGATCCCAACTCCAGTAACTTCCCCAACTGATATTGGCCCAGATAGCTCCGATGAAAGTACCTGTACCTAGAGCAACGATTGCCGGGTAGAGAAAGATTCTTGAAAGATCTCTTAGCGTGATGAGTGAAGAACTGATAGATTCCCGATGGATAGAGGAGTAACGAAATGGGGAAAGAATTAGTGCTGTAAGACTACAGATACAGGTAAGTGACAGTAAGGCATAGCTTATCATCATCAGACTTACATGGATGGTGAGCAGCGGACTATTTAAGACAGGCATAACTGGTCCAATGGCTGGATCCATCTGACTGATATGGCTTACAAGAAGGAAAAAACCGCTTAGCAGAAACCCGAAAGCGGAGTAGAGAGTTGCCATCTGACGATTGGCCAGTGCTGCAACCAGTGCAATCAAAAGACTAAACCAGGATACGGCAAGCATAGTCTCATAGCCGTTGGACAAGGGAATAGTACTGCTTATGATCCAACGTAAGGCGAGGACAAAAGTCAGAATAAATTCTGAAAGGCAAAGAAGGGTTAATGCTGTCGGTCGGGCGATACGTTTAAGCAAACTTGATATTCTTATCCATTTTTTGCGTTCTTGTTCACATCCCGTTTTTACTGCATAGGTTACAATTATGATGAAAAATAATAGACCTAAGGTCACTAGTGTCTCTTAATATATGTTAATCGTATGTAAAGTCAATACTAAGCTGCTGCTCGTCGCCATCAGTCTGCTCTCGATCCAAAGGTTCGAAGAGCTCCCGGATGGTATCCTTGACAAGCAATGC
>NZ_JAMXLY010000116.1 GCF_024054555.1 Segatella cerevisiae | reverse complement strand
CCGGTCTATAGGACACAGCTGCAACAACTAGCCTGTCAAAAAGTCTGTCGCCAAATGATCTTCGGTTGAACTTCCAGCAGAATTCATCCAGATAACTCTGAAGGAACTCGTCTTTGATGCCATGGTACATATCAAGCAAAAGTGACTTTGCATTCGATATGGCAGTGTGAACCCATGGCAGCATTTTCGATGCTTGCTCCGGAAGGGCCTTTATGGGATATACCTCTTTAAAACACCCTTTGAGTTTCGTATGAGATTTGGAGTCATCCGTGATTATTCTGGAATCTGCTGCAACTGCGACCTTTGAGACTTCGGTAACGGTAGAAGCTTTCACATCAGGAACAACCTTCATTTTTATATGACCTGACTTGCGATCTTTCTTTCCTTTCTTCTGTTTATTCTCAGGAACTGCTTTGCTTTCTATCATTACCAGAACTTTTGACTTGCGCTGACTTCCTGCGCCTGCCTTCCGCTTTTCCTGTTTCTTTGCCTCGTCTGAATTCTCCGTGGAAAAGAAGGCTTCGTCAAGCTCAATACTCTCGGACAGTTGATATGTGGTATCACGCTGCCCCATTACCGACCGTAGTTTATGCATCATCTCCCAAATTGGCTGATAACGCTTATGACCCAGCTGGCGCTGCATTTCAAGGGCCGAGAACGTTTTCCGCGTGGAGGTCAGCAGGTGTATGGCAGTGAACCAATACATTAATGGTAATTTACTGTTATGCATTACGGTATCAGCCGTTAGCGTCGTCTTGTGACCGCACTTCTTGCAAATCCAGCATTTATTATACTTATCCCAGATCTGTTGATGACCGCCGCAGCGCTTACAGACAACACCAACTTTTTCCCGATAATTCTTGAGATACTCTTCACAAGAAGCTTCATCGGGGAAGCGTTTTGAAAATTCTATCAGTTTCATTTTGACGAGGTTTTGATAATTGATGCAAAGGTAATGAATATCGGGGAATACTCAAAATTATTAATCACCCAATTGAGGATAATCAT
>NZ_JAMXLY010000115.1 GCF_024054555.1 Segatella cerevisiae | reverse complement strand
TATAATACTCCCCAATTTTAGTACAGGTGCTAAAGTTAAAGAATATTGTTTATCTTTGCACTAAGTAAGAAAGGAACAGAAATGGGAAGAAGAAGTAAGTTTGAACCAAGTTTTAAGGCAAAGGTAGCTTTAGAGGCTGCCAAGGAGCAGAAGACGTTGAGCGAACTGGCAAAAGAGTTCGGTGTCTCACCAGCCAAGATCAGTGAGTGGAAGGAAGAACTTTTGCAGAATGCGGGTGCTGCTTTCATAAATCCTGATGAGTCTCAGTATAAGGCGGTAAGGAAGCTGAAATCAGAGAAAGAGCGTCTTCTGAAGAAGGTTGGAGAACTGACACTGGAGAATGATTTTTTTGCGAGTGCCTGCGAAGACGCCGGACTAAAAGTGAGATAGTGGAGCTGATAAAGAAGCGCCCGGTTCAACTCAGTCTCAACAGCTTATGCAAGAAACTGGATGTGAGCCGTAACCGCTTCTACTATTTTGCCAAAGGCGAATCGCAGGCTAATTTGGATCTCATGAAGAAAATGGATAAGATGATGTTAGAGCACCCTACTACAGGAGTACAGAAAATGGTTGATATGCTTCGGCTTGACGGCATCCACATCAATCACAAGCATGTTCGCCGCCTGATGAGAACCATGGGATTGCGGTGCATCTATCCGATGAAATGCCTGTCAAAGGGGGGAAGACCAAAGTATGTCTATCCGTATCTTCTGAGAAATATCACCATTGAGCGTCCGAACCAGGTCTGGAGTACTGATATTTCCTATATTCCTATGAGACACGGCTTCATGTACCTTTATGCTGTTATTGATGTCTATAGCCGATTCATACTAGGATGGCGCCTGAGCAACAGTCTGACGAAAGATAATTGCATAGAGCTTCTCGAAGAATGTATAGCTCAGCATGGTACCCCGGAGATTGTCAATACAGACCAGGGAAGCCAATATACCAGCGAAGAATGGGTCAACACGTTGAAATCATATCATGTCAAAATCAGTATGGATGGCAGAAACAGATGCAAGGACAATATAT
>NZ_JAMXLY010000114.1 GCF_024054555.1 Segatella cerevisiae | reverse complement strand
AGGTTGTGCATATCGATGATTTGAAATTAACAGTTTTGACACTACTAATTTACTAAAAATCAGCGATATGCGCAACTTTTTATACATCATTATTTAATGAATTTAATTCCGCCAACGGGTTAATTATTTATTCTGCAACCACCCCTGAGTCACTTGGACAATCCATTGGCAGATGGCGTCTGAACACTCAGGAAGCATAGCAGACTGACTATACAACACTTTTTCAGAAGGATGACTCTTCGACAAACCCGACTGATTCTCCAGCATTCCACTCATCTTAGCCATGTCATAGACATTTGAGGATAGGTAGATGCCCTGAACAAGAATGCGCTTCTTTTTTGCAGCAGCTTTCTGAAGCAAGGGCATGATCTCTTTGGACAAGTCGACACCCATTGCGACCAACTTGGCATCAGTGTAATTGATGGACGTATTCTTCTTGACATAATCTTCACTTCCCTTAAGGAGTTCATTCCAGAACCCGATATATTCAGGATCCCCATGAGCCAGGATCAGGACAGCCTCATCAGAAGGATTGACGGACATTTTCTTGATTGGCTGCAGGACCGTCTGGTAAATAATATCTCCATAACTCAACGTGGGACCTAAGATAATATGGATTTTCGTATTCACCAGTTTAGCCCCTTCTTCCTTCAATGACTTCCGAGTATTCGGATTATATTTCAGGCCGAGTATATTCGGGATATCCTCTTCAGAATGGCTTGACGGCGCAATGAACAGCGGCAGAGCAAAAACCGTATCAATGCCTTGTTTTTCGCAGTCATTGATGACCGTATTGATATGAGGTTCGCTGAATTCCATCAATGCTACCCTTGTATAACTGATCCCCGGAATAGGGTTAAGGTTAAGTTTCTTCTCGAGATCCAGTACCGGCGCATTCCATTTTGCAGAAGGTGCGCCATGCGCAATGATGACCAATGCTGTCTTTATACTATACCCCAATTTTAGACAATGTTTAACTTTTATTTAAATAATATACTCATCCACGGAGAGCGCGCATAGCGGCAAGAGGCGTCGTGTAACGCCTCGGCGAGCGTCACGCTGCAGATTGA
>NZ_JAMXLY010000113.1 GCF_024054555.1 Segatella cerevisiae | reverse complement strand
GGTGAATTCAACAAGCAAGTGCAAATTTAGATAATCTTATCATAAAAGGATTCAAGCGGACAGTCAAAGTTCAACTTCTTTCTTGGTCTTGTGTTAATTTTATACTCAATCATCTTTATTTTCTGAATGGTTATGCTGTCAAAATCGGTTCCCTTTGGTATATATTGCCTGACCAGCCCGTTTCCGTTCTCCACGGCCCCCTTCTGCCAAGGTGCGTGTGGGTCTGCAAAATAGACTTTGGCTCCCAGTTTCCTGGTGATATATTTGTGGCATGCAAATTCCGTCCCGTTGTCCGTCGTTATGGTATCCACATAGTCCCTGAAGGGCTCCAGCAGCCTGACAACCGTCAAAGCAGTCTCCCTGGCATCCTTTCCCTTGCGCAGCTTCCTCATAAGAAGGAAATTGTTGCTCCGTTCCATAAGCGTAAGTATAGCCCCGTGATTGTTCTTTCCTACAATAGTATCCATCTCCCAGTCCCCGAACCGTTTCCCGTCCGCATCCCCCGGACGCTCCCTTATACTTGTCCTGTCCGGTATGGGGATTCGTCTCTCCCCGACGGGACGGGACCTGTGCTTGAGCTTATGCCGGCAATGCATATAGAGGTGCCCTCCCTGCTCCTTGTCCTTGCGTATTATCCTATAAATGGTCTCATGGGAGACGAATATGCCTTCCCTGGACAAACGGCCGGATATTTGTTCGGGAGACCATTGACTTTCGGTCAGCAGAGACAAGACCTCGGACTTTACTTCCGGGCTTATCGCACGGTTTCCGGGACTGCGATGCCTATGGTACATGGCATTATACTGAGCCGTCTCCCAGTTGTAATGACCCTGGTTCCCGCTATTGCGACTTAGTTCACGCGACAGTGTGGACGGACTGACTTTTATTGCTGCTGCAATATCTTTTTTCATTCTTCCTTGCTTAAGTAGCACAGATATTGTGTACCTTTGCTCCGAGGTTAGTTGTCTGTAATTCACAATGCAAATTTAATTAATCTCGGGGAGACAGAGGTCTCCCCAATTTGTTTTATTGCATTGCCTGTCAAATTTCTCCTTATTGGGGGCTACTCGCCCCCAAACTCCCAGGTGTTTTCCGGTATAGATTATTCCATCTTACCAATACCCAGGAATTGCACTTCTATATTGAACTTGCC
>NZ_JAMXLY010000112.1 GCF_024054555.1 Segatella cerevisiae | reverse complement strand
GGTGGATTCCATAAGCAAGTGCAAAGTTACGGAATTAATTGCTTAATGATATCAACAGGCTTTGAAAAATCATTTTTCTTTCTTGGTCTGTTATTCAATTTTTGAATGATTTGTTTAATGTATCCCCTTGAAATCCCCTTGAAGTCTGCCTTTTTAGGTATATACTGCCTGACGAGTCCGTTCATGTTCTCTATGGCTCCCTTTTCCCAAGGTGAATATGGATGCGCAAAGTAAACGCTTGTATTCAAATCCTTGGCAATAATTTCATGCGCGGCAAACTCTGTTCCATTGTCAGTCGTTATGGTCCTTACGGGCATCTTGGTTTCCTTGAGCAGCCTCACGACAGTATGTGCCAGGGGAACGGCCTGCTTTCCCGTATCAAGTTTTTCCATGAGCATAAAGCAACTTTTTCTTTCCACCAAGGTTACTATTGCTCCTTTTCCATCCTTCCCCAGGATTGTGTCCATTTCCCAGTCTCCCAAAGTCCGGCCGTTGGCATTGACCGGTCTCCGGTCAATGGAGATACGGTTTGGTATTGGGATTTTAGCACCCGAGGGCAAATGTCTTGCCTTTCTCCCGCCATGTCTGAGATGTCTGCGGATATTGTCCCTATTATGTGGAGGGCCGGCAGCTATCCAATTGTAGATGGAAGACTTGGAAACCGACAGGTTCTCTTCCTTCCTGAGCCAGCCTGCCACTTCTTCCGGCGACCATTGCTCCTTGCGGATGAGTTCAAAGGCCCTGCTGCGGACATAAGGGGAAATGGAACGGTTACCCGGCATCTTGGCCTTGCGGCGCCTTGTCTTCAAGACGGCCAAACGCCCCTCATAGACTCCCCTGGAGTTTGAGTTACGCTTTTTCTCACGTGATATCGTACTTACACACACGCCAATAGTTTCGGCGATGAAACTAAGCGAGCATTTCTTTTGCAGTAACACACTTATTGTGTATCTTTGCTCCGAGGTTAATTGTTTATACATCGCAATACAAAATTAATTAATCTTAAGGAGGTGAACGAAAGTTCTCCTCCTTTTTTGCATTGCTTAAGTCATCACCTGACGCTCTTTGGGGGCTTCGCACCCCCAGCCGCGAGGCAAACCGCCGCGGTGTTTTTCATGATTTTTGCACCAAGGTGTTTTTGCACTTCTAATTGGAAAGAGCC
>NZ_JAMXLY010000111.1 GCF_024054555.1 Segatella cerevisiae | reverse complement strand
GAAGGGATAAACAACAAAATCAAGACAATGAAAAGACAGGCGTATGGATATCGGGATGAGAAGTTTTTTGAACTCAAAATTTTATCGCTACATGATAAAAACTACGCATTTGTCGGATGAACCTTAAATATACTCTTCAATATTAGATAAAGCCTTTATAGAATCCTTTTTGACTACTTCTATAAATGTACTTGGAAAGTTAAAGAATTTATAAATCTGATCCCTCTATTGTCTAGAAAATCTTTTAAATCAATAGTTACATAATCAGTTTTTACCTCAATCCTATTATGCATTAGAGAATTTAGATAGCTACATGTGGCAATTTCTAAATCCTTGTAATTTCCATTATACGGTTGTTCACAAAGAACACTCACTAATGTATTAGGTCTAAACATTGCCGGACTTATTTCTCTGGATGCGACAAATCCATTTTCTGTTAATTTAATTTCTAACATTCCTTTATTTATTAATTAATTCGGCAAATATAATAAAATATATTACTTAGTAAAGCTTATTTATGTTTGTATATCATAATATATATTTAAAAGTATAGGAAGTCAATATTTTTTGCTGATTTGTAGGTTTATAGTGGTATAGAATTCAATATTATTGTTGGGAGAACAAATCTTTTAAATTTCTGGTATAAGTTTTCCACTGTCTTGCTTCAGTTATCGATTTTAGTATTGTTTTGACGTTCCAAAGTTTTTGTACGTTAAAGATGATCCCTTCTGGCTAGAATGGAGTCCTTCTTTTAGAAAAGTGCGAACTATAACTTGGTTTGCCGATAAGTCTTGGAAAAAATGGTCTAATTTTAGGGAAATCAGCCTTGGACTAGTGGCAGAAAAAGGTGGTCATAGTTTCGAGAAAGAGGAGATGATAGTTTCGAGAAAGCCAGCCGGCTCTTTCTCGAAACAAGACGCCGCCTTTCGAGAAACTACGAATTCATTTTTTTTGCAGCAAATTTCAGTGATGGTTAGGGCGGACTCCGGTAATGGTCTTTTCTTATTTGTCTTTTCTTCGACCTGTTGACGGAAATAAAAGAGTTACCCGTTGGCGGAATTAAATTCATTAAATAATGATGTATAAAAAGTTGCGCATATCGCTGATTTTTAGTAAATTAGTAGTGTCAAAACTGTTAATTTCAAATCATCGATATGCACAACCTATATA
>NZ_JAMXLY010000110.1 GCF_024054555.1 Segatella cerevisiae | reverse complement strand
TATTTTCCTTAATCCTACATATGGTTGACATTTTATCTTCTAATCCTGATAAAGGTTGACTTCTATGCTCCCTGCCCCGGGGCAGGGAGCATTTTTGGAGTTGTATCAGGAGATGTCAGCATTTTTTTCATTCCTTTAATTGCCTTTTCCCTGTAACTGAACCATTGCTTGGGAATGGCTCCATTCATTTTCATTGCATGGCTGGGAGTCAGCCCTCCCAGACTCATGTGGGGACGTTCGTTATTATAGAAATCTACGGCCTTTTGCATCGCTTGTCTGACCTCCTCAATATTTCTAAAAACGAGACCTTTGAAAAGTTCATCCTTTAATGTTTCATTCGAGCGCTCCGCAATTGCATTGTCTTTCGGGTCACCGCTTTCCGTCATACTTATGGATATTCCATATTTCCTCAGTAGTTCTACATATTCAAAACTGGCATACTGTACGCCTCTGTCTGAATGATGGATAAGACCTTTTATATTCTCCGTTCCGGTCTGCCGCAGTGCCATCTTCAGGGCTATAAGCGGGTATTTCGTTTCCAGTGTATCGCCGACGCTCCACCCCTTTATGGATTTCGTATATGCGTCTGTAATGAGGGACAGATAGACAAAGTCACAATCAGACGAATTCTTCTCCGGACAAATAACCTGATAGGTTATGTCACTAACCCATACCTGATTCGGATGATCCGGAATGAGGCTTTTCACAAGATTCGGATACTTCGGCAAGTCATGCCTCGAATCGGTTGTCCGGGGATGTTGCCGTGGTTTGCGCAAGGTCAGTCCCCGGCAGCTCAGAATATGCTCAAAACAGTCCCGGCCGACAGTAATTTTACTGCCATAGTGTTTCCTGTACATCTGCCATAGTTTCCTTCCGCCCATACCGGGATCCTTTAGACGGATCCCTTTTACATATTGGATGACCATGTCTTCCCTGGCCGCCCTGTCTATGCTATGATCATTGTTCTTATACCAGGCTTGCTTCGTTACGCCAAACAGTTTGCAGGCCATCTCCACCGTGGAATGGTCCGGTTCTGCAAGAAGTCTCATTACCGTTCGGCGCCATGTTTTTTTCTGATGGAAATGTGATAGGTCTCTTCCGCTACGTCTATCATCGTATTGAAAGCATGGGCACGGTACCGTGCACTTTTCAGCTCCTGTTGAAGACGGCGCACCTCATTCTTCAAGGACTCTGTGTCATCCGGCAATTTTGATGCT
>NZ_JAMXLY010000010.1 GCF_024054555.1 Segatella cerevisiae | reverse complement strand
TTTCGACAGATGGAAGAACATCGCACACTTTCTTTTCCAGCATGATTCTGAAACTCTTGATGAAATACACGATAAATAAAATTCGCACCAAAGTTATTATCCTTACACAGATAATATTTTACATGATAACCCAAATGATAGATATCTTCTCTTGAAAGATTTCTGTTGCTTACAGGAACAAGATCAATGTCTATGGTATCGTTCTCAATGACCTTCTTTATATCAAGAAGTAAGATATGAGCATCTTCATTAGAACTCAAATGAGAAGCCACAAATTTTTGAATAAGTACACAAAAAAGTTCTATCAGTTGTTGCTTGCGTTTCTTTGATCTATCATCAATTTCTGCATGAATAGGGATAAAACTAAATTCAGATCGAAAGATTCTAGTACTTTCTTCTAAAGCAGAATGTATTCCAAGATGAAATTTACAGAATACTACTTTATGGACAAACATACAAATTAAGCCAAGACAAAGGAGCAGGCTTAAAATGGATGAACTGGAAAGGAAGACAGTAGTCAGTGAAGACATTCTAAAGACAGTCTGTATATATGCCCCTTTTTCCCTGCAATACAGAATTCCAAGAATATCCAGCTGTATGAATCCTAACACCATCAACAGCATGATAGTATTATCAGCATAACGTGTGCATTTAACTAATTTCTTCTTATCCATATCAGCATTTCTTTTGCACAAACTTAAATATTTCTGTGCTAATTACTGATATTTGAGAATAAGTTTTAACAATAAATAGTGCACAAAAGATGATATTACATTGATTTACACACTATTATTGTAGTTTATTGTATATTCTATTTAAGTGATATTTTATTTGCAGACTCTCGCTTTTTCTCATCTACAAGGTCAGCATAGATTTGTGTTGTAGATACATTTCTATGGGTAAGCATTTTACTGACCGTATAAATATCAGTACCTTCCGCTATCTGAAGTGTAGCAAAGGTGTGTCTGAAACAATGAAAGGTAATATGCTTGGTAATACCGGCATCTTTCAGCCAGTTTTGAAGAGGCACCTGGCAAAAACAGCGTTTCATGCCTTTAAAAACAGTTCCTATTGCCTTTTGTTGCCCACAAAGTTCGAAAGCTTCATCACTGATAGGAAGAGTGGCTACAGATTTGGTTTTGATTGTGGTTATACGCATGCAATAACCGCCCTCAGAAGCTTTCTCAATATTTTCCCACTTAAGATTCATCACATCACTTATGCGAAGACCTGTAAGGCATGAAAAAAGTGAAGCACGTTTAAGAACATCGATCTTACAAGGAGTTCTGGCTAGCTTTTTAAGCTCTTCAAGGGTAAGATATTCTTTGTGAACATCCTCTGTATCAATTTTTTCCAAGAAATCATTGATATTTTCATCTATCATTTTACTATGATAAGCAATCTTCAATAATGCCCTAAAAGTGGACCAGTAACTCGCAGCAGAATTCTGACTGATAGTATGGAATGTGCCATTTTTATTGGCTTTGGAAAGAAGATACTCTTTAAATTTATTGCAGAAAGACTGATTTATATCCCCAAACGTACATGTTCCACCGCAAAAATCATAAAAATGTTCATAGACTATATCCCATTTTTGGTCTTTTTTCCAGCATATTTTCTTATAGTAGGCCAGGAAGTCTTCCTTCAGATGAAATTTGTTAAAGCAGTCAAGATCATTATTTATAAGAGCTACACTGCGGCGACAGCGAATAACTTCCGATTTTTCCAACATTTCTTCATTATATTCACGTTCTATCTTATTCTTTGGCTTGGCATAGATATAAATGCCAAGATATTCTCTGCGTTGCATCTTCAAGGTATATGGATTTCTGAAGGCCGGATAATAATCCAGATAAAGAGAAAACATCCCTTTGCTGATAGGACGCTGACGTAATGTTACTTTGGTACATGATTTATACATAATTCCCTTTTTAAAATTATTACTTACAAATTTAACCAGTTTATTCATAGAGCAATCTTAAACTGTTGTTACTCTACTGCAAACCGAAAATATGCCGTTATTTACTAATCCTTGGCAACAAAAATATGAAAATCTCCATTCTTTTTTTCTAACAAAACTTTGTCAAATTCGATCCTGGAGATTCTAATATAACTGCCGACTTTAATTCTTGGAATATCATAGCGTTTAAAGATATAAGAAATCTGGTCTTTTGTCAAACCATACTTCTTCGTTATTTCTTCTTTGGTATAGTAGTTCGAATTTTCTATGCCATTATTGAGGCCTTTAAGATTGTCTATATGAAGCTTGGAGTAGTAGCGTTCTTTACCATGGGTCAGACGAGGAATATGATGTCGCATGACAAATGACAGTACTGCAGCATGTGACATTTGGAATTTCTTCATAATCTGGTCAATTGTGTAGTAATCGAAAGGGGAGAAGTTTACAAGTAGATTAGCAAAATACTTTTCTACATCCTCTTTACTATAGTAGACATTACGGCCCTGATAAAACTTTGTAATAGGGAATTTGGCAAGACGGTTCATTGCCATCTTCTTACTAATGTTGTATCGCTCCATAATCTGACGCATAGTATAATGCTTGGAAGTTGGTTTACGCCCTAATTGGTTTACACGCTTACGATATTGTGGGGCATTATCAAACAAACGCTCTACATCGCTTCTTCTGATAATGGTATGTCCCAGAATTTGAAGGGCCGGAATTAGTTGAGATTGTAGGTATCTATAACATGTCGCACGGCTTATGCCAAGCAGGATCCCTGCTTCTGTGGGCGAAAGGTAAGGCCTCCCATCAATATTTTGAATTTGAGAATTGGTATCCTTTACCTCCTCATCATATTCATACTGCTCCATTTTTTTTTGTCTCTGTTGGTGCTTGTATGACGCTCTCATGCACTTTTTGGAGCAAAATCGGGTCGTCAAAGTGTGGGCAACGAAGTCCCTTCCACACCATTCACACGTTCTTTTAATGTCCATTTTTGTAAAAAATTTGTTATCTAAGTCACCTTTTTTGTCTCATATCGTCTCACATTTTCTCATAGCGTCTCACTAGAACCTTTGATGACGACACATGTAATCTCATAGCGTCTCACCATGCCCTTCAATAACACATTTGTCAAAATCTCATAGCGTCTCATCGTTCCCTTGAATGACGTTTTTGAGAGCAATTTTTAATGTCAAGAAAAAATCAACGGTACAAATAGGGTACAAGAAATAGGGCAAAAAGAAACACTATCAAGCAGATAGTGTTTAAAGTGAAATAGTGTAAAGTGTTATAAATCAAACACTTTACACTATTTTAGTAATGGATAGTAATCGATATTAATGGGCAATTATTTTCCGATGCAGAAATGCTTGAAGATGTTGTTCAAGACTTCTGCAGGGGTGATTTGACCACCCGTAATTTCACCGAGTTGATTCAGGCATATCCGCAGGTCCTCTGACAAGAGATCACCACTCAAATTGTCTTTTAAACCCTGTAGCACCCGCTCGATGCTTTCCTTTCCGGCCATCAGTGCATTATAGTGCCGTGCACTGGTCACTATGACCGTATTCTCATTTATTTCAGGTATATTCGCAGCAACATATAGTTTCTCCTCCAAATCCGGAATATGGGTACCAGTCTTGGCACTGAGTAAAACGACAGGGATAGTAGGAGGGACCTTGACAGAACTACTGTCCTTATCTATCTTATTGCGGACGAGTATCAAGGACTTTCCTTTGGTGCGAGACCGGATGTCTTCTATTTCGCGGTCTGAAGGTTGGCAATCCACAATCCATAAGACAATGGCAGCTTCTTCAATCTTCTTATAAGTCAGTTCTATGCCCAGTTTCTCTACCTGATCATCCGTTTTCCGAAGTCCGGCAGTATCAATGAACCTAAAAGTGAGACCATGTATCTCAGTGGTATCTTCAATAGCATCACGAGTCGTCCCGTCTATATCACTGACGATCGCCTTATCCTCATGAAGGAGTTGGTTGAGCAGTGTGCTCTTACCGACATTCGTCTTGCCGACAATAGCCACGGGAATGCCATTCTTAAGCGCATTACCTGTTTCAAAAGAACGGGCAAGTCGGGTAATATTCTCGTCAATCGTCTGTGCCAATTGTTTGAGTTGGCTTCGATCAGCAAACTCAAGGTCCTCATGATCACTGAAATCAAGTTCGAGTTCAACCAAGGAAGTCATTTTAAGTAATTGTTCTCGCAATTTACCTAACTCACTACTGAAATGACCTTTAAGTTGACTAATTGCCAAGTGATGTGAAGCCCTGTTGGTAGCAGCGACCAAATCAGCGACAGCTTCTGCCTGACTGAGATCCATTTTCCCATTCAAATAAGCCCGACGTGTATACTCCCCAGGACCAGCCTGACGGCAACCATTGTCAATCAACAGTTTCAATACCTGACCGAGAACATACCGGCTGCCATGACAGGAGATCTCAGTGGAATCCTCACCTGTATAACTGTGAGGCGCACGGAACACGCTGACCAGAACATCGTCAACAACCTGCTTGTTCTGATCGATTATCTCTCCATAATGGACGGTATTCGCTGCAGCCTCAGATAAAGACTTGATACCTGCAGGACGGAATATCCGGTCTGTTATGGCAATAGCTTCCTTTCCACTTACCCGAATAATCCCTATGGCTCCTCCCGCTGCAGTAGCCAGGGCACAAATCGTATCGTTATCCATTTAAATCCTATCCAAAACCAATTTTACTAATCCGTCAATGGAATTCTTGTAACCGGCATTGGCTTTACGGGCGAGTCTGTTGGCTATGACCATGCAACAGGTGAGTGCCTGATGACCCATCAATTGCGACAAACCTTCTACAGCAGAACTCTCCATCTCGAAATTAGTGATCTTAAGTCCTTGGTATTCAAATTTTTCTATTTTTTCATTCAAGTTAGGATCTGCAAGAGGCAGACGCAGTTCACGTCCCTGAGGGCCGAAGAAACCACCGCAGGCAATCGTCACCCCTCTCACCATATCTTTCTGAGCAACACGGTTGAGGAGAGCCTGATTACTTGTAGCCACATACGGGTTGCCGATCTTCTCATTCCAGTTGACCTGCCGCTTGAACTCACGTTCAAAGTCGAGGTCACTGGCCTTATCTCTGCCAGCATAGAAATTGAGCAATCCGTCAAAACCGATGCTCTTGACACTCGCAATGAAAGTTCCCGTAGGCGTATTGGGCTGCAAACCACCACAAGTACCGACACGGACAATCGTGAGTGAGCGCAGATGATCCTTTACCATACGCGTCTTGAAATCTATATTTGCCAAGGCATCCAGTTCGTTCAGGACAATGTCAATGTTGTCACATCCGATGCCCGTACTGATCACCGTCATGCGCTTGCCGTTATACTCACCCGTAACGGAATGAAATTCCCGGTTCTCGACTTCACTTTCTACAGTTTGAAAATGAGAAGAAACGAGTTTGACCCGTCCCGGATCACCTACAAGGATGACCTTGTCAGCCAATTGTTCAGGTGTGAGATGCAAATGGAATATACTACCGTCAGAATTGATGATCAATTCCGATTCTGCAAAATATTGTGCCATAGTTTCTGTCTTTTAATCGTATTCAGATGGATACGTGTTTATAAATAAGAAACTACAAAAATACAAAAAGTAAGGGAAATAAACAAGCATTTTAGGTTTTATTTCGGATCACTTTCACGCTACAAGAAACCGGAAAAACACCCTGAAAACAAAGGCAGGTTCAAAGTATGAATGTACCTTGAACCTGACTTCCGAAACATCCCCTATCAATCAGATCACCTGCCCCTGGAGTTTCATATCCATACTGGCTGCAGCACGCCTGCCGTCGCCCATCGCCAAAATAACAGTAGCACCGCCACGGACGATATCGCCACCGGCATAGATTTCCGGTCTGCTGGACTGCATCTGATCATTGACGACAATCGTATTCTTCCGTCCCAACTGCAGTCCCTTTATCGACTTGGGAACAAGTGGGTTAGGAGAGACACCTATAGCCACGATGACCTGATCACAATCCACAGTAACCGTTTGGCCTGTTGCAACCGGTCTTCGCCTGCCACTGTCGTCAGGTTCCCCGAGTTCCATGACATCCAGGACGGCAGCCCTGACCTGATCTTTATCATCAGAAAGATAATATTTGGGATTATGCAGCGTCAGGAAGTGGATACCTTCCTCCTTGGCATGCTTGACTTCCTCCAGACGGGCGGGCATCTCAGCCTCACTGCGCCTGTAAACCAGTGTGACATCTGCTCCAAGCCGCTTTGCCGTCCTGCACGAATCCATCGCTGTATTGCCACCGCCCACGACGATCACCTTCTTTCCGATGTTAATCGGGGTATCCGTCAACGGGTTCGCTGCATCCATCAAATTCACGCGTGTCAGATATTCATTGGAACTCATGACATTGATGAGATTCTCACCGGGAATATTCATGAAACTTGGGAGTCCTGCACCTGACCCGACGAAGATCCCTTTGAAACCTTTGGATTCAAGTTCTTCGATCTTGATCGTCTTTCCGATAATGCAATCCGTGTGGAAATGGACGCCCATTCTCCTGAGGTTCTCCACCTCGACATCAACGATACGGTTGGGCAGGCGGAACTCAGGTATGCCATACTTCAGAACCCCGCCGATTTCATGAAGGGCTTCAAATACAAAGACCTCATATCCCTTCTTGACCATATCGCCTGCAAAACTCAATCCCGAAGGACCTGAGCCTACCACTGCCACTTTTATGCCGTTTCCCGGGGCAAGGACAGGAACAGAAGCCTTTCCGCTCTCACGCTCATAGTCAGCAGCGAAACGTTCCAGATAACCTATTGCAACAGCTTTCTGACCCATCCTCAGATGAATGCACTTACTCTCGCACTGTTTTTCCTGCGGGCAGACACGGCCGCAGACTGCCGGCAAAGCTGAAGTATCTTTCAATACCTTGGCAGCAGCGAGAAACTGGCCCCGCTCTATATTCTTGATGAATGACGGTATATTAATACTTACAGGACAACCCTCGACACAAGTCGGTTTTCCGCAATCCAGACACCTTTTGGCTTCAGTCAGTGCCATCTCTTTCGTGAGTCCACGGTCGACTTCCTCAAGGCGGGTCGTAGCACGATAAACCGGATCCAACTCCGGCATCATAACTCGAGATATTGCATTCCGTTCCTTTGGTTTCATGGAAAAGCGCAAGTCTTTACGCCACTGTGCATTACGGTCAGTAAGCACACTGATAGGATCGTCCGTTGGTCGCACGTCCATCGTGATGACTGCCGCCTTTTTCTCATCAGAGTCAAGGGAGACGGAGTCCAAGTGTTTTTGGTAGTTTTCCATCTTCTCATGCTCGGCATTCTTGAATGTCCCCATACGCTTGAACATCTCGTCCCAGTCGACCAAATCCCCATCAAACTCCGGGCCATCTATACAGACGAATTTTGTCTTTCCGCCAATAGTCAAGCGGCAGGCACCGCACATTCCCGTACCGTCTACCATGATCGTATTCAAGGAAACGAAATTAGGAATACTGTATTTCTTGGCGAGTAGAGAGGTGAACTTCATCATGACCGGAGGACCGATGGCAATTACCCGGTCGACATGCTCACGTTTCAAGACCTCTTCGACCCCAACTGTGACGACGCCCTGTTGACCATAAGACCCGTCATCAGTCATGATGATCAGTTCATCGGAATATTGTCTGACGTCATCTACCATGATAACAAGATCCTTCGTACGGCCGGCGAGGACAGAGACCACCTTGTTGCCGGCTTTCTTCAAGGCTGTCAGGATAGGAAGGATCGCTGCTATGCCGATGCCACCTCCGGCACAAACCACCGTCCCATAATTCTCTATATCGGAAGGGTTACCCAAAGGTCCCACGATATCATGAACACTGTCCCCAACATTCAAATTGCACAATTTAGTAGAGGAGAGACCTACCTCCTGAACGACAAGGGTCAGAGTGCCCTTTGCCGGATCAGCTTTGGCAATGGTATAAGGTACACGCTCACTGACATTGTCAACTCTAATAATAATAAAGTTACCAGGTTTACAACTTGAAGCAATCAGTGGAGCTTCTACTTCCAAGCAAAAAACCTTATCGGAGAATTGCTCTTTCTTGAGGATCTTATACATAACACTTGGATTTAATTTTTCTATAAACTGAAGGAATATATAGGACGGGTCATGCAGAAGAATCAAGAACAACCCGCAAAGAAATAATTAAGAAATGAAGAAATTAAATTAGCAGTTGGGATCTAAAAAAGGAATTCTTAAAGTAACCGGTCAAAAGAGCAAAATTTCAAAGTTGTATAATAGAAAACCTTTTGTTTTTTCCGTGGTAAAAGCAGAAAAGAGGAGAACGAATCTCCTCTTTCTATTTATCAATCATCAAAGTTTTTGTCATCAAGCATTTCAAACCCACAATAGGGCACGAGTGCTTTCGGAACACGGACACCCTCAGGAGTCTGGTTGTTTTCAAGAATAGCAGCTACAATACGCGGCAAAGCCAAAGCAGAGCCGTTCAGCGTATGGCAAAGCGTGATCTTCTTGTCGCTCTGACGACGGTAGCGGCATCTCAGACGGTTAGCCTGATAAGTCTCGAAATTGGAGACGGAAGACACTTCCAGCCAGCGCTTTTGAGCTGCGCTCCATACTTCAAAATCATAGCATATAGAAGAGGTGAAACTCATATCACCACCACAGAGCCTTAGGATGTGATAAGGCAACTCCAATTTCTGACAGAGACCTTCTACATGATCCAGCATTTCCTTCAGGGAAGTATAACTGTGTTCCGGTGTATCGATACGGACAAGTTCGACCTTATCAAATTGATGCAGACGGTTCAGTCCACGTACATCCTTGCCATAAGAACCGGCTTCACGACGGAAGCATGCGGAATAGGCACAGAGTTTTACAGGCAATTTCTTCTCTTCCAGAATGACATCCCGGAAAATATTGGTCACCGGAACTTCGGCAGTAGGGATGAGATAGAGGTCGTCCAGATTGCAGTGATACATCTGGTTCTCCTTGTCAGGCAACTGTCCCGTACCATAACCGGAATCTTCATTTACGACATAAGGCGGTTGTACTTCCAGATAGCCATCCTTACGGGCTTCCTGCAGGAAAAAGGCTTCAAGGGCACGCTGGAAACGAGCCATCTTGCCGATATAAACAGGGAAACCAGCACCTGAAATCTTCACGCCCAGGTCAAAGTCCACCAAATTAAACTTCTTGCAGATATCCCAATGGCAAAGGGCATCAGCAGGCAAGTCAGGTATTTTACCACCATTCTTGACAACTACATTATCATGGAAGTCCTTTCCTTCAGGAACATCGTCATTAGGAATATTTGGAATGGAGAGCAAAAGATCCGTCATGTCTTTCTGGGACTTTTCCATCACTTCCTGAAGAGCCTTGGAATCAGCTTTCAAGTCAGCTACCTGAGTCTTGATTTTATCAGCTTCGTCTTTCTTTCCTGATCTCATCAGTTCACCGACCTGCTTGGAAAGTTGGTTTTGTCGCTGCTTGTTGGCATCAGCTTGTTGTTGAGCCTCGCGACGTATTTTATCATATTCCAGAACTTTCTCAATAGATTCGCGTGCGCCTTCAAAGTGCTTTTTCTCAAGCCCCTTGATCACATGTTCAGTTTCTTCACTGATCTGTTTAAGTGTAAGCATAAGATATATCTATATATTTTTATAAATTAAATTCCATCCAGTCAGAAAAGACTTTTACAGAAAGCAAAAATACGAAATAAAATCGGAATGTGAAAATCTTTCTCAAAAAAATCTTTGTAGGGGAAAGGAGAAGGAACCAAAAATGAAGAGCCTGCTCCGATGGGAACAGGCTCTTATTGTTTGTTTGGAATAGTTTTTGCTTATGCGTCAGGCATCCGCCTGATTTTTCTTAGCAAAGTCTTCAGGCGTCAGCACTGAAACGGTACTCTTGTTCTTGCTTCCTTTCTTGAAGTATACGATACCGTCTGTCAGAGCGTAGAGTGTATCATCCTTGCCTTGTGCGACATTATCACCGGGGAAATGCTTGTTGCCACGCTGACGGACAATAATATTTCCTGCAGTAATCTTTTGACCACCCCAGATCTTAACGCCTAATCTTTTAGAAGCAGACTCACGTCCGTTCTTAGAACTACCTACACCTTTCTTATGTGCCATAATAAATTCCTCCGATTTAAGCGATTACTTGTTTAACTTTAAGTTCTGTGAAATGGGTCCGATGGCCAATGTGCTTGCGCTCGTCCTTACGACGATGCATCTTGAACACGAGCACTTTGTCACCCTTTACGAGAGGATTCACCACTTCTACTACCACTTTTGCACCTTCTACTTTCGGTGCTCCGACTGTTACTGCTCCGTCCTTGTCAACGAGCAATACTTTGTCGAATTCAACAGTCTTTCCGGTCTCGGCATCCTTGATATGATGCACGAAGAGGCTCTTGCCTTCTTCAGCCTTAAACTGCTGACCGTTAATTTCTACAATTGCGTACATTAATTTATAAACTAAAACGGGTTTCTACCGCCAGGCGTCTGCCTTTCTGACAGAACTTATTCAAGCCTAAACGGCAAATCGAGAACAAAATTACAAAAAAGATCGGTCACAGTAGGATGATGCCTTAAAATTGTTTCAAGTATTAAGAATAATTAACTCATACGTATTTTTCATTTGAGCATTTCTCTCAGGTACAGAGTAGGGGATAGTTTTACAAAATTAGGTCTGATATTGTCGCCTGACTTTCCAAATACCTTCGGACAAAAAGAGTATTAACTCTTCTAAAATGCAAACTGAAATGAAAACATGGCCATTATCTAAGTTTCTTGGGACAAATTAAGAGTGAAATCAGCAAACTGTGTTCGTGCACAAATCATTGATTTAAGTCAAGAAAAGCCTCTCTTAAGCAGCTTTATCAGTGATTTAGAAGACAATATATTGAAAAAAGTACTACTTTTGCAAGTAGAAAGTTAGTTAGTAATGAAGTTTTAAGATTGGTTTTGAATTTAGGTTTTTAGTTATTTGGTATTAGATGAAGTAGTTAGTTGTAGGTTTTAGGTATTTAGTTATATTGGTATTAGGATTTGGAAGACAGGATCAAGGTACAGAGGTATTAAGATTGATCTAAAGGATAACTTTTAAAGAAAAAGCGGTATTAATTTTGAATTGAAGGTTTAAGCAAACGCAGTTTGAGGAAAGATTTCTTCAAACTGCGTTTAACATTTATGGAGATCACCGCATAACTGTTATAGAGAAATCGAACTGAAGGATAAAAATATAACGGCTATAATCATGTGACTATTCTTAAGACACAGGCACGAAACTCGGAATATACCAGTCTTAAGATAAAAATAAATTCCACATTAATAATTATAGGATTGTCTGACACTTGAATACAACTTGAAGATCCATGTCTATAAGAACCATTATGAATACACAAGTACAACATCGGCGAAGACACAAGTACAACATCAATGAAGAAACCTAACTTTGCCCTTTCTAAAATATAATACACATTATGATAAATACGAATATGCACTTTATTTTTTATTTGTCATCATAATGTCCCATTGCAGAGACTACAAACACTACCACTGTCGTATCATTAATAATATAACAAAGACGATTTTTTTATCAAGTTTTCTCGACCAAATGCCATTGACATGACGAAGTTGGTGAGGGTGCCCCGTACCTGTGTAGGGATGCTCCCGAAGTTCAGGGATAAGACTCTCAAACTTTTTATAGGTTTGCACGTCAGATTTCATCAATCTAAGAAGTTCCTTTGTGGCTTCCCTCGAAAATTCTATTTCGTACATGCTTCCTTGCGCATTAGAAAATCAGTAAGGCTCTCACCATCCTGCATCTTGTAAGTTCTGCCGTTCTTAATGTCATTCAACCCCTTTTGGATAGACAGAAGTTCTCCCTTTGAAAGGTAATCGTCATCATCCGCAACGCTAATGACAATGGGACGTGCGTTCTTACGAAAGACAAATACCGTTCCCCGCTCCGCTAAATCAAAATACTTTTTCTGATTGGCCCTAAATTCCCTTGACGTTACTATTTGCATGGCTTTAATGTTTTGGGACAAAGATAACAACTTAAATCCAAAGTTCAAAATATTTTTGGTACTTATTTGTGTACACAGAATAAAAGATATATTTTTAGGATGTGTTAAAATTAAAATAAGAACCATTCAAGGTCACTAAATGTACCTTTAAAATATAATAGAGCCATATCAGAACTCGAATATAGAGTCTGATATGGCTCTATTCTTACCTTTATTCAAATAAATAAGTTCGTATCTAGCAAAATTTCCTCAAAGCGTTTTTTAATAACTAAAGGTACAATTAGCTATAAAACCAGAAGAAGGATTATTACCCTTTCCTGTAAATTCCCACTTGAAGCCTTTACCTGCTACATTTGCATCCGAATAAGAAGTCCAAGTAAAGGTATTGTTCGGTAACGATCCTGTTCCACTAAAAGCAACACTTTCTGGTGTTGTTGTATCATCGTCTGGACTTGGCTTCGCATTAGGATCTGATACTTCAAAGAAATAATAAGTAGAAAATAGTGCAGGATTTAAATTAACTTGCATTTTTAGAGTTCGACTGGGATCATAAAAAAACCCCGTAGAACTTTGAGAACCTCCATTAATACTCAAAGAAGGGAAATTGGCCCTCGCTCCCGCAATAGCATCCTTAGATACAGAAATATCAAAATTCGCATTTTTCTTCACCTTTTTAACCAGAGTTTTCCCATTTACAGAAAAAACAATATAAGCAGTATTTGGATTCGAAACAGCACTTGCTACTTGAGCATTTAAAGCACGCAAGTTAGTTTTAAATTTTTCAATACTCAAAGGACTAACTTTTTCCAAATCCTGCAAATCAGGTCCTGTTATATAAGACAATGCACTTGTTTTTTTATCTTCATTGAGGTAATACTCGTTTGTAGCTTCGTTTACATCAACAAAACGAGATAAAACTTCCATGTCCGACTCTGTATTGCTAGCTACTGGTTCCTTAACATCATTGTCGCTACATGAACAAACACCTAAAATAGTCAATAGCCCAACAAAAATAGATATAGCTTTTTTCATATTTTCTCCTCCTTTATTTAAATTAATAAATTTACATTTTACCACAAATATAAGAAAAAAATTACTTTTTCAAACAAAGAAAAAGAAAAAAACTATTTTTTATGCTATATATATATAATTTTTAACTATAAATAAAATTACAATAAATAGAATTATAAAGAATAGCACTTCACTCTTTGATAAAGAAGCCTTATGAATAAAAGTCTTTAAAGGAAACTGTTGAGCATCTTATTCGGATTATAAAAGTTTTATGGATTGAGAATTTCTTTGTAACTTTGCATTCTAAATCCTAGAATATGAACAAGACACAATTAACGGCTGCAGTTGCAGCAAAAGCCAACATCTCCAAATCTGAGGCAGCAAAGTATGTCAATGCGGTATTGGGAACTATCGCTGACAATGTTTGCGACGGCGACGAAGAAGTCAGCATACCTGATTTTGGAAGATTTTATGAGAAACACGTTTCTGAACGCCAAGGAGTCAATCCTGCAAATGGTGACAAGATCACAATCGAAGCTCATGATAAGGTTGTATTCAAACCTTCTGATAATCTAAGCATCTTTTCACGTAAACACGCCTGAATCTTGAAGAAATAAAATGAATTCCGAGAAACAGCGTGACAAACAGATTGTAAAATTGATGATCGAGCTCTATTGCAAACACAAATTAAGAACCGATCAAGTACCTGAAAAATACCTGCAACTCATCAATTATGCAAGTTTCAAAATAGACCATTGTAGTTGGGGAAATAACAAACCAGCTTGCAAGGACTGTCCGCACCATTGCTATGCTCCGGAAAAAAGAAATGAAATACGTGAAATCATGAGATGGACCGGTCCACGCATGATCTTCTGGTGCCCTCGCGCAGCTATAGGACACCTACTCCAAGTATGTCATGACCGAGTTTCTAAAAGATTTTCGTCTCATAAAATAAGTCCCCTCATCTAATCAACTGTAACCTGGACTCAATCTTGAAAAGATTTTTGACCATAAACTTACCATAAAGATCATATAAGGTCTAAAAATCCTATACCGACCAGAAAAAAGTATCCCAACCTCTGCCTTACAGGATTTAATTTCAGCCAAGAGAAAATCAAAACGGCTTTACACGAAAACCGATCAAACAAAATCGGAAAACTGGTATAAAGTTTATTAAGAATGGTAGGATTTTATTGGGAGCAGCATAAAAGAGAAATTAGTGAACCGATTTAAAATCTGTTAAGAACAGCAGGTGTTTATACGGAAACACTATAAACAAAAAAAGCCGGAGAGTTCAATCAACTCCCCGACCTTAATATCATTTCCCAATAAAATCTAATTGCCCTTATTAGGAGCAAAATAGAATTTATTTCTTAGTCAACTTCTTATAGCCGTAAACAGCCTGAGAACCTAATTGCTCTTCGATACGGATCAATTGGTTGTACTTAGCCATACGGTCTGTACGACTCATACTACCAGTCTTGATCTGACCGGAATTTGTTGCTACAGCGATGTCAGCAATAGTTGTATCCTCAGTTTCACCAGAACGGTGAGAAGTTACAGTATTGTAGTTGTGACGATGAGCCATCTCGATAGCTTCCAAAGTTTCAGTCAGAGTACCAATCTGGTTGACTTTGATCAGAATAGCATTGGCAGCACCAGTTTCGATACCCTTTTCAAGGAACTTGGTATTAGTAACGAACAAGTCATCACCTACCAACTGGACCTTCTTGCCTAAAGCAGCAGTCATCTTAGCCCAGCCATCCCAGTCGTTCTCATCAAGACCATCCTCAACAGAGTCGATAGGATACTTGGAAATCAACTGATCCAAGAACTTGATCTGCTCGTCATCAGAAAGTTTCTTGCCATTAGGATCCTTAGGCATACCATTGGAAAGTTGCTTGTAATTATAGTAATACTTGCCATTTTCCTTAGAAGAGAATTCACTAGCTGCGCAGTCAATTGCGATAGTGATGTCTTTTCCTGGTTTGTAACCGGCAGTCTTGATAGCTTCAACGATACTCTCCAAAGCATCTTCAATACCATTCAATGCAGGAGCGAAACCACCTTCGTCACCTACTGCAGTAGACAAGCCGCGTTTCTTCAGCAATTTCTGCAGCGTATGGAAAGTCTCTGAGCCCATACGGATAGCCTCTTTTTCAGAAGTAGCGCCGATAGGACGGATCATGAACTCCTGGAATGCGATAGGAGCATCAGAGTGAGCACCACCATTGATGATATTCATCATAGGTACAGGCATCACATAAGTATTGCATCCGCCGATATAGCGGTACAGAGGAATATTTAGGGCTTTAGCAGCTGTATGAGCAGCAGCCAGACTTACACCAAGAATGGCGTTAGCACCGAGTTTGCTCTTAGTAGGAGTACCATCCAGCGCAAGCATCTTCAGATCTAATGCACGTTGATTCAGAACATCATCACCAAGTAATGCCGGAGCGATAATTTTATTAACATTATTAACAGCTTTCAGTACACCTTTTCCGCCAAAACGTTTTTTGTCTCCATCACGGAGTTCCAAAGCTTCATTCTCACCTGTAGAAGCTCCTGAAGGTACACTGGCACGTCCCGTTACACCATTCTCCAATGTGAGTTCTACCTCAACGGTAGGATTTCCTCTTGAATCAAGGATTTCTCTTGCATGAATTTTTTGAATTTTCATAAATCTGATAAATTATTAATTAAATGTATCTACACTAGTCTCTTTTTGAGTATTTCAAAGATACGAAGATTTTTTCAAATGGTAATAAAGATATAAGCTTTATTCGAAATAGTAACATTATTTAACGATTAGGTGTATGCTGAAACTTACTTCTCTTGTCAGGATAATTCTGAGTAACTCTTTTTTCAGGTTGGCAGGAACAAAAAAGAGGTCAATGGACATCTGTCAGGTCTCAAAAGTGCTGCACTTCCTCCCCCATTTCTGGAATGACTTTAGGGTGCCGAGACACCTCGGTATTGCACAAGAGCGAGGGGACATAACACAAGAAAAGTGGACCGATCCTAATTCATGAAAGTTACTTTCTCTATAGGACAGACACGCAAAATAAAAGGGGTATCTCCCGACACCCCTATTACTATTATACAAAAACATTATAAAATTTTACTAAGGAAAAAAACTTTTGTGCTTTCCTCAATATGCAAAGAGGGAATATATATTTATATCAAATATCCAAAATATTTATTGATTTAGAAACTATCAGAGTTCAGGTTTGATCTGATTGACCCAAGCCTCAATACGAGCATCTGTCTTGTCACTTTCGTTCACGTCATCCAAAGCCAGACCGATGAATTTATTATCAATGACAGAGTCAGAATCACTATAAGTGTAGCCGTCGGTCGAAACAGATCCGATGAATTTTGCTCCACTGTCCTTAATGCCTTTATAGAGTTCAGACATAGCCCCACAGAAAGTATCGCTATAGCTCTCAGAATCCCCGCAGCCGAATAAAGCAACGGTTTTGCCCTTCAAATCACAAGACTGAAGTGTTTTGAGTCCATCATACCAGTCATCTTGAAGTTCACCGGAGCCCCATGTCGAAGTTCCCAATATCAGATTCTTGGCTTCGTTGACCTGGGCAGCAGTCAACTGAGCGACATTAATGATTTCATTATTAGATAGACCAAGTTTTTCTCCGATCCTCGAAGCAATATCCTCACAAGTTCCAGTAGAGGATCCATAAATTACATACGTCTTATTCATTGTCTTATTTAATTTAGAAATTATACATCAGATTTTAATTCTTACTTACAAATTGCATAAAACAAACTTTATTGCTGCAAAGATAGGACAAAAAAATGGAACCCACAATACCTAAAAATAATGGATTCCATTTTAGTGATAAGAAAAATCTATCACCTATAGTTGTGAACAGATGTTAAAAACGTATATGTCTCAACCGTCCGTGCTGCCCCATTTGATTGCGGGCGACCAAAGTTGTTATAAAGAACACTCCAGTCAAACACATCAGATATGCCATTTTCAATTACCTCCTGATTCTAATCTTTACCTTTCTACCTTGCCCTTTCGTCTTGAAGATTCAGAGCTACTGACAGGATTGCAATATCTGTGCCCGAATGTCATCTGTGACAATATTTCAGTGATAACTGCCAAAGTGTCAATTCCCCGTTTCTACATCAAAAGACTTTCAAATGAAGAGGTTGACATTGGACTGCTCAGCGCGTTGCATATAGGTCGCCACACCTCCGACAGTCACGCCATCCAGAAGTTCTTCTCTATGGATGCCCATGATGTCCATTGTCATTTGGCAGGCTATGAATTCAACCCCATTGTCCATCGCCTGTTGACGGAGTTCCTCCAAAGAAGATATATTCTTTTTCCGCATCAGGTGCCGCATGAGTTTGCCCCCTATTCCCATCATACTCAACTTGGACAATTTCAATCTTGTACTGTCTGATGGCAGCATCCATGAAAACATCTTGCCGAAGAAATCTTTTTTAACAGAAGGTTTGTGCTTCTTCTTGATGACGTTCAGTCCCCAGAAGGTGAAAAATATCGAAACTTTTGTTCCGGTCGCTGCAGCGCCATTAGCCAATACAAATGTAGCTATAGCCCTGTCAAGGTCATCGCTGAAGAGGATGAGAGACTTGTTGCCTGCTACGGCAACAGACTGGTCGGGAGTTTGTTTCGACCCCTTTTCTATGACCACCTTATGATAACCATTATCATCGTTAGAAGCCACCAGTTGGTTACCGGTACTCTGACACCAGGCCCTCACATCTTTAGGGAACCCGGGATCGGTAGCGACAACTTCCATCCGCGTTCCCGACTGCAAGTCATCCATCGCCTTTTTCAATTTCAAGATCGGTCCTGGGCACTGAAGTCCGCAGGCATCGACCTTCAAAATCTCCATTTGGGTTTCCTGTACCTCCTTTTGATCCCCGTCTTGTGTATCACGAGGCAACTCATGACTGATTTTCTGGGTAGCCACCTCATAGAGTTGGTATCCTCCTGACAGATTCCTCACATTCTTGTATCCCCTGCCCGATAAAATACGCAGGGCCAGATAGCCACGCAAACCTATTGCACAGAACACGACCACCGGACGGTCTTGCGGCACTTCAGAGATGCGTTCTCGCAGATGGTCCAAAGGAATATTGACAGCACCTTCGATGGAGCCCAACTGATATTCATCCTCAGTTCTCACGTCAATGAGATAGATTTCTTTCTTGTTGTCCCTGATTTCCCGCCAGTAGACTACCGGCATAGCGCCACTGAGGATATTGGAAGCCGTATAACCTGCGATTGCCAGAGGATCCTTAGCCGAAGAATAAGGAGGCGCGTAAGCCTGTTCTAGTTGGATCAGATCATAGACCGTGCCGTTATGCTTGATGACGATGGAGAGTTGGTCGATGCGCTTGTCCACGCCATCGTGCCCCACACATTGAGCGCCAAGGAGTCGTCCGGTCTTCGGTTCAAAAACCAATTTAGTCACCAGAGGAAATGCCCCCGGATAATAACCGGCATGAGAAGGACTCGTTGTCGTACTACTTAGATAAGGTGTGCCTTCTCTACGTAGTGTTTTTGCCGCAAGACCAGTAGCCCCGACCGTTAAATCAAAGACTTTGGCAATGGATGTGCCGACAGCCCCCTCATAAGTTTCCTTATTGCCGAACACCATATTGTCGGCTGCTATCCGAGCCTGCCTGTTGGCCGGTCCTGCGAGATAGTTGAGCCAAGGCTTCCCGGTCAAGGGATGAGGGAATTCAATAGCATCCCCCACTGCATAAATACCTTTGACCGACGTTTCGAGATAACGGTCGACCTGAATCCCTCTCTGCCCTATCTTGATCCCTGCATCGGCAGCGAGTTTTGTATGAGGCCGCACCCCAATAGACAGAAGCACCAAATCCGTCCTGATCGATTCCCCCGAAGAAAGGAATACATCGATCTGTTCCCCAACCTGTCCGAAATGGGTCACCCCTTGTCCCAAATACAGACCTACACCTTGTGCCATCAGTTCCCTGTGCACGAAAGAGGCTATGGAGAAATCCACCGGTCCCATCACCTGATCAGACTGTTCGACGATAGAGACCTGAATTCCGGCAGACTTCAGATTATCCGCCATCTCGAGTCCGATGAAACCTCCCCCTACGATGACAGCATGTCCGGCATGATGCTTATCCAGATAGTCCTTAATGGCATCAGTATCTCCAACGTCCCGAAGCGTAAAGATCCCCGGCAGATCTATACCCGGCATCTGAGGACGTAGGGGGTAAGAACCTGGAGAAAGTAAAAGCCGGTCATAGGTTTCTTCATATATGGTACCATCAAGTCGCTTAACACTCAAGGTTCTCTTATCAGCATGAATCTCAGTCACCTCATGATGCGTCCGGACATCAATGTTGAACCTTTGAGAAAACGCTTCCGGAGTCTGCACGAAGAGTTTGCTCCGATCTGAAATGACACCACCTATATAATAAGGTAATCCACAATTGGCATAAGAAATATAATTTCCCTTTTCCAAGAGAACGATTTCGGCTGTCTCATCAGCCCGTCTGATCCTAGCCGCAGCTGTCGCCCCACCGGCAACACCACCAATAATCACATGTTTCATAAATCTATTCTATATACTCTGTTACTAATAATTTCCTCTGGAAATATTCACAAATATAATCACTTTCTGCCGATCAGACAAGTTTCTCAGAGAAACAATTTCGCCATTAAACAATATTTAACTCTTCTATCACGAATTTTCCATTCCTGCAAGACTTGTTCCTCCATCTTCAGATTTTCACCAAAATTCTTTTGTATGTTTGCCGGACGATAAGAATAATATTAAATCATCTGATTCTATTTATTGCAAAACATAATATGCATCAATTCATCTTTGGCAAGAGAACGATCATACATACGATTGCTGCGGTTATCCTGCTTTGTCCCCAAGCCACAGCCTTAGGGGCAGCAACATCTGTATACTACGGTACAGACAGTACGAGCAGAGACACCTCCAATACGCCCATCCGTTATATCCATCCTAATGTTAGTCGTTTCGTACAATCCCGTTGGTTTCAGTCAACCCATATTGGGATACCGCTCATTATCAGCGGATTGGTTGTCAAGCGGCAGGATGATCAATTCAGAAGTCTTAGAAACGACTTTATGCCTCATTTCCATCGCACCGTGGACAACTATACCCAATATGCTCCTGCGGCTATACTGTTAGGGTTAAAGGCAGCAGGAGTTGAAAGTCGCAGTTCGTGGGGGCGGATGCTGATCAGTGATGCTTTCTCCGCTGCAATCATGGGGACAACGGTCAACATCCTGAAGACGACTACACATGTGATGCGTCCGGATGGGTCCGACCGGCATAGTTTTCCTTCCGGCCACACGGCCACAGCTTTCATGACGGCCACGATGTTAAGCAAGGAATATGGCTATCTCAGCCCATGGGTCAGTGTTGGAGCCTACAGTATAGCTACTGCCACAGGGCTGATGAGAATGGCCAATAATAAGCACTGGTTGAGCGATGTGATCACAGGAGCCGGGATTGGAATACTTTCCTCAGAGTTCGGATACTGGATTGCTGATGAGATCTGCAAGGGCAAAGGTCTCCAGAGGAAATCACAGCCTGACCTTTTTTCAGGTGATGAGTCTTCATCCTTTCTGGGATTATATATGGGATACAATCTCCCTCTCAGCAAATATGACCTGAATGAAAACTTGTCGTTCAAGACCTCCTCTGGAACGACAATAGGCCTTGAAGGAGCGGGATTCATTAACCCATATATCGGTTTTGGTGGAAAAGCGTCGATCTCCAATCTCCGTTTTATTGTCAACGGTAGTGAAGCTCCTGACGACACCTTCGATTTTTATTCTCTTTCCATAGGCCCTTATTTCTCCCTCCCCCTCTCTGAGCGATTATCATTAGGGACAAAATTATTATTGGACCATACTTGGTACACAAATACCCGAATCAGTTCCACCATCATCCCCAGGAACAATGGTTGGGGATTCGGTACCGGACTTTCTGTCAACCGTCAATTTGAAGATCATTTCGGAGCCAGCCTGTTCCTTGATTATGACCTCCGCCCGCCTCATGGTCTTTCCAGCAAGGAATATTTACACATCCTGACTTTAGGGGCACGGGCCTGCATCAGATTTTAAACTCGTTGCAGCACTGTTGGAACTATCCTGCTATCCTGTAATCATTCCTCTGCCGGTTTTGTCTTCGTGAATGCCATACCCGAAAAGAGCAAAGTCTCCTTTCATCGGGTCATCCGGAAAGACTTTCTTCAGGGCATCGGTCAACAAGACAACAGTAGTCCATCCGGGAGAACGATGCGGGATGAGGCCGATACTTTGAGAGACCTTCAGGACATGAGTGTCCAATGGAATATAAAGCGAACGCTTGTCGATCAATGAAGACCATAATCCTAAATCCACAGGAGAGTGATCTCGGCACATCCACCGCAGGAACATGCAAAGTCGCTTACAGGAAGAACCATACTGAGGGACAATACCAGAGATGCCCCGACTATGGAAATAGCCACTGATACTCTTCAAAGCGATCAATCCACTGTCCGAAGCATCATGTCCCTGAACCCTTTCACTGACAAAATCAGCCATACTGCCGTATTCTTGATACAAACTCCTCAGGACTTCCAAAAAGCCATACATCTTGTGATTCGTATACAACCGGTAATAACAGGCAGAGTCATCAGGAATATGACTCGTATAACTCCCATTGACTAGCCACTCATAAGGTTGATGGGCTGAAGCATCCAAAAGATACTCGATCTTCGGCATAAACTGTTTTCTGCTGCCATAACTCAGAGCGGAGGCAATAAACGCCATGACTTCCTGATTTCGCGATCCGGTCACCTGATGCATGAACCATGAAGGGTCTCCTTCCAGGAAATCCGCAATCTCATACAACTCGGCATATTTTCTCAAAGCATCTTTCACGAATACCTTCATCTGTCCAAAGCCAATTATTCTGTCATCCAGCACTTTATCAAGAATCCCAACCAGGTTTCAGTAATTCTGAACTCTTAAAAAAGTTAAAAAGAATCCTGCTACTTTTGGAATTCCCATAAACAAGTCCTACCTTTGCACCCGCAATCAGGGCGTTTAGCTCAGCTGGTTTAGAGCATCTGCCTTACAAGCAGAGGGTCGGCGGTTCGAATCCGTCAACGCCCACACTGGGGTAGTTACCAGAGTGGCCAAATGGGGCAGACTGTAAATCTGCTGGCTTTCGCCTTCGGTGGTTCGAATCCATCACTACCCACAAAGTTATTTCTCCTGATAAATGACTTTTTGTTAAATTCACTACAATATTAATTTTCAGCTCATTATTAAAAAAGGGAGAGGGAATCAATTTTTCATTGTTCTCCACTCCCTTCTCTGTTTCCAGTTACAGTGCTGAACACGCAATTATAAAAGATTGCCTTCCTTAGGGAATACAATAGTCGGTTTGAAAGTCTTGGCCTCTTCGAAATCCATCAGAGCAAAACTCATGATGATCACAATATCACCGACCACGACCTTCCTGGCTGCAGCACCGTTCAGGCAAATGCAGCCACTGCCCCGCTCTCCTTTTATAATATATGTTACAAAACGCTCACCGTTGTTATTATCCACGATCTGGACCTTTTCTCCTGCTATCATTCCGGCAGCATCCATCAAGTCCTCGTCAATCGTGATACTTCCCATGTAATTCAGGTTAGCCTGAGTTACCTTGACACAGTGTATCTTACTTTTCAGAACTTCAATTTCCATTGTAATTAAAAGATAACATTTTCAGGTCAAACAGATTGCTGATAGGTGATATGATCTATCAGGCGAATCGGTTTAGCACCGCAATTTACTGCTATACAACCTGCGATATCAGAACTGTCGTCCCAAGACTTCACGTCTTGTAGCGTGTTGCCGTCGACTATGGAAAAGTATTCCACAGACAACCCCGGTACAGCATTGATATCAGCAACGACCTTGTCATGCGTTTCCTCAACAGTGTGAGTTTTCTTGAAATCGAGGCTCGCCTTTAATGTTTCGTAAATCTTCGGAGCAATCTTGCGTTCGTCAGCCGAGAGCAAAGTGTTCCTGCTGCTCAAGGCCAGTCCATCCTTATCCCGCACTACAGGACAGCAGACGATCTGGACTTTCATTCCGATGTACTTGACCAGACGCTTGACGACAGCGATCTGCTGCCAATCCTTTTCCCCGAAATAAGCGCGGTCAGGACGCACGATGTAGAAAAGTCGGCTCACGACCTGACAGACACCATTGAAATGCCCCGGACGGTGAGCGCCTTCCATCACTGTCGTGACAGGAGGAAACTCGAAATGCCGGGTATCAGGGGTAGGATAAATATCTTCTACTGAAGGAGCAAAACAATAATCAGCACCACATTCTTCAATCAACTTCTGATCAGCTTCCGGATTACGCGGATAACGCTCCAGATCACTCTTATCATTGAATTGGGTGGGATTGAGGAAGACGCTCACAACTGTGACGTCGTTCTCTTTCACAGACCGCTTGATAAGAGATGCGTGCCCCTCATGGAGAGCGCCCATCGTCGGTACAAGACCGACCGACTTGCCTTCTTTACGAACAGAAAAGAGTTCATTCTGAAGGTCAACAATTTTACTGAATATTTTCATAACCCAAAAACTTTAATACTATATCGAATTGCAAAATAAAACTTTTTTTCTTAAATAAGGAAGAATTATCCTAAAAAATTGCGAATAATATGTTCCTTTTCTTTGTTTTAAAGTGTTTTATAGTGAATTCTCGACTTTTATTCGTATATTTGCATTGTTAAAACTCAACTTGTATGGCTAAGAAAATACTGTTCATTAACCAGGAGATTGCTCCTTATGTACCTGAAAGTGAAATGTCCATCATGGGTAGAGACCTGCCTCATAAAATGCAGGAAAACGGTTTCGAAATTCGTACATTTATGCCAAAATGGGGTACAATAAACGAGCGTCGCGGACAGTTGCATGAGGTCATCCGCCTATCGGGAATGAATCTGATCATCAATGACACTGATCATCCCCTGATTATCAAAGTAGCTTCCATACCGGTTTCCAGAATACAAGTTTATTTCATTGACAATGATGATTATTTCAGCAAGCGGCAGATGGAAGCTGACGAGACAGGCGTCGAGTATCCGGACAACGGCGAAAGAGCGATCTTCTTTGCCCGCGGCGTACTTGAAACGGTCAAGAAATTAAGATGGGCTCCGGACATCGTGATCTGCCAAGGTTGGATGGGTTCGGTAGTCCCCTTCTATATCAAGAAAGCCTACAAAGACGAACCTTCCTTTGCCAGTGTCAAGACGATCAGCCTTCTCTTCGGGAATCAGTTGAAGTCTGATCTGGGAGAAAATTTCAAGAAATGCATCGAGTATAAAGGAGCAAAAGCAGATCTCTTGAGTTCTTATAAGAAGAAATTTGATTTTCTGGAACTCGGAAAACTTGCCGTAGATTATAGTGATGGAATTGTTGAGGCCGGAAACCACGTCAGCCCGAATCTCCTCAAAGAAGCAGCAGACAAGAAGAAACAACTGCTTAACTATCCCGGAGATGATACACAAGCTTTTGTGGATTTCATTAATCAAATCAGTTCCGATAAATAAAAAGATAAGATGAAACTGAAAATTTTGGTCATAGCAGCCTTGACTGCTCTCACCTTTACAGCATGTAATGACACAACCGATTACATTGGCTCATCGCTGATCAACAATTCTGATGTCCTCTACGTAACCGATTCTAGTTTCCAAACTTACACGCAGTCAGTAAAAGCCGGAAAAGTCCTGGCGAGGAACAGCAGCGGATATGTAGGTAAGGTCAAAGATCCTGAGACAGGCGCTTATGTGACGGGAGACTACATGGTCCAGTTCTATACCCTTCCTAACCCCGGATTTATCCAAAAAGACTCGATCCGATCAAAAGCTCCTGACGGAGGTGTAAAACCTTCCCACACTTATCTGAATCTCTACTTCGAAGATTATTACGGTGACTCTCTGGCTACCATGAATCTGAAAGTCATGGAGTTGAATAAACCTGTACCGGAGAATGCCAATTACTATTCCGATTTCGATCCTGAGGCGGAAGGCTACGTCAAAGAAGACGGACTGACATTAAGCAAGACTTATACCGTTCAGGATATGACCCTCTCTGATTCTTCCAGGACTGCCAACAGCGGGATGAAAGGCATCACGATCTCTCTCGACAATAAGAAATATGTCCATGACGGGGTGACCTACCCTGACTTCGGTACCTATATCATGAGGACTTATTACGCACATCCTGAATATTTCAAGACCCCACAGACTTTCCTGAACAAGGTCTTCCCGGGTTTCTACATCAAATATGAAAGTGGATTGGGCGCTATGGCTAAGGTGGAAATCAGTCAGGTCTATATGCAGCAGTTGACAGATACCATCATCCCTGTCACGCATTCGACAACGGTCAACGGTGAGACACAGACGACGACAAAGGACTCTCTGGAATATGTCACGACAGGCGCTTATCTCTACGGGACGGGCGAAGTGCTGCAGACCAACAAGATCACAAATGATGAGTCGACACTGGACCGACTGGTCTCTGACGCTTCATGCACTTATCTGAAGACACCGGCAGGCATCTTTACGGAAGCTACCCTGCCTATCGATGAGATAATGACGAAACATGAGAATGACTCCATCAACAGCGCGAAATTGGTCCTCACAAGAATCAACAACACGACGGACAGTAAATTCAAGTTGGGCATCCCCCAAGACCTGCTCATCATACCGGAAGACAGTTTGCAAAGTTTCTTCGAAAACGACGAACTGATCAACTACAAGACGAGTTTCTCGGCATCCTTCAATTCCGCCAACAATACCTATACTTTCAATAATATCTCAGGGTTGGTCAAGGACATGTATAAGAAGAAAGGGGTAAGTGCCAACTACAACAAGGCGATCATCGTCCCGGTGACTATCTCAACGGCGACGAGGAACAATACGACCTACATCACACGAGTGGTCAACGACATGTCACTTTCGAGTACGAAGGTTGTGGGAGGGCCGACCCATCCTATCAAATTGACGGTCATCTACAGTCGATTTAAATAGCAACGAATCATTTATGGCAGATAATTTCCTAGAACGGCATCGCCGCGATTACGAAGAAAGAAAAGCAGCATGGCTTCGTAAGAAAAAGAACTTACCACAGAAAGCCATCCATCACATAGAAAAGGAAAATGAAGAGGATCTATAGTTCCATTGTATATCGGAACAACTTTCAGATCTGATGCATCTCAATAACTAAAGGGCAGGACTCATGTAGGAGTCCTGCCTTTTAAGTTTAGGATTCGGATTTGCCGACAATAGTGAATTTGGCAAATTTCAACAGTAATTGTTTTGTACCGGAATTCTTGAATTCCACCGTAGCTTTTGCGTTTTCTCCCGTTCCCTCGACCTTCACGACCGTCCCCACGCCAAAGCGCTGATGGGCAATCGTGTCACCTTCGGAAACACTTGAGGCAGTAGATATGGAGTCTGTCACTCTCCCACCATTCGCCATTGCTTCAGATACACGTCGGAGATTGCCTCCGCTCGCAGCGAAATGGCGCTTGAAAGAAGGCGAGAGAGGATCTACTGCCTTTTCAGGCCGATGGGGCGAAGTGATCTTCGGTTGAGGGTCAGCCCTGAATTGACTGGCAACGGGATGACTGTTCTGCAACCTCGAATTATAGGATGGCCGCTCACTTCCCCAATCATGAAAACCGGTATAGGGGGTGTTAGGCTCATACTCTCTCCGGTTAAGTCGCGTTGGCGTACTGCCGGTATCTTCTAAGGAATCTGTATCTTCCGACAGTAAATCAGGGTTGATGTCCTGGATAAACCTGCTGGGACCATCTATGGTCATATTGCCGTATCGCCAACGGTTCCTGGCATAAGTCAGGATACAGTGTTTCTCAGCTCGGGTGATGGCGACATAGAGCAGACGGCGCTCCTCCTCCAGTTCGCGAGGTGAATTGGCAGACATCGGACTAGGAAAGATATTTTCTTCAAGTCCCACGACAAATACAGTAGGAAACTCCAGTCCTTTGGCACTGTGAATGGTCATCAGGTTAACCCTGCTCTCACCGTTCTTGTCATCACTGTCCAGATCAGTAAGCAGGGAAACCTCCTGGAGATAGTCTGACAATCCGATTTGATTGTCCAATCCTTCTTCTTTCCGCTCCTCTACAAAGTCCTTCAGGCCACCCATGAACTCCCCCAGGTTCTCCTGGCGAGAGACCGACTCGGGATCGACTCCTGAGAAGATATCTGCACTGATACCGCTCTCCTTGATCAGTTCCGATCCCAGTTCATAGGCATCAGTACTCTCGTTCATCTGCAGGAATTTTGCGATGAAACTCCTGAATTGATCCAATTTACTCAATGTCCCTTTATTGACATTCATCCCGAAATGACCGGGGTTCTGGATCACATTCCAGAAGCTCACGCCATACTCCTGTGCAGACATGGCGATCTTGGCTATTGTCGTCGCACCTATTCCCCGCGAGGGATAGTTGATAATCCGTTTGAAAGCTTCTTCATCGTCGGGATTGACGACCATCCGGAAATAGGCGATGATGTCTTTGATCTCCTTCCGTTGATAGAAACTCAATCCGCCGACAATATGATAAGGGATTTCTTCCTTCCTCATCTCTTCCTCAAAACTCCGGCTTTGGGAGTTGGTCCGGTAAAGAATGGCAAAATCTCCCCATTCGGCAGAATCCTTCTTGCGGATAGTCTTGATATTATGACAGACGATCATCGCCTCTTCTTTGTCACTATAGGCGGCCTTCAAGACGACCTTCTCTCCCTCGGAATTTTTACTGTATATCTCTTTGGGGATCTGTGCCTTATTGTGTTTGATTAAACTGTTTGCCGCTTGCACGATATGCTGAGTAGAACGATAGTTCTGTTCAAGTTTGAAGAGTTTTGAGTTTTTGAAGTGTTGGTTGAAATTCAGGATATTGTCGATATTTGCACCCCGGAAACTGTAAATGCTCTGAGAATCATCCCCCACCACACAGATATGCTGTTTGTCACGCGTCAACTGCAACAAGATGCAGAGTTGGGCGTAATTGGTATCCTGATACTCATCCACCAAGACAAAGTCGAATTTGGACTCATATTTCTTCCTCTTGTCTTCATGATCACGGAACAGCATGTAGGTGAGCACGAGCAAGTCATCAAAATCCATCGCATTCGCCTTTTTGCAGCGCATACAATAAGAGGTGTAAATATCTGAGATTGCCGGCATGTGGGAACTTTGGTCATTAGCTAAAGCCTCCCTGTCTTCCGCATAAGCCTGAGGCAGGATAAGATGATTCTTTGCCATGGAGATGCGCTTGTGTACGGCAGCCGGCTTATAGAGTTTGTCGTCCAGTCCCTTCTCCTTGACGATCGCCTTTATCAGAGAACGGGAATCTGCTTCGTCATAAATGGTAAAAGAAGAGGTGTAGCCTATGGTTTCAGCCTCGATACGCAGGATACGTGAAAAGACAGAATGAAAAGTACCCATGTGTAACTGTGCTGCGCGTTCTGAACCTGTGATCCTGCCAATACGCTCCTTCATCTCTTTAGCCGCCTTATTGGTAAAAGTCAGGGCCAAGATAGACCAGGGCGCATAACCTTTCTGCAGCAGATAAGCGATCTTGCAAGTCAATACACGCGTCTTACCTGAACCTGCTCCCGCAATCACGAGAGAAGGCCCGTCGATATATTCTACAGCAGCACGCTGTGAAGGATTCAACCCTTCTAATATTTTTTCATTCATATTTTTCCACTTACCCCACTCGTTATTCTTTCGGAAGAACTAACCCCGGCAAAACTTGAAAACGAGTTGCATCTCAATGGGAGTAGTACCCGCCTACAACTGTATTTGGGTCCACGTCTTCTCCCTCTTTAGGAAAAGCAGGGATAAATCTCATCTCATGCTCGATCTGGAATTGCCGTTTCTTCACATACTCACTCGGATGGGCACTGTCAAATTTTATCGGATTGGGCAAAGTTGCGGCAATCAAGGCGCATTCGTCCCTAAACAGGTCAACGGCCTTCTTATTGAAATGGTATTCGGCAACAGCATCTACACCATAGATGCCATCCCCCATCTCAATACTGTTCAAATACACTTCCATGATCCGCTGCTTGCCCCACAACAACTCTATGAGAAAAGTGAAGTAGGTCTCGAAGCCTTTGCGGATCCAAGAGCGGCCGGGCCACAAAAATACATTCTTTGCTGTCTGCTGGCTGATCGTACTTCCCCCATGTATTCTCCCGCCGCCGATATCATGCCTGGCTGCATTTTCTATAGCATTGAAGTCAAACCCGTGATGCTTGAGGAATCTTTGATCTTCACTGGCCATCACGGCTACAGGCATATGCGGAGAAATCTTATCCATGGACACCCAGTGATGGTGCAGGGTCATGGACTCTCCTCTATGGACTTGCTGGAAACAACGGATCACCATCAGAGGAGTAAAGAAGACGGGTAAGAAACGATAGGCCATAACAGCAAGAATGGTGGAACTGAAAAACAGTACCACCATCCATCTGAAAACTTTTCGAATCTTATGCAACATTACTGCAAAGTACCGTTATTAGCTTTGTCGATCATCTCCTTGCTGGCGTAGAGGTAAACTTCTACACGACGGTTCTGAGGAGCAATGGTCTGATTGACAACAGGATTCTGACTGCCATAACCGGCAACGTTCTTGAATTGGCTGGAAGGTACACCTTCTCTTTCCAGATAACTGGATACAGCCTTGGCACGAGAGTCACTCAATGGAACATTGATCTTGTCCCCACCGGTGGCATCTGTATAGCCCTGAATATCTACAGAAAGTGTAGGATCCTTCTTCAGGACATTGGCGAAATTAGCCAGATCATTCTGAGCATCAGACCGCAATGTTGCTTTGTTGATGTCAAACTGCAAACCACTGTCAAATGTTACTTTCACTGCTTTCAAGCCGTTGGCATCCGTAACTTCATCAACCTTGGCATTGGAAACCTGCTGGGTAACCTCTGATTTCACTTTATCCATATGATGACCGATGATTGCCCCGGTTCCTGCACCGATTGCACCGCCTAAAGCGGCACCGATTGCAGCACCTTTACCATGACCGGCAATCGCACCGATAATTGCACCTACACCGGCACCTGCACCTGTTCCTATAAGAGCACCGTTCCCCTGATTTGTTCCACAGCTGACGATCATGAGGAGAGAAGCACCGGCAACTGCCAATTTCATTTTTTTCATAACTTTTTTATATTTTAATTTGTTCTTTGTCCTTTAATTCTTTAATGCAAAGGTAGTCTTTTTTCCGCATTCTTGTATAAGAATCAACTTTTTTTTGTACTTTTGCCCAAAATTAAAAATTTCCCTTGATTAAACATAGGGAAAATACCTATAACAAATAGAGATTTCCCTTTTAGTTTCATCTGAAACGATATACAGTATATATAATTATTATGGCGAAAGAATTAAAAGAACTGACCAAACGTGCTGATAACTATAGCCAATGGTACAACGATCTGGTAGCTAAGGCCGGCCTTGCCGAGCAAGCACCTGTCCGTGGCTGTATGATCATAAAACCCTATGGATACGCTATCTGGGAAAAGATCCAGCAGCAACTCGATAAGATGTTCAAGAAGACAGGAGCCCAGAATGCTTATTTCCCTCTATTGATTCCGATGAGTTACTTCTCCCGCGAAGCTGAACATGTCAAAGGCTTTGCCAAGGAAAGTGCAGTCGTCACGCATTACAGACTGAAAGCTAGCGACGACGGGAAAAGCATCATGGTTGATCCTGATGCCAAATTGGACGAACCTCTTATTGTCCGGCCGACTTCTGAAACCATCATCTGGCACACTTACAAGAACTGGATTCACTCTTATCGGGATCTGCCGATCATGTGCAACCAGTGGTGTAACGTCATGCGCTGGGAAATGCGCACGCGCCCGTTCCTCCGTACTTCTGAGTTTCTCTGGCAGGAAGGCCACACAGCCCACGCAACTTCCCAAGAGGCTGAAGAGGAAGCTCAACGAATGCTGCACGTCTATGCCGATTTCGTAGAGAACTGGATGGCTATGCCTGTCCTACAAGGCGCCAAGAGTCCTACTGAGCGTTTCGGCGGTGCAGAGAACACCTATACTATAGAGGCGATGATGCAGGATGGCAAGGCTCTCCAAAGTGGTACCAGCCATTTCCTCGGGCAGAACTTCGCAAAGAGTTTTGATGTCACGTTCTTGGACAAGAACAATAAACCCCAATATGTCTGGGCGACATCATGGGGCGTTTCCACGAGATTGATCGGAGGTTTGATCATGGTTCATTCGGATGACAACGGACTGGTACTGCCGCCTAAACTCGCTCCTATTCAGGTGGCTATCATCCCTATCGCGAACAATGCCAAGCAACTTGCGCCCATAACGGCCAAACTGCAACCGGTCATCGACAAACTCGAAGAACTCGGCGTCAGCGTGAAATATGACGATGATGACAACAAACGGCCTGGATTCAAATTCGCCGATTATGAATTGAAAGGTGTACCTGTCCGCTTGGTCATGGGTGGCCGCGACTTGGAGAACGGAACGATTGAGATCATGCGCCGGGATACACTCGAGAAAGAAAACGTTCCCTTCGACGGCATCGTCGAACGCGTACGCCAACTGCTCGATACTATCCAGAAGAGTATCTTCGAAAAGGCACGGAAGTTCCGCGACGCACATATCTATGAATGTGACAACTACGATGAATTCAAAGAGCGGATCAAAGACGGCGGATTTTTCCTCTGCCATTGGGATGGCTCGGCTGAAACGGAAGCAAAACTCAAGGAAGATACACAGGCAACCATCCGTTGCATTCCTTTTGCATTCCCTCCTACTCCAGGCAAAGATATGATCAGCGGGAAACCGACTGACACGAGAGTCATCGTCGCAAGATCTTACTGATTCTGAGCGTAAAACGATACTGAGAAGGCACTGACTAATGGTGTTTAAAATACAAAAGCATAAGACTTGGTTAAAAATATTTAAAAGGCAAGATAAGTTCCGGTAGCTCAGGACTCTTCTTACCTTTTTTATGTACCTTTGCAGGCAATGTGGGTGAAGAGTGCTCACATCTATAAACATAAAGTCTAACTTTATTAATTATTAATTTTTTATTTTTTTATGTCAGATTTAAAGAACGTACAACCATTGGCAAATTTCGATTGGGACGAATATGAAAATGGTTCTAGTGCGAAAGCCAACAAACAAGACCTTGAAAAGGCCTACAATGACACACTTAACAAAATCCAGGAGCATCAAGTAGTAGAAGGCACGGTCATCGCTATGGACAAAAAGGAAGTCGTAGTGAACATCGGCTACAAGAGCGATGGTATTATCCCTGCTTCTGAATTTCGTTACAATCCGGATTTAAAGGTAGGTGACAAGGTTGAGGTTTACGTTGAAAGCCAAGAGGACAAAAAAGGCCAACTGGTCCTCTCTCACAAGAAAGCCCGCTTAGCTAAGAGTTGGGAAAAGATCAACGAAGCTTGCGAGAAAGAAGAAGTTATTCAGGGATATATTGAGAGTCGTACCAAAGGCGGCATGATTGTTGATATCTTCGGAATAGAAGCATTCCTTCCAGGCAGCCAGATTGACGTTCATCCTATACGTGACTACGACGTATTCGTAGGCAAGACCATGGAATTTAAAGTCCTCAAGATCAATCAGGAATACCGCAATGTCGTCGTTTCCCACAAGGCATTGATCGAGGCAGAATTAGAGGCACAACGCAAAGAGATCATTTCTCATTTGGAGAAAGGTCAGATTCTTGAAGGTACTGTCAAGAATATCACTTCTTATGGTGCTTTCGTAGACCTCGGCGGTGTCGATGGACTGATTCATATCACAGACCTCTCTTGGGGTCGTGTCAGTGATCCGCACGAAATCGTCAGCTTGGATCAGAAGATCAAGGTCGTTATCCTTGATTTCGATGAAGAAAAGAAACGTATTGCATTGGGTCTGAAGCAACTCACACCGCATCCTTGGGATGCACTTGATCCTAACTTGAAAGTTGGTGACCATGTCCATGGTAAAGTTGTTGTGATGGCTGATTACGGTGCTTTCGTTGAGATCGCTCCTGGTGTAGAAGGATTGATTCACGTCAGTGAAATGTCCTGGAGCCAGCACCTGCGTTCAGCTCAGGAGTTCCTGAAAGTCGGAGATGAGGTAGAAGCTGTTATCCTGACCCTCGACCGTCAAGAGCGCAAGATGAGCTTAGGTATCAAGCAACTCACTGAAGATCCTTGGGAAACCATCGAAGTGAAATATCCTGTTGGAAGTAAGCATACGGCTAAAGTCCGCAACTTTACTAATTTCGGAATATTCGTAGAATTAGAAGAAGGTGTTGACGGACTGATTCATATCAGCGATCTGTCTTGGACGAAGAAGATCAAACATCCATCTGAGTTTACTACTGTAGGTGCAGATATTGATGTTGTCGTTTTGGACATCGACAAAGAGAACCGTCGTCTGAGTTTGGGTCACAAGCAACTTGAGCCGAATCCTTGGGATACTTATGAGACGATCTATACTCCTGGATCAATCCACAAAGGAAAGATCACACAGATCATGGACAAGGGTGCCGTCATCCTCCTCAATGAAGGTGGTGAAGGTTTCGCTACTCCAAAGCATCTGGTAAAGCAAGACGGATCCAAGGCTAAGGTTGGAGAAGAACTTGACTTTATGGTACTTGACTTTGTTAAGGAGACCAAGCGTATCATCCTCTCTCACTCTCGTACATTCGAGGATGTCAAGGATAACTTCAAACCGGCTGCTCACAAGCACAACGGCAAGAAGGCTGAAGCACCACAAATCAATAATGTCGCTGCAGGAACAACACTCGGTGATATCGATGCTCTGGCTAAGTTGAAAGAGCAAATGGATAGTAACAAATGATTTTATTGAATAAGTCTTGTACTTATTCTTACTGATTAATTAATAAAAGGTGTATTGCGTTGGCAATACACCTTTTTTATATATAGTCCCCCTACTTCATACTAGATTATAATAGCCCCCTCCAATGTATCGTATTGCATCTTTCAGACTGACTCGAGAACGAATCCGTTCCCCCGCAATCAATAATCATCCCTCTCCGTTCCCAGCTCGTTTCTCACCGTTCTTATTGCGGTTTTGACTCAAAAACGGTTTTAGCATCTGTAGAAACTGTTGAACGGGTATAAAGACGTCCGTCATTAAGGTGTAATGTCGTACGTTATTAGGGTCTAATGTCGTACGTTATTAGGGTGCAATGTCGTACGTCCTTACAGTATAAGGACGTACGTGAACAGAACCTCAAGAAAACTACAAACAGTACGTCATAAAATAGTGGAAAGGACGTATAGTCGTGCAACAATAAAAGGAATGGATAGGCATCAATGGTATGTATGCCCATTCAGCTTCAGAAGCAAAGACGTGTACCGGCAGAAAACTCGAAATCTCTTATCGCTTTAACATGAAGAATCGGAGACCGACTCTATCAAGTCCTATGCAAGGGCAGAAGAGAGAAGAGAGAGAAGAAAGAAAAGAGAATAGGGACCAACTTCCCCACAACTCTGTGATCAATTCATGATTTTCCGTAATGACGCAAAACAAACTGCAGGTCTTTCTTTCTGAATCATTGCGAAGATCACAGCATTTACAGTTATAAAGTATATCAATGATATAAATGAACCGACGACCGATTGGGAGTATTGGATTCGTTCCTGATTAATTCCGCCAATATAATGGTGCACACAGTACTGGTGGCGGTTATATAGTAGTTGAATTCGCTCCGAATTAAATCCACCAACGGGCCTGAAATATTCAAAATACGAAAAGGATCGAATAATAGAGTTGGATGGCTACAATATAAATGATGATCAAAGGAGATACCATACTCACGCCAAGAGTGACACTGTCAAATATATCCGCAAAGTTCAGGAATTTACCGCTGATACAACCATAGGTCATCCCCATTCCTATAAAGGTCAAACTCGCTACCGGAACAATTCCGGAGAAAAAAGGACCGGGATAAAGATGTCCGGTAATATTCAATAAGACGGCATGAGGAAAAGCCGTAAGTAATATCATGATAATGAAAACAAGGCAAAATTCGAACAGAGCAAACTTAAAAGCAGTTTGCTCTCTGAATTCCGCTTGTTTCAAATGTAGAAACTGTCCCGAAGCGAGGAAGTGGTTAAAACCGCTCGACTTCATTGTTCCCCAAGCTGTACCGACCATCAACAGCCAGACAAGAAGCGGTTGGCATAAATTCTCTACATTCTTGCCGATAAACCATCTGATCCCTTCACTGCTCAATAAAGAGCGTATAGAACTGTCCGGATCTGCGGCTGTAAGCAACCATGACAAGAGAATCACGACCAACTGCATCAAACTCAGGATGAAGATCAACCAGCCGATTCTGTTCTTCCACCGTTTTGACAATTTGTTATTTTTAAAAAGAAACTCATTCTTCATCAGGATGTAAATCATCTAGATCAATAATTCTCAGTTGTAGCGCCCTGACAACCAGTCTGGTAGCGTTGACACTGATGCCCCCGTTGCCATCAGGAAAGAGTTTCTGGACCAGTTCATTCTGTCGTTTTTCCAAACTCTTCACCCCAAAAGGCATTCCTCGGAGATTTGTGATCTGCTCCTTGGTATATCCCAAAGCAAGATGCCTCAGGAAGCGCTCGTCATACTCATCTATTTCATAGTCTACTAATGCTTCCCGCCTCATGTTTTCCTGACTGACACTCTTCTTGAAACGCTCGACGATCTTCTCTAGAATAGGCTGGTTAAATACTAGTTTTTTGCCCGACATACAGGAAGCAACATCGTCACGGGTAAGCAGTTCGCCACTCTTGAGGATGATGCCGTCACATCCGGCGTCGAGGACATCCACCCAAAGTTTTTCATTAAGTATTTCACCTGTGAAAATCAGTACCTTTACTTTCGGGTACATCTCTTTGGTTTTACGGCATATTTCAACACCCACAGTTGTGCTGCCGCCGAGGCCTAGGTCAAGTAAGATCAGATCAGGTAATTGCTGTTTGAGAAGTTTCCAATACACAGGTTCACTATCTGCAGTACCGATAATTTGAGCTTCGGGGATATCGTTGTGGAATATCCCTTCAGTGCCTCTTAGTTCCAAAGGCACATCTTCTACTATTATTACTTTAAATTTATCCATATTTTTTTAGGTAATACCATTTCTATAATTGTTCCGGAACCGTTTTGGGAGGGTAATGCCTCTATGCCACATCCCCGGAGATTAGTCACGTCTCCTATTTCTCTGACGATCTGCTTGCATAAAAGAAAATCCAAGTCTTTTGTCTGAGGGTTAAACAGTTGTTTGCACTCCATACTTGTCAGTTCTAATTTCGGCAACGGAATACGTATACGGGCATAGCGGCCGCTCTCCCCTATTTTTTCAGATGTTATACGCTTCTCTCCGCTCTTTCTTTGAAGAATATCGAAAAGATAATCCACCAAGTCCGGATCCAGTCTCATTTGACCGATAATCTGTCTCAAAGCCTGAGTCGAGAGGAGAGAATACAGTTCTTTATAATAACTGGCCAGTTCACTGATGACCTCCAGATTCTTATCAGACCCGTCAATGAGCTGTTGGATACGGGAAGGATAATACATCGTCTCGTGCTTGAGCGTACTCAGACAGTTGTCCAGGACGGCATTCGAAACATGCAGGCGGTCGTCCTCATACCTGGCACGTGCCAGTTCATCCTGTGCAAGTTCGATATTCAACTGATGATTATGGTAAACAGACATCCCCTTCTGCAAGGCAAGTGCTATTTGGTTGACAACCTGATTCAATTGATCCAACACGTTCTTGGAGCGGTATTCGGGAGTTTCATGAAATTGGAAACCTCTGTTCCGGCTCATCCGCTTATCCCACAGTCGGTTGATCTCCCGGAGTTTGTCCTGATCAGGAAGGTCGCTCAGTAGAATCTGGTTGATACCTTGTATGCGTTCTATACAGAATCTATAGAATACCCTATGACGGTAATACAGGAAGTAATAGGCAGGAAAGATGGAGAACAACAGTAGGACAAGAATGATAATAGCGACTGTCTTCGAATTTTCAGACCGCTGCATGGTCTGCACATAGTCGTCGAGGGACTGGTCCGCAGAAAACTCTCGGAAGAGTTGTGTATACACCGTATTATTATAAGTGTATCCGGACCAGTCATGTACTGCCAGACAGGCAATCGCACTTTCATTCCTCATGTCAAGGATCACTAGATAATTGATATCCAAATGACTGCGGAACCATTGTATCTCAGGAGGAATGACTTCAGACCCTACCGCCTTCATCAGGACTTTGCCGTCAGGGACCAATTGCAGATAGAGTGCATTCAAATAATGGCGTGTACTGTCCGCAAATACCAAGGCCTTACGATAATGGCCGAAGATATTGGAATAATAGATACTGTCGGCAAACTGGATAGCTTTGTGGGACAACCACACTTTCATTTTAGGGGAAGCGTGCGAGACCTGTTTTGAAGAGGCAGACGCCAGATACCTCTTTTGCATGGTGCTACTGTCTGCCTGCATCTGTCTCGGGAAAAACGTCAAGAATACGATGATGGGGATGAAGATCAATTTCAAGTGCCGCACTATCCCTTTAGGCAAAGTGAAAGAGAAACGCGACCCCTTGCCCAACTCGCTTTTGGCAGAAATACTGCAAACTCGGAATAGATTACTGGTCTTCTTATATTTTTCAATAATCCCTTTACAGTTTAAAAGTCCAAAACCGTGGCTATGCTTCTTTTCAGCATTAGGGACAGTTTGTTCGTCATTGATGATCGCCTTATGGTCAAAAATGTGCTCCACCTGTTCCGGTGACATCCCCTTCCCGGTATCCGCCACACTGATTTCTACATAGTCAGTATATTCTGTTGCCTCAATAGTGACACACCCACCACTGTCGACATACTTGCGGGCATTGTCCGCCATCGTATTGATCATGAACAAAGTCAGCGTCCGGTCTGCCTTGACTACGGCAGTGGTTTTCTTCACTGTCAGGGTTATCCCCCGCAACTGAAATGCCATGCTGCCTTTTCTCACGATGTCGAAAATAGACTCTACCGGAAAACTCTCGATGTGCAGGCTCAGTTGTCCCTGCCGGAGTTGGATCCAACGGGTCAGGACGATATTATCCTGATTGATATGGTCTATCAATTCGTTGATATATTGATAGCGGAACCTCTTCACTTCCACATCGTCTTTCCCTTCTTGGAGCCGCTTCACCTCATTGATCATCTGATCAATGAAAGGGGTGATGCTGATCACCAGTTGTACCTTTGCCCGCTGCTCAAGATTCCTCTGTTTGTCTTTGAGGATATTGGCTTGGAGCACCGAAGTGTCTTCATGTATCTCTTCATACTTATCCGTCAAGTCGCTGATCTGGAGTTCGTTCTTCTCTTTCCATTGACGGAGCGGCTGGAGTAATTTTCTAAAAGAGTCGGCATCATCGTTTTTTCGGCGAAGGCGGTCAAAGAAAAAGAGGAGCGTGATGAAAAACGCGATCATCAGGACGACTGCAAAGATCATCGCATTCAACTGGGTCGCATTTCTGTCCAGTTCTGCAGCCCGTGCTTCCATCATCCGGTCCTGCCGCGTCTTTTCCTGTAGGTCAAGATAGACATTACGGTTATAGTCACTCGCCTGTTTATCATTTAAAGCCGAGTACACCATACTCAACTGCTCCCTTATCGACGCCACCAGATCAGGAGCCTGGAGTATCTTCTTGTTGCTCAATGCACGGTTCAGACAGATCAGGGCGGAACGGTAATCCCCTATTGCCCAATAATTCCTGCCTAAGGTCCTGTAAGCACCCGCTATCTGATAGACGTCACCATACTTGATGAACAAATCCAGAGAGCGCTGCGCGAAATTCCCTGCCAGAAGATGATAAGGCATCAGGTCGACATTCAGCCATTCCATAGCCGGTCCATTGTTGCGGATCAGGTAATCGCAGATACGCTGGTTCTGCATATGCTCGCTAATTGCTTCAAGGGAATTGGCTATCCAATAAGGACTGTGGCTCACCGTTGCGAAATAAAAGCAACGCATCAGGTAATTAAATTCAGTCTGGGCGATCTGTTCCAGGGATCCTTGATTGATTGCTCCACCTTCACCCATGTTATAAAGATAACTCAGATATTGGGCAGTATCAGATTCGCACTCACTGGAATTGACACTTTTCAAGGCTTTGAGGAAGAGATGGTTCTGACCGGTATAATAGTAATAAGTAGCACTGACAAAATTGAATTCTGAACGGGCATATATCATCCTCTGACGTGCTCTTTCGGATAGATCGTCACTACTCTCATCTATACGGTGCAGACAATTGATTGCCCGTTCACGACAGTCATAAAAGTTTTTATTCTGGGCTTGCCGTTGGCACAACCGCATTTGCTGGATATAAGCGACCAGAAGTTCGACCTGGTTATCACTTGCTGATATTGCACGAGCCAACAGTTTAGAAGCTTGCGGATAATTCATCCGCGCGATGCTGACAAAGGCAAGGTTATTAAGTGCTTCCGCTTGTCCGGCATCGTAATCTGAGGACAAGTCCAAAGCCTTTTGTGCGAGAACTCTCGTAGAGTCAATATTCCTATAATGAAAATAATACGCCCTCGCATTCAACTCGTCAACTTCCTTTTGATGGGAAGGGGTACAGGCTGAAAGAAAGAGAACCAAGATCAGGGACAAGGTTCCTGAAAGCCGCATAAATTTCAAGATAGGTTTCAATAGCAAAAGATTCAGGGACAGAACTGTAACCAGTTTGTCCCTGACAATCGATAAGTTTCGTCGGAAAAATTTCTTACTCTATATTAAGCACGAGCAGACTGGATATAGCCTAATGCCTGAACACATCTTTGTGTGATGGCTTTCCAGTTGCCCGCAGCAATATCATCTTTAGGAAAGAGTTTCGACCCCATTCCAACACAGAACACGCCGGATTTTATCCAAGCGGTGAGATTTTCCTGGTCAGGAGCAACGGCACCCGTCACCATCACATTGCTCCAGCGAAGAGGACCGAGTAGGTTCTTTACGAAAGACGGCCCTCCTACATTGCCAGCAGGGAAGACCTTCGTCACATCACAGCCCAGAGCCTGAGCGTCAGAGATCTCAGAGACAGATCCGCAACCGGGGGTGTAAGGCACGAGACGACGGTTACAGACTGGTGCGATCTCCGGATTGAGGTTAGGTCCGACAATAAAATTGGCTCCAAGTTGAATATACAGTGCAGCAGTAGGTGCATCGATGACCGTACCTGCACCTAAAATCAATTCAGGACAAGCCTCAGCTGCCCACTTGTTGAGTTCACCGAAAATCTCGTGAGCGAAATCCCCGCGGTTAGTAAATTCGAAAACTCTCACGCCACCATCGTAACAGGCCTTGAGGACATGCTTACAAACGTCCAAGTCTTTATTGAAGAATACAGGTACCATGCCTGTCTTCCCCATTGCTGTCAACACCTGTATTTTATTGAATCTTGCCATATTTTTCTTTTAAAAATATAATATAAAAAGGTGTAATTTCTTTCACTGAAACCGATAATCAATCACCGTTGAACACGGCCACTGGCATTACCATTTGCCAGACTTTCCACTTCCTCAGCATTGACCAGATTGAAATCGCCAGGAATCGTATGCTTCAAGGCTGAAGCAGCCACAGCAAACTCCAGGGCTTCACGTTGATCAGGCTTCGTCAGCAAACCATGTATCAAACCTCCGGCAAAGGAATCTCCTCCTCCGACACGGTCGATGATCGGCATGATATCGTAGTGCTTGCTTTCGTAAAATTCCTTGCCGTCATAGATAAGAGCTTTCCAGCCATTATGACTAGCAGAAATTGATTCGCGGAGTGTAGATACCACATATTTGAAACCGAATTGCTTCATCATACCCTCAAAGATATGGTAATAACCTTTGGCATCTGTCTTCCCTGCCTCTACGTCGGCATCAGGTTTGAAGCCCAGACACAACTGTGCGTCCTCCTCGTTGCCGATACAGACGTCAACATATTTCATCAGGGGCCGCATAATGGAAATGGCCTTCTCTGAAGTCCATAATTTCTTACGGAAATTCAAGTCGACAGAGACCGTGACGCCGTGACGCTTAGCGGCTTCACAAGCGAGAAGTGTCAACTTGGCAGCTTTGTCGCTGATTGCAGGTGTGATGCCGGTCCAATGGAACCACTTCGCACCCTCCATGATCGTGTCAAAATCAAAGTCAGAAGGATCTGCTTCTGCGATCGCACTGTCAGCACGGTCATAAATCACTTTAGAAGGGCGCATCGAAGCCCCCGTCTCAGCATAATAAAGTCCGACCCTTTTACCTCCACGGACGATGTAGTCAGTATGAACACCGTAACGACGCAATGCATTGACTGCAATCTGACCGATCTCGTGTTTCGGGAGTTTAGTCACAAAATAAGCATCATGCCCATAATTAGCCAAACTCACGGCAACATTAGCTTCTCCTCCCCCAGGGATAATACGAAAAGTATCAGTCTGTACAAAACGATCATTCGCTTCCGGTGAAAGGCGGAGCATGATCTCACCTAATGTAACAACTTTAGCCATTTTCTAATTTTTGTTGATAAGTTTACTTAGATCTTGAGTATGTTTGTTCTCATAGGGCAAATATAAAGAATATTTCCCATATTTCGAAATAAAAATGAAAAAAACTTTCCATTATGCCGATGGGAAATGAAAATCTTCAATGATGGATCGGTATCAAATAGTTATCAATTTGCCAACTCCATTTTACTATTCAATCCAAGACCGATCAAAAAACAAGTTTTATCCGAAATTTTATCGTTGTGCATTCGCACAATTGAAACGAAATGTGTACATTTGTGCACGGTATCCAAATGCGTCAAGTAGACAAAACAGACTGTTCCTGAAAGATAAGGAACGGTCGTGCGAAACATTAACTCAATTTTACTATTATCATGTCCGTAAAGATTAGAATCAAAGATATAGCTGAAAGAGCCGGTGTCTCTGTAGGAACTGTCGACAGGGTATTACACGATCGCCCTAATGTGTCAAAACCGGCAAGGGCAAAAGTAGAACAGGCGTTGAAGGAAATGAACTATCAGCCTAATATGTATGCCAGTGCCTTGGCCTACAATAAGGAATATGTCTTCTATTTGCTGATTCCCCAACATGAATATGAGGCTTACTGGGCAGAAATAGAAGACGGGGCAAAGAAATGCGAAGAGGTAAGACGGGATTTTCATATCAGCGTGGAGATCGTGCATTACAACCGCTATGACGATGCCTCATTTAAGGCTGAGTGTGAAGAGGTCTTCCAGAAAAAGCCGGATGGTGTCATCCTGGTTCCAACAAAACTCGATACCACGCGTCTCTTCACAGACAAACTGCATGAGAATAACATTCCTTTCATCTTTCTCGACTCCTATATGCCCGATCTCAAACCTTTGGCTTTTTATGGGCAGGATTCCTTCTGCAGCGGTTACTTTGCAGCAAAGATGCTGATGCTCATCGCTTCGGATGAAAAAGAAATCATGCTGATGAAATTGACCAAGAACGGACAAGTGGTCAGCAAACAGCAGGATAACAGAGAGGTCGGATTCAGACATTATATGCACGATCACTTTCCTCATATCAAGATTACGGAACTGCAACTTCCGCTGGATAATACACGTAAGGAGTACGACAAGATTCTGGAAGACTTCTTTACGTCTCATCCCGATGTGCACCATTGTATCACCCTCAGTTCCAAAGCCCATATCATCGGCGATTTTCTCTTGATGACCAACCGTCGTGATATTCAGATCATGGGTTACGATATGGTAGGGAAAAATGCCAGATGCCTGAAGTCCGGAAGCATCTCCTTCCTGATCGCACAACATGCCTATATGCAGGGCTACTACTGTGTAGACGCACTCTTCAGAGCCATCGTCCTCAAGAAAAAGATACAACCTGTCAACTATATGCCTATAGAACTCCTCACGAAAGAGAATGTGGACTTCTATAAAAGAACACAATTATAAACAACTACTAAACAAACTATGAAATGAAACAATCGAGTTTTATTAAAATTAATTCTGCTGACAATGTTGTGGTCTGTCTCCGGCCTTTTAAAAAGGGGGAGACGATCAATATAGACGGCAAGACCATCACTGTATTGCAAGATACCCCCTCGGGGCATAAAGTTTTGACGGAAGATGTCGCCCGCGACAAGAACGTCATCAAATATGGCTATCCCATAGGCCATGCAAAAGAAGACTTGAAAGCGGGCCAATGGGTCAATGAGAACAACCTGAAGACGAATCTTTCAGGAACCCTCGAATACACTTATCGTCCCGTAACCTATTCGGAGAACAACCCTAAAGATCACAAGACTTTCCAAGGCTATGTCCGCAGTTCAGGCGAAGTGGGTACACGCAATGAGATATGGATCGTTCCTACTGTGGGATGTGTAAACGGGATTGCCGAGCACCTGGCCCAACAATTGAAGGAGGAGACCCATCTTGACGGGATCGACGGTGTTCATGCGTGGGTCCATAACTACGGTTGCTCTCAATTGGGAGATGATCATGAGAATACGAAAAAGATTCTCCATGACCTGTGCCTCCACCCTAACGCAGGAGGAGTATTGGTCCTATCCCTGGGTTGTGAGAACAATCAGCCGGGGCCTTTCATGGAATCTTTGGGAGACTACGACCATGACCGCATAAAACTCCTCATCGCACAACAAGTGCAAGGAGACGAATTGGAGGTTGGAATGAAAATCCTCCGTCAACTTTACGAGAAAGCCCGCCACGACAAACGTACGGAAGTGCCTGTTAGTCACCTGCGCGTGGGTTTGAAATGTGGAGGATCCGATGGGTTCAGCGGGATAACGGCAAACCCCCTCGTCGGAGAATTCTCCGACTATCTTGTTTCTGAGGGCGGTACAACCATCCTGACAGAAGTACCTGAGATGTTCGGTGCAGAAACGATTCTGATGAACCGTTGCAAGACACCGGAGCTGTTTCATCAAACAGTTGATATGATCAATGGATTCAAAGAATATTACCTTTCTCATGGTCAGCCTGTAGGGGAAAACCCTTCCCCCGGAAATAAAGCAGGCGGCATCTCTACGCTTGAAGACAAGGCCCTGGGCTGCACACAGAAATGCGGGAAAGCCCTGATCAGTGGTGTCCTCAAATATGGAGAGCGCTTGAAAACTAACGGACTCAACCTCCTGTCTTCCCCTGGAAATGATTTGGTCGCTTCTACAGCCCTGGCTGCGGCCGGTTGTCAGATCGTCCTCTTTACGACAGGCAGAGGAACGCCTTTCGGCACCTTTGTCCCAACCATAAAGATTGCGTCCAACAGCACGCTCTATCAAAGTAAACCGAATTGGCTGGACTTCAATGCCGGTGTTCTCGTTGAAGGTACTGACATGAAACTGTTGAGAGACCGTTTCGTTGACAAAGTCCTCTCCGTTGCCAGCGGGGAGCAAACTAAAAACGAGAGAAACGCTTATCAGAGTATAGCCATTTTCAAGAACGGTGTCACACTCTGAGACAACGACGGCCATCAGGAATATTTTCAGACGGTCCTCAGAACCATTTTCATCAAACGCAAAATCAGAATATTAGAAAAGAAAACAATTGAAAGATAACAGACGTGGAGTTTTATAGTTGTCCACGTCAAATACATAGAGATACAGAACAATCCATCATGACTTCAGCCGCCCCCAGACTATTTCGGGACGGCAAGTCGTGTCTCTGGGAAGACAGAAAGACGTTCCTATCCCACTGAAAAGAGATCAGCGGAATCCACTGACCCATCATTCGAAAGAGGGATGCCTTTCTACCCTACGTCAAACCTCCTGCCTGAAAACAGGGAGAAGAGGAATTGTCCGGAACAAAATCGGTTGAGTTATGAATTTTATACAGAGAAATGTTTTTAAGAAACTGCGTTCCCAGTATTTCCAATCAGGTGAAGTATTGGAACCGATGACCCGGTTCAAGATTAAAAAACTCGAAGCGTTGTTAAGTAATGTTGCCGATTCAAAAGAAGGAACAGTCACTCTGACAACCCCCTTCCTGGAAAAGAAGTTAAATAATATTGAACAGCATGAACGCCATGCCATTGACACCAGTGTAGAGACCATCAACTTACTCCGCATCATCGTATCCAACATCAATGCCATGCTGAATTACGGGGTCAGTTTCAAGGGTATTATTCAACTCGGCAAGTACCTCCGAAGTGAGAACGGGGGTAAAATAGATTGGATTAAACTGGATAAATGGCTCGGTAAACTTCATATTGTACGCATCGCACAACTCGAGGGCAGTATCCTCATCAAGTTCTTTCATTTCGATGAAGATGAGGTCCCTTTTGTCCATCACATTGAGAATGGAGCAGACGGACTGACGATCAGGTCCCTGTGCAACTCATGGGAAGATCTGACCAAAGAGTGGCATTTCCGTCAAAACAATATGGGATTCGTGCATAACAACAATAAAGTTTTATGGCGTAATCTCAAGCAAAGCATGCGCTATTTTGAATATGCGCCTGTAGAAACCATATTCAACTTTTTACATAATTTTGCACGTTCCTTATCTGAAATTGAAGAATAGTTAGTACCTTTGCGTTCATGAAGAGATTATTATTATTTTTGTTCAGTATATTTACTCTCTTATCGCTTCAGGCACAGCAGTCTGTTTACAGTGATACGTGCCGCTCTATCGAAGGTATTGACTTGAGTCATTATCAGGGTACAGTCTTTTGGGAAAGTGTAGGAAATTCAAGAGTAGCTTATGTCTATTTGAAAGCGACAGAAGGCGGCTCGAGAATCGACAGCAAATATCAGGAAAATATCGACCTTGCGCACAGACAAGGTTTGAAGGTTGGCTCATACCACTTTTACCGTCCCCGATATTCCCAGCAACAGCAGTTGGACAATTTCTTGTCACAGTGCCGTCCGGGGGACCAGGACCTGATTCCTATGGTCGATATAGAGACCAGGAGTGGATTATCTGAGGAAGAATTCTGTGACAGTCTCTTCAAGTTTCTCAGACTCATCGAAAGAACTTACCGGCAAAAACCTCTCATTTATACGGGAGCTAATTTCTACAATCAGAACCTGGCAGGAAAAGTAGATAATTACAAATTGATGATCGCCCAGTACACAAGCCGTTTACCCAGACTTGCAGACGGCCGTGACTTTGAGTTGTGGCAGTACACAGGTAAGGGCCGGTTGGATGGCATCAACGGCTATGTCGATATGAGCCGGTTTATGGGACGTCATAGATTGCGAGAGATCAGATTCCGGCACCGGTAATGAGATGACGATAATTTGGTTCTAATAACAATAATACGATTGATAAGTCCTGCCGTTATACTGAATAAGAGCAGGATTTTAGTTTTTTATAATATAAGATATGGCTATTATCAAGTGTCCGGAGTGCGGTCATCAGATTAGTGACAAAGCACCCGTTTGCCCCAATTGCGGAGTAGAAATAGCAGGAAAAATCATACGTTGTCCGAATTGTGGAGAAGTGTATTTCTCTAATGAAGAGATGTGCCCTAACTGCCATCGCCCCACCAAACTGAGTACGACTCCCCAAAACCCAATAACTTCTGCACCAGTCAGTCCCGTACATTCACAGCCGACTCCTGTCAGGAACGACAACCTACCCCCAAAAAGTACAACAAGACCTGTTGGGCATACTGCCCCACAGTATTCCAGTCAACCTGAAAGACCGTCAGTTCCTCCTAAGGGACCCGGAAAAGGAAATTATCCTCCAAAGGGAAAGAAGAAAAACGGGAATACCGTCTATATCGTCATTGGTGTCATCATCGCGCTTTTCGCCTTTGGCCTCATGTACCATTTCTATGCGACAGCGCAGGACAATAAGGAGGAACAGGACTATGAATATGCGATGAAGAGTACAGATCCTACAGTCTTGCAAAGTTATTTGGATACCTACAAGAATGCCCCTGAAGACCATTTGGATTCCGTCCAGAACCATCTGATGAAAATCAAACAGAATGAGCAGGAATGGACAAATGCCGTGATGAGAGATTCGAAGGGTGCATTGGAAGACTACCTGCAGAATTTTCCACATTCCATACACGCCAAGGAGGCCCTTGCCAAAATTGACTCTTTAGACTGGCGGGATGCACACAATGACAATACGGCAGAGAGTTATCAAACTTATCTGAAAGAACATCCACAGGGAGCCTTCGCCAATCTGGCTCATGAGAGCATGGAGAAGGTGCAGCAGAAACAACTCCAGCCGGTAGAAAAACAGATGATCAGCGCCCTCTTCCGCAAATTCTTCCAAGGAATCAATTCCCGGAATGATGACCAGGCAACATCGCAAGTGGAAGATGTCATGACTTCTTTCTTAGGGAAGAGCAACGCCGGTAAAGATGACGTCGCCAGTTTTATACATAAACTCTGGAAAGACAATGTTGTCAACATGAACTGGCGGATCAACAATGATTATAAAATCAAGAAGACCAGCGTTGGAGACGACAAGTACCAATATCAGGTACAGTTCTCTGCCAATCAAAGTGTCAACAGTACAGATCCGTCACAACCTTCACAGTCACAGTTCCGTATCAGCGCTACAGTCTCACCGGATAGTAAAATCAGTTCATTCAACATGGTCAGGATCATCCTCTGATAAGTTGCAAGGGATGTTCCTCGGCATATAGTGATAAGATAACGTCAGATGATCCTTAATGAGATACAACTCTTCACACCCGTAAGAGTCCAAGGGTTGTTGACAAACTTGATCTAAAAGAAAAGGCTGGAATCCAATAAGATTTATTGAGTTCCAGCCTTTTAATATGATGTTACCTCTTGCTTCCTCAAGGAGTCTGTCCTTCATGCCTTTTCAGCAAAGCATTCTGTTTCCAGATTCCCTTCATTCCACTTCATCTTTTAGCCTTGACGCATTTCGCGAAGCAGTGCCTTCTGATGTTCGGTAAGGTTTGTAGGCAATTTCACATTATAGGTAATGATCAAATCCCCATATGTGCCGTCACCGCGATCATAGCCTTTGCCGCGAACACGTACTCTGGTGCCGTTCTGCGTTTCAGGTTTAATCTTCAGTTTGATCTTATGTCCGTTGCTCAACTGGATCAGGATTTCGCCACCCAGCAGGGCAGTATACAAATCAATATTCACCTTCGCATCCATTTCGCCAGTACTCTGACGGGCGTTTTCGAAACCTGCACTCCCGAAGTTCCCAAAACCGCCGCCAAAGCCATTGGATGATGTACGGAAGTGTGTACGACGCCCGCTCCCTCCAAACAGGTCTTCAAAGAAACTGGAGAAGCCGCCTCCTCCACCCCCGAAGCTTTCGAAATCAAAACCTTCAAAAGGATTGCCACCTGCGGCACCTTGACCGAAGCCTCCGGAAGTACGACTCTGATCGAATGCATCAGCATTGCGCCACTGCTCGCCGTACTTGTCGTATTTGGCCCGTTTCTTCGGATCTGAAAGGACCTCGTAAGCCTCATTCAGAGCCTGAAACTTTGCCTTTGCCTTCGGGTCATCAGGATGAAGATCGGGGTGAAACTGCTTTACCCTTTTCAGGTATGCCTCATGAATATCTTTCTGTGGAATGCTTTTATCAACACCCAGAATTTTATAATAATCTATAAATGCCATATCTCTTTTATCCTCCTTTAATTACGATAAGATATCCAACAAAAAGTATACCAAATCCAACTTTATTTATTAAATTTGCATTGTAATCAAATAATGTCAGATGAAAGAATTGATAATTAGCCTTCTGGCAATCTCACTAAGTTTACCAACTATGGCACAAACGAGAACAGTCAATCTACGAGTGATTGAGACGAGTGATGTTCATGGAAGTTTCTTTCCGTATGATTTCATCAATCAGAAGCCTAAAGAGGGCTCATTGGCACGGGTCGTCACTTATGTAGATTCCCTGAGAACAAAATACGGCGATCACCTTATATTATTAGACAACGGTGATATCCTGCAAGGTCAACCGACCTGTTACTATTGTAATTACGTCAAGACAGATCAACCCAATGTTGCCGCCAGTGTCGTGAATTATATGCGTTATGATGCGGAGACAATGGGCAATCATGATGTAGAGACGGGACACCCGGTCTATGACAAATGGATCAGAGAGGTGAAATGCCCGATACTTGGAGCCAACATCGTATCCTCACAGACCAAACAGCCATACGTCCATCCTTATACGATCATCAAGCGCGACGGCATAAAAATAGCTGTTCTGGGGATGATCACAGATGCCATTCCCAATTGGCTCAATGAGAATCTGTGGAAAGGACTATATTTCGACAATATGGTCAAGTCATGCCGCTATTGGGTCAACTACCTGAAAACGCATGAACAGCCCAACCTGATCATCGGACTCTTCCACAGCGGTAAAGAAGGGGGCATCCATAATGAGAAGTTTGATGAGAATGCATCTATGGAGGTGGCGAAACAAGTGCCGGGATTCGACCTCATCCTATACGGTCATGACCATACCCTCCATCAGGACGTCGTCAAGAACGACATCACAGGCAAAGACGTCCTTTGCCTCGATCCGAGTTGTAATGCCCTTTATGTCAGCGATGCACAGATCTCCCTTACTGTCTCTGACGGTGAAAGTCCTGTCACGCTGAAGACCAATGTAACAGGGCAACTCGTCAATGTCTGCAACGAGGTATCAGACCCCGCCTTTATCAAGCACTTCCAACCAGAGATCGATAGTGTCAAGGCATTTGTCGGTCGCAAGGTCGGCACCTTCAAGCACAGTATCTACACAAAGGATTGCTATTTTGGCAGTGCCCCATTTTCCGACTTCATCCAAGACCTGCAATTGAAAATCACCGGAGCAGATATCTCTTTCAACGCTCCCTTGTCTTTTGATGCAAGTATCCAGGCAGGAGACGTCCACGTCAGTGACCTTTTCAATCTTTATCGGTATGAGAATCAGATCTATACCGTCAGGATGACCGGTGATGAAATCAGGAAACATCTGGAAATGAGTTATGATCAATGGGTCAACACGATGAAAAGCCCCGATGACCATATCATGCTCCTCAGTGATCATCAGAATAACGGTGCAGAAAGATATATGTTCAAGAACTTAGCCTTCAATTTTGATTCTGCCGTAGGCATCGACTATACCGTTGACGTAACCAAACCTGATGGTCAGAAAGTCCATATCCTCAGGATGAGTAACGGACAACCTTTCGACCTGAAAAAATGGTACAAAGTTGCCATGAACAGTTATAGAGGCAACGGCGGAGGAGAGCTCCTGACCAAAGGTGCGGGTATCTCCATGGAAGAACTGAAGAAGCGCATCATTTTTGAAAGTGAAAAGGACCAGCGCTACTATCTGATGAAAGAAATTGAGAGTGCAGGCGTCATGGATCCCAAAGCCCATAACAACTGGCGCTTTATTCCTGAAAAATGGACCAAACCTGCCATCGCACGCGACAAACAACTGTTGTTCTCCAGACCACTTACTGCGGCAGAAGAAAAATGATATTCTCTCTCCTATCTATTTAAAATAAGTATTAGAAAAATGAAATATTGGTTTGTATTTTGCAAGAGTGATATATTACTAGAAAAGTTCCCTGACGGGCATTACGACATACCTCGTTCCGAAGAATCACCGGTTCTGATCAAACCCTGGACACATGTCATGAATATCGCACCGACGAAAGCGGGTATGGAGATCAAGACATTCAGTGTCGATGATCCTTCCAAGACATTCCTGAGCAAATATCCGGGGCAGGTCATGTCTGATAATGATCATTATGAGATGTGCAGCCTTCGGTCCAGTTACTATAAAATCCCCTTTGACCTCTATCTGGAAGCAGGCAAATGCAGCGAACTCCTTTATTGGGACAAGAACACACAGTTTTGCGGGGTTTGCGGTGCACCGATGAAGATGCATACAGACATCAGCAAGAGGTGTACGAATTGCGGTAAAGAAGTATGGCCGCAGTTAGCTACTGCCATTATCGTACTTGTCCATAGAGGTGATGAAGTCCTTTTGGTACATGCCCGCAATTTCAAGTCGGACTTTTACGGCTTGGTAGCCGGTTTTGTGGAAACGGGAGAAACACTTGAAGAAGCTGTGTACCGTGAAGTCAGGGAGGAGACCTCTCTGAAGATCACGAATCTCCGCTATTTCGGTTCTCAGCCATGGCCTTATCCCTGTGGGTTGATGGTCGGATACAATGCCGATTATGTCAGTGGCGAAGTGCATCTGCAAAAGGAAGAACTGAGTGGAGGAACTTGGTTTACCAAAGACAATCTCCCGATGATACCTGAGAAATTAAGTATCGCACGTATGATCTTGGATGACTGGCTGAAGAAAACAACTCCTGCAGACAAAATAACCCAGAAAGGCTGAGCGCCCGAATACCACGACAAAGGGCATTTGTTCACAGAGATACAGAAGAACGTTGTGGCGGATACCGGAGTCCATCGAGAAAAGTGCAGATTACAGCAATTTATAATAGAAATGAAATTCTTAGAAAAGGCTTTGGGATTTGATCCCAAAAGCATGAACCTGAAGACAGAAGTCGTAGCCGGTGCTACAACTTTTCTTACGATGAGTTACATTCTGGCCGTTAACCCGGCTGTTCTCTCGACCACAGGTATGGAAAAAGCTGCTCTTTTTACCGGAACAGTCATCGCAGCTGCCATTGCCACCCTGTTGTTAGCCTTTATGGCTAAACTCCCCTTTGCCCAAGCGCCCTCGATGGGACTGAATGCATTTTTCGCTTACACGATGTGTCAGGCCATCGGCTATACCTGGCAGCAATCACTTGCCATCATGGTTATTGAGGGCGTCATCTTCCTTTTGATCACCTTCCTGAATGTCCGGGAAATTATTTTGAATTCTATTCCTCAGAATCTCCGGTATGCGATCAGTACAGGTATAGGTATGTTCATCGCCTTCATCGGTTTGAAGAATGCCGGCATTATTGTAGCCAAACCCGGTACCTTTGTAGGTCTGGGCAACTTCACAAGACCAATGTTGCTCGGTGTACTGGCCATACTCCTGAGTTCTGTTCTGATGGCGCGTAAGGTGAAAGGATCTTTATTCTACAGCATCATCATCACCACAGTCATCGGCATTCCAATGGGGGTCACTTCTTTTACAAAAGGGTGGCTGCCCGTGAGCGCTCCTCAAAGCCTGATGCCGATATTTTGCAAATTCGATTTTAACGGGCTGATGAACTTCCAGACTGTCATCACTGTTTTTACACTCCTGATCGTCAACATCTTTGATACTGTAGGTACGCTGGTAGGGTTGGCACAGAAAACAGGTATCGTCAAGTCTGACGGGACTATTCCTCATGTTAAAGAAGCGATGATGAGCGATGCCATCGGCACCACTTGCGGTGCTTTCCTGGGTAGTTCTACCATTACGACATACATTGAAAGTGCCAGTGGAATTGCAGAAGGAGGAAAAAGCGGTGTCACCAGTTTTGTCGTAGGCGCCTTATTCCTCGTCAGTTTGTTTCTGAGTCCCATCTTCCTGATCATTCCCAGCGCAGCTACCAGTGGGGCTTTGGTATTGGTCGGTGTCCTGATGCTTGACAGTATGAAGAAGATCGATCTGACGGAAGTCAGTGAAGCCTTCCCCGCCTTCATCACCATGATCACGATGGTCCTCTGCTATTCGATAGCCGACGGCATCACACTCGGAATCCTCAGTTATGTCGTCATCAAAATCTGTACCGGAAAATACAAAACGTTGAATCCTACGCTTATCATTCTAAGCATTCTGTTCATTCTCAGTTTTGTATTCAAATAGAAGTGTTTTCAAAGTATCTTTAAAACAATTCTGTCCTATAGGGATTCGACACTCTATAGGACAGAACTATTAATTTTTAACTCATTCCCGAAGATACGGGGATTTTCTTTCGCTCATTATCCCGCCATACCCCACTTCGGGCAAAGCGTATGACGTCTTTCTATCTGAAGCCTTTACCTTGGAATATAAATTTGCAGAAAGCCTGCCGATGGAATTTATCTTCAGCACGAACGATCTGATACACTTTCGTAGCAGGCAATATCTTCAAGAACTTCCTATGATAGATCATTTGTAACTTTTTGATATTGATATCTATCTGATCCCGCTTGTGGATAGCCTCCGTGCATACGCGCGGATCCTTACTGTTGATATGCCGATAAAGTCTCAATTGTTCGAAATAACTTCGCTCTTTCGCTTTCCATTCCCTATAGACAGGGAAGAATTTAGAAGCTTCCAAAGGTGTCAGTCCAGCCCTTGTCACGATATATTGCTCCATTTCCATCTGGAAACGGGCAGGATTAAAGCCATTGCCGTCAAAACCGGAGGCAAAGTAGAATACCCCCATTACAAAAATCAAAAGTATAAATAATTTCCTTTTCATTATCTAATGACTTTCATTATCAGCCAAGTCTGTATAGATATCCTCATTATCTATCATACCAAAATCAAAAGCCTGGTCCACCGCCATATTAACGCTGGGATTCTGAGCTCTCTGTACAGGTTGGGCACTCTTTCTGAAAAAGAGCAGATTCAAGGTAAACAGAACAGCAATGACACTTGCGGCAGCAACACCAATCTGCCATATATGGAATTTGTGTAATAACCGTACTTTCGAAACATGAGCAGAAGCAATAGAAAGAGGCTTTTGCTGTTCCGGCAATGCAGCCATCAGTCGCGCAGGGAATTGTTCAAAGTATCCCTCAGGTACCTTGAAAGGGTGTTTTCTCCCAAACATGCGCTCTATAGACTCTTCTTTCATATCCTTATTCATATTCTAATATCTTCTCCTTTATGATTAGACGTGTATAGAAATCAAAAGTTTAATCATTCAATTTCAAAAATTTTGTAATCTTCTGAACTGCCAGATGATAACTTGCTTTCAGCGCTCCCTCAGAAGTGTTCAAGACCTGACTCATCTCAGAATACCTCATCTTCTCGTAATAGCGGAGATTGAAGACGATCCGCTGGACTTCCGGCAGGCGGGCTATGGCCTCACGAAGCAAGGCTTCAGCTTCATCACCGTCAAAATAGTCATCTGCCAAAAGGCGGTTTGCCATGGTCATCTGATCATCAGAACTGAGTTCAGAAATATTCTTTCTGTGGCGGAGGCAGTCGAGAGCTTCATTGATCGCTATCCGATAGACCCAAGTCGAGAGATTGGACTTCCCTTGGAATTGAGACAACTTCGACCAGATCTTGAGGAAGGTGTTCTGTAGGACATCGTCAGTGTCCTCATGACTTAAGACGATATGACGCACTTTCCAGTACAGTGGTTCACTGTACACTTTGACTAGTCTCTCAAATCCTTTTCTACATGTATCGGGAGATCTAAGTAGCCTTAAGATTTCTGCGTCGTCTTTATTCACTGATAATTCCTTAGAAAATGTAGAATCACACGATCATAACTGTAAATATCGTCATATCTTTTAAGTTGTCCGTCTTTCCCCGGATAGAGGGTATAATAAATGATATAGATAGGGACCGGGGGACGTACGCTCACGGTATTGAGCAGCAAGTGGTGATTGAGGTCATCCTTGCCCTCATCCTCACCGTCTTCCTTTTGGTCCTGCCCGTCATACAGATGATGCTGAACGGAAGAGATATCAGCAGACATGGAATAGCGAATCCGTTCTATCAAGTGAGGATCCTTTTTACCCAAGAGGAAGACCGCCAATTTAAATGGTTTCTGCACTCTGACACAACCATGGCTCACACCCCTGTTTTCCTGTGAGAAGAATTCCTTGGAAGACGTATCGTGGAGGTAAATGGAGAAATCATTATTGAATCGGAAGATGATCCGCCCTAATGAGTTTTCCTTCCCCCCTTCTTGTATCACAGCATAGTCAGGACTCAGGAGCATTGCCCTGGTCGTCCGCCGGGGATCAACAGTCTCCCCGCTTGACCTCTCCAGGATAAAAAACCTCTTGGTTTGGAAATAGGCATTATCTCCGGCATGTTGGACGATACTTTTCTTGATGATGCTCTTCGGCACGATCCATTGCGGGTTGATATCCATTCGTTTCACAGCGCTCATCAGCAGCGGTGTTTTAGTCACACTTGTTCCACAGCCCACACGCATCACCAGATCAGAGGTGCCGTCTACAGCATGAAGGGCAAAGGATGGGATATTGACGACGACATATTTCCGATGCCTTTGAGGATAATCCTTTAACCGCCAGCGGCACCTTTCCATATTGCAAAGGATCAGATTCCTTTCTCTCCTACCCTGCGCAGTCTTCAGGAGAGCCAACAGTCTGTTGTAGAAAGGACTCTTGGGTTGAACAGTACGCAGGAATTCCGATATACTGTCCTGTTTGACCTTCCGGAGAGACAACTGATAAAAGGCCTTTGTAGCGTGTTCCATGGGGAGAGCGAAGAGCTGCAAATAGTTCGTCACAGCCTGACTGTCAGAAGAGGACTCCTCTGAAGGTTCAAGATGATTGAATACATAATCAGGATTCATAAATCCAAAGCGTTGGCCCACCGCATAGCGGAAAAAGCCTTTACTCAGATTGTATTCCAAACGACCCATGACAACATTGATATTATTCACATGATCAAATTGTAAACTGCGGATCCTCTGCAAATCACGCTCGATCTGACGGACATGGAACTTCTTCAGCGAGAACCCCATATCCTTGACCGTCTTCAACCAGGAAAGCACGGTATCTGCACGTGCATCAACACCTTTTCTGTCTATCCATAGAAAATCTCCCCTATTCAGATAATACTGGCGAATCCGATAATCAGTGGTCAATGAATCCTCATCATGGGCAATACAACTATCAATCTCTGCCCGAACGCGAGACGGACTCAAAGTCAATGTATCCGATCTTAATTCACTGTATGAATGAAGCGATAGTTGTGTATTAGGATTTGCTAATTTATTGTTACATGCCGTGAGACTGCCAAGCAAGCAGATGACCAGCAAAAAGAATCTAAATAATTTCACAATTGATAACTTCATTAAGCTCCGGCGGACATTCTTTTCTCTTACCTTACGATCCGTTCCCTAGAAATAAAAAGGACTTCTTTCCTCATCTGTATTCAGCCAATGCCCACATCGATTAGAATTTGGTGCCTAGATATAAAAATCACGACATTTCCAGTCCAATCCTTCCGATGCGACTTTCAAATCCCGATGATCTTCAACCCACCTCAAAAACGTCTCCTTCGTGAGTCAGATGGCTATTCGGAAAAACCGCTTGGGCTTCTTTGAGCATCGGACGCTCGTCATCGTAGCGTGAACTGTAATGACCCAGCAACAACTTTCCGGCCTTTGCGTCCTTGGCCACCTGTGCAGCCTGCTGTGCGGTGCTGTGATAATACAGTTTTGCTCTTTCCGCATCTTTCTGGACATACGTGGACTCATGATAGAGGACGCTGACGCCTTCCACCCTTTTGTACAGATCAGGCACATATCTTGTATCACTGCAATAGGCATAAGAGCGTGCCGGATCTGCAGGTTCCACGAACTCAGCATTGGGAATCACTTCCCCGTCTTTGGTCGTCCAGTCTGCACCGGCTTTTATATTGTTGATCTGAGAGACCGGCACTTCGTAGCAGTCGATCACATCCCTCTTGATATGCGGAAGCGTCGGTTTCTCCTTGAAAAGATAGCCGCAGCAGGGGACACGATGCACCAACGGTATGGTCTCCACCGTCAAGCTCCGGTCTTCATATATCAGTTTTTGACTCTTCGTATCCACCGGATGGAATTGCACATCGAATTCTAGACCTTGGCAGAAGAAATCGATCTCTTTCTTCAAGATCGGTTCATAGTATGCCGGGGCATAGATATTCAATGTGGCCGTTCTGCCGACCATCCCAAAAGTACTGATCATCCCAAGCAGTCCGAAACAGTGGTCACCGTGGAGGTGTGAAAGGAAAACAGCTGAGATTTTCGTGAATCGTATTTTGAAACGACGCAACTGGATCTGAGTGCCTTCCCCACAATCAATCATAAAGAGTTTGTTCCTGATCTCTATGACCTGAGAAGAGGGGTGATGCTTTAATGTGGGCATAGCAGAACCACACCCCATAATATGTATCTTGAAAGGTTCCACTATTATTTGTGACGCTTAAAGGCAAAAATGCCGGCATGATTCTCCAGATAGAGACTGTCTGCCCCAAGATTGTCTATTGTGAAGGTGTCTTTGTTCAGCACCAGTCTGCCGTTGTAGATCTTCCAACTTGTCCAAGGGTGCGTCTCCTCTTTCACAAAACTCTTGACCGTTCCACCTTCAAGGATCTCAAAATCCTTGTCGATGCTCGTCCACTTTCCCATCAGGGCTGTCAGGTTAATCACATTGGTAGCTATCCAGTCACCTTCTCCTTTATGTCCGATCACAGCCATACGGTCACCTTCAAAGAGACCGCCCTTGACAACAGGTTCAGCACCTTCTTCATCATCGATCAGATAATTGATGGTGTCTCCGGCATCTGTGATCAATTCGAGGCTGTTCATCGCAGTCCCATCACCGCAAACACCATAGAGTGTCGAATCCGTCTTGTCAGTAGTGGCAGACACTTTCGACTTGGCTGGTTGTGAACGCTTGGCACTATTTTTACAACTTGCCACCAGCAAGATGCCCATCAGGGCAATACCTATCAAAAAAATATTTTTCTTCATCCCTTTTCCTCCTTTTTAGCTTCATTCCAAAGTTTATCCATATCTTCTAAAGTAACGTCTTTAAAGGATTTACCAGTCTCTTTAATTTTTCTTTCCACATAGTTGAAACGTCTGATGAATTTCCGGTTCGTATGCTCCAGTGCATTGTCAGGGTTAAGGTGATAGAGTCTGGCCGCATTGATGACCGAGAACAAGACATCTCCCAGTTCCCTAGTCGATTTGTCCTTGTCTTCCTTCCGGAGTTCCACCTCCAGTTCGTCCATCTCTTCGCGGACCTTTGCCCATACGTCACCTTTTTCTTTCCAATCAAATCCTACATTCCGGGCTTTGTCCTGAATACGGTAAGCCTTGATGAGGGAAGGCAGAGCTTCGGGCACACCGCCCAAGACCGTTTGATTGCCGTCCCGTTCTTTCTGCTTGATCTGTTCCCAAGACGATTCCACTTCACTTGCATTGGAGGGTTTGGAGTTGCGGACCTCGTCATTCAGATTTCCGGATTTCTTATCTCCTTGAACCGATGATGCCCCGGACTCAGAAGGCTGATCAGGGGCATCCCGATAGACCACCTGTCCCTGGGCATTGATTTTCAGATCCGGATTGCTGACAGACCATTTCGGTTGTCCTTGTGCAGGAGTCTGTGCCCCATTCGACCAATTTATGAACGGATGCCGGAACATCAGTTTGTCAGCTTCCTGATTACAAACGTCAGCGATATCAAATTCATTGTCCTCATTTCCCATAAGACAGTAAAAGACGACATGCTCCATCACGTCGCCAAGTTCTTTCATAATATTGCGGTAATCCTTTTTCATCAAGGCATCGCAAAGTTCAAAGACCTCTTCTATCGTGTTAGGACGCAGGCTCTCAAAAGTCTGTTTTCGATCCCAAGGACATTCTTTACGCAGGCGGTGCTGTACATCCATCAACCTCCCGAAAGCCTCCAACTTCTCTTCCTTACTATGCACTTTATATCGTTTTACTGGTCAGAAATTCCGTTCTATTGATAAGCACAAAGGTACAAAATAATTCATATAAATGCCTCATATATTCGCACATTTTCGTAAAACAAAAGATTAAATCATTGATTTTTTCACTATTAAGAAGAAAATTAGTAAATTTGCACCATTATATATTTACAAAGGGACAGCAGAGCGCTGACCTTTCGATAGACAAGAGAACGGCAGTCTGCCGGCATTACAATCCAGTTGTCCTCAGACAACTCTTTCGATGCTTTGAATAGTCAGGAAAGAATTTAAAATCAGTATAAGAAATGGAATTAGCAAGTAAGTATGACCCACAAGCAGTGGAATCCAAATGGTATCAGTTCTGGATCGATCACAAATTATTCAGTTCTCACCCCGACGGACGTGAACCTTATACCATCGTTATTCCGCCCCCCAATGTCACCGGAGTACTGCACATGGGGCACATGCTGAACAACACCATACAGGATATCCTTGTACGCCGTGCCAGAATGGAAGGCAAGAATGCATGTTGGGTACCGGGCACAGACCATGCCAGTATCGCTACAGAAGCCAAAGTTGTCAACAAACTTGCACAGAAGGGCATCCGGAAGACAGACTTGACTCGGGAGCAGTTTCTCGCTGAAGCCTGGAAATGGACCAATGAGCACGGTGGCATCATCCTGAAACAACTCCGCCGGCTGGGCTGCTCCTGTGACTGGGACAGAACGGCCTTCACAATGGATGAGACGCGCAGCAAAGGCGTCATCAAAGTTTTTGTGGACCTGTACAAGAAAGGCTATATCTACAGAGGAGCCAGGATGGTCAACTGGGATCCGAAGGCTCAGACTGCACTTTCTGATGAAGAGGTCATCTACAAGGACGAACATTCTAAATTATACTATCTGAAATACCGTGTCGCAGAGCAGGATTGCCAACTCCAGGACAAGGAGAATGTCATTCATCGTGATGACAAGGGCTTCTATGCCGTCGTTGCCACGACAAGACCTGAGACGATCATGGGTGACTCGGCCATGTGCATCAACCCCAAAGACAAGAAGAATACTTGGCTGAAGGGTAAGCACGTCATCGTTCCGCTTGTCAACCGGACGATTCCCGTCATAGAAGACGACTATGTGGATATCGAGTTTGGTACGGGTTGTTTGAAAGTTACGCCGGCCCACGATATAAACGACCATGCCTTAGGTCTGAAGCATCATCTGGAGACGATTGATATCTTCAATGACGACGGTACCATTTCCAAAGCCGCAGGTCTCTATGTCGGACAGGACAGAATGGAAGTCAGAAAGCAGATCGCCATCGATCTGACTCAGGCAGGCCTGATGGAAAAGGTAGAAGACTATGACAACAAGGTCGGCTTCTCCGAGCGCACCAACGTCCCTATAGAACCGAAACTGAGTACCCAGTGGTTTTTGAGCATGAAGCATTTTGCTGACATCGCCCTCCCCCCAGTCATGGAGGATACCATTGAGTTCTATCCCAAGAAATACAAGAACACCTATCGCCACTGGCTTGAGAATGTCAAGGACTGGTGCATCAGCCGCCAGTTATGGTGGGGACATCGCATACCGGCTTATTATTACACCAATACGAAGGGACAGAAAGACTTCGTCGTGGCAGAAAACGCAGAAGAAGCTCTGAAACTGGCACAAAAGGAAAATCCGGATGTGAAAGCAGCAGACTTGGAACAGGAGAGTGACTGCCTCGATACATGGTTCTCTTCCTGGCTCTGGCCGATCTCTGTCTTCGACGGTATCAACAATCCTGACAATGCAGACATCAAGTATTACTACCCGACGAATGACTTGGTAACAGGCCCGGACATCATCTTCTTCTGGGTCGCCAGAATGATCATGGCCGGTTACGAGTACAGGGGAATCTATCCTTTCAAACATGTTTACTTCACCGGTATCGTCAGAGACAAACTCGGACGGAAGATGAGCAAGAGTTTGGGAAATTCTCCTGACCCTATCACCCTGATAGATAAATATGGTGCAGATGGCGTCCGTATGGGGATGATGCTCAGTGCCCCTGCAGGCAATGACATTCTCTTCGATGAGAGTTTATGTGAACAAGGGCGCAACTTCAACAACAAGATATGGAATGCGTTCCGCCTGATCAAAGGGTGGAAGACTGTTGACAGTGAACCCAACGAGGTCAACAAGATTGCCGTCAAATGGTTTGAGTCCCGACTGAGAATGGCCAACGCAGAGATGGAGGAGCAGTTTAAGGGTTATCGTATCTCAGAGGCCCTGATGACGACCTACCGGTTGTTCTGGGACGAATTCTCAAGTTGGTATCTGGAGATGATCAAACCCGCATACGGGCAGCCCCTCGACAAGACAACATACGAGGCAACATTGAAGTTCTTCGATGACCTGCTGAAGATGCTGCATCCTTTCATGCCATTTATCACAGAGGAACTCTGGCAGCATCTCTATCCGCGCAAGGAGGGTGAGAGCATCATGAAATCCATCCTGCAGATCCCCGCTCCTTCCGATTCAGAAAAGGAATTGTGCGAGCAGATAGAGAAAGTGAAACAAGTGGTGAGTGGCGTTCGTACAGTCCGCAATCAGAAGAACATTGCGCCTAAAGAACAACTTGTCCTCCAGACCATCAACCATCACGATATCGACAAATGGGGAGCAGTCATCCTGAAGATGGCCAACCTTTCCAAGATCGAGACAGTCAAAGATAAATCTGCTGATGCCAGCGGTTTCATGGTCGGCACAAACGAATACGCTGTCCCCGTAGGGAATCTGATCGACGTCGATGTGGAAATCGAGAAGGCGAAGAACCAACTCCAGCACCTCGAAGGTTTCCTGAAAGGCGTCAGAGCAAAACTCGGCAACCAGAATTTCGTTTCTCATGCTCCCGAAGCTGTCGTGGCGCGTGAACGTAAGAAAGAGAGTGACGCTGTCGAAAAGATCCACACTTTGAAGGAGACGATCAGCGAACTCGAAAAGTCTCATTAATATGAAAGTTAAAAGACGGCGCTTCATCATAGGTTGGTTCTGCGTCCTACTGATGGTATTTATCTTCAGCAGTTGCAGTAGTGGAGACGGCGTAACTGACGGAGACGACAGCGGGATCACCCAACAGACCTTGTTCGTCTATATGCCTTGGACAGGCTCAACCTCAGACAACGGGCTCTACTCTTTCTTCCAGCAGAATCTGGACAGCATGGAACAGGGCATCAAAAATGCCGGAGGTCTCAGTAACAAAAGGGTGTTGGTATTCCTCAGCACATCTGCTACCCAGTCCCAACTCTATGAGATCGTCTATAATCAAGGTCAGATCATCCATCAGACCATAAAGGACTATACCGGCCATACCTACACGTCTGCATCGGGAATCACAGAAATCCTGAATGATGTGAAAGCGACGGCCCCCGCTCTGAACTATGCGATGATCATCGGGTGTCATGGCACAGGGTGGACCTACAAGGATGATTGGACGAACTATCCTTATGAGACAGGGACAGCAGGGACGGCAGCGATGCTCTCTGCTTTCAAGATCAGCAATTTGGCAAAGACGCGCTTCTTCGGAAGCGTCACTGACTTGAAGAACTATGCCACTGATATCCCGACTTTGGCACAAGGGATAAGTGATGCGGGGTTCAAGTTCCAGTTTATCCTCTTTGACGACTGTTATATGGCGAATGTGGAGACGGCTTTTGCCTTGCGAAACGTCACCAATTTTCTGGTTGCTTCTACGAGTGAAGTCATGGCCCTCGGCATGCCCTATAAAGAGATGTGGAACAATCTGAGTTCTTCTGCTCCTACTTATACGTCACTGGTCGATGCGTTCTATGATTTCTATAAAAACTACGAATATCCTTTCGGGGCTCTGTCTGCCATTGACTGCAGGAAGATGGACGGACTTGCAGCGCTCATGAAGAAGATCAACGCCAACTATTCCCTTCCTGAATCCTATCGTGACAGTGTACAAATATTGGGAGGCTATGTTCCGACCATCTATTATGATTTCTTGGATTACGTCAAGTACCTCAAAGACGCCAACAACAATAGTCTCCCCGCTTCTCTTCTGAAGTCTTGTCAAGACACGCTGCAGTCGCTCATCCGTCAAACAGACCATACTGATACCCTCTATACCGCTCTGGGATTGAGGGCACCTTATATTACTATCAAGAACTATTGCGGAATCGCCACCTCAGATCCGAGCATCAACAAAGTTGCATTGAAAGGCAAGGAGAAAACGGACTGGTGGAAAGCTACTCATTAATTTTTTATAATTATTCATCAATTTACAACTATGGAATATTTTATCATAGAAAATGGTCAACAAAGCGGTCCATTTACGATTGAACAACTTGCTCAAAAGCATATTACTTCTGAAACGCTCGTGTGGGCTGAAGGTATGACTAATTGGACACCTGCCTGGCAGGTGGAACAATTGAAATATATCCTTAGCGGAAATCCTCGCCAGACTCCTCCTCCTTTTAATCCGCAAGACAAGGTCTCTGACACACCTATTCCTCCCATGGCTCATCAAAATGGAGAATCGGCTTATACGGCAGGGGCAAACGGTCCTCTTGAAGGCAATGGAACGGATCAGACTTTCCCTCCTACCGGTGATCCGACTAAAGAAGATGCGGAAGCTGACAAGAAAAAGAAGAACCGTACACCTTGGTTGATCGCTCTCGCCGTCGTCATCGTCGCCCTGCTCTTTTTTATTTTCACGAACCCTAACAAGCAGGATCATGAAAGTGCCATAAAGAGTGAGATCACGACCGCTGTGGAAAAAGCCTCCAACGAAAACCAGAACCAGGAATCCGATGATGTCTTCACCCAAGGGTTCAATATGATCACGAAGATGATTACCGGGACATTTTTCGACACGGCTCTGGATACCCTCTTGCAATACCACAACTATCTCCTCTTCTCCAAGACGACAATCAACTGGGGAAATGAGAACCACACCGTCAGTTTCGGTATTCTGGGAAAGGTCCACACCATCAACGAGGATGATATTCTGAAAGCGCTCAACAACCTGAATCCTACGAAGATGGAGGTCCAGACAGAGAACCCGGATCAACCGCTGGACAATTCCGCTGACCAGCAGCAGACTAATCAGGATAATAATGCAACTGAGAAGGTCGATAAATCCGCAGACCAGATTGCTTCGCAAATCAGCAATAAGGTCCAAAAAGGACTGGAACAGAAAATCGACAAGGAGATCAATCAGGTAGCTGACTCAACGACTATCGACAGGTTGGTCAACAGGATCATGAGTCTGTTCGGGATCAATTGACATTCTCACATTCACCTATAATAAAAAAATCACAGGCATCTTCTCATGCCTGTGATTTTTTTATACTCATTTTTGAAATGACCACGGATAGGACTCCACGGTATTTCAGTACTCATTCATAGTCATCGATGACATCGTTCAGAAAATCCATCATCGGTTTGCCGACTTTGAAGATGGCTGTCATTTGATCGAGCCAACTGTCACCGGCAAAGAAACTGTCCTTGACCCTCACCCAAGTTGCGAAATCTTTCATTCTCAGATACTGGATATAGGGATAGTCTTTCGGAAAACCTTTGGGGGCTGTCTTCAGATGAGCGAATCCAAAACCTTTGTCTGAGATCACACCACCGTGTTCATCGCACTGCCCTTCATTGGGGTAGCCGAACAAGGTGACAAACTTGCCGTTTTCAACTGTTTTCCGCCAGACATCAATATTGCCCATGATCTCATTCCTGACAGAAGTCAGTATATTGGTCGGCAACCAATAACTGCCTTGGGAGATAAAACTATGCCCGGGTTGGATATGGATGTAATAGCCACAACGGAGGGACTTCTTGCCATGTCCGGAGAGGAATCCTCCGAAATGCGTTTTATAAGGAGTCTTGTCCGGGGAGAACCTGGTGTCACGATAGAAACGGTACATACAGTCTTTCGGCGTCAGGTGTGCTATTTCCGGATCAAATTCGGAAATGGCGGCAATAGCCTACCCTAATCCGGATTCAAAACTCTTTTGGCAAGCCAAGTATTCATCCTTATGCCCGGCAAACCACTCCCGGTCATTATGAACTGCTATCTCTTTAAGAAAACGAATAATCGGATGAATTTGCATAAGTCATTGAAATCTAATGAATGATTTATTTTTCCAATTTGCTTCCGGCTAACAACTTGGGACAATATTGGTCAAAAAAGCACTCCTCACACTGAGGACGAAGGCTCTTGCAGATATACCTGCCGTGCAGGAGCAGCCAGTGATGCGCTTTGGACAAATCTGACGAAGGTATATGCGCTGTAAGATAGTCTTCCACTTTCCTGGGCGTATTGGCCGTTGGAGGAACGAGTCCCATCCGATGGCTCACGCGATAGACATGTGTGTCTACAGCCATCACCGGTTTCCCGAACCATACTGCCTGCAACACGTTTGCAGTTTTCCGGCCTACTCCCGGTAATTTGACCAGGTCATCAGGTGTGGAAGGAACTTCCCCTCCGAAATCAGAAACCAGCATCCGGCTCAGTTCCGACAAATGCCGAGCTTTCGAGTTCGGATAACTGACAGAATGGACATAGGTGAGAATATCTTCAGGGGAAGCTTTTGACATAGAACGCGCATCCGGATAATGCCGGAACAACTCCGGCGTTATCTCGTTGATGCGTTTATCTGTACACTGGGCACTCAAAAGAGTAGCTACCAGCAATTGGAATGCGCTTCCAAAGACCAATTGTGTCGTTACCTGCGGTTGAGTTCTCCTGAAATAATCAAGAATAAATTGATAACGCTCTTCTCTGGTCACCTCTTATTATTCCTTGTTAAGCTTACCTTTGTAAGCCTTATTCAAACCTGCAATCACTTCGTTGGTGATGTCATAAGCCTTGTTGGCATAAAGCAGGTTGTCACCACTCTTACTGAAGATGATCGAATATTTCTTGTCCTTGTTGTATATGGTCAGATAATGTGCGATGGAATCATGCAGGGCTTTGTTGTATCTGTTCTGCTCTGCCTGGAATTCATTGCCCAGACGCTGTTGCAGGCTCTGCAAGTCAGCTTGCTGTCTCTGGATACCTTCCTGAATGGCCTGTGCCTGGTCGCGTGTATAGGCATTCTGCTGCACCTTCTGCTGGAAATTAGCGGCAGCTGCCTGCAACTGCTGTCCCTTCGCATTAATGGTGTTCTGAATGTTCATACTCTTCTTCTGCAAAAGTTGTGAGAACTGTTTGGCAAAAGTATATTGCGTCATGATAGAATCCACTTCCACGTAAGCCACCTTCAAATTGGCTGGAGCCTTGGAAGTTTCAGACTCAGGTTCTACCTGAGGTTGCTGTTTGTTACAAGATGTCATGCCGAGAGCAATACATGCAGTTACGGCTAGCGTTCCCAAAACATTTTTTTTCATTTTCTTTATTTTAATTCTTATTTATTTCAGACCGGACAGCTTACAATGTATCCTATCCTAAAATAGTAATTTTCCTTTAAAAATATCACTGCTTCTCTACTGCTCCATGCTTCCCTCACTCGACCGGACATTTTGGAAAAGACTGTCGGTACACAGCCGGATAACCAACTGCTTGAAGAGAGAAAACACTTCCAATTTTCATCGGCAGCCATTTATTCACTGACAAAGTGAAACTGATAGCAATAATTAACACCCTGAATAGTAATGTTTCAATCATTTTCTTTACTTTTGCAATTACCTTCATGGCTAAAACAGTCACAAAGATAATAGTTTTGAAGTAATTGGCAAAATAAAAAGAGATAAAAAGAATATTTTTAAATATAAGAGGAAATAAAATGGATAAAGCTAAACTAGAACCTGCTCGCGTCTTTGAGCAATTTGCGGAAATCAACAAGATCCCCCGCCCTTCAAAACACGAGGAGAAAATGATCGAATATCTCAAGAACTTCGGCAAAAGCCACCATCTGGAAACAAAAGTGGACGAAACCGGAAATGTCTTGATCCGCAAACCGGCTACTAAGGGCTACGAAAATTACCCTACCGTCATCCTGCAGTGCCACATGGATATGGTGTGTGACAAACTCGTGGATATCAAATTCGACTTCTCGAAAGATGCCATACAAACTTATGTAGACGGTGATTGGCTGACTGCCAAGGGTACGACCCTGGGAGCTGACGATGGAATAGGTGATGCTATAGAACTCGCCATCTTGAGTAGCGACGATATCGAGCATGGTCCGATCGAGTGCGTCTTCACCCGTGATGAGGAAACTCAACTCACTGGTGCAATAGGTATGAAACCGGGATTCATGACGGGTAAATACCTGATCAACCTGGACTCTGAAAACGAGGGTGAACTGTTCGTGTCCTGTGCCGGTGGTAGAAGTACGATCGCTACCTTCAAATTCCAACGTGAGAAAGCTCCCGCTGACTATACTTTCATCGAGGTTTCTATCAAAGGCTTGAAGGGCGGTCATTCCGGTGACGATATCGAGAAGAAACGTGCCAATGCCATCAAGGTCCTTGCGCGGTACCTCTATATAGAACAGGAGAAGATGCCGCTGCGTCTGGCTTCGTTCGATTCAGGAAAGATGCATAATGCGATTCCTAGGGACGGCAAGATCATCTTCGCTGTACCTGCCGACAAGGAAAAGGAAGCTGAGGCTGACTGGAAGAAATTCTTTGCAGGCGTAGAGGATGAATATCATGTCACAGATACGTCCATGGTCTGGCATTTCGATAAAACCGGTGCCCAGAGTGTGATTCCACAGTCTGTCTCTGTACCGATGGTCAGGGCTTTGCAGGCTCTTGACAACGGTGTTTTCGCCATGTGCCAGGACGAGGCTCTCGCTTGGATGGTTGAGACCTCAAGCAATGTTGCCAGCGTGAAGACTGAGGATGAAAAGGTGACAGTCGTTACGAGTCAACGCTCCAACGTCATGAGCAACTTGGATAACCTCTCCAATTCCATCAAGGCTGCATTCCAATTAGCCGGTGCTGATGTAGAAGTAACTGACGGTTATCCTGCATGGAAGATGAACCCCAACAGCAAACTTGTCAAGATCGCAGTTGATGCCTATCGGAAACTCTTCCATAAAGAGCCTAAAGTAAGAGGCATTCACGCAGGTTTGGAGTGCGGATTGTTCAGCGAGAAATATCCTGATTTGGATATGGTCAGTTTCGGTCCAACACTGAAACATGTCCATACACCTGATGAGAAGTTGTATATCCCGACAGTACAAATGGTTTGGGATCACCTTCTCCTGATCTTGAAGAATATCAAAAACTGAAAAGTCAATATGAAAGCAAGGATTTTTTTCTTTCTGATGTTGTCTCTCCTTCTTTTTACGGGATGCGGAGAACGGCATCAAGGTAAAACCCTGATCAGGAATTTCCTGAATCAGAATTTGACCTATGGCGATATAGAAGAAGATCATTACGGTCAATTGGACTCGACAACACTAGTGACAAATGAACGCGTCTTGAAGATGCGTGAAGCGACAAGCCGCTTGCCGGAATTCCATCGGAATATCTCTTATGGTAGCCCCACTCCTACACTACTGTTCATCACCGTGAAATACAAAATAGTAGGTGACCAGGGGAAAGAACAGAACTACCAGCAGACTTTCTATATGGATAAAGACCTGACACAGATTGTGGCTTTCAAAAACAATTGATTTTATCTTCTGACAGATCATCGTATCAATCAGAATATCAGCATAGAGGTTCTGACCGTTTTATGGGTCAGAACCTCTTTTTGTATGATAACATTTTCTAAAAGAAATACACTCATCCTATAATGGATAGATCCTGTAATCACCTTATGGAAAGGAATGAACTTCAACGAAAAAGAGGTCATATCAAACGTCCAATCTGACCGATTGACGACTTGCAGGAACGGTTTTTCTTGACCTCGAAAGATCAGTTGTCTATGTTTCGAGAAAGTCAACGCTCTGTTTCTCGAAAGTCGATCTTCTCTTTCGAGAAACTATCAACCACAAAATTATCAATATTAAACATCATAATTGCGTATATTAAAATAATAATTGTACTGACGGATTTACGATGTTGAATATTCGACTACTCAACCGCCTATTTCCAAAACGATCTTCTTTTCGTTCCAAAGCATACTGTCACATCAGGACAACTTGCCAATGATGTCCAAAAAATGCAGCTTAAAAACTGACGGAATCCTATCAAATGTCACTCTATCTTAGAGTATCACAAAGAAAGTTTAGTTGGCTCCTACTAGATATATAGATCAAAGGTCTGTCAAAGTTTAGCCTCGAAGTGGGATTCACCGTTCTGAAAAAGAAAGACAGATTTTCCTTATCTCCCTCGCTCATGTTTTTGGCACAAATTTTGCATGAATCAATACGAAGCTGTTCTATAATCGGAGAAATATCTGCTTGCCTGAAGAATTGAATCTCCAGAATGGATATTCCGGTTGTAAAGAATTTGAATGACAGATTGAAAATCATAATTAAAAATATCATACACTTATGGCTAAAAAAGGAAATATTGGGGTTACTACAGAAAACATCTTCCCCGTTATTAAAAAGTTTTTATATTCCGATCATGAAATCTTCCTGCGGGAAATGGTATCCAACGCAGTTGATGCAACGCAGAAGATAAAAACCCTTACAGAAAAAGGTGACTATAAAGGACAACTCGGAGACCTCAGCGTCCGGATAAAAGTGGATGAGAAAGCCAAGACCATTACGATCAGTGACCGAGGCATCGGGATGACTGAAGACGAAATAGATAAATACATCAACCAGATTGCCTTCTCGGGTGTCAACGACTTCCTGACTAAATACAAGGACAATGCCAATGCCATTATCGGACATTTCGGTTTAGGATTCTACTCTTCATTCATGGTCAGCGATAAGGTGGAGATCGTAACGAAGAGTTATAAAGAAGGTTCTAAAGCCATCAAATGGAGTTGTGACGGCAGTCCAAAATTTGAGATATCGGATGCTGACAAGACAGACCGTGGCTCTGATGTCATCCTCCATATCAGCGATGACTGTAAGGAATACCTGCAAAAGGGTAAGATCACCGAACTGCTCAGCAAATATTGCAAGTTTATGCCTGTACCTATTGTCTTTGGAAAGAAGACCACTTGGAAAGACGGCAAACAGGTGGATACTGACGAGGACAATATCATCAATAATATTGAACCGCTTTGGACTAAAAAGCCTTCGACACTTAAAGATGAGGATTACAAGAAATTCTATAAGGCGCTCTATCCGATGGAAGACGATCCTTTGTTCTGGATCCATCTCAATGTCGATTTTCCTTTTACCCTCACCGGTATCCTTTATTTCCCTCGTATCAAGAGCAATATCGACCTGCAACGCAATAAGATCCAACTCTATTGCAATCAGGTATTCGTAACGGATCATGTCGATGGCATTGTACCAGACTTCCTGACCTTGCTTCACGGCGTTATCGACTCACCCGATATTCCTCTGAATGTCAGTCGTAGTTATCTGCAAAGTGATGCCAATGTCAAGAAGATTTCTGTATACATCACAAAGAAGGTTGCGGACCGCTTGCAGGAGATCTTCAAGGAAGACCGCAAGGACTATGAGAAGAAATGGGATGATCTGAAGATCTTCATCAACTATGGGATGCTCTCTCGCGAAGACTTCTATGACCGTGCCAAAGATTTCGCTTTGTTCAAGGATGTTGATGGTAAGCATTTCACCTTCGATGAATACAAGACCCTGATCAAAGACAACCAGACTGACAAAGATGGCAATCTGATCTATCTTTACGCCACCAACAAGGATGAACAGTATTCCTTCATACAGACCGCAAAGGACAAGGGCTACAATGTCTTGATGATGGATGGTGAACTGGATGTGCCTATGGTCAGTATGCTGGAACAGAAATTCGAGAAGTCGCGCTTCAGTAGAGTGGATGCCGACATCATCGATCGTCTGATTGTCAAGGATACACCGAAGAAATCAGACCTGGACAAGGATAAAAGTGACAATCTGACAGAAATGTTCCACTCTCAGGTGCCTAAATTCGATAAGGCACAGTTTATGGTGGAAGTACAAGCTCTCGGAGAAAACAGCCAACCCATCATCATCACACAGAGTGAATATATGCGCCGGATGAAGACGATGAGCCACTTCCAACCCGGAATGGACTTTTACAATCAGATGCCTGACAGTTATGTCATGGTCATCAACAGTGACCATCCGCTAATCAAGAAGGTCATCGACGATGAAGAGAATAAAAACGGGGCTGCTCTCCAACCTGTCCTGAGTGAATTGAAGGGTTGTCAGGCTCGCTTGGCTGCCATTCACGAGGAGCAAAGCAAGAAGAAAGCCGAGGAACTCACCCAAACTGAAAAAGATGACCTCAAGAATACTGAAAATGCGGTCAATGACCAGCGCGAGAAGAGAGACAAGATTCTAGATGCTTATGCAGCCAAGAATGATGTCATTCATCAACTCATCGACTTGTCACTACTGCAGAATGGTATGCTGAAGGGTGAGGCTCTGGACAAGTTCTTGAAGAGATCTGTCGATCTGATCAAACTCTAAAATTGCTTAGGCGGCTTTATGACTCCCAAATCTCGAAAAATCAAAAGAAACCTCGATGAGAGATCCGGTTATAAAAAGTTTTGAAAAGATTTGGTTTTTAAGAAATAAAGCCGTACCTTTGCAAGCGCTTATGAGAAAAGTAGGCTCCGTAGCTCAACTGAATAGAGTATCTGACTACGGATCAGAAGGTTCAGGGTTTGAATCCCTGCGGGGTCACTTTTTTATATGAGTTTCTTTGATGAGGCTCCGTAGCTCAACTGAATAGAGTATCTGACTACGGATCAGAAGGTTCAGGGTTTGAATCCCTGCGGGGTCACGAAGGGAATATCTTAGAAGGATACTTCCCTTTTTTTATGCCTGTTTATTCGGGATTTTCACGTTTGGCCAGGCAACGGTCGGACCATTGAAAGTCAATGCGTTCACCTTTGTCGCCATAGGATTCTATTCAGACCAAGCTGTACATAAACATGTTTTCCAAGACTGTCATCTCTGCCCAGAAAACCGGATGAATATGATTCTCTTTCCTCAAGAAAAGGAAAAAGAAAATATAGGGGAACCATGCCAAAAGAAGTATGGGATGATTCAACAGAACACACACTTGACAGGACACGCAGGTAATGACCCCACCCACATCATGAAAAACAGCTCCATGAGTCCGGAAGACCGGTGTGATGATGGCCATGAACATGCCTAAAGCAGTAAAGTAAATCAGAAATCTCGTGCCCGGAGAACTTTTCCAATACATGACGGGCAGAACGTAAACGGCAAGGAAGAGCATGTAGGCTATAAATTCCCAGTGGTGCTTCGCCACATAGGATATCTCGGAGATACTGGACAGCGGCTCTCCTTTTTTATAGGTCATGTAAATGATATATAAGATGGTTACGGCAATGACAAAATAAATCATCAGATTACATTCAATGGAAGACACAGACAACACGGCAATATGCGAATTTCTGAACCGTTCGACGGAGATCCGCTATTCCATTTATTGCCAGAAAGTAAAATGCTTTATTTAAAGTAGTATAGAAAAGTTGCCAGACCCTTTAGCGCGGGCTTTCTCTGACCCTCTATTTCTATTGCGAAATCAATACCGACCTTGCAAATCCCCCTCAGATTTTCTATGGAAGCCAAGGTGGTCTTCAGACGGACTTTCGATCCGGTGATGACAGGATTGCCGAATCTCATTTTATCCATACCATAATTGACCATCATCTTCAAATTGTTCACCTGAATGATCTGACCCCAAAAATAAGGCAGTAGTGAAAGCGTTAAATAACCATGAGCGATGGTGCTCTTGTAAGGGCTCTCTTTTCCGGCTCTGTCTACGTCTACATGGATCCATTGGTGATCAAGGGTGGCATCCGCAAAAGCGTTGATGCGTTCCTGGTCGATACGCAACCACTCAGAAACTCCTAGTTGTTCACCCAGATGAGAGGCGAATTCCTCAAAACTATTGATGATTAATTTTCCCATATCGTATGTTTAAATTCGATTGCTGGCAGTCATCGACATCCAGTTTTGCAAAGTTAAAAATAAATTTTGGATTTTTTAAACGAATCCCGAAAATCTTGTGTAATTTTGCGGGCAAATGCAAGAAAAGATAAAATATATTTTTGCAAAGAAAAGACTTAAAGTATTCAGCCTACCACTCTTACTGCTCATTCTGGTGGTTGTGGCAGTCTCCATCAACTATACAGCTGGATATAAAGAAATTTACAAGAGTGAAGCGCAGCTGAGGTGTATTTCCTGTTATGAACTTACACTGAAGGGGCGACCCGTGCTGTCGTTCAATACGGATACGGTCACGACTGCCGCATGCTGGACGGACCAATGGGGACTGATACCTTCTTGTAAAGGCAAACTTCTGGCGGTTTACGAGAATACCCTCTTCCAACATAAATACAGTACTCCAGAAGTTGCAAAACTCTTGAGGGCGCATGTGGATTCCCTGAAAAGAAAGAGGATTGAACTGAGGGGCATCGTCGCAGACCTCAAATATTATATCCATGTGCACGATGTACGTGATGTAGGGTTCGGGATGATCGCCAGGTATGGGACTCACAAAGTCAAACAATATCAGCAGATCAGGCGGGAACTGGACACTCTCGACAGGGTCAGAAAAGACAGCAACCAACTCCATATTACCTATAAGGTACTCTTTACGGTCATCTACAAGGATTCGAAAGGTAAACGCGCGGAGGAGAGTTGTCATTTCATCAAGACGCTCAAGCCCCACTTCCTCCTTGTCCAAACCGATGACGGCAAGAAACCCAAAGGTGTTTCCAGTCAGCCTCTGTCTGTCGCCAAACGCATTGTCATCGGCATCAGCAAAAGCATCAGAAAGCATATCATCTGGAGTGAACGCCCTGACTCTTCCGGGATATACATCGGAGAAATGGATGACCAGTTTAGGCCTTCAGGACATGGCGCTCATTTGAACAACGACGGATCATACTATGAGGGCAACTGGGTGAAAGGCAAGCGCAACGGCTTCGGATTCTCCGTCTCTCACAGGAAGAGACTCCGTGTGGGCGAATGGAAAAACGATGTCTATCTGGGAGAACGACTGGTCTATAGTTCAGAGCGGATCTATGGCATCGACGTCTCTAAATACCAGCATATCAAAGGCACGCGGCACAAGCATTATTATGCCATCGACTGGGCGCACCTGCGTATTACCCATCTCGGCAATCTGAGCAAGAAGACAGTGGCAGGTACAGTCAACTATCCCCTGAGGTTTGTCTTCATCAAAAACACAGAAGGGGTAACAGTTTCCAATCCCTATTATGCCCGCGATTACAAGAATGCCAAGGCATACGGTTACCATGTAGGAACTTACCATTTCTTTTCCCTCCACAGCGATCCGGCACAACAAGCCAAGTTCTATCTCGAGAAATCAAAATTTGAGAAGGGTGACCTTCCGCCAGTACTCGACGTAGAACCTTACCCGAGCCAAATCAGGAAAATGGGTGGAGCAAAAGTTCTGTTCAGTCACATCCGGACATGGCTGAGGATTGTGCAACAACATACGGGCACTAGACCTATACTGTATATCAATCAGATATTCGTCAACAGATACCTGAACGACGCACCGGATATCAAACAAAACTATTTTATCTGGATTGCTCACTATGGTGAATACAAACCCGATGTCCGTCTGGCTTTTTGGCAATTGTGTCCTGATGGCAGGGTGCAAGGTATTCATGGGGAAGTCGATATCAACGTCTTCAACGGTTACGAACAGGAGTACACGAAATTCCTCCAGATGGCCACTATTCATTGACGGTCATCCAAGCGTACATTACAACGAATTAAAAAGACTTATACAAAACTCCCCTATTCTTTTCCGGATCACTGTCCAGCTATGTCCGCTGTCAGTTGCCTTGGTTCTAACAAGACAACTTTCTGAGAAAAATGGAGAAGTTCATGCAAACAGTGACTATTGGCAACGGCGATTACCCGTTTCATTCCAATATATAAAAAATGGTTCCGGAAACTTCAATTATCGTTTCGGGAACCATTTCTATTTAAATCGTTGAAAGGAAAAAATCAGAAAGGCAGGTCATCCGCACCTTTGCTGTCATCATCCGGAGCTGGGGGAAATGGAGCCTGAGCACCATTAGCAGTACCACCGGCAAGACCTTCTGCGCTATCTTGGGGTTGATTGCCCTGAGCACTCGCCTGAACGGCAGCCGGATCAACCCGCTGTACTTGCCAGGCAGAGATATTATTAAACCATCTTCCCTGATATTCGTGGGCGTCTATATCAAAAGAGACGGTCAACTCCTCCCCACTCTTGATAGCAAACTGATTGATCTTGTCCTCTCCAAATACCCGGAAAACGCATTTGCGAGGATACTGCTCGTGTGTTTCTATGACATAATCCTGCGATGCCCATGGATTGCCCGTCCTTTTTGACGTACCGCTTTGCTTCGGGAGAACCGCAATAATCTTTCCTTGAATTTCCATGTCGTATGTTTTATTATTTAGTTCAGTCTGCGAAATTACTAAAATAGTTCTAAAAACCGAAATTTTCTAAGCTAATTTTTGCTTATGTACACATATTTTCGTATTTTTGTGCATTATAAGGTGCGAGTTTGCATCTTGTGGTATACATGCGAATAGAACATAAAAATACATACTCATGAGATTTACAATATCCAGTACGGCACTAAGCAGTTGTCTTAGCACGCTATCCAAGGTGATCAACAGCAAGAATTCATTGCCAATCCTCGACTGTTTTCTTTTTCAAGTCAGCAAAGGAACGCTGTCCATTACAGCTAGTGATAGCGAAAATATCATCAAGAGTACTCTAAAGTTGGACAGTTCTGAAGGCGACGGTAACTTCGCGATCCCCAGCCGCACCATCATTGATGCAGTCAAGGAATTACCGGAGCAACCCCTGAACTTCGACATTGACACTGATACATATAATGTAAAAGTCACTTATCAAAACGGACTCTATAATTTCACTGCTCAAAATGCGGAAGAGTATCCCCAGGCTCAAACCTTAGACGGCGATACGACAACCATTACCATTGACGCAGGCGTTCTGGTAGACAACTTGACCCGTTCTCTTTTCGCTACGGCTGATGACGAACTTCGTCCCGTCATGAACGGTATATACTTCGACCTTACGCCGGAGAGCCTGAACATTGTTGCCAGTGACGGACATAAACTCGTCCGCAACAAGTTCTTTAGTATCAAAAGTGAAACGCCGACGGCTTTCATCCTGCCTAAAAAACCTTCAACACTCTTGAAGAATATCCTGAACCGTGAAAGTGGTGACGTGGTCATCCGGTTCAATAATCGGAATTCTGAAATCAAATTTGACGGCGGTATTCTGAACTGCCGATTGATTGAAGGCAGATACCCCAACTATAATTCCGTGATCCCGACAGACAACCCGAACAAACTGACCGTCGATCGCCGAAGCTTGCTCAGCGCGCTCCGCCGTGTCGTTCCTTTCGCCAGTGAGAGCAGCGAATTGGTCAGATTCCAATTAGGAACTGGGAAACTGGAACTGAATTCGGAAGATCTGGATTTCGCCACATCTGCCAAAGAGCAGTTGACTTGTGACTATAGCGGACAAGCTATGAGCATCGGTTTCAAGGGTACCAGTCTGCTGGAAATCTTAACCAACCTTGAAAGTGATGAAGTCATCATGGAACTCGCTGATCCTTCTCGGGCAGGAATAGTCTATCCGGCTACTCAACCTGAAAACGGTGAAGTCCTGATGCTGCTGATGCCAATGTTGCTGAACGACTAAAGAAAGAAAAAAGAAATGAAACTCAACGTAACAAAACCTCTTATTGTTTTTGATCTCGAATCAACAGGCCTTGATCTGATTCATGATCGTATTATTCAGATTTCTTATATCAAGGTGGAACCGGGCAATCCGGAAAACAAAGAGGTACGAGGCAACTATCTCGTCAATCCTGAAAAGCATATCCCTACTGAAGTGGTGGAACTCACCGGGATTGATGATGAAAAGGTAAAAGACAAACCGACATTCAAAACGCTCGCGCCTGAATTGGCAGAAACGTTCAAAGGGTGCGACTTCGCCGGTTTTAATTCCAACCGCTTCGACGTCCCTTTATTGGCTGAGGAATTCCTCAGGGCAGGCATCGATTTCGACTTTTCCAAATGCCGTCTCATCGATGCCCAGACCATCTATCATAAGTTGGAACAACGTAACCTCGCAGCTGCATATAAGTTTTATACCGGACACAAGATGGAAGATGATTTGGTCGCCCACCGTTCTGATCAGGATACTGAAGCCACTTACCGTGTACTACAAGGTGAATTGGACAAGTATGCGCCCGGTAAGCAAGAAGACCCTGACCGTGTACTCAACAACAACATGGATGAACTTGCTGAATTTTCAAAGCGGAATGACAATGTAGACTTCTCCGGCCGCATCGTTTGGGAGCCTATGGATGACGGTAAAGGCAACATTCTGATGGATAAAGACGGAAAGCCTCGTAAGCATGAGGTCTTCAATTTCGGAAAATATCGCGGATGGGCTGTAGCTGATGTCCTGCGGCGTGACCCGGGCTATTTCTCATGGATTCTCAACAGTGACTTTACGCTCAACACCAAACAGGTGCTGACACGTATTCGTCTGAAGGAACTCAATCATTAACAAGATATTCTGACACGATCATGCTAAAAGGAAAAAAGATTGTCCTAGGCATTACCGGTTCTATAGCCGCCTATAAATCTTGTTTTCTCATTAGGGACCTGATAAGGCGTGGCGCAGAAGTCCAAGTTGTCATCACTCCCTCCGGTAAAGAATTCATCACTCCTATTACCCTATCTGCACTGACCCAAAAACCGGTTATCAGTGATTTCTTCTCTCAGGAAGACGGCTCGTGGCACTCTCATGTCGCCTTGGGTCAGTGGGCTGACGCAATGGTCATCGCCCCTTGTACGACAGCTTCGTTAGGGAAAATGGCTCACGGGATAGCTGATAATATGCTCATTACAACTTACTTGGCCATGAAAGCTCCGGTGTTTATTGCGCCTGCAATGGATGTCGATATGTATCAGCATCCTGCCACACAGGAAAATATAAATATTCTGAAAAGTTTCGGCAACCATATCATTGAACCTGAGCATGGGTTCCTGGCTTCTGGCCTGGAAGGAAAAGGGAGGATGGAAGAACCTGACGTGATCACTGATGTCCTCGATCGTTTCTTCTATGAAAAGAAAGACCAACTGAAAGGTAAAAAACTCCTGATTACTGCCGGTCCAACCTATGAAAACATCGACCCTGTCAGATTCATAGGCAACTATTCTTCAGGGAAGATGGGATTTGCATTGGCTGAAGAATGTTATAAAAGGGGTGCTGATGTCACATTGATAGCGGGTCCGGTGTCAAGGTCCTGCAGGAAAGAGATCCACCGGATTGATGTCACCAACTGCCAGGAAATGTATGAAACGGCTCAGAAACATTTTCCTCTCTGCAACGCGGCTATCCTCTGTGCGGCGGTCGCTGATTTTCAACCTGAAAAGGTTGCCGAAAATAAGATCAAGAGAGGAAAAGATACCGAACTCCTCCACCTGATCCCTACTCATGATATCGCTGCTGCCTTAGGAGGTATGAAGAAACCGGATCAGAAATTGGTCTGCTTTGCATTGGAGACTGATCATGAAGAAGTTCACGCAAAGGAAAAATTGATTAAGAAAAATGCTGATTTCATCGTCCTCAATTCGACACGGAACCCTGGGACGACTTTTGGTTATGATGAAAACCAGATCTCAATTCTTACAACTTCAGCCCGCAAAGATTATTCTCGTAAACCCAAAACGGAAGTGGCTGCTGACATTATTGATGAACTAGCAAAACTCTTATAATGTACGGTCATGGTCTCATGGCATTGAGATTGTCAGAAGCCCTCAATAAAATCAAGAACAGTTGTGCCCGAAACGGTCTTGAAATACATATAAGATAAGGATTAATCAAGGATGCTTAAACGACTATATATCAAGAACTTTACACTTATTGATGAACTCAATATCAAGTTCAACCCAGGTTTTTCCGTCATCACGGGAGAGACTGGGGCGGGGAAATCCATCATCATAGGTGCCATCGGACTGCTCCTGGGAAACAGGGCTGATTCCAAAGCGGTCAAATCCGGCTGCAGCCACTGCGTCATAGAGGCTCATTTTGATCTGACCGGCTCAGACTTGGACGATTTCTTCTCACAACATGATATTGACAAAGATTTCAAAGATACCATTATTCGCCGTGAGTTGACCAGTACGGGGAAAAGCCGCGCTTTCATCAACGATACTCCTGTACAACTCGCCCTCATGCGTGAATTGGGTGAGGATCTCGTAGACATCCATTCTCAGCACCAGAACCTGTTGCTAAAAAAAGATGATTTCCAACTGGGCATTGTGGACATCGTCGCAAATGATAGGAGGTTACTCGATGACTATCACAAATCATATATCGAATACCACCAGTTGCAAAAGCAATTGAATGATCTTCAAACGACTATAGCCAACGCACGACAGAACGAAGAGTTCATCAGGTTCCAATACCAGGAAATCGAGAAGGTCAACCCTCAGCCCGGAGAACAGAAAGAATTGGAACAGAAATCCCAAACGATGAGTCATGCCGAGGAAATCAAATCGGCACTGTATTCTGCTGATCAAGCACTGAACGCTGATGAAAAGGGGATCATAGAACTGTTGAAAGAGACTTCAAACCAACTCCATAGCATCGGGAAGTTCTTGCCGGATTCCGGCAAACTTGCTTCTCGCTTGGACAGTTCCTATATCGACCTGAAAGATATTGGTGAAGAGATAAGTGGTGAAGTCGAGAAAGTCGATTTCAACCCTGAAGAACTGCAGCAAATCAACAATCGTCTGGATGCCCTCTACGCACTGGAACTTAAATTCCATGTCAACAGTACGGAAGAACTCGTAGAAATCAGCCGGCAACTCGATAATAAGTTAGCTTCTATTGACAATAGCGATGATGAACTCAAAGAACTTCAGGATAAGGTCAATGACAAATTGGCAGAATGTCAGTCTAAAGCAGCAATACTCACGAAAACCAGAAAAGTTTCTGCCGGCAAGATAGAATCTGAAATGCAGAAACGGCTGATACCACTGGGAATCCCCCATGTCCGCTTCAGCGTACAATTCCAGGAAAGGCCCTTAAGTGATCGCGGAATGGACAAAGTCTCTTTCCTCTTCAGTGCCAACCAGAACACGCCGATGCAGCCTGTTGCACAAGTCGCTTCCGGTGGTGAGATAGCCAGGGTGATGCTGTCATTGAAGGCAATGGTCAGCGGTGTTGTCAAACTCCCGACCATCATATTCGATGAAATAGATACGGGTGTCAGTGGAAAGATCGCTGAGAAGATGGCCCTCATCATGCGTGATATGGGCAAGAACCGTCAGGTGATCTCCATCACTCACCTCCCCCAAATCGCAGCTTTAGGGTCTACACATTATAAGGTGATCAAGGAAGATACAGCGCAGGGAACGAGCAGTGAGATGGTCCTCTTGTCCCCGGAACAACGTATCCGCGAAATAGCCCAAATGCTGAGTGGCAGTGCTGTCACCGAAGCTGCTCTTGCCAACGCACGGGACTTGCTGAAAAGGGCGGGACAAATAAAATAGGTCGGACAAAGGTCTGACGACCTTAGCCTGGATTTTGGTATTTCAGAACCAAACTTAATACATGAGCAAAATAACAGAACGAGTTGATATTAAACACTATATGAAAAAGATAAAATTACTTTCTTGTCTCTTCTTCCTTGCATTGAGTGTAAGTGTCTACGCTCAGTCCGGGAGCGTGAAGAATGTATCAAAATCAGTATTCACACTGACAACTTTCAGTAAAGACAAATCCATTAAGGCTTCCAGCTGTGGTGTGTTCATTGATGATCATGGAACGGCCATCGCACCGTTTGAACCTTTCATTGGTGCTGACAGTGCCACAGTAGTGGATGCTTCCGGAGCAGCCATGCCTGTGGACTTTATCATGGGGGCTGACGAGAACTATGATGTCGTCAAATTCAAGGTTGACCATGCTACCAAAGGTGCGGGAATATCATCTCAATCTGCTCCTGCCGGATCTGATATTTGGATCGTCGCTTTCTCTAATCAAAAGCCGAATGTAAAAGGGTTGAAAGTCGGCCGGGTTGAGAAATTCAAGAACGTATACAATTATTATGTCTCTGACTTTGCTGCACCGGAAACAGACTATGGCTGTCCGGTAGTGGACGGTTCCGGAAAAATACTCGGAATTCTCAAGTCTCTGGATGCCAATCATACTTCCATCATCGATGCTCAGTACATCAATAGTCTGAAGGTCAACGCTCTCACGAGCCAGACGATGACCCAGACAGGAATCAGGACAGGATTGCCCGACACAGAAAAGGATGCGACGACAGCAATGTTCCTGGCCCGCAGCCTACGACCTAAAAGTGACAATTACAAATATGCGCATGAATTCATCAATATGTTCCCAAATTCCTCACAGGGATATAAATCATTGGCTGAACTTTATGTTGCAGACAGCCTCATCGCTGAAGCTGATAAGGAAATGAAAGAGGGTATTGAGAAATCAACTCTTAAGGACGAAGCACACTCCAACTATTCTTCTTTGATTTTCAGTCAGGCTCTCTACCACCCTAATCAATATAAAGACTGGACACTTGACAAAGCTCTGGAAGAAGCTGAGAAAGCATATCAGATCAAACCTGAACCGGTCTACAAGCATCAACAGGCCCAAATCATTTATGCCAAAGGTAATTACCAACAGGCCTATGATATGTTCATGGGGTTGACGAAGACTCCTCTCAATAATGGTGAATTATGGTATGAGTGCGCTCAATGCAAGATCCAGTTGAAAGCTCCTAACCAGGACATTAAGGTTCTTCTGGACAGTGCCGTGAACGTTTCTTCAAGAAAGGGCCTGGCCGCTCCTTATTATCTGGCACGCGGTCGTTTCTTCGATGCAAACAAACAGTATCGGGATGCCATAAAAGACTATTATGTCTATGATTCATTGAGTCATACTCAGGATCCAGCTTTCTTTTTCATGCGGTACCAATGTGAACTCAATGCTAAAATGTGGCAACAGGCTTTGCTCGATATTGCCAGAGCCAGTCTCTTAAATCCACAAGAACCTGTTTATCTAGCTAACTGGGCTTCTCTTGACCTTCGTGTCAACCGTATTGACGAGGCCATCAGTACTGCTACACAGTGCACAAAACTCGCCCCCTCCTATCCCGAAGGTTATCTGTTGCTCGGACTGGCACAAATTGCCAAAAAGCAGAAAGCCGAAGGCCTGAAAAACTTAGAGAAAGCCAAGAGTCTAGGCGATTCACGCGCCCAAGGCTACATCGATAAAAATAAGTAAAAACTCATTTGTTCTTTCTCTGATCCGCTGAATGACGTGTCATCTACAAGAACGTTGTTTAGCGGATCATCTGTTTAGGACACACAAATCATTTCCAAGCGGGACTGATATTCTGGAAGCCTGACAGCTCACTTCCATTTTAAAAAGTCAAGGAAAAGTTTGGTAATAAACTAAAAAAGCAGTACATTTGCACCACCAATCAAAAGCAGGTTCCGTAGCTCAGTTGGATTAGAGCAACGGCCTTCTAAGCCGTGGGTCCTGGGTTCGAATCCCAGCGGAATCACAACACACGAAAAGAGGATTTTTTTAAAAGTCCTCTTTTTTGTTTAGCAGGCTTATTCTCTAATTCCAACAATTCAGCGAGGTGTATTGTCCACGAAGCTGATTAATCATTTAACAATAAATGTACTTTTGAGTTTGGGCATATTCCTCGTTTGAAACTTTTTTCAAATCTTCTAGACGGGTGCCAAAGGAATCTGATATATAGAGAAAATGACTTTGAGAACCATATTGACCAGGCTCTTTTCCTGCAATTCCATTCTTTCTCTGATAGAAGCAATGCCAATGATTTCCATTTGTGAATAACGGATAAACTCACCTAATATAAAAAAAATATATGATTATCCTCAACTGAGTGATTTTCTTCAATCATAGGTTCTGTGCTGAAACGCCGGTCTATAGGACACAGCTGCAACAACTAGCCTGTCAAAAAGTCTGTCGCCAAATGATCTTCGGTTGAA
>NZ_JAMXLY010000109.1 GCF_024054555.1 Segatella cerevisiae | reverse complement strand
ATGTTAAAATTAATATGTGGAATTATCTCCTTTCCCTTTAAGAATTCTCTCTATATCTGACAGATGATAATAGTTCTTATTACCGCATTTTACAGAAACTAGATATCCTGATTTATCCCAAGACCATAATGTTTTACGGCATTTCCCAAGCATATTCTGGGCATCCTTGACCGTTATAAGTTTATCAGCATTCTCGTTCCGGATAATGGCAGCAAGTTTTTCATTGTTCTTTTCCACAATAGCTTTAGCAAACTGTAAAAGCTGTTTTGGTGTAACCTTAATAGTATAAGGATCATGTGATTCCAGAATATCTTCAATTCCCATACGCTTTACTATCTTTATGTTTCTAATATAAAGATAGCAAAAGAAATCAAAATCGGCAAGTATCCCTAAGTACTAAATGGTGATACATGCCGATAAGTAATGCTGATTTGATGCAGATAATAGGATTTATCTGATAGATTTTGGCTTATGATGAATACCTGATCTGATCCTGTCTAATATTTCTTGATTCTGTTGCTGGTGCTTAACAGTATTTCCACTTTCTATCCACTTAGCCAGTTCATCCTCATAAAAATACCATTTTTTGCCCTTCTTCATGCCAGGAATATCACCTTGTCGAACATGAGCATATAAGGTAGACTTGGCCATATTCATAATCTTACAGGCGCATGCTACATCACAGATTGTATGCTGATAGATGACAGAAGAAGAAACCTCTTTGCACATTAGAATCTCAGGTTTTCCATCTTCCACACGATACTTAAGGGAACTGCCTTTAGGAAGCATTACCGTCATCATGGCTTTTAATGTTGAGACCTCCTTAGCAATATTACTTACCATTTGAGGCAATTGATCAAAAGATATTTTTTCCATAGTATTATTTATTTTTTATACCTTACAAAGGTAATCTGTTTAGGAAACAAATATATTAAATTAATAGTTTAACACAAACTTTTTATATATTATAAATTAATCAATTATTACTATAATAAATTAAATCTCTTTCAATGTCGTCTGCTTGAGCAGTTGCTTTTCTACGGACGCCTTTTCTGTTTGCACTAACGGGAAGTTCTACATAATATTTAGTCCCTTCTTGAACCGCAAGCTTTCGACAGATGGAAGAACATCGCACACTTTCTTTTCCAGCATGATTCTGAAACTCTTGATGAAATACACGATAAATAAAATTCGCACCAAAGTTATTATCCTTACACAGATAATATTTTACATGAT
>NZ_JAMXLY010000108.1 GCF_024054555.1 Segatella cerevisiae | reverse complement strand
CACTAGTGTCTCTTAATATATGTTAATCGTATGTAAAGTCAATACTAAGCTGCTGCTCGTCGCCATCAGTCTGCTCTCGATCCAAAGGTTCGAAGAGCTCCCGGATGGTATCCTTGACAAGCAATGCACTACCCATGATGCGCATGACCTCAACCACCGGTCTGTCCAGTTTGAAGTCATGTTCCACGATAGCAATGAGACAGTATGTAATGATGGCGACATGTATCTGGATTCGGACAGCATTCTCAGAAGTGCCCCAAAAAGATTTGACCTTGAGATGCTGCTTAATCCATTTAAAGAACAACTCCACCTGCCATCTGTATCGGTACAGAAGAGCAATATCTTTGGCTTTAAGGTAGAAGTTGTTTGTATAGTATGTGAACGACCGCTGAAGTTCCGAAGCATAATAGACAATCCTGCGAAGCTCTGTCGGATAGTTGTTCTTGTTCCTTTTTCCTGTAAGACGGATGGTCTGGTCTCTGAGGACATTGTCCTCTCCGTTAAGGAGATCATTTCCACTGATGATCTCATAGTCAGGCTTGCCTTTCTCCCTGATAATGAAGAAGGCCCGGGATTGTTCAATGGCGAAGAGCCTGGTGAGGTCAAAGTAGCCCCGGTCAAAGACATAGCAAGCCAATGGCTCGTATGTAATCCAGTCCATGGCTTTGGTATCATGTACCTTGGCAGTCGTAATTCTGTAGAAGACAGGTATCTCCGTGACAATGTCAATCTGCGTGTGGATTCTGACTCCGGACTTTGTACTTCTGAAGTGAGCCCACTCAAACATGGACATGCAGAGGTCAATGGTAGTCGAGTCAACGGCATAGAATCGTCCATGGAGTTCAAAACCTCCGGTGATTCTTCGCTTCTGAGCCAAAGACACCATGTGGAAGGCAAACTCTTCAAAGATGCGATAGTCTCTGAGGGAGTTCGCTTTGGACAAGGTATTTCTTGTGACAGGACTTTTGCCAAATCCAAGATGATAAGATCTTTTTCCATGTGCAACCGTAATATCCGTAAGCTCACGAAGACTGTTGCAACCGATGAGTTGACCAAACATCAGTACCAGAAGATGGCTCCAGTGAGAGAAGCTCCATTTCCTGGTCCGGTCTTCGTACTTGTCGACCAGTCTTCTGAAATATCTCTGAGGCAGGAACATTGTAAGTTGTGTGAAGAGGTAATGTCCGGAATGCATACTTTGTATATTTTGAATATGCGTGCAAAGGTACCCAATTCAAATGTCGGACATACTTTTCTGAATCTAAATTATTGTGCATGAGAACAATACAAAAAAAAATAAATAATTTTAAGAGACACTAGTG
>NZ_JAMXLY010000107.1 GCF_024054555.1 Segatella cerevisiae | reverse complement strand
CTCGCGGGGTGCTTTTCACCTTTCCTTCACAGTACTGGTTCGCTATCGGTCTCACAATGTATTCAGCCTTGCCGGATGGTCCCGGCAGATTCACGCAGAATTTCTCGTGCTCCGCGCTACTCAGGATACCACTACACCGCCTTCGGGTTCGCGTAAGGGGCTTTCACCCGCTATGGCCGGACTTTCCAGTCCGTTCCGCTCCCTTCCGGCGTATGACACCGTGGTCCTACTACACCGCACGCGCATTGCTACGCACGCGGTTTGGGCTCCTCCCCGTTCGCTCGCCGCTACTTGGGGAATCATTGTTTATTTTCTCTTCCTCCGGGTACTAAGATGTTTCAGTTCCCCGGGTTCGCCCCGCAGACACTAGGCCCGCGGTAGACGGCCTTCAGCCGCCTGGGTTGTCCCATTCGGAGATCTCCGGCTCATGGATCATTTGCATCTCGCCGGAGCTTTTCGCAGCTTATCACGTCCTTCTTCGCCATTGTGAGCCAAGGCATCCGCCATGCGCCCTTTTCTTCTTTCCTCGTGTCCCCCGCCGTGCCCTGAGGCAGGCGGGGGATATAAATAGTTCATACTTCTGGCTGCACGCGCCTGCTGTTTCACGCCCTTGCGGGCATTCACCAGAGGCTGCGGCAGTCCTGATTGTGTATCAATATGTCAAAGATCGTTTCCCGCCATTGTGCGGGGTTGTGGAGAATAACGGATTCGAACCGTTGACCCCCTGCTTGCAAAGCAGGTGCTCTAGCCAGCTGAGCTAATCCCCCATGGACACCTTCGTGTCTCCGAGGTCATTTCCTTCGAAGTAGTCCCAGGCAGACTTGAACTGCCGACCTCCACATTATCAGTGTGGCGCTCTGACCAACTGAGCTATAGGACTCTGTCGGCCGCCGGTATTCCCTTGTGACCCGGGGCTCTTCCGCCCGGCTTCCTTCCTTCTCTCGAAATATCTTAAAAAACAGACAGACATGTGTACAAGCGCGCTTCCGATTTCAGAACCGCCCTTCGAAAGGGCACCGCTCCAGAAAGGAGGTGTTCCAGCCGCACCTTCCGGTACGGCTACCTTGTTACGACTTAGCCCCAATTACCGATTTTGCCCTAGGCCGATCCTTGCGGTCACGGACTTCAGGCACTCCCGGCTTTCATGGCTTGACGGGCGGTGTGTACAAGGCCCGGGAACGTATTCACCGCGTCATGGCTGATGCGCGATTACTAGCGAATCCAGCTTCGTGGGGTCGGGTTGCAGACCCCAGTCCGTACTGGGGCCGGCTTTGGCGCTTCGGCGGACCTTGCGGGACGCCTTCGCTCTGTACCGGCCATTGTAACACGTGTGTAGCCCCGGACGTAAGGGCCGTGCTGATTTGACGTCATCCCCACCTTCCTC
>NZ_JAMXLY010000106.1 GCF_024054555.1 Segatella cerevisiae | reverse complement strand
GGCACAGTTATTAATCTTGGGGATTTAACAATTTGCCTATGCATATAATTGTGCAACTCTGTATAAGAAGAACTTCACATCTTCCACTCCCCTGAAAGTAGTCCTAAAACTCTTTAGCTTTGCATTGAATGATTCCGCACTTGCATTGGTGAGTCTTTGGTTAAAGAAGTTAAGTATCCTTTCATAATGCTGCTTGAATGTTTCAATGACGGTATTGAACTGCGGATATTTCATCTCCTCAACCTTATTGAACCACAGTGCCATCTTCGGCCTTGCCACGTCCTTATCATAATTGGTCGAATAGATTTGTCCCAAATGCAATGAAAGATGGTAGAAGGTCCTGATGTCGGCATATTCCTGAAAAAGGACTTCTGCCCTGGCCCTCTGTGTCTCCGTCCAGTCATTTGGATTCTTGAACAACAAGTACCTGCTGCGTGCGAGCAGTTGGCAAGGCGTATCGCCGTTGGCAAAGGTTTCAGGAACATACGCCTTCTTCTGCAGGCGTGCAGCCTTCCTTTTCCCGTTCTCCCTGTCCAGGGCTTCCCAGCGGTATTTGATCCGCAGTTCCTGCAGGGCCTCGTGCATGAGCTTCTGGACGTGGAAACGGTCAACGACCTGCTGTGCATTGGGAAAGCACCTGCGGGCAATCCGATACATGCTTCCGGCCATGTCGAGCGTGACGGTCCTGACCCTCTTCCGCTTCCCCTCGGGCAGGCGCAACAGGCGGCGGCAGACATCCTCTGCCTTCGTACCCCTGACCATCGCTATGAGTGTTCCGGCCTTTCCATGACCGTCCTTATTGGTGACGATCGTATACAACTCGCCGTTGCTGAAGGCCGTTTCGTCAATGGAAAGGTTTTCTCCCATATTATCCCCGAAGAGAAGGTATTCGTCCGCATGAGGGAGCTGGGGCCAGCCGCGGAAGCCACTCAGGTGCTCCTTGTAATAATTGCCGAGGGTACTGCTCTTCATTCGGCAGAAATCTGCCAGGCTTTTGATGCTTACCTCGTGGGTATCAAGGTAATTCTTTTAAAAAAGCACCGAACTCAGCTGTAATGCTGGTTCCGTCGGCTATCAGTTTCCAATTACGGCTGTAGCTCTTCCCCGTCGACTTATCCTCCCAACGTCGACGGCGGACCTTGAGATAGACCGTATGGTCGCGGACCGGAAAGTCCGTCACGACTATCTCCGGGTAGAAACCCTTCGAAACTAGTGGAAGACGGGACAGGTCTTCAGGAATCGAGGGCTTCTCCTCCAGACAAAAAATGTAATACGAGCCCATATCGGCATAGTCCGTAAAGTCGAAATAATCCAACATGCCCTTCGGTAGGAACATGGATAGAATGGATTTATAGTCTGTTGTCTTTTTGCTTTCCATGCTACAAAGATAAAAAATTATCAATAGACTCTTATGTTAAATCCCCAAGATTATGGACTGACCC
>NZ_JAMXLY010000105.1 GCF_024054555.1 Segatella cerevisiae | reverse complement strand
GAGGGTGTGTCAAAATAGACATATCCTCTTTTTTTATCACAAAGCCCCGACTTTCTCAAGCCAGGGCTTTGCCATGTCCAAAAATTTTTGTACCTTTAGACATATACTTTATAACTATGGCAAAGTTACACTTTCTTTCTTATACGCCCAACCAAATGGTTCTTTTTCCACAAAGAATCGATGAGGATATTGCGGAAAATGATCCGGTCCGCCTAATCAACGGTATAATCAACGGTCTGAATCTGGACGATATCCTGAAACTCTACAAGGAATCCGGCCGTAGTCCCTATCATCCCAGGATGATGCTCAAGGTCATCATATACGCCTATATGAACAACATCTATTCCTGCCGTCGCATAGAGAAGCTTCTGCGCCGTGATATACATTTCATCTGGCTCGCAGGTTATGAGAAGCCCGACTTTATTACGATCAACCGCTTCCGGAACCGTGTGAAGAAAGAAATCAACGGTATATTCACCCAGATCGTCCTGCTGCTGTGGGAAAAGGGATTCATCACGCTTGACACGGAATATGTTGACGGCACGAAGATAGAGGCCAAGTCCAATAAATACACCTTTGTCTGGCGCAAGACGGTGGAAAGGAACCGTGCGAAACTGATGGAGAAGATTTCCGTACTCCTTGAACAGATAGATGACAGTATAGTGCAGGATCAAATGGACCGGGATGAGCCTGTAGAGTTCACTCCATCCATGCTGGAAGGACTCGTAAGTGAATTACAGACTTCCATAGACAAAACCGCCGTCCCTGAAAACAAGGAGCAGAAGGCAGAAAAAAGGGAGAAGGAAAGGCAGTTACGCCAGCTCAGGGCCCACCGGGACAAGCTGCGTGAATATGACCGCCACCTTGTGATACTGGGTGAACGCAACTCTTATTCCAAGACAGACCATGATGCCACGTTCATGCGGATGAAGGAGGACGCGATGAACAACGGGCAGACCAAGCCCGGATACAACCTGCAGATCGGAACGGAGAATCAGTTCATCACGGACTTCGCCCTTTTCCCCAATCCCACGGACACGCTGACCTTCATTCCGTTCTGCAACTCCTTCATGAAGCGTTACCGCCGCTTTCCGCTCAGGGAAGTAGCAGATTCAGGCTATGGCTCGGAAGAGAATTACCGGTTCATGGAGGAGAACGGCATGGAAGCCTTCGTCAAGTACAACCGCTTCCACATTGAGCAGCGTCCGCGCTATGTTCAGGACCCTTTCCGTCAGGACAGCTTCTACTATAATAAGGAGGAAGACTATTACGTCTGTCCCATGGGGCAGCACCTGAGGCGCATCGGCACCAGGAGAGGCAGGACGGCAAGCGGGTATGCCACCCAAAGCGCAAGGTACAGGGCACAGAGATGCGAGGGATGTCCGCTCCGATGCCGGTGCTTCAAGGCAAGGGGTAACCGTACTATAGAGGTGAACTACAGGC
>NZ_JAMXLY010000104.1 GCF_024054555.1 Segatella cerevisiae | reverse complement strand
TCAGAAAATAAAGATGATTGAGTATAAAATTAACACAAGACCAAGAAAGAAGTTGAACTTTGACTGTCCGCTTGAATCCTTTTATGATAAGATTATCTAAATTTGCACTTGCTTGTTGAATTCACCAAAGACAAGAATATCACCAAAATCATAAGGAACCATATTTTTATATAATGAATAAATGCCAACCTTTGCAGCTCCAAACTTCCCAATATTTGCAGACATACCATAAATTGAATACAATAAATTATTATTAATAAGGTATAAATCATTTAGCATTGAAGAAAAGAATATAGACTGAGGGTTGCATGTTGAAGTGGAATAAAATTCATCTTTAAACGTTTTAAATAGGGCTAAAGTATTTGCATTGATGGTAAATATATCACGGGTACTTAATATATGAAAAACTTTTTGGTTGGCCAATGTAATAACTCCCGATGTATCTTGAATAGTCTGGTAATATCCTCCGGACTGATAAGTCATACAGATGGCTTTACCGGGAAGCTTTTTGTTTCCTCCTGCCAAAATATCATTATACATAACTCCATTATTGCTTATATAATCAAAGTCTGTGGAATCATTTATATCTTTTAGAACATACCATCCTGGCCCCAAGGACGAAGAAACGACCGTTAAGTCTATTTGTTGGCGTTTATAAACGTCTTTCTTAAAATCGATTACTTTAAAGTTAAGGTAATAGCTACCCGCATCAAGAGATATTTTGGCATTTAATTTTGGAGATGTTCCCAATATTTTTTTCGAAGGCAAAACTCCAGCTGTAGCAGATTCCGTGACTGACCACTCATAATTATATGAATTAGTATCTTTTATTCCCTTTAATTGAGGAGATAAATGTAAGGTATCCCCTTGTACTATTTGTAAAGCGGTATCTAACCCCTGAATAGTAATTGGCATAACTTCATTGGCTGAAATATAATTATAATTTCCTTTATCTTCGATACAACCGGTAAGAAAAGGTATTAATAAAATATATAAATATAAACTATTTTTTTTCATCGTCTGTTTGTTTTAATTGTCCATCGATACAATATCCCCATTCGCTGCTCTTAAAGGGTTATCTGGATGTTGTTGATTATATTCCACTAAAGCTTGTTTTGCAGTGGCTGAAAGCCAATTCAGGAATGAATAGTCAGAAGGTCTTTGATCCCACTCCGTGTATCCAGTAGCTTGCATGATAAAACGCATCTTTACACTATTCCACGAAAGACCAAAATAATACTTCCAAAAGGTATCCCACAACTTGGGTTTATTAGCCATATCAGACATTTTAACCGTGAAGATCCGCCACGCATCAATTCCTTGTCTGAAATCACTAGTGTCTCTTAATATATGTTAATCGTATGTAAAGTCAATACTAAGCTGCTGCTCGTCGCCATCAGTCTGCTCTCGATCCAAAGGTTCGAAGAGCTCCCGGATGGTATCCTTGACAAGCAATG
>NZ_JAMXLY010000103.1 GCF_024054555.1 Segatella cerevisiae | reverse complement strand
ACTCAAGTTTCGGAAGTAAGAATTATCAACAACCTGCTATACTGCGATTTTTTCGTAGAAGTTTACAAACCGGTTCATCTTATCAGCCTTGTAGATAATTTTGTACATGATTCCGTCATCAAATCCGAACTCTTCATCTGCAGTCTCAACGATACTCATGATCAGTCCCCATGCTTTCTCGGTAACGGAGAGTTCGCGGACATCATCGGCAGTTCCCCTGAACAGTCCTCCGATCGTTTCATAGTCAGAGAACCTTCTGGCAAGCGAGAGAAAATCGTATTGTAGAGAAGTGATCGTAACATGGGCTATCTGTGCCGCAAAATACCAGGACTGGCATTTATCCATATAGAGCAGGGATTTCTCCTCCTTATTGACGACCTCTATGCCCCATCTCATAGAGTAGATTTTAAAGGCATCTTCAAAGGATAATTTCAGATTGGTAGTCAGATATCCTCTCCATTCGGAACGCTTGCTTTTCCTTGTCAGGAAGAGGCGGACCCTCTGGTCATCCATCATCACGTTCGCATAGATAAAGGAATAGCCGTACTTCCTGTGATGGCTGTGCCTGTTCTTCTTCCACAGCATCTCTGCCAGAGTCTTCGCCGTATACAGTTTTCCACGACAGGCGTAATGGCGTTTTGACATCTTGATCATTCCAAGGTATTCACAACCATTATGTATCCTACGGACATATCTTACAAGGTCAGTGCAGGTAAACCAACTGTCATTCAGTACGTAGTCAAAGTGAATCCCGGCTTTGACAACACGCCCCGTCATGTCTTTCATCAGGTCTATCTTGGATTCGCAGCTCTCTTCCCTGCGTCCGGCAGCCTGTGTTTTCTCCTTGTCTGAAGAATGGTGCTGCCGGGCAGCCACGCTTTTTGTCAGGCCAAAGTCACTGCCCTTACTTTCTCGGGTAAGTGAAAGATCAAGCAGCAGCTGGCTGATACCATCTGATATGCAAGCAAACAGGGCCTTATAACCGGGATGATAATTGTGGTCTACATGGGAATAGATCTTGCTGACCAGTTCCGTCTGCCAGCTTCTCTTGATAATATCCGTGTCATCAAAGATCAGGACTGTCGGCAACTTTTGGTTTTTATGGTCTGAACGGACCGTGATGAGATTCCATATCTGAGTGCTGAGCTTCGCCATGATCCTCCGCCAGTCAATGGTTTCGTCCTTCATAAACTCATAGAAAATATCACGATGCCCGCCAAACAGGCCCGCCAGGGAAGTTCCTGTATACTGTGACGGATTCCTGATACCAAAGAACGGGAACAGCAGCAGGCACTGGAGAACAGCCATGGGAGTGAACCGGCAATTCGGCCTGATAATACGGTCCTTGAAAAGGACGCGTTCATTAAACTTTACATTATGCATCATCTGGAGGATGACTGACATCGGGCTTTTTTTACCATCTTTTGAGAAATATTTGCCGATTTCTGAAAGTATTTTCGTATCTTTGTTCATGAGTTTGAGCGTTTTGTCTGTTTATTTTATCAATACAAATATACAAAATTTCCCTGTAACAAGGGCACTCAAACTCACTTTTATTTGTTAAATAAATCAATTCTTTTTACTTCCGAAACTTGAGT
>NZ_JAMXLY010000102.1 GCF_024054555.1 Segatella cerevisiae | reverse complement strand
TATGAAACATCCATGATTAAAAAGAATCGTCAAAGCGAATGAAAATATATTGTTATAGCTATCTTTGTGGAGAATTAATAACCCCAAGGAGGCAATTATGGCAAGAGTTGAATTCGCCCAGGTCGTATCGCACGGTTGCGGTATGGACATCCACAAGGAGGTAGTGGTAGCGACAGTAAGGACCCCGTCCCATCAGGAGACGCGGGAGTTCAAGACCTTCACGAGTTCTTTGACAGAGATGAGAGAATGGCTGAAATCATCAGGAGTGACTCACGTAGCAATGGAGAGCACGGGTGTATATTGGAAACCGATATACAATGTGCTGGAAGGCTTCATTCCGGAGATATGGGTAGTGAATGCCCGTCATATCAAGAATGTACCGGGTCACAAGACAGACAGGATGGACAGTGAATGGATCTGCAAGCTGCTGATGGCAGGTTTGCTGAAGAACAGCTACATCCCTCCACGTGAGCAGCGTGAACTGCGTGACCTGACCCGTTACCGGCGTAAGCTGGTGCAGTCGGTGACCGCAGACAAGAACCGGATAATCCGGGTACTTGAAGACGGAAACATAAAGTTGTCAAGTGTACTGTCGAGTACGAGCGGCGTTACGGGAGAGAAACTGACAGCCCTGCTTTGTACAGGAAAGAAGCTTACGATAGAAGATGTCCGGAGTGTATACCATAAGAAGATACAGGCGAGTCCGGAGGAGATACTGGAAGCCTGTACGGGCAATCTGACATCGCATCAGATCTTCATGGTTCAACTGATCCAATCGAATATAAAAGGAACCCGTGAAAGCATCCTGTTACTTGACGACCAGATAAGGGAACTGCTCGTCCCTTATGACAATGCCCTTGAAGCGATATGCGGGATTCCCGGTATAGAACGTAAAGTGGCAGAGGACCTGATAGCAGAGATAGGCCTGGATATGGGCAAATTCCCTTCAGAGAAGCATCTTGCCTCATGGGCAGGTATGTGTCCTGGCAATAATGAAAGCGCGGGTAAAAAAAAAGTTCAAGAACGAATCACGGAAACAAACAAGTGAAGGCGGTAGTAACAGAAGCCGCATGGGCAGGGTCCCGAACCAAAAACACGTTCTTCAGCGAAAGATACCATCGCATAGCAGCCAGGAGAGGGAAGAAAAGAGCCTTGATAGCCATAGGCCATGCCCAGTTAATAGCCGTATATATGATCTTAAGTACCGGAGCAGCCTACCATGAACTGGGAGATCAGTATGTTCCAAACAAAATCAGGTCAAGACGGACCGGCTATCTTACGGGCGAGCTTCATAAGCTCGGGTACAAGGTAAGCCTAGACCGACTCGAGGCAGAATCAGAGAAGAAACCGGCATAGACGGGACAATTATACTTCAGGCCGATTTTTACTGGAACATCCCCAGTCCGGATATGAAACTGGTCCCGACAGCTAAGCGGCAAAGACTGTGACTTACGGACACGTGTATGAAAATTTAAATTCTTAGCTGTTATCACATAAAAAGCCGATCATTCAGCCGCACTTGCACACCAACAAGTGCTATCTTTTCTTTTGTCTTAACTCTGTTAAGTTATTAAAAACAATTAAAAATAGCCCCTTCCCAATAGGTGGGGCACAAAATATTTACGTATGAAAA
>NZ_JAMXLY010000101.1 GCF_024054555.1 Segatella cerevisiae | reverse complement strand
CTTGTCTACCTGGCATACCGCAACATACGCAGGAAATGGACCATGCCGATATCGAATTGGGGACTCACGGCTCAGCAATTGGCTATAAAATTTGGAGACAGATTCAAGATTATGTAACTTTGCTGACTGTAATGTCCCTCATCCGAAAAACACGATTGGAAATCGTGCCTTTCTGATGAGGTTAACAACTAAACAAAAAAGGACTTTGACACAGTTCATCTGACTATCCCGTTACATGATCTTTGTACCATAACAACCTGTCTGATATTTTTGGATTCTCAAGCCTTCGTTTTCCTCTTTTTTGTTACTTTTGCACCGAAGTGATTCAATACCCTTAGTCATTAAGGATATTATTAATTTTGCTCATTATGGCAACAGAAATCAGGGCTATTCGTCCGGCTACTCTCGAGGATTTACCTGCTATCATACAGGTCATAGATGCGGCTAGACTCATTATGAGGCGGAATGGTGATATGGCACAGTGGAATGACGGCTACCCTTCAGGAGCCGACGTCATTTCTGATATTCATAGGCAAGGCGCATTTGTCATCGTGGATGATGGAGTCATCGTGTCTTATTTTGCGTGTCTGCTTTCACCTGAGCCGACTTATCGCATCATTGACAAGGGGCAGTGGCTTGATGACATTCATCCCTATCACACGATTCACCGTCTGGCTAGCCTTCCCAATGTTCACGGCATATTCAAATCTGTAATGGATTTCTGTTCCTCCCGATATGACAATATCCGGATCGATACACATCGTGATAATAAGATCATGAGACACGTCATTCAGGAATATGGATTCACCTATTGTGGTATCATCTATCTGGCATCCGGTGATGCACGGTTTGCATACCAATGGATAAAATGATCTTGTTTGTGATGGTAAAATAGTCGGCTCGAATATGAAACTCAGTCAGGGTATAAATTCCGTCAGTACTCATGTAGTGTATGCTTTGACTTTGCATTGAGTATTTGCTGATTCAGTTTTTCTGTGGGAAGAGTGCTTGCATGGCATCGTAAGATTCCCGTATAATAGAACTGGCAATAACTCCAGTCACAATTTCAATTACTGTTCATAGTTCGTCTACTTTTTATGCAATATATGTAATGCTGTAAATAATAGATAGATCAAAATTAAGAGTAACGCATATACAAGTGTTATATGTAGAATTAAAAATCTAGCTGAGCACACAGTGATGTATAAAAGTAATAACATGGTTGTTGCTCTAAAAAGATAGCAATATTTTCTCCATGCATGATTAGGCTCTATACCAACAGGAGGTCTCTTAGTACTATTTATCTTTTCAGGATGTTCTTCATAATAGAGTAAGATGCAATAAACGAGGCACATGACCATAGGCAATAGAAATAGGGTTTCAGATGGACCGAGAGATTTGATGTTACCGACAAAATCCCAATGTAATACAATGTTATCGCCCAATTTCTGAACATATATAGTAATAACCAGGGAAATAATAATGAATAAAATTGGTAAGGATTCTTTCTTCTTGAATTTCATAGTCTTTGTTATTAGTTTATTTCCACAAACCGTGATTCTGTGTATTTTAGTTGGTATATTGCAATATTAATAGTTGCAAATATAGGTGTAAAATAAACCATTTCCAAACATTTTAATAGTTTTTTTCAAAAACGGTAAGAATATAATATGGTGAATTCAACAAGCAAGTGCAAATTTAGATAATCTTATCATAAAAGGATTCAAGCGGACAGTCAAAGTTCAACTTCTTTCTTGGTCTTGTGTTAATTTTATACTCAATCATCTTTATTTTCTGAA
>NZ_JAMXLY010000100.1 GCF_024054555.1 Segatella cerevisiae | reverse complement strand
TACCTTTGCCTTAAAACTTGGTTCAAACTTACTTCTTCTTCCCATTTCTGTTCCTTTCTTACTTAGTGCAAAGATAAACAATATTCTTTAACTTTAGCACCTGTACTAAAATTGGGGAGTATTATACGTAATTGTTATAAGAAAAATGCGGACGGTCATTCTAACTTTGAAATATAGAGAATATAGTTGTCTGTCCGCAGGGAATAAACTGTTTGATAAGTAAATTATGGTCGTTAAAAAGATGGATGACCATACTCTTACCTGAAAAATTAATTTAATATCTATCTAATGTTGCAGTATGAAATATATCAACTTTAAAATAACACGATAAAAAAATTCTCCTATTTCCATAATTGTCAAAAAATGAAACAATATCAAATTAATTGTTTTCTTATTACTATTTTAGTAAGCTTTTATACTATTTTAGGATCAGCAATAACAATATCCCATGGTCCATATTTGCAAAATGTATATGAAAGAGAGGCTACTATTGTATGGATTTCAGACAAACCTTCCATCGGATGGGTTGAACTTGCTCCAAATGACAGTACTAATTTTTATGCTATTAGCAGGCAGAAATTTTATGATACAACAATTGGAATCAAACGTACATCTTGTATACATTCAGTTCGGTTGACAGGGCTAACGTCTGGTACGACTTATCGCTACCGGGTTTATGCCAAGGAAGTTTTCGCTCATAAAGATTTCGGTGGCCGATATGGAGACATTGCCGCGACGAATGTTTTCACGGAAAAGCCGTTAACTTTTACGACCTGTGACCAAAATAAACCGGAGACATCTTTTGCTATTCTAAATGATGTGCATGAACGTGCTAACATCATGGAGCCTTTGCTGAATTATGCAAATTATAAAGATAAAGATATGATCATTTTCAATGGTGACATGATAAATTCTTTTCCTAATGATTCCGTAATATATAAAGGATTTTTGGACACAGCAGTCAGACTTTTTGCTCAAGAAAAGCCTTTATATTATGTACGTGGCAACCACGAGACACGTGGCAAGTATGCAGAGAAATTTCAAGAATATTTTTGCCCACGGCAACCTCATCTTTACTTTACATGGCGACAAGGACCAATATTTTTTATTGCATTAGATACAGGAGAAGATAAGCCCGATGATGATATAGAATATTATGGTTTTAATAACTTTGATCAATATCGTACTGAAGAAGCAAACTGGCTTGAGAAAGTTGTCCAATCTGCAGAATATCGTCAAGCCCGTTTCCATGTAGTCATCGGCCATATTCCACCGGCCATCAGTCCAAGTGCCTGGCATGGAGAAATAGAGGTAAGAAACAAATTTGTACCTATTCTCAATAAGGTGGGAATAGACATAATGCTTTGTGGTCACCTCCATAGATTTCGTTATACTCCATCTTCAAATTCTATACATTTCCCTATTCTGGTCAATTCTAATAACTCCTGTCTTTTCGGTGAAGTAAATAATGATGAACTAAAGTTGCAGATTGTTGACATAAAAGGACATGAAATTTTCAATAAATCTATTTATGTAAAAAGAAATTAATCATTTCTTTCAATAAATCAATATCATCTAAACAATTAACAAATAATAATCAAATGCGAAACGATAATTTGCCTAAGATTTTAACGATAGCATTATCAGTGATAATGCTATTAACCCAATCCATTTATTCCTATGGAAAGTCTGATAGGAATCCTGAAAAAATTCTTCAACAATCCTCTTCTAAGATCATTCGAGGAGTAGTAATTGACCAAAAAGGTGAGCCTATTGTAGGTGCTACAGCACTAGTGTCTCTTAATATATGTTAATCGTATGTAAAGTCAATACTAAGCTGCTGCTCGTCGCCATCAGTCTGCTCTCGATCCAAAGGTTCGAAGAGCTCCCGGATGGTATCCTTGACAAGCAATGC